>DAWDAD010000016.1:0-48258 GCA_052356385.1 Prevotella sp.
TAAGATTGGTATGAGTGCTCGGATTAGCCGAAATCGTCATCCACTTCTGCCAGTTTCCGCCACCGAACCCAGTCTCTTCCATCAGTTCTCGCTTGGCAGCATCCATCGGGTCCTCGCCCTTCTCTATCACTCCAGCGCAGAGTTCATTCACCGTCTTCCCTATCGCATAGCGATACTGACGTACGAATACGAACATTCCGTCCTTCGTAATGGCGATGGTATTCACCCAGTCGGGATATTCTAGCACGTAATATTCATCGATGATGGCACCCGTAGGCAATTCCACCTTATCCACTCGTGCCGTGAGCCAAGGCTTCTCTATCAGATACTTCTGCGAGAGCGTCTTCCATTTCATATCTTTATCAGCCATATCTTTTCCTATTTTTAAAAATCAGACTACTTCTTCATTTAATAAATTGATGGTGCAAAAGTACAAAAAAAGATTGAAAGGATAGAAATAATTCTATGAAAATGACAGTATTTCAATTATTTTTATTACTTTTGCAGAGATAGAATATCTAAACAGATGATAGACAGAATTGAAAAGTAAAGACATCATGGCAGAACATCTTATTATAAAAGGAGAAACGAAGGAGGAACTTTATGCTACCCTCCTTCCTCAGCTCAAGTCACTCGTAGAGGGCGAAAGCGACATCATCGCCAATATGGCGAATATTTCAGCGTGCATCATAGACACCTTCCGCTTTTGGTGGGTAGGTTTCTACAGAGTCATCGATGGAACCCTTGTGCTGGGTCCTTTCCAGGGACCGCTGGCCTGCACCCGCATCAAACGGGGCAAGGGAGTTTGCGGAACGGCTTGGGACAAAGCGGAAACCATCGTGGTAGAAGATGTAGAGAAATTTCCAGGTCACATCGCCTGCAGCAGTGCCTCCCGTTCAGAGATTGTCGTACCCGTTATCCGAAACGGTGAGGTGATCGCCGTACTGGATATTGACAGTGAACACCTCAATACCTTTGATGACATTGACAAGGAATGGCTGGAGAAAGTGGCAGAATTATTTGCCGCCAAAGCGCCATCCAACCTATTTTTTAGCCCCTAATTTTAGAAGGTTTGATTCATTTTTAGCCCCTAATTTTAGAAGATTTAACCCATTCTTAGCCCCTAACACTAGTGTTATTATTTATTAAAATCGTAATTTTTCACTGCTAATTGTTCTATTTCTTCAGGATTTTAAGTAACTTTGCATCGTTCAAATATATCAAGTAACAATGAAGAAGTTTTTCGTAGCATCGCTGGCCTTGGTACTTTGTGTATGTGCCCAGGCAGCGAAGAAGCCTACACCAAAGTTGGTGTTTGATGCTTCGAAAGGCGTGGCGGGGTCTGTTACCCTTCCTAATGGGAAGAAGGTCAACTATACTGCTTACACAAATTTGTATTATGTTACTCATGTAGAGGATTCTACGTATCAGTACATGAATGTGTTTGTTCCTGAGGGTGCAACGCAATCCACTCCTATCTTTATGCCCAATTATGTGGGTGGCTATATGGCAGCTGCTCCAAGGATGATAGATGAGGGTGATGCATCAGGTAGAGCTTTAGCAGAAGGCTATGTTGTAGCTATACCTGGTGCAAGAGGTAGAAACTCTATGATTGTACAGAAGGGAAAGACAGTTTATACGGGTCGTGCTCCTAAGGGACTGCTTGATTTGAAAGCGGCAGTTCGCTATCTGCGTTTCTTTGACAGGGATATGCTGGGTGATGCCGAGCATATTATTACCGATGGAACAAGTGCAGGGGGAGCTATGTCGTCTTTATTGGGTTCCACCGGCAATAATCCTTCTTATGAGCCTATGCTCAAAGCCATGGGAGCAGCTGATACAAGAGACGATGTTTTTGCGGCAGTTTGTTTTTGCCCTATCATCGATCTTGACCATGCGGATATGGCGTATGAGTGGTTGTATGGAGGTGTGGATGAAAAGATTCGACTTGTAACGAGCGAGCAAGTTGCTGTTTCTAAGGAGTTGGCTGCACAATTTCCTGCTTACATCAATAGTTTGGGACTAAAGAAAAAGGATGGAAGTGATTTGAACGCAGACAACTATCGTGATTATATCAAGCAGCTTTTGATGACAAGTGCTCAGGATGCAAAGGATTATGGTGCTGATATACCAGACAGTATTGGATTTTCATTCTCTTCAGGCATGAAGTTCATTGCTCCTATGAATGGTGGCAAGAAGCAGGGAGAAATGAAGTTTCCAATAGATGTGCCAAAAGATGGTCCTAAGATGATGCCAATGAGAAATAAGGCAAAGGGAGAATACATCACTGGTCTTGACTTGGATAAGTATCTTTCTTATGTGGCAAGTAAGACAGCCCTAAAAGGTGTGCCGGCTTTCGATAGTAAAGGAGTAGCAGGAAGTAAGGCCAGTGGAGAAAATGAGGAGTTTGGCAATAGCAAGGGTAGTTCTGTTAACTTTACCACCTATTCGTTGGTAAAAGCCACAGGAAATTCCAAAGCTGTTCTTGGCAAGGAAATAGAAGAGAATGTAAGGTTGCTCAATCCGATGTGCATGATGGATGAAGAAGGTTCTTGCATTGCACCTCATTGGTACATCCGTCATGGAGCCATAGACAGAGACACGGCGTTCCCTATTCCTATCAACTTGGCTACCAAGCTTGAAAACAAGGGTAAGGATGTTAACTTCAAGCTGCCTTGGAATCGTCCTCACTCAGGTGATTACGCCTTGAACGAACTTTTTGGATGGATTCGCTCGATTTGCGGTAAATAGAGAAATATTTGGGATGAAACTCTTTCTCCTCTCTTGTGTCTTTGCAAGAGAGGAGATTTTTCTTTATCAATTGATGGTACAAAAAAGATTGAAAAGTGAAAGATTGTGTTTCACGTATAAGACACTTCATGCCATTCTTAGCCCCTAATTTTAGAAGATTTAACCCATTCTTAGCCCCTAATTTTAGAAAAACCAGTATCTTTGCACCAGATTATCAATGTATTACGAATTATGAAAAAATATCTAAAAAGACATATAGACAAAGAACTTGAAATTTGGGCGAAATCTCAAGAAAGAAAACCATTGCTTTTACGTGGAGCAAGACAAGTAGGAAAGACATCAGCAGTAAGACATCTTGCAGAAGAGTTTGAATATTTTGCAGAAGTAGATTTCAATGAACGCACAGATATACATTATATGTTCAACGGCACTTACTCACCACAGGAAATCTGCCAATTGCTATCCATCCACCTACACACTCCTATCATCGCAGGCAAAACCTTGTTGTTCTTCGATGAAATACAGGCATGCCCACAAGCCATTAATCGCCTACGATATTTTTATGAGAAATATCCTGAGCTACATCTCATTGCAGCAGGTTCATTGCTAGAGTTTGCTTTGGAATCATTACCATCTTATGGAGTAGGAAGAATACGTAGTATTTTTATGTACCCATTCAGTTTTGAAGAATTCCTGTGGGCAACAAATGACGAGATGCTGGCCGATATAATTTCCAAATCCACACCTCAGACACCTTTGCCTGAACCAATACACGAGCAAGCAGCCAGACAACTACGTAAGTTTCTTGTTCTCGGAGGCATGCCAGCCGTCATAGCTAGATTTTGTAAAGACGGAGACCTGCTGGAATGCCAGCGCATATTGAAAGAACTGATACAATCCTATAGAGATGACTTTGCAAAATATCGTCAACGGGTACCATCTATGCGAATCGATGCAGTATTCCGTTCTGTAGCAGAACAAGGACTAGGAAAGTTTGTATATAATAAGGTGGACTGCGATGGTAATAGTGGGCAAATCAAGACTGCACTGGAAACACTGATTTTAGCAGGTCTTGTATATCCAGTCACCCATACCTCTGCCAACGGAATTCCTTTAGGCGCAGAAATCAATGAGAAATACCGCCGCATGATATTTCTAGATACAGGCTTACTACAAAGCGTTTTAGGACTGAATATAGCCGATTTTATCGCTACCACTGATATGCAAGTAATTAATCGAGGAGCTATTGCAGAAACCTTTGTAGGTAATGAGATTATAAAATCATCACCATGCTACGAACCGCGATCATTATACTGCTGGCACAGAGAAAAAAGCGGCAGCAACGCAGAGGTGGATTATGTGGTTCAACTAGGCGACAAGATACGCCCTATTGAAGTAAAGTCGGGCATAAAAGGATCAATGCAAAGCATGCGTATTTTCCTTCAACAGAAAGGCATCGACTACGGAATCCGCACATCACTCGAAAACTTTTCGTGTTATGACGACATCAGGGTATATCCGCTTTATGCTATCAAAAATATATTCAAATAAAGAAATAAGATATCATAAATGAATGGCAGGAGAAGATGGCGGCATTATTTGCCGCCAAAGCGCCATCCCAAGCCTAGCATCAGATTGTTAGGAGTCTTGAAATCCACCAGACTGTAGCCGATGTGCAGCATGGCACGTCGGCTCACATGAATCTTCAGGGCAAGCACCTCATATACTCCCTTGAAGTCGTTGCGATTGCCAAGCAGATAGGTTCCCGCACCAAAGTTGATGCTGAAATAAGGCATGGCAAACTCGCCACGAGCCGAAAGCCCCAGACCAGCCTGGGTACTAAACTTATGATTCACATCCTCGCCCCAAGGATCATTCTCCCTGCTAGCCGAACGGTCGTACACACCATCAAGCGAAGCACCCAAACTCAGCCACGGGTTCAACCGGTACATCGGGTTGACATTGAAGCCCATCACGGCATACTTGCCATCCAGCAGATAGCTCGACACCCCATCATGGGCAATACCCTGCTTCCATGCGCCATACAATACCACATCCGTGTAAAGTCCACGCCTATCCGGCAACTTCTCCCGCTCTACCTTCGGCACAGCCAATGGTTGTCGGTTGATGTAATAAGCCAGTCCCAATCTTATGCCACCCGTATTGAGTCCCATATTAGGATAAGTGGTGTTGCCATTAGAGAAATGAGTCAGCGAAATACCGGCATTCAGGTCGAGATATTTCGAGAGCATCCACTTCATATACAAATCAACATCAATATATGCCGTTGCCTTTGAGCCAATCACCTTGTTTTCTGGATTGTTCAGCTCGTCATAGGCATTCCATCCGAACGCCATTCCCAAGTTCCACTCATAGTTGAGCGACACCCTGCGGGATAGGTGCACAATCGGTGCCCCCTGAAACAGATACACGGATATCGGATTTGCCAGCCACTGGTTAAACTCATGTCTAGCCAAGCCTACACCCTGATACGCCCCCTGATAGATGGAGCTAGGTCTCACCTCCTCCTTATTCATGAAGGCATACTTCAGCGTAAAAGTCATGTCGTGATTCATCGTCCGGGCCTCATCATTTCCTCCACGCAGAAACTCGTTGGTATGGAAGATGGTAGATGGCACCGCATCCAGTGCGATGCGGTGTATAGTCTTGCAGCTATCCTCCTGCGAGGAGGCCGGCAACGCCATAGCAGCAAGCATGGATATAACCAATAAACTTAGTTTCATCATTCTAAATTAATAAATTGCCATATATTTGCATTCGGGAGTATCTTCATACAGCAAACACAAATACAAGGTATCAAAACAATCCCTTGCGGTTAGCAATTGAGGATTGTCATAGTACTCCAGTATGCTATCTACTTTTAATGTGGATTGCTTCTTATTCATAATTCTATTTTTAAAAACACATGGCAAAGATAATATATTTATTCGATATCTACAATTTTTGAGCAGAAAACTTTTGCTAAACAACTATAATTGTGATTATCTATGTTAAAAATCATAAGATTTGATTACTTCCCGACTTGCAACTCAGCTCTTATTCATGAAATATGTCACAATATCTATTTTGCAAGTCTTTGTTTTCAAGATATTTAGGTTTGGTGACCTTCATCTGATGAACCCCACCAACTTTTCGATTCTACCAAGCATAAACTAGAAGAAACGGTGAAGGCTACTGATAAGCCTCCACCGTTTGTTACTTTATTTCGTTGCTCTAACGAATATATAACATTACCTAGTTTTATAAAGCCCAAAGCAGCTACAACAAGACATTAAATCTCACAGGCTCCTCGCCTGTACGTAATTTGTACGTTTTCATAAAGCATCTTCTGCATCTTATCAACATAAGTTTTTTCTACAAAAAAGTCTCATAGTCTCATTTTCTTCCTCAAAATACCAGTTATCTTTCTGATGATTAACAACTTAACATCAATGACACTTCTTGAAAAATGGGGCAAAAAGTATCATCAATGTATCATGGAAGTATCATCATATTATGGTCGTACAACTAAAAGGTGTATAGTTGTACGACTATAAAGCTACGATTGTACAACTATAGGGTGTATAGTCGTACGACTAAACAGGTTATAACCGTACAACTAAAGGGGTTATAGTTGTACGATAACAAGGGGTTGCCACTAAGCTCGACAGAGGTGCTGACTGCAGTCAGCAGACCTGCTGACTAGGCTCGGCAGAAGTGCTGAGCCTAGTAGCAACAGTTGGGAAAATACTTGATTGCACCCGATAAGATACTTACTTCAACCCAAAAGGATACTTACTTGAACCCCAAAAGCCGTTTACTTCAACTTCCTATCATCATTCCTTCTTTCTCAAACGATAGATTGTAACAGGACCTTCTTTGGTAGCATACATTCTGGCTGCCGGTTCCTCACAGAGATCATTCAATACCTTATTGGCATGATAGCGGGTGACACCGAATTTGCGAATCATATCCTTCACCGTGATATATCCCTGCTGCTGGCAAATCTCCACAATATCGGCAAACTCCTGATCCGCCTCCTTCGGAGCAAATTTCACATTCCAATACTGGCGACTGCAACCGTTAGAACGACGTTTCAATCTTTCCAGGAATTCCTTCGTGGGCTGAATTTCCAAACCACAGATATCCACCTCGTTGGCAGGAATCAGGTCGCCCTCATGATAGGTCTTCTTCCATTCATTTCCCTCCTTATCCTTATGCTTCACCACGCCCAGTTTAGGCTTGACGATAAACATATCACCTACCCTCACCTCGTTGCCGTCAGCCAAGGCATAAAGCGTTTCATCCTCCAGCGTTTCCAATGCAGAGATAAAGGAGGAAACATTCATCGCACAATGATCGCGAACACGCTTTTCCATCTTCTCCTGGTCAATGGTGTCTCGCTTCACAAACATCGGATGTATCTGATACTTACCGCTTTCGTCCTTCAAGGGCGTGCGATGCTCCAAATAATTGATTGAACCTGTTGCTCTTGCCATATTCTTAGTTCTTTATTCTTTAAAAGATAATGCACAAAGATACTGATTATTAACGAGATATGCAATTATTTTATGTTAACTTTGCTAAAAGATAGAGTTATAAAGGAGAGTTTCGTGATAAAAGATAGAGTTATAAAGGCATGTTTTATGATAAAAGATAGAGTTATAAACCCTATCTTTTACTCTATTTCCTCTATCCTTGCCAATTCCCAACCCTTGAACTGCATGATAATCTTATGAAGCGTTGTGCCCTGGCGAAGAGACTCAACCCTTGGGGCATCGGCATATCGCCTAATCTGTTCCACTGCATCCAACCATTGCTTCTCCGACTTCTTCATAGGGATACCATCTTCCTTCAAGACATCCTTCAACTCTTCATCAAACTCCTTTCTGGAGAGAACCTTGAGTTCGAGGATATAACTGTGCTGACTGGCATAATGGGTATGATCAGGCAACAAGAAGAAATCACAATAGCCATGATTCAACTCCAATTCGGGAGCCGTAATGTAATAATCGTTGAGGTTCAAGTATGCCATAAAGAAACCTTGCAGGTTTCGCTCCGATTCTATTCCGTCACGCACAGAAGAAACCTTAGCGTAGGCATCAGCCATGAAACGCAGTCCTTCCTCCCATATACCATCATAAGCCATATCATAATAGTAATCCGTCAATCTGTTGGTATCTACATACGACTTTGCCTGATACTCTTCTTCCAAATATCCGTAATATTGCTTGCGAACATTATTATTAGGAATGCCCAAAATCAACTTTGAACCACGTGTACCCTTGATGGTCAACATACCATAATAAAACAGCAAACTTGGGAAGATTTCAGCCTTCGGTATCTGATAGGCAGAGAACTGTTCCTCCAGTTGGGCAACAATCTGTCCCTCTTCCGCAATCTTGCGGATGATACCCTTGCGCTCGCCATCCAACTTATCGAATTGCAAGAGTTTCTTCATCTTGCCATAATCGGTCTTGGTATTCGGGTCTATCATCTGCCGAGGAGAGCGTCCGTAATCCATGTAGTTGCGGAGATAGTAGAGCACCATGTCGCAATTAAACATTCTGACACTCTTATTCAATGCTTCTTCTGCAAAGCAATAGTTGTCGTACCAAGGCTTCATATCCTTGACGATGGCTTCCACATCGCTATCTGCAGGAATGCTTCCCATCTCCTTATAATAAGTGAACATCTCGACTACATCCTTGGTAGAGAAGCCCAGCATCTCGTCGAACTCTGGCTTTACGGAGATATTCCATCCCACATTATACCCACTTGTCACATCATCCAGGGTTACAGGACTGACACCCATCATGAAGATGCGCTCGAAGTTTCCCTTGAACTTCTTGAAGACATCCCGATAGAAACCATCGGCATGAGTAATGGCATGATACACTTTCTCACCATGCTCATTGAGCACTACATTAGTAAAATTATCATACTCATCGATGATAAGATAAAGCTGAAAATGATTTACCTTGGCTGCATCAAAGATTATCTGCATCTTATCAGCATACTGTGTCTTTGTCTTGATTTCCTGAACCTTCTTATCACCATAATATGCAGCATACTGCTCTGCAAAACTATCCAACTTGATGCAGAGGTAGGCATTGAATCTTTCCTCCAAGACTTCTATCTTACCTGTAATCTGAGAAAAATCCAGGAACAGTACCTGGTAAATTCCTTGCAGGGATGTAGGATGCTGCCCTATCCACAAACTACCGAAGAGTTTTTCGAAACTCTCCTTCTGGTTACGGTCATAGTAAGAGTAGAGCATACTGAGAAATATGCTCTTTCCAAAACGACGGGGACGGATGAAGAAGAGATTACGAGGCTGCTTCTCCAGCTCTGGCAAAAACATCGTCTTATCGACATAATATAGATTCTGACTCATCACCGTGACGAAATCAGATACTCCGTATGGTACTTGTTTTACTTGCTGTTTCATCATGCTATGAAATTTAACCAGTTTACATATGCAAAGTTACGGCTTTATTTTGAAACAACCAAAAGTTTTCACGGCTTTTTTGGTTGCACCAGTAAACAATCCCACATTATAAACACAGGAATTTACTGGTGCGCCCAACTGATACTATACATTATCACACACTGAATAATTTAGAGCTCAGTGTTTAAATCCAAACTGATATTTTTAGTATTCCTTTCACTTGGTTTCAACTCACCTACATAAACAGTAATAATTTCCATATCATTGGGTTTGTTGTGCCATATAAACTCATAGTCCTGTGTCGTAAAAATACACAAGACCCCAATATATGAGTCAAGTTTATTCATATAATCCCTTAATTGAGAAGTATATTTTTTAAGCATTTCCGATGAACATCTTTTTGCTTTGACATATTTAACTTCAATAACATATGGGGTACTTTCTTCATCTGAAAGTAAGAAGTCTGGTTTTCCATTTGAAAGTTCGTCTTCTCTATGAACAAGATAACCAGAATCAAACAAGTATAAAGCTAAATTGTTTTGAATATTGCGCTCTGAATACTTGGCTGGGTATGGAGTTTCAAACCGCATTGTTCTATTTTTAAATCTATCCAAAACATATAGTAAAGATACATTTTTCCTTAGTTCATCTATCACGTAGTCACACAAAGGTTTTACTACGTCAATTTTGAAAAGTTTTATTCTCTCTTTCTTGTCGTAGTCTTTGTTATTGGAACAAATCCATGACGCTTCATCATAAAACTCATCAATAGAATCCGCCGTATATGAATATTCCAAGAAATGCAACACATATGAAACGTATTTTATTTTATCTTGGGCTACATTATTAATCACACTAAACCCCTCTTGTCGATTTTCTAAAAAGGCTTTACTATATGGATACTTGTTCTTCAAATTAGCCAAAACAACTTTCACAATATCAAATGAATTCAAAAAATCAAGAAGATACTTTGTTGTATAATAAAGCATCGTATCTGATGTTGATTCACAATATCGCGAAAAGCATATTTCAATATCTTTAATTACTTGCTTTGTGTACATTATTCTATATATGATGATTTACTTCTATATTGTCACATTTAATCATTTATACTTACCACCTTACCATTTTCAAATAAGACATATTTAGGGTAATACTTTCTATACTGATAATACTCATAATATGAATATTTATTCTCGTAAGTATTTAGAAGTTCGAAATATCCACCATTTACAGCCTCTTTCACTTCTTCATATGTCCAGCCTATTTTGAATTGCTTATCAGCCATAAATCCTGCTTTTTGAGGTCCATATTTTTTTCTTAGCCTTATATATCTTTCTTCAGTACAGCCATTATAAACTATACCATTTGCAGCTCTCTCTCCATATTTTTTTGTATAGTACTTTACTTTTTCCTCAAGGTCATTTACTTCTGATTTCAATTTCTTTTCATATTCGTCAGCTTCACTTTTCAAGACAAAGATGTCACCAAAATTACAATCAATAACACCATTATTAAACTTAATTGCAGGGAAAAGGAATTGTACACCTATGCTATCCTCTAAAAGGGCATAGAGTTCAAAATCTCTATTTGTTTCAATATATGGAATCTTATACTGAAACCCTAAGCATTTATAGTTTCCATTTCGTATCGAATAAGGTTTATTATTATTAGCCTTTCGTATTTCAAATCCGTAATCTCTAAACATAGATGGCCTTAGTTCAACCCAAGAAAGAGAAACATCTTTTCCTGAGAACTTTTTAACAAGTTTGCCTTCTTCACTCTCTGAAGTGAATGATTTTATTTTGTTTTCAAGCACAATCGTTCTTTTAAAATGGTCGTCAAAAAGGTCCTCCATTTTTTCAGACATAAGATAGTCTAACTTTGCATTACCAACAAAGTATGTTATTGGAACATAATATACCTTTTTTTCTGTATCTTGAATTGTACAGTACAGATTTGGATAAATTAAGCTTGAAGATGTGGACAAGAAACCCAAATTTAGAATTGTGTATTTTTTTCCACGATAAACATTCAGGTTTCCGACATCATTAGACTTATTCGCAAATTCCAACATGTCATACAATTCCGTATCAGTATTATATTTTCTATAAAATACAACCTCTTCATTTACCAGCTTTTTGAAATGGGTGAGAAAAGCTTTTGTATAGAAAGGAATACTGAAGAAAGGCAAATATTCATTATGCAACCAATACCTCTCAATAGCATTTGCAGGAACACCTTTCATTGAATATGGTATAGCAAGTATAATTTGCTCACCATCCACAATTCTTGTAAAACTAACTACAAAATATTTAGCCTTCTTATATTCATAAGATGGTAAAACTTGTTCTACACGCATATACACATCCGAAATTTCTGATATCGGGGTATATCCATTTGCATTAGATTTAAATCTAAATTTATCCTTAAATCCTTTTTTTATACTTTCATAATTATAGAAACATGAATAGGCTTGAATAACATTTCCTTTATAGTAATTATTTAAAGGGTAAAAAGCAATAGTATCTCCCACAGTAGGTATATAATTACTAACTCTTCTTGCTCTAAGCCTATCTCCATATACATTAACATTTATAAATGTCAATGCACAAATACAAAATGCTATTATCTTTATTATTCTCATATTACACTAGTCTTTTTTTTCTCAAGAATGCACTTCCAAATTCTGCCACAATCGCTTTTATTGCGAATGCGGTGCAAAATTTATATATGTAAAACTTACATACTACTGCTTGTCAAATACCAATGTGCCTAATGACTTTGACTCTTCTGTCAGTGTCTGTGCTTGTGAATCAAATTTTAGTTTTTGTTTACCAAATACTTCATACACAATAGTGACATTCTTGCCAGAACGTTTCCAAGTAAAGACAGAAGGACTTCCTCCTTGAACTGTAAAATAGCCTATCTTGCCTGATTGAAACACATATGTATCTTGAGTGCGATAGCAATAATATGTTCCAACAATAGGGTCTTCAGTCTTGTTCTTTGCCAACTTTTTATGACTTTCGTCCTTCAAAGGTTGGACATCCATTGTGTCAATAACAGCAGAATCAATATCTGCATGTTCTTGATTTCTCACAGAATTATTCCCATTACATGACCATAGGATTACAGAAACTAATATTAATGAAACTTTTTTCATACTTTCATATATTTTTAAATTTTATTTCATAGACATAATAACTTGCATAAGTGCATTTATTTCCATTGCTTTTTTCTTGTCTCTACCAATCTTTATCAAGAGCATAGGATTGTTCAAGTCACACACATTTACGACAAGTGCATAGTCATGGATTACCTTATCATTTTCTTGACGAAAGATAGTTTCTTTTTTTGCCGTAGCACCACCAATAATAGCTCCAGCTTCACCCCCAATTAAAGCACCGGCAATAGAGCGTCCAGCCAAACTACCTGTATTAGTGGATGTGACTGCCTTAATGTCTCCCTTTAGAATTGTAGACTCATCATCGACCATAAAACTGTTTATATCCCCTATTGCAATTTCATGACCACAAAGCCATAGTTTCTTTACCTTGTCAAACACTATAAGTTCATTGTTCATATTGAATTGATCAAAGCGGCTTTCGTGGATAAGAACAACTCTACCTGGCTCCCCGTTCCTTGCTATCAATTCATTTCTAAAAGCATTATACTTATCTTCCTTCTCTTTAAGTTCCTGCCGCTTTTGCTCTTGGTATCTTTCCTTTTCTGCAAGCTTTTCTTCACGACGTTTCTCACTTGCCACAAGATATGAATTTATACTATGACTTAATATATATATAGCACAAACTGCAACAACTATAAATCCCAAACAGAAATTAAGGCTAGTTACATTGTTACTACTTGCGTAAAAGATACACAATACACCGCCTATGGTGGCAGCTATATACTTTAAAATATTTGATTTGCCCTTCATTATTCTATACTTTTAATTTAACTTATCATTAACTATATTAGCAGCATAACTATAAACGACACCATTATCTTTGATGTAAATATCTGCTCAACACAACTAATGCCAATGAGATAATTCCTTAAAACATAATGAATTTATTTAAGTTATGAAGCAAAAGCGTGAAACTCGCCTCATACTCGTCCGCAATTCTTGGCCTTCCACAGCCTTACCTGTTGACGAGCAGATAGAGTTTCACGCTGAAAGTTATAATTACCCCAAAAGTGTGCCTTTAGGATATAAAAATCCTCGGCACACTACGGGAGTAGCAGATACAACTTACCCGTGACATCTTCTCTGCTATGCCATCGACAGGTGATTCTGATTGTGGAAGTTTAGAATTGCCAATGTACAAAGCGTTGTTGACGCCCTTTATTATGTCTACAAACGCTTTTATTGCGAATGCACTGCAAAAGTACAAAAAATAAATGAGAATAAGCTATTTATAAACAGATTTTTTAGGTAAAAAAATGTTTTTGCAGCAATACAACGCAGATAGCAACTGAAAACAACCGACAAAGGGTCTATTATACTCCGCTTGGCGCAAGAATCTATGTTATTGGAAGTGTTATAGTCTGAAGTTCTACAAGAGAGTCAACAGAAAATTCTATTTGCTGCAACACTAAACCTTCTGAAGTGATTGACTGTAAAAGGACAAAACTTACACAAGTGATGTGTAATCTTCGATAAAAAACAAGAATTTTGCAAAGGTTTATTCGCAAAAGTTTTGCTGTTTCAAAAAAATATACATACCTTTGCGGTGACAGTTTTCACCACGCTTCCCATTTGCACAGCGAACCAGAGCGGGACTTTTGCTTTTTACAATTCCATCAAACGCATTTTCAAAGATGGTGCTTGGTGGGATTATTATTATGCAACCTTATCATTTGACTATAAATCACAAAAATTACTAGAAAAGTTTGGCTGTTTCGATTATTCAGCGTATCTTTGCTACAATAATAAAAGAAAGGAAAGCTATATGGAAACAAAAGACTAGAAAATACAAGTTAATACCATAGACTACAAAGACATAGACAAGTTTTTCCCTGCTCATAGCGAGATTACAATGTCTCCACTTCTGAAAGGACACGTAGCACGACTCGCTACCATCCACAAGGTTAAGGCTCAATGAAAAACTTCAGTGGGATTATTCACGCTATCATAAAAAGATAAACATAAAAGTAAAGTTTAACATAAAATCTTTGAAGAAATCAACTTTTATGTTTATCTTTGTAGCAAATTCTACATGGACCACTTGAATTGACTATAGATATCGACTATAATAAGGAGGATTTAATATGAAAACAAATAAACTGATGGATGAAATCCGCAAGTCAACTCCTGCGGACACAAACAAACAAGTCGACTTATGCGTTGCTATTGCCAACAGAGTCTTTGAACTATTACAGGAACGAAATATGAAACAGTGTGATTTCGCAAAGGCTCTTGGCAAGACTGAAACAGAAGTAAGTCGTTGGCTGAGTGGAACACATAATCTCACATTAGCTACAATTGCAAAGATGGCGACGGTTCTTGGTGATGATATCATTACCACAACACAGAGCCATCGTCCATACAAACTTCCAAATACGCAAAATGTAGCTATGATGGTAGCTGAGGATATGTGCAAAAAATAGTCATACAAATAATAAAAAATCCCTGCCATAGGAAGCCTTTCCTACAGCAGGGATTTTTCTATTGGAAATCATCAAGAATGACTTAACTATCAATTCTTAATCACTAATAAATAATCACTAAACATTATTTATACTCTCCCCAAGCCTTGATGTCGATATCCTCGAGCTTAGTGGTACAGAATGCATAGATGAAGGCACTCGCCAGACGGCTATTGGTAATCAATGGCACGTTCAGGTCGATGGCTGCACGGCGAATCTTATAACCATTGCTCAACTCGCTGCTGGTCAAGTTCTTCGGAATATTCACTACCATATCAATCTCGTGGTTGTGGAGCATCTCCAAAGCCTTTGGTGCACCGCCTTCTGCCTCCTCTGATGGCCAGAGCACACGGGTGTTCTCAATGCCGTTCTCGGTGAGGAACTTGCTACTACCACCAGTTGCATACAGCTTGTAACCATGCTTAACCAACATCTGGGCTGCATCGAGCAAATCTACCTTCTGCTTGGCAGAACCTGTAGAAAGCAGGATGTTCTTGGCTGGAATGCGATGACCCACAGAAAGCATACTCTTCAGAAGTGCGGTAGATGTATCGTCGCCCAAACAACCTACCTCACCCGTACTGCTCATATCCACACCCAATACTGGGTCTGCCTTCTGCAAACGGTTGAAGCTGAACTGGGATGCCTTGATACCTACATAGTCGAGATCGAAGAGGTTCTTGTGTGGCTTCTCTACCGGCAAACCGAGCATCACACGGGTAGCCAACTCGATGAGGTTGATCTTCAATACCTTGCTCACGAATGGGAATGAACGGCTGGCACGCAAGTTACACTCGATAACGAGAATATCATTGTCACGAGCCATGAACTGGATGTTGAACGGACCGTTGATGTGCAACTCCTTGGCAATCTGACGACCTACTCGCTTCACACGACGAACGGTCTCAACATACAACTTCTGAGGAGGGAACTGGATGGTAGCATCGCCTGAGTGAACACCGGCAAACTCGATGTGCTCGGAAATCGCATAGGCAATCACCTCGCCATTCTTTGCCACTGCATCCATCTCAATCTCCTTGGCATGTTCGATAAACTTACTAACTACCACTGGGTGATCCTCACTTACATTGGCTGCCAACTGCAGGAATCGCTTCAGCTCTTCCTCATTAGAACATACGTTCATCGCAGCACCAGAAAGCACGTAGCTAGGACGAACCAATACTGGGAAACCTACACGCTCGATGAAGTTGTCGATGTCCTCCATAGAGGTCAGGGCGCTCCACTCTGGCTGGTTGATGCCGTTGTTGGTCAACATCTGAGAGAACTTGGCACGGTCCTCAGCATTATCGATGTCCTTGGCAGCAGTACCCAGGATTGGCACATTCTGTGCATCCAGGTGCATAGCCAAGTTGTTTGGAATCTGACCACCGGTAGATACGATGACGCCATGAGGCTGCTCCATCTCGATGATATCCATCACACGCTCGAAGGTCAACTCGTCGAAGTAGAGACGGTCGCACATATCGTAGTCGGTAGATACGGTCTCTGGGTTGTAGTTGATCATCACTGAGCGCCAGCCTTCCTTGCGGATGGTGTTCAATGCCTGAACGCCACACCAGTCGAACTCTACGGAAGAACCGATGCGGTAAGCACCCGAACCGAGTACGATAATAGAACGGTGGTCGTTCTCGAAGGTGATGTCACTCTTCACGCCTGCGTAGGTTACATAGAGGTAGTTGGTCTGGGCAGGATACTCAGCTGCCAGGGTATCAATCTGCTTTACTACAGGCAGGATGCCATAGCTCTTGCGCTTGTTGCGAACCAGGAGGGCAGCCTTGTGCATGTTGCCCAACTCCTGCTCCAAGCCCACGGCACGGGCTACCTGGAAGTCGGTAAAACCGTAAACCTTAGCGGTGCGGAGCAAATCCTGGTCAAGCGTATTGATGTTGCACTTCTTCATCGCCTCATCGATGTCGATGATGTGCTTCAACTTCTCCAGGAACCACTTGTCAATCTTGGTCAAGTCGTGAATCTGATCTACGGTATAGCCCTTGTGCATTGCCTTTGAAATCACGAATACACGCTTATCTGTTGGCTCGCGCAAAGCTGCATCAATATCATCGATTTCAAGCTCCTTGTTCTCTACGAAACCGTGCATGCCCTGACCAATCATACGAAGACCCTTCTGGATAGCCTCCTCGAAGTTGCGGCCGATGGCCATTACCTCACCTACTGACTTCATTGATGAACCCAACTCCTTATCTACGCCACGGAACTTAGACAAGTCCCAACGAGGAATCTTACAAACCACGTAGTCCAATGCTGGCTCGAAGAAGGCTGATGTAGTCTTGGTTACAGAGTTCTTCAACTCGAACAGGCCGTAACCCATACCGAGCTTGGCTGCAACGAAGGCCAATGGATAACCGGTAGCCTTAGATGCCAAGGCAGAAGAACGGCTCAAACGGGCATTCACCTCGATAACGCGATAGTCCTCGCTCTTAGGGTCGAAGGCATACTGCACGTTACACTCACCCACGATTCCGATGTGACGGATAATCTTGATGGCGAGGGCACGGAGCTTATGATACTCAGCATTGCTCAGGGTCTGAGATGGAGCGATGACGATACTCTCACCGGTATGGATTCCCAGTGGGTCGAAGTTCTCCATGTTACAAACTGTGATACAGTTGTCGTAACGGTCGCGAACCACTTCATACTCAATCTCCTTCCAGCCCTTCAAGCTCTTCTCTACCAATACCTGTGGAGAGAATGAGAAGGCCTTCTCAGCGAGCTTGTTCAGCTCCTCCTCGTTGTCAGCGAAACCAGAACCGAGTCCACCCAAGGCGTAAGCAGCACGGATGATGACAGGATAACCGAGCTCGGCAGCGGCCTTGCGGGCCTGCTCGATGTTCTCGCAAGCCTCGCTCTTGATGGTCTTCACGTTGATTTCATCCAGCTTCTCTACGAAGAGCTCACGGTCCTCAGTATCCATGATAGCCTGTACTGGAGTACCCAATACCTTGACATTATATTTCTCCAGGATGCCCTGGCGATAGAGTTCCACACCACAGTTGAGGGCAGTCTGACCACCGAAGCTGAGGAGGATACCGTCTGGCTTCTCCTTCTGGATGACACGCTCTACGAAGTATGGCTGCACTGGCAGGAAGTAAATCTGGTCGGCAACACCTTCTGATGTCTGTACGGTTGCGATATTCGGGTTGATGAGCACAGTCTCGATACCTTCCTCGCGCAATGCCTTCAGGGCCTGCGAACCTGAGTAGTCGAACTCACCTGCTTCACCGATCTTCAAGGCTCCAGAACCTAAGAGGAGCACCTTCTTTATATTTTCGTCTTTCATCTTTTTTCCTAATTATTTAAGTGTTTCTACAAACTTATCAAACATGAACTCTGTATCCACAGGGCCTGAGCAAGCCTCTGGGTGGAACTGGCTTGAGAACCAAGGGTTCACCTTGTGGCGGATACCCTCGTTAGAGCCATCATTCATATTTACAAAGAGTTCCTCCCAATCGTTGCCCAATGTCTTGGCATCAACGGCATAACCGTGGTTCTGAGAGGTGATGTAGCAATTGTTGGTTCCTACCATGCGCACTGGCTGGTTGTGTGAACGGTGACCATACTTCAACTTGTAGATAGTAGCACCGGCTGCCTTAGAAAGCAACTGGTTACCCATACAGATACCGCAGATAGGCTTGCGGCTCTGGCTGATCTGCTTGCGAATAATGTTTACTGCATCCTCACACATGTCTGGGTCGCCAGGACCATTGGCAAGGAACAGTCCGTCGAAATCCATATCGGTGTAATCGTAATTCCAAGGCACACGAATCACCTCTACGCCTCTGTTGATGAGGCAACGGATGATGTTTGCCTTCACACCGCAGTCAACGAGTACCACCTTCTTGCCGGCACCCTCGTTGTAACGGATAATCTCCTTGCAGCTCACCTGGTCAACGAAGTTTACACCCTCGTAGTTAGCCTCAGGGATGTTGTCTGGTTCATCATCAAAGAGAATCTTACCCATCATCACACCATGCTCACGAAGCACCTTAGTCAACTCACGGGTATCGATGCCTGTGATTCCTGGCACCTTTTCGCGCTTCAACCAGTCGGCAAGACTCTCCACTGCATTCCAGTGGCTGTACTGCTCGCTGTAATCATTCACGATGATGGCAGAAGCATAAATCTTGTCACTCTCCATGAAGGTTGGCAAACCGTTCTCCTCGAAAGTAAATGGTGGCACACCATAGTTGCCCACGAGAGGGAATGTAAGTGTCATCAACTGACCGGCGTAAGAAGGGTCGGTCAAACTCTCTGGATATCCCATCATGGCTGTGTTGAACACAACCTCGCCCGCTACAGGGGCATCATATCCAAAAGATTTGCCATGGAACTTGGTTCCATCGCTCAAAACTAAGGTTACTTTTTTCATATCTGACATTTGATTCTTTTATTTCATACTTATAAGAGCAAATGAATTCTTCACTCTTCGTTCTTCACTCTTCACTTATTTATGATAAACGTTTTCGATATAGTTCACAAACGACTGGTTGCAGAGTTTCGTGCCGCCTGGGGTTGGATAATGACCGGTGAAATACCAGTCGCCCTTGTGGTTTGGAATCGCCTCGCGCAAGCCCTCGATGCTCTGGAACACGAGCTGGATAGGAGTGGTCATGCCTTCCGGACGGAGCATCTCTACTATCTTCTCGTTGATTTCCTCGATGGTGAACGGCTCGTAGATGGCGCGTACCGGGTTCACCTGCTCCTCCTTCGGCTTGGCAAGTTCTGCCTTGCATGCCTCGTAGGTCTGCTCGATGAGGTCCTCCATCTTGCGCTCTTTCAAAAGCTGGATTGCCGCACGGAACACGCAGAACTCTTCCAGTCTTGCCATATCGATGCCGTAATAATCCGGATAACGGATCTGAGGGGCACTGGATACGACTACAATTTTCTTAGGATGCAGACGGTCGAGGATGCGGAGGATGCTCTCCTTCAGGGTTGTACCGCGCACGATACTGTCGTCGATGATAACGAGATTATCCACATTCGGCTCGATGCTTCCGTAGGTTACATCATACACGTGGCTCGCCAGGTCGTTGCGGCTGTTGCCCTCGGTGATGAAGGTACGGAGCTTGATATCCTTCCATGCTATCTTCTCTGAGCGGACGAAGTCACCGAGAATATCGTATAATTCTTCCTTAGATGGAATATGGTCGAGGTTGGCAATCTGCTCAATCTTGCTTTCGTTGAGATACTTCTTGAAACCGCTCAACATGCCATAGTATGCCACCTCAGCTGTGTTCGGAATATAGCTGAACACGGTGTGATCCACATCATAATCCACAGCTTTCAGGATAGGCTGGGTCAACTGCTCGCCCAACTGCTTACGCTCCTGATAGATATCCTTGTCGGAACCACGGCTGAAGTAGATGCGCTCGAATGAGCAGGCTGAATCACCCTTCTGCTCCATGATGCGCTCGATACTGCACTCGCCGTTCTTCTTCACGAGAAGCGCCGTGCCCGGCATCAGCTCCTGCACATCCTCTGCCTCCAGGTCGAAGGTGGTCTGAAGTACAGGGCGCTCGCTGGCTACTACCACGATTTCATCGTTCTTGTAGTAGAATGCAGGACGGATGCCCCAAGGGTCGCGCATGGAGAACATCTCGCCCGAACCGGTGATTCCGCAGACCACATAACCGCCGTCGAAGTCCTTCATCGTGGTCTTGAGCACATTGCTCATCTTCACGTGGTCCTCGATGTAGTTGGTGATGTCGGTGTTCTGCATCTCCATCGCCTTTGCTGCCACGAAGTTGCGCTCCACCTCTCTGTCAAGTCGGTGGCCCATCAGTTCAAGCATGATGTAGGTGTCGCTGTAGATGCGTGGACTCTGGCCCTGCTTAGTCAGTTCCTCGAAGATTTCATCTACGTTGGTCATGTTGAAGTTGCCGCAAAGACAGAGGTTCTTCGCCTTCCAGTTGTTGCGGCGCAGGAATGGGTGCACATACTGAATGCCACTCTTTCCGGTGGTGCTGTAGCGCAGATGTCCCATGTAGAGTTCGCCTGCGAAAGGCAGTTCCTCTTGGGCAAACTTTGCATCAGCAAGCTGCTCGGGAGTTAAGTTCTTGAAGTTGGCGTTTGCCTTGCCGAAGATTTCGGTCACGGCGTTCTTACCCTCCGCACGCTCACGAAACATATACTCATGTCCTGGCTTTCCGCCCAGTTTGACACAAGCCATACCAGCACCCTCCTGTCCACGGTTGTGCTGCTTCTCCATCATCAGATAGAGTTTGTTGAGTGCGTACATCCAAGTACCGTACTTCTGCTGGTAATACTCCAGTGGCTTGAGCAATCTGATCATTGCCACGCCACACTCATGTTTCAATGGTTCCATACTCTTTTTATTATCCTTTTTTAGTTAAATCTGAATATACCTATCCGAGGGACACCCCTCCAAAAAAAGGGAAACGTCAAGAAACGACGAATCCCTTTATCATTCTTATTCTACAGTAACCGACTTAGCCAAGTTTCTTGGTTGATCAACATTCTTACCCTTACATACAGCTACATGGTAAGCCAGCAGCTGCAAAGGAATAGTAGCCAATAATGGCTCCAGACACTCCAGAGTCTCAGGGAGTTCAATCACTTCATCGGCAATCTTGGAAATGGTTTCATCGCCCTTGCTGACAATAGCAATGACACGACCCTGACGGGCCTTGATCTCCTGAATATTAGACAAGACCTTCTCGTACATGAAGTTATGAGTAGCAATGACTACTACAGGCATGTCGCTGTCAATCAATGCAATAGGACCATGCTTCATCTCCGCAGCAGGATAACCCTCAGCGTGGATGTAGCTAATCTCCTTCAACTTCAAGGCACCTTCCAGGGCTACAGGATACTGGAATCCGCGGCCCAGATAGATGAAATTGCGAGCGTATGTAAACGTACGGCTCAAGTCAGCTATCTTATTGTTGAGCTTCAGCACCTCCTTCATCTTGGCAGGAATGTTCCAAAGCTGTTCTGTAATCTTCTGATAATCGTTTTCGCTGATGGTACCCTTCTCCTTACCGATGGCAAGTGCCAGGAGGATAAGGACGGTAACCTGACCGGTAAATGCCTTGGTAGAAGCAACACCAATCTCCGGACCTACGTGAATATAGGTACCCGTATCTGTCTCTCGTGCGATGGAAGAACCGATGGAGTTACAGATACCATAGATAAACGCACCGCTCTCCTTGGCAAGCTTGATGGCAGCCAGGGTATCAGCGGTTTCACCACTCTGGGAAATGGCGATGACGACATCATCCTTCGTTACCACAGGATTGCGGTAACGGAACTCAGATGCATATTCCACTTCCACCGGGATGCGGCAGTAGTTCTCAATCATCTGCTTGCCGATGAGTCCGGCGTGCCATGATGTTCCACAAGCCACGATGATGATTCGCTTGGCATTGAGGAGCTGCTGGCGATGGTCGGTGATAGAGCTGAGCACTACGCCCATCTCTGTCTCCGTCTTGCAGGTTGTATCGTCGCCGTCGGTCATCACACGGGTTTCCACGGTGCGGCTCACCACACGGCCACGCATACAGTTGCGCAGGCACTCAGGCTGCTCGAAAATTTCCTTCAGCATGAAGTGAGGGAAACCGCCCTTCTCAATCTGGCCGAGATCGATATCCACGGTCTGAACCTCAGGGTTGAGCTTTACGTTCTGGATGTTCACCACCTGCAATTCCTGTCCGAGACGCATCACGGCGATGTTGCCATCCTCCAGGTAAACCACCTTGTCAGTATATTCGATGATAGGGCTGGCATCCGAACCGAGATAGAACTCTCCGTCCTCGCCAATACCCACCACCAGCGGGCTCTGCTTGCGGGCAGCGATAATCTGGTCAGGGTTACGCTTGTCGAGAATAGCGATGGCGTAAGCGCCAATCACCTGACGGAGCGCAACCTGAACGGCGGTCAACAAATCAAGATCCTTCTTTATCTGGATGTATTCAATGAGCTGTACGAGCACCTCAGTATCAGTCTCGCTCTTGAACTCCACACCCTTTGCCATCAGGTTCTTCTTGATGTCGGCATAGTTCTCGATAATACCATTATGAATCATGGCAAGGTTCTTGCTTGAAGAATAATGAGGATGAGCATTCACAGCTGAAGGCTCTCCATGGGTGGCCCAACGTGTATGAGCAATACCTACATGCCCTGAAATATCCTTGTCAGCGCAGAACGCTTCCAAATCTGCCACCTTACCCTTTGCCTTATATACATTCAAAGAGCCGTCATTGCCAATAAGGGCAACTCCCGCAGAATCGTATCCACGATACTCCAGACGCTTCAAGCCCTTGATGAGGGCTGGATAAGCGTCACCCTTACCTAAATATCCTACTATGCCACACATACTTATATATATTTATGTTGTATTTTCGTTTGTTAATCCTGACCTTTTATCCTTTGCTGTTATCGCAAGATGTTGACAACCAATGATGCGATGGAGGTCAAGATACTTACAGCAGAGAACCACAATGTTGTAGAAGAACCAATAGCAGAGTTCTGTGCCTTTACCTTATTTGGTTCTACATAGATAATGTCGTTCTGCTGAAGATAATAATATGGAGAATTGATGATGTTAGCATCATTCATGTTCAAGCGATAGGTATGCTTCTCTCCCTCTGCGTCCTGACGGATGAGTAGCACGTTATCACGCTTACCATAAATGGTAAGGTCGCCACACTGTGCTAAAGCTTCAAGCACGCTCATTTTTTCCTGAGGAGCATAGATGACACCAGGCTTGGTAACTTCACCCAATACAGACACATGATAGCTACCCATTCGAACAGTAACGATAGGATTCTCCTGCTCAGCCAAGTAAGGCTTTACCTTACTCTTGATGAGGTTTTCTGCCTGATTCTTGGTCAAGCCGCCTACATGCAGCGTACCCACTACCGGGAACTCGATATTACCGTTGTTATCTACAAGATAGCCCTGCAGGGAACCAACTGATGAACTCAACTGTCCACCCGTACCGATGGTTTGAGACACAGCCAGATTAAAAGGAATTGCAGCTTTAGGATCAGTAGTTATTACGGTGATTGTCAACTCATCCTTAGGCATAATCTTTGCTTCGTAAAGCATCTTAGAAGCTGCATAACTGATAGAATCGGCATTTTGAAAATAAGCCACATTCTTGGTGCTTCCGCAACTGCTAAGCATCAAGACCATTGTCAAAGCGACAAGCGCAGAATAGATGATTTTTTTCATTCTCAACAAATTTCGTTATAAAATATTGGTGCAAAATTACAGCATTTTTTTGAATACTGCAAATTTTTGCACCAATATTTACTCCATCGCATTATTTTTCTTAAAATAATGACCTTTTTAACTAGTCTTCAATGCCATTTGATGGTAATTTGAAGGTATAGCTGTTATCGAAGATCTTCTTCACCTTGTTGATTTCTACGAAGGTGGTTCCTCCACCCTCACCGAAACTACCACTCAGGTAAGCAATCTTATCTTCCTCGCCCAGGTAACCCTTCTGGCGGAGCATACGTACCGCTGCGGTAAACATAGCCTTGGTAGAAACCTGATCCTTCTGATGGATTGGAATAATACCATAGCTCAGGTTCAACCAGCGCTGAAGCTTCTCCTTGTAACAGATGGCAAGCACAGGGTTAGGACCACGGAACGAAGCCAGGCAGCGGGCAGTCTGACCCGTCTCACCATCGGTGATGATGCCGGCAACGCCCAACTTCTTGGTTGCCTCGATAGCAGCATGAGCCAGGAAGAGCTTTTGGTCAATCTTTCCATCCTCCATCGGATCAATGTCGTTGAGAGGCGACTTGTCCTTCTCTGCCTGTTCGGCGATGCGCGCCATAGTCTGAACAGCCTCTACAGGATACTTACCGCTGGCTGTTTCGCCAGAAAGCATCAGAGCATCTGTACGGTAGAAGATAGCGTTGGCAATATCTGTAACCTCGGCACGTGTAGGACGAGGATTCTTAATCATGGTGTGGAGCATCTGTGTAGCCACGATTACCGGTTTCTGAGCCTTCACGCACTTGGCGATGATGCGGCGCTGGATACCAGGGATTCTCTCGATAGGCACCTCAATACCCAGGTCACCACGGGCAATCATGATGCCATAGCAGGCTTCGATGATCTCATCGATGTTATCTACACCCTCCTGGTTCTCAATCTTAGAGATAATCTTGATGTCGCTGTGGTGAGCATCGAGAATATCCTGCACGGCCTTTACATCAGCTGCATTGCGCACGAATGAGTGAGCGATGAAATCAATATCCTGTTCGATGGCAAGCTCGATGTTTCTGCGGTCTTTCTCTGTAAGCGCAGGCAGGTCGATGTGCTCGCCCGGTACGTTCACGCTCTTGTGAGCCCCCAGTATTCCCTCGTTCTGAACCTCAGCCACGAGCATAGGACCCTGAATATCAACAACCTTCATGTCGAGTTCGCCATCATCAAACAAGATGTCGTCGCCTACCTTCAAATCGGCAGCAATATCAGGATAGCTCAAGTTCACGATATCATGAGAAGAATCTACATCAGGACGACCGAAGATTTTCACCACGTCACCTATATTATAATGTATAGGCTCCTTTACGTCGGTTGTGCGCACCTCCGGACCCTTGGTATCAATCATGATACCAATATGTGGAGACACAGCTCTAACATTCTTGACAATGGTACGGATTCCATCTTCTGTAGCATGTGCGGTATTCATACGAACCACGTTCATGCCCGCAAAAAACAGTTTTCGGATAAAATCTTGATCGCATCTGCGATCGCTGATGGAAGCAACAATCTTTGTTTGTTTCATATTTATAATTACCTTATAGAAATTTCAATGTTATCGTGACATTTCTGCCACTTTTCTCAAATTTTGTGCAAAGATACAAAGAAAATCTGAAATACGATTCATCTGAAATACAAAATATATATAAAATATGGCGAATGTAACAGATTGAAAGGAAATCAAACACGCCCTGCAAGGACAAAAGCTTTGAAATTGAAAGCTTTTGCCCTTGCAGGGCGACTTTGTTGTATTTATTCTAAAACCCAGGGCGCGCTCTGGGCTAGGAGCTTCTGCCCTTTCAGGGCGTGTGGGGATATCTGCTAAACTGAATAATATTTTCCTAGATATCCAAGTCTGGTGCCTTCTCTGCACCAGCTGCTGCCTCAAACTTAGGCATTACATTGAAATTGAAAATGCCGGCAATGATGGCATTAGGCATCTTTCTAACCGTCTGATTATAAGACTGAACTGCCTCATTATACTTACGGCGAGCCTCGCTGATCCGGTTTTCAGTACCTTCCTCCTGAATCTGGAGAGCCTTGAAGTTCTCGCTTGCCTTCAACTCAGGATATCTTTCAGCCACCAACATCAGCTTGGAGAAGGCATTAGCCAATTCACCCTGAGCAGCTGCATACTGCTTCATACTAGCCTCCGTGAGATTATTCACATCCAGCTTTACCTGTCCTACAGAAGCACGAGCCTTGGTCACCTCCTCGAAAGTCTCCTTCTCATGCTTGGCATAAGCCTTTACGATTTTAGCCAACTGAGGCATCATATCGGCACGACGCTGATACTGAGCCTGCATGTTAGACAACTCGGTAGTAGCCTTTTCCTGCTCTCCTACCATACCATTATAACCACTGAACACCCAGAGCACCAACACAACGATGACGCCTAAGATGATCCATCCTGTTTTCTTCATACTTTTTTATTATTGATTAATGATTATTGATTATCTATCAACTATAAACTATTAATTACCAACTACTACCAGCTTCCGCCGGAACCGCCGCCAGAGAATGTTCCACCACCAAAGGAGCCGCCCGAGAAGCCGCCTCCTCCACCGCCGGAGAATCCTCCGCCGCCCATGAAGAACGGTGGCAACCAGTCGTCATCATCATTTCTTCTTCGCGACTGGTTTCTCCCCTTTCCCTTCGGTCTTGGTTTAACCAGACCCACCTGCTCCAGAATGTTACGGACGAGGTAATAGATCGGGATTCCGAAAAAGAGAAGGAACAGGATAACGACCAGTGCCCAATCCTCTTCATCATTAACCGTCCCCTCATCTACCGACTCAATTCCAGTACGTCCGCTTTTCACCTTATTATATATAGCACGGCTCACAGAGGCTACAGCCTCACCGGGAGCATCCTCGCGCATGTTTTTCACGATGCAGGCACGTGCAATATCATCGCAGTCCACATCCGTCAGCTCTCCCTCCAGTCCGCTGCCGGGAGCGATGAAGTACTTGTGGTCTTCCACGGCAATCACGACAACCAGTCCCCTGCGGCTTTTCTTGTAGCCGATGCCATACTTGTTGCCCACATCCTGTGCCATCCGGAAAGCATCCTGGTTAGCCACCCTGCCCACGATGATGAGCACATTCTGCACGCCACACTCCAGCTTCAGCTTTTGCAGGTAGAAATTAGCCGAATCTTTGAGTGCCCTATCCACATAGCCATCGGGATCGGAAACATACTGCGTGGAGTCCTGAAGGAAGGGAATCGGCACATTATCCGCATTCCACTCCTTCTTGGCAGACAGCGATAATACGCTGAAAGCCATCCATATCATCACTAAAAAATGTCTCTTAAAAGCCATAAATTCTCAATTTTAGTGCAAAAATACAGAATAAAAACCTAATATGCAAATACTTAGAGCATTTTTTTTGCAAAAAAAGCCTTAACTATTTTGTTATATCGCAAAAAACTTGTATCTTTGCACACCGATTTGAGATTATTAAGTATAAAAATAAATAAAAGAAGAGAAATGACCAAAGCAGATATCATAAATGAAGTAGCAATCGCTACTGGTATGGCTAAGAAGGAAGTTAGCATAGTAGTAGAGTCGTTCATGGAGGAGGTAAAGAAGAGCCTCATCCAGAACAAGGAGAATGTTTACCTGCGTGGCTTCGGTAGCTTCAACATCAAGCACCGTGCAGCTAAGACCGCTCGCAACATCTCTAAGAACACAACTCTCACTATCCCAGCTCACGATTTGCCAAGCTTCAAGCCATCTAAGAGCTTCATCGAGGAGATGCAGAACGCTCAGTAAGAGAATTAACATTTTTATAATAACAATATTTTAAAATTTTAAAATCATGCCAAACGGAAAGAAAAAGAAGGGCCACAAGATGGCTACTCACAAGCGTAAAAAGAGATTACGTAAGAACAGACATAAGAGCAAGTAAGCTTTTCTAGAAGCTGAAAATGCTCTCAGTCGGTTCCACAGACTGAGGGGGCGTGTCATATCAATATGGATAGGCATGCCCCTTTTTGTAAAGTGTTATTAGTAACTTTAAGTAAAAAGATTATTGAAGAGTATGACAAGCGAAGTTGTAATTGACGTCCAGCAGAAGGACATTTCTATCGCTCTCATGGAGGATAAGCAGCTGGTGGAATACCAGAATGAACCTCGTGAGGCTTCGTTCTCTGTGGGAAACATCTACATCGCAAAGGTTAAGAAACTCATGCCGGGACTTAACGCATGCTTCGTAGATGTAGGTTATGAACGCGACGCCTTTCTTCATTATCTTGACTTGGGAAGTCATTTTAATTCCTACCAGAAGTACCTTAAACAAGTACAGAGCGACAGAAAGAAACTTTTCCCATTCTCTAAAGCCAGCAAACTGCCTGAACTGGAAAAGGACGGCAGCATTCAGAATGTTCTCAAAGTGGGACAGGAAGTGCTGGTGCAAATCGTAAAGGAACCAATCTCTACCAAGGGTCCTCGTCTTACGGGCGAAATCTCATTCGCAGGACGATACCTGGTACTCATGCCATTCGGTGATAAAGTTTCTGTCTCGTCGAAAATCAAAAGCGGTGAAGAACGCTCCCGACTCAAACAACTCATTCACAGCGTAAAACCAAAGAATTGCGGTGTAATTGTCCGCACTGTGGCTGAGGGAAAGAGAGTCGCTGAGCTCGATGCTGAGCTGAAAGTCCTGGTGAAGCGATGGGAGGATGCTATCGCCAAGGTGCAGAAGACCCAGCAGCGCCCGCAACTCGCTTTCGAGGAGACCGGAAGAGCCGTCGCTCTCCTGCGTGACTTGTTTAACCCATCTTACGAGAACATCTTCGTCAACGATGAAGGTGTGATGAACGAGGTGAAGGACTATGTTTCTCTAATAGCCCCTGAAAAGGCGGGCATAGTCAAGCTCTACACCGGTAAGGTGCCTATCTTCGACAACTTCAGCATCACCAAGCAGATCAAGGCTGGTTTTGGAAGAGTTGTCAACTACAAGCACGGTGCGTATCTCATCATCGAGCATACCGAAGCCCTGCACGTGGTAGATGTAAACAGCGGCAACCGTACTCGTGAGAAAGGTCAGGAAGCGAATGCTCTCGATGTAAACCTCGGCGCTGCCGATGAATTGGCCAGACAGTTGCGACTCCGTGATATGGGAGGAATCATCGTGGTGGACTTCATCGACATGAATCTTGCCGAAGACCGACAGCTGCTCTATGAGCGCATGTGCAAGAACATGCAGAAGGACCGTGCCAAGCACAACATCCTGCCTCTGAGCAAGTTCGGACTGATGCAGATTACCCGCCAGCGTGTACGCCCTGCCATGGACGTAAACGTAGAGGAGACCTGCCCTACCTGCTTCGGTTCGGGCAAGATCAAATCGAGCATCCTTTTCACCGACCAGTTGGAAAGAAAAATCGACCGCCTAGTCAACAAGATTGGCGTCAAGAAATTCACTTTGTATGTGAATCCTTACGTAGCTGCCTTCATCAACAAGGGCTTCATTTCCCTGAAGCGCAAATGGCAGTTTAAGTATGGGTTCGGCTTCAATGTAATTCCATCTCAGAAACTGGCGTTCCTCCAGTATGAATTCTACGACAAGGACAACCAGTATCTGGATATGCAGGAAGAACAGGAAACAAAGTAAGTTTTTAATTCTCAGAAAAAAAGCTCCATTCGCCATTTCAGATGCGAATGGAGCTTTTATTATTTCAGTTTCTCTACACCTTATTATATATAAGGCATTTTAGTACTCTATCTCATTATTCACCATTTTCTCTGTGTCCCAAGGTGCAGGAGCACCGCCAAGATAGCGATGGAACCAGTCGAGGTGCGCATTGTAATAGAGCGGCATCGACTTCAGGTTGCTTGGCCAATGACCATCATACTTCAAGACAATCAGTCGAGAAGGAATGTTCAGGGTCTGCAATGCCGTGAAATACTGCAAGCTCTGTGTATAAGGTACACGATAGTCCAACTCGCCCGTCATCACGAGGGTTGGCGTAGAAAAGTTCTTGATGTATGAGGATGGCGACCACTTCTCGTAGAGATCGGAATTGTAAGGCTGTCCCTCCAGCTCAAAGTTAGGGAACCATACCTCCTCGGTACTGCCCCACATAGAGCGCAAGTCATATACGCCCATCATGGAAGCCAGACACTTGAATCTCTTGGTATGGCCCTGCAGCCAGTTCATCATATAGCCGCCATACGACCATCCCATCGCTCCCATCCTGGTGGAGTCAACATATTCCAGGGTTGCCAATTTATCAGTAACCTTCATCACATCCTCAAATACCTTTCCGCCCCAGTCACCGGAAATGGCACGTGTAAAGGCCTGACCATATCCTGTAGAACCATGAGGATTAGGATAAGCCACCACATAACCGGCAGCAGGATAAACCTGCCAGTCGCCACGGAAGGAATTCATCCACTGCATCTGTGGTCCGCCATGCACATTGATGATAAGCGGATATTTCTTGCTGGCATCAAAGTTGTGTGGCTTCACGATGAATACCTGTACCTTGTCGCCGCCAGCTCCATCTACCCAGATGCTCTCAGATGGACGGATATCCACCTCATCCTCCAACTTCTGGTTGAGGAAGGTTATCTGCTGTTCCTTGCCGCGAGCCACAGGAGTTCCATTCCACTTCTTCATCTGCTGACGATACAAAGCCGAAGGCTTGCCTGTCGTACTGTAAGTATAATATACCATGCCCTTATTGTCGAAATCAAACTCAGAGATAGCCTTGCCTGTCACTACTGGCGAGATGGTCTTTCTGGCAATGTCGAGCTTGTAGAGTGGTTGTGCGCCCCGTACCTCACCCAGGAAGAAAATGCTCTTGCTGTCTGGTGCCCATTTGTAATCATCCACCCAGTTGTCAAACTTCTCTGTCAGGATAGTAGATTTTCTTGCAGCACGGTCGTAGATGGCAAGACGGAAACGATCAGACTCATAGCCAGGTACTTGCTGCAAACGGTAAGCGATATACTTGCCATCGGGCGAATAGGTTGGAGTACCATCCCATGCCTTGTTTTCCTTCGTGATGCAGACTGGCTCTCCCCCATTCACAGATACCGTCCAAAGGTCGGCATTGGTGCTAGCCTCTTGATGCTCATCGTGGTTGGAGACAAAACAGATCTCCTTGCTGTCTGGAGAAAAATCATAGGCGATTCCGCCACCGGCCATGAATATCAGCGAATAATTGCCCGGAGTCAGATCCCTGTAAGTCTTCGTCTGCGTATCGAAAAGGATGAGATGACTGCATCTGCCATCGCTATAGCTCGTCCAATGGCGATAGAGCAACTTGTCGGCAATATGCGCCTGCACAGGTCCCTTGTCCTTCTTCTCCATCCGTGCTATGTTGGCCTTGGCATCAGCCCCCAGGTCGGGATACACCTCGGCAGTAAAGGCGATGTACCGTTCATCAGGTGAGATAACCGGATTATCTATACCCAACTCATAATCAGTTACTTGTTCCGCCTCGCAGGTAGCCAGATTCATGCGATAGACCTGAGCCGTCCCCTTCTCATAATTGGTAAAGAAGATACTCTTTCCATCCTTACTCCACACGGCAGAACTGCTTTTGCCATCCTCGGTGAAAGCCTTGGCATGAGAGCCATCCGCATTCATGATGTAGATGTCGGAGCTAGACTTCTGGTTCTTCAGGTCGGAAGAACTGGAGGTATAGCAGATAGTCTTACCATCTGGCGAAAGGCTCACAGAATATACGCCCTTCACCTTGTACAAATCCTCGATGGTAAACGCCCTTTTCTGAGCGTTTGCCGAAAGCAGCGCCATCACAAGTGCTGCCGAAAACATCAATTTTTTGTTCATATAACCTATAAATATTAAACTTTCGATGCAAAAGTAACAAATATTTTTGGATTTCCTGCAACCTTTTGCTATCTTTTATCGTCTAATCTATAATTAATATTGATAATAGCATAAAAAGAAAGGAAAAGATTATGATTTTGAGTACAACTCCAACCATAGAAGGCCACCCTATCCGTGAATATCGTGGCGTAGTGACTGGCGAGACCATCATCGGTACCAACTTTGTGAAGGATTTCTTTGCCAGTGTTCGTGATGTAATCGGCGGAAGAAGCGGTTCTTACGAAAGCACCCTCCGTCAGGCTAAGGATACAGCCCTCAGAGAGATGGCCGACCGTGCCGCATCCCTGGGCTGCAACGCCATCGTGGGCATCGACCTGGATTACGAAACCGTAGGAAAAAGCGGCTCCATGCTGATGGTAACATGCAGCGGAACGGCGGTGATTATCTAATATTATCATTTTATATTATATCATATGATTTCATTCGAAAGTGATTACAACAATGGTATGCTGCCAGAGATTCTAGAGGCTCTTGGCAAGACAAACAGAGAGAAAACATCCGGTTATGGTTTTGATCCATACTCAGAATCTGCAAAAGAGAAAATCCGTAAAGCCGTGGACAATGAGAATGCTGAAGTGTTCTTTCTGATAGGCGGTACACAGACCAACACCACCGTTATCGACTCCGTGCTCATGGGATGCGAAGGAGTTATCTGTGTGGAGACCGGTCATATCGAGGTACATGAATCTGGAGCAGTAGAAGCATTTGGCCATAAGGTCATTACGCTGCCAGGAAAGAACAGCAAGCTAACATCCAGCACCCTGTCTGCATATATGGATACTTTCCTTGCCGATGAAACTCATCCTCACATGGTGCAACCAGGCATGGTTTATATCTCGATGCCGACAGAGTTCGGAATGGTCTACACCAGGGAAGAGTTGACTGCGCTATATACAACCTGCCAGAAATATAACCTCCGCCTCTTCATCGATGGTGCACGACTGGGATACGGTCTGGTTTCAGAGGCATGCGATTACGACTTGCCATTCCTTGCCAAGCATTGTGATGTATTTTATATAGGTGGAACCAAGGTGGGCGCCATGATGGGCGAAGCTGTAGTATTCTCAGGCATGAAGGCACCTAAGTATTTCTTCACTAACATAAAGCGTCATGGAGCCTTGCTTGCCAAGGGCAGAATGCTAGGCATCCAGTTTGACACGCTGTTTACGGATAACCTCTATTTCAAGATATCGCGCCACGCCATCGCCATGGCTACCCGTATCCGCAGCATCTTCCAGAAACATGGCATAGCTATCGCCTACGATTCTCCTACCAATCAGCAGTTTGTCGTACTTTCACCTTCCCTCTACGATGCTCTTTCCAAGAAAGTTGCATTCGAAATATGGGAAAGAAAGAGCGATACCGAAATCATCTGCCGATTTGTAACGAGTTGGGCAACAAAAGAGGAAGAACTTGATGAACTGGAACATATTCTTCAGACTCTATAGCCGGAGAAATGTTTTTGAAAAGACTTGAGCTAAAAAAAAAGCGGATCACCTGCAAAAGTGTGTGGCTACGCATAAATTCCAGTGAGCCTAAAAGGAAGAACTTTCTGTCAATAATACCTCTCAATTGTGCTCTGAATTGCTTGATTTTAGCGTTAAGCGATTCAGCGGCAGCATTTGTAGAGCGATGGATAAAATAATTTAGAATTTCGTCTTCCTTGTCGTACATGGCAGCAGCGATGTCGTTGAAAGCTTTGTTGCCATGTAAAAGCAGCAATGGGCTATTACTCCATTGCTGCTTATTTTATATTATTGTACAATCTTGAAGCGGATACGCAATGAGTGAGCGTGCTCATCCCAATTCGTACCGAGCAATACAAACTTGCCAATCTGAGCCGTTGAACGGACGTGCTTGCCAATACATGGACAAACATCATAATCGCCGATACGAACCAGACGCAAGGTTTCACTAGCATCATCAGGCAAACGATCGAGTTTCACCTCTGCTGGAATGTGGTCGCGATCCACAAACTCGTAAGTCACAGGCATATCAAGCTCTATCAGGCGATTCATCTCCGTCTCAATCTCCTTCTCCTCCTGGCGGGTAGGCTTGTGATCGACTACGAAGGTCATCTTACTCTTCTTGCGCTCAATATGTGCATTGCGGCTGCGCTCACAGCCAAACAGGCGAACCATCAACTGATTGAGCAGATGCTCAGCCGTATGAGCAGGAGGGAATTCCTCCTTATGATGCTCATTCAATATGATATCACTTTCCTCCATCTTAACATTGAATTTATAGATTCTTACTCCGTTAGCATCCATTGATATCGGGAATACGCCATCCCTCTTCAACTCTACCTTCTTCTTGCCTCCCGAGAACAATTCAGTTACCAGAACCTCCTCTTCCGTAATCTGGAAGAAATCGAAAGCATGACCAGGGATGCATACCTGCAGCTGGCGAGCCTCCTGGGCAAAGTTGAGCACGATGAGCATCACCTCATTATCCTTCTTGCGAAGAAAGGCAAAATTGGTACGTGGATCAAAGCCCTCTGAACCCGGATTCACATACATCAGGTCGAAGGTATCACCTTCGCGAAGCGCCTTCTCCTCATTGGCAAGACGGAGAAGCTGGCGATAGGTAGCAGCCAGATATTTCTGCTCTGCAGTATATGCTTCCTCCTCACCTTCCTGATAAGCATGGGTCAGGGTCTCCGGACTCCAGTAGTCGAATATTGTAGTACGGCCATCTCTGCCGCTGAATCCTTCCTTGTCCATACCCATCTCGCCAAACTCCTGTCCGCTGTAGAGCATGAAAGGATTCTTCTGGAAGAAGAGACTCATGGCTGCTGCAGGAATCGCCTTCATGGCGCTGCCGCAGAAGAAGTCGCTGGCTATGCGCTGCTCATCATGGTTCTCCAGGAAGTAGAGCATGTGATCGCGGATGTCATCCACTACCTGCCACTCGTGAGTGATACTGGCTGCCGGACGCTCACCACGAATCACACCGCGAAGACAATCATACATGCCCACCTTATCGTAGAGATAATCGAATCCCGCCTTCACATAGTTGCGATACTGGTTAGGATCATACAACTCACCGATAACAATGATATGAGGAAACTTGGACTTCAGAATCGCCGTAGCGTATGACCAGAATGCCGTAGGCACCATCTCAGCCATGTCGCAGCGGAATCCATCTACACCCTTGCTTGCCCAGTAGAGCAGGATATCCGTCATCTTAGCCCAGGTGCTTGGCACCGGCTCGTAGTGATAGCTTCTGCCACCTGCATCGCAGTAATCCACACCATAGTTGAGCTTCACGGTCTCATACCAGTCGTTGCAACCCGGGCGGTTGTCGAAACGGTCATTTCCCGTAGCTCTTGCCGGACTCTCCTCGTATGGCTCATAGATTTTGGCATCCTTGGCATTATAAGCCTTGAACTCCGGTTTAGAGTAGCGAACTTCATTCAGGTCGAGATCGCCCCATGTATAATAGAAATTATTCTTCGTAGAGAAGTGCATATTGGTATCATCATCTTCTCCCAGATCCCGTACACCTGCCGGTTTGCAGATGGAATGATACTCACGAGCCACATGGTTCGGCACAAAGTCCATGATGACCTTCATACCAGCCTTGTGCGTACGCTCGATAAGAGTCTCCCACTCCTTCATTCTCAGGCTGACATTCACGGCCAAATCAGGGTCAATGTCATAATAGTCGGTAATGGCGTATGGCGATCCAGCCTTGCCCTTTACCACCTCAGCATGCTGAGTAGGAATACCATAAGATGAGTAGTTTGTCTGTGTAGCGTGACGGATCACACCTGTGAACCAGATATGAGTGAAACCCATGTCATGAATACGGGCCAACACCTCATCACTAAAGTTATTAAGCTTTCCGCAACCGTTTTCTTCAATGCTGCCATTCTCCTTACGGGTGGTATTCCTGTTACCAAACAATCGGGGGAGAACCTGGTAAATAACTATTTTTTCCTTCATTTAGCGGTCGTTACTTAAATGATAAAACGTTTTATCCTCCCGGCAACGCCTTTGCCGGAAAGATAAAACGCATGATTATTCTGATAGATGATTATGCAATACCGTGATTACCTACAGTCTTGTCGATGCGGCCAATCATACCCTGCAAAGCCTTGCCAGGACCACACTCTGTGAAATCGTCAGCACCATCAGCAATCATAGCCTGAACAGAAGCTGTCCAGCGTACTGAACTTGTGAGCTGAGCAATGAGGTTCTGCTGAATCTCAGCTGGATCTGTATGAGGCTTGCCATCTACATTCTGATAAACAGGGCACTTAGGAGCAGAGAAAGCAGTCTTCTCGATAGCTGCCTGAAGTTCGTCCTTTGCTGGCTGCATCAATGGAGAGTGGAAAGCACCACCTACCTTCAATGGCAGGGCACGCTTGGCACCGGCAGCCTTCAACTGCTCGCAGGCAGCATTGATAGCATCAACATTACCAGAGATAACGAGCTGACCAGGGCAGTTGTAGTTGGCAGCAACTACAACGTTGCCCTCTGTGCTAACCTGAGCGCAGATTTCCTCAACCTTCTCATCAGGCAAACCGATGATGGCAGCCATAGTTCCAGGATTAGCCTCGCAGGCCTTCTGCATAGCGTTGGCACGTGCAGCCACCAGCTTCAAACCATCCTCGAAGGCCATAGCACCTGCAGCTACCAAGGCAGAGAACTCACCGAGAGAGTGACCAGCTACCATAGCAGGCTGGAACTCATCGCCCAGGCAAAGAGCAGAGATAACAGAGTGGAGGAATACTGCAGGCTGGGTAACCTTGGTTTCCTTCAACTGCTCGTCTGTACCAGCGAACATAATATCAGTAATCTTAAAGCCGAGAATTTCATCAGCCTTATCGAAAAGTTCTTTTGCCAATGCGTTGTTGTCGTAGAGATCCTTACCCATACCTACGAACTGAGAACCCTGACCAGGGAAAACAAATGCTTTCATTTTTATCTATTTTAAAAATTTATTATTAATTATTTCTTCTTTATAAACGAATTCCATGAATTCGGCTGCAAAGATACAATATTTTTCTGAGAATCGGGAGAGAATAAGCTAAAATAAAGTTATATATGTACTAAATTACCACTCTATTATACGATTTTACCCTGATATCGGAATACAGAAACAAAAAATCCCTAATGCCTTTCGGCAAAAGGGATCTTTATATTAATTTGCTTTACAGTGCGAAAATTTTCGTACTTGTGTCGATTTGAGATTATTTTTTTGAGGATTACTCAGCTGCTGGAGCCTCTTCCTCAGCTACAGCCTCAGCTGCAACCTCCTCAGCTGCAGGAGCTGCAACAGGAGCGTTCTCAGCAACAACGTTAACTGGAACCTTAACCTCAACCTCCTTGTGATAGTGTACAGTAGCCTCGTACTCGCCTACCTTCTTAGCATCCTTCATAGTGATGATCTTGCGATCAACCTCGATGCCCTTCTTAGCGAGCTCCTCAGCAACAGTAGCAGCGTTAACTGAACCGTAGAGCTGACCAGTAGCACTAACCTTAGCAGCGATAGTAAGAACGATGCCATTGAGAGCCTCGCCCTTCTTAACAGCCTCAGCCTTGATAGCCTCAAGCTTGTGAGCCTGCTGCTTCAAATCCTCAGCCAACTGCTTCTTAGCAGATGGAGAAGCGATAACAGCCTTACCTGTAGGGATAAGGAAGTTACGACCATAACCACTCTTTACATTTACGATATCGTTCTTGTATCCAAGACCGATAATATCTTGCTTCAAAATAATTTCCATTCTTCTTCTCCTCCTTAAATTACTTCATCAAATCGGTTACGTAAGGAAGCAAAGCGATCTGGCGAGCACGCTTAACAGCCTGTGCCACGCGGCGCTGATACTTCAAAGATGTACCTGTGATACGACGTGGAAGGATCTTACCCTGCTCGTTCAAGAACTTCTTCAAGAACTCTGGGTCCTTATAGTCGATGTACTTAATACCGCTCTTCTTGAAACGGCAATACTTCTTCTTCTTTGTGTCGATAGAAGGAGCGGTCAAATAACGGATTTCTGATTTCTGATCTGCCATGATTAAGCCTCCTCTTTTTTACCAAGCTTTGCACGACGCTTCTCTGCGTAAGCGGCAGCATACTTGTCAAGTTTAACAGTCATGTAACGAATTACTTTCTCGTCGCGGCGATAAGCTGTCTCGAGCTTAGCGATAACAGTTGGCTCAGCCTTGAACTCAACCAAGCTGTAGAAGCCTGATGTCTTCTTCTCGATGTTGTAAGCCAACTTCTTCAAACCCCAAGCCTCTTTGTTCAGAATCTCAGCACCATTATCGGTGAGTACCTTCTCGAACTTAGCGACCGTTTCCTTCATCTGTTCATCAGACAAAACGGGAGTCAAAATGAAAACGGTTTCGTATTGATTCATACTACTTTTGTAAATAATTAAAAAATTAATATTAAAATTCTCTTGCAAAACATAGAAATGTGCGCGTAAACACACACCTTTTCACGAATTGCGGTGCAAAATTACAACTTTTTCTTGAATTAACCAAATATTTTTTGTACTTTTGCAGAAAATAATTGTTAATTGCAAGAAAATATGGATAAAAGACTCAAAAAATCGCTCCATACCCTCCCTTCCATGGGTATGACCTTCATCGTTTTGGGCGTTCTGCTGCTTGCGGCAAGCTTCGCCTTTGCCATCAAGAACAACATCATGCTGTTTGCAGGTCTGTTCTTCATCCTGGCTGGCATTGCCGGATTTGTCTATTCGCTGAAGAAGGGATAAGAAACGGAACCTGGACATGATGTTTCAGATAAGACGATTCAGAAATGAAAGAAAAAAAGGGATAGGTTTTCTGCAAACTTATCCCTTTTCTCTTTTTCCATAGATAGCATTCTACTGCTTTATACAGTTTACAGCTTTTCTATCAATCCATATTCCTAATCCATATCCGGAACGATGAGCTTGTAGCCCTTACCATGGATATTGATAATCTCAATCTGCGGATCTTCCTTCAGATGCTTGCGGAGTTTGGTGATATACACATCCATAGAGCGCGCATTGAAGTAGTTGTCGTCAATCCAGATGGTCTTCAATGCGAAATCACGCTGAAGAATCTCGTTGGCATGAGCACAGAGAAGAGCAAGAAGCTCATTCTCCTTGGTTGTCAGCTTGGTCTGCTCATCACCGATGGTAAGCAGCTGCTTCTGTGTATCGAAGGTAAACTTACCGATGTGGTACATGGTAGATTCCTTGGTTTTCTTGCCACGTACACGGCGAAGGATAGCCTCTACACGGAACACCAGCTCCTCCATAGAGAAAGGCTTGGTGATATAATCGTCAGCACCTATCTTGAAGCCTTCCAGAATATCCTCCTTCAAAGTCTTGGCAGTAAGGAATACGATTGGCAGATCTGCCGTCTGCTGACGAATCTCCTGAGCCAGGGTAAAGCCATCCTTCTTAGGCATCATCACATCGAGTACGGCAATATCATACTTGTTCTTGGTGAACTCCTTGAAGCCTGCCTCACCGTCAGGGCACAATGTTGTAGCAAAGCCCTTGGTCTGCAGATACTCACGAAGCAACATACCCAAATTCTCATCATCCTCGCAAAGCAGGATTTTTACTGTCTCTTCCATATTCTTATTATTTTTACTTGTTAATATTCTATTTATCATTGTCTTTTAATCATGTATCACCGGCAGCTTGATGGTAAAGGTAGTACCCTTGCCCAATTCGCTGTCAACCTTGATTTCTCCACCATGCAATTCCACGATTTTCCTCACATAGGCGAGACCGAGGCCGAAGCCCTTCACATCATGCACATTGCCCGTATGTACGCGGTAGAACTTGTCGAAGATCTTCTTCAGGTTCTCCTTCTTCATACCCAAACCCGTATCATTGATAGAGAGATACAGATGATGTTCATCATTCCATGTCTTCATCGTGATAAACAGAGGCTCTTCGGGTTTACGATACTTCACGGCATTGTCCATCAGATTGAAAATCACATTCTGGAAATGCACCTCATCCACATAGAGCGTAGAGTCTATCGCCTCGATATCCACGTAAATCTTTCCTCCCGTATGCTCTACGCGGAGGGCGAAAGAGTGAGCCGCATTCTCAACGATTTCATTCAGATCGAGCTCCTTCTTCTTGAACACTGCCTTCTTGCGGTCAAACATACTCATCTGCAATACCTTTTCTACCAGGAAGCGGAGGCGCTTCGATTCATCATCTATCACACCACCCAGATGCTTCTGCATCTGCTCGCTCTTGGAAACCGACGGGTCGTTGAGCATCTGTGCCGCCAGACTGATGCTGGCAATAGGCGTCTTCAACTCATGGGTCATATTGTTAATGAAGTCATTCTTGATCTCCGTATATCGCTTCTGCCGGAAGATGACCACGATGGTGAAGATAAAGGTGATGAGCAATACCAGCGTAAAGATGACACTAGGAATCATGAAGCGTACACTGGAGAAGATGTAGCTGTTCATATCTGGGAAGTGAACCTTTACAACTCCCATCTTCGACTGCGGGTCGTTGCGGAAGAGTACCTGAGAATAGCTGTATTCCTCACCCTCGTCGGTATAATCCGGGCAACGGTACACCTCCCTGCCATCCTGGGTTGTTACCGTAAAGTGATAAGGGATATTGATTCCATTGTTCATCATCTCTGCCTTGAGATCCTGATCCAACTGCTTGAAGTTGATTCGTTCCTTCAATGGTTTATCGGATGCCGAGTAGAGAATGGAATAAACTACTTCGTCGAGCAACGCTTTCTGATACACATAGCGATTCTTCACAATCTCCTGCAAGGACTTCTGAGTCTCATTAAGCGAGTTCTTGTCGCTGCGCAGAATCATCGCCTTCGGCTTGTTGGCAGGATTGGTTGCAATGGTCTTCAACTCGAAGGATGAATAGACCGTACCATCCTTACCTACCACAGAATACTGATGAGAGTGCTGGATGGTTCCATCCAGCTGACCGCTGCGGGTTCCCACAGAATCCTTCTTACTAGCCTTGCGTTCAGTCTCATTGACATCCTTTTCAAGATAGCGCAAAGTTTCATTCAGCTCCAAGTTTCTTGAAGCTTGATATAGGGCTCTGTTGACCGACTCGTCAAACTGTTCCTTCTTCATGTTCACCATTTCCTGGATGTAACTGAGCTGCAGGAATAGCAGCGCAAGGAACGAAAAGCCCATAATAACGGCTATGGTCCAAATCGTTTTCTTTTTCATAGGGGCAAAGATAGGAAATTTCTTAATTGGTTAACACAAAACAGTTAATTATTTCATTTCAATTTGCTCAAATTAACAAAAATAAATGGTTATAATTGCATATATAAAAATAAAAGAGAGCCGACATATCACATGCAGGCTCCCCATTGGTCATATCAACATAAAATTTTAATTTATATAAGAGAGATAATTCGAAGTTATATTTCAAACAACATTTTTATCATAAAGATGAAATATCTTTTTTACTCTATTCTGCCTCCTTTGCCAGTTCAGCTTCATGCTCGGCAATCAGCTTGCTCTGGATATCGGTAGGAACCAACTCGTAGCTGGCAAACTTGGTGGTGAACGAAGCACGACCACCGGTAAGCGAGCTGAGGGAGATAGAATAGTTGGCAAGCTCCTTGAGTGGAATCTTGGCACTCAACTTCTGGTAACCTGCCTCAGAATCCATACCCATGATAAGGGCACGGCGTCCCTGAAGATCACTCATCACATCACCCATATAATCGGCTGGCACGTAAACCTCCAGGTCGTAGATAGGCTCCAGAATCTTTGGACCAGCCTGCTTGAAGGCATCGCTGAATGCACGGCGGGCAGCCAGCATGAATGACAACTCATTGCTATCTACCGGGTGCATCTTTCCATCATACACGATAACGCGGACATCGCGGGCGTAAGAACCTGTCAGAGGTCCATGCTCCATACAATCCATGATACCCTTCAGGATAGCCGGCATGAAACGGGCATCGATAGCTCCACCAACCACAGAGTTGAGGAATACCAACTTGCCACCCCACTCCAGGGAAACTTCTTCACGGCTCTTGATGTTCATCTTGAACTCCTGGCCGTTGAAGGTGAATGATGTCGGATCTGGCATACCCTCTGCGTATGGCTCAACGATGAGGTGAACCTCACCAAACTGACCAGCACCACCACTCTGCTTCTTATGACGATAGTCGGCACGAGCCTTCTTGGTAATGGTCTCACGATATGGGATGCGAGGCTCCTCGAAGACTACATTGAGCTTTTCGTTGTTCTCCAGACGCCACTTCAATGTACGGAGGTGGAACTCACCCTGACCGCGAACGATCACCTGGCGCAACTCCTTGCTCTGATCCACAACCCATGTTGGGTCTTCCTGGCGCATCTTGAGAAGAGCAGCCATCAGCTTCTCTGTATCCTGGGCATTGACAGCCTTGATGGCACGAGAGTACTTAGGATTAGGATACTTGATGAAATCAAAGCGCCACTCAGCACCCTTTCCATTCAAGGTATTGCCCGTCTTCACGTCCTTCATCTTCACGGTACAACCGATATCACCGGCATTCAACTGATCTACAGGCACACGGTTGGCACCCGCACAGGCATAAATCTGTCCGATACGCTCCTTGGAACCACGGTCAGAATTGGTCAGGTCATCACCACTCTTGATAGAACCACTCATCACCTTGAAGTAACTAACCTCACCGATATGTGGTTCCAAGCCCGTCTTGAAGAAGTAAACACTCTCAGGACCATTGGTATCAGGAGTAATTTCCTCACCACGGGTATTATGCACCTTAGGCATCTCGCTTACAAAAGGAACAACGTTGCCCAAAAACTCCATCAGGCGGTGAACGCCCATAGACTTGCCTGCGCAAACGCAGAATACAGGGAAGATGCTGCGGGTTACCAATCCCTTACGGATACCCTCGCGGAGTTCATCCTCTGTCAAGCTTTCACTCTCGAAGAATTTCTCCATCAAGCCCTCGTCGTTTTCGGCAGCAGCCTCAACGAGTGCAGCATGAAGTTCCATTGCCTTGTCCATTTCCTCCTCAGGAATATCCTCGATGACAGGAGCACCGCCTTCTGGTTTCCAGGAATATTTTTTCATCAATAACACGTCAATGAGAGCATTGAAGCCAGGACCTGTCTCGATAGGATATTGTATCTGCACACACTTGGAACCATAAATGTCCTTCATGGTAGCAATGAGGTTGTCGAAATCGCACTTGTCTGAGTCAAGCTGGTTAACGAGGAAAATAACAGGCTTGTTCAACTTCTCTGTATAACGGAAGTTGTTCTGGGTGCCTACCTCTGGACCATACTGACCATTGATAAGGATGACTGCCTGATCGGTAACATTGAGTGATGTAATGGCACCACCTACGAAATCATCGCTACCAGGGCAATCTATAATGTTAAGCTTCTTATTGTTCCACTCCACATGAAAAACGGTAGGGAACACTGAGTAGCCATACTCCAACTCTACTGGGAAGTAGTCGCTCACCGTATTCTTCGCTTCTACAGAGCCTCTACGCTTGATAACGCCTGCTTCAAATAACATACTCTCGGCAAGTGTAGTCTTGCCGCTACCCGCACTGCCCAGCAATGCAATGTTTTTAATCTCATTAGTCTGATATACTCTCATGACGCTTATAGATTTTTAAGGGTTATACTTAAAATTGCTAGTTATTCGACAGTCCAATCATACGATTTTTCTGTTTCGTGCTACTAAATTACACATTTTTCGGCAATCCAGCAAATTTTTTCACAAAAAACTTGCTCTAAATTAAATTATATTAGTAATTTTGCATCTTGTTAAGACATACTTCTAGGCTTATACCTTATTATATATAGAGAAAGATAAGACTAAAGCCAGAAATGCCGATTAGGAATTCAGACTTTAAAAAACATGGCAGGACTATACATACATATCCCATTCTGTGAGAGCCGCTGCATCTACTGCGGTTTCTACAGCACCACATCCCTCAGCATGCGGGATGATTACGTTGATGCTCTGTGCAAGGAAATGAAGATGCGCCCCTTCAAAACGGCAACTGATTACGATTACAGTTTAAGAACCATCTACCTGGGGGGTGGAACTCCCAGCCAGCTTACCCACGATCAGCTCATCCACCTTTTCGAAGGTATCAAGAAGGCTTATTTTCCTCCAAACCATTCGGAAGAAGAATTCTCAAAAATGGAAATCACGATGGAATGCAACCCCGATGATGTCTCAGAAGAATTCTGCAAGACTCTCCTGCAGCTGCCCGTAAACAGGGTAAGCATGGGAGCACAGACTTTCTCAGACCATCGCCTGGGCTTTCTTCACCGCCGCCACAAGGCTGCAGATGTCAAGGCTGCCATCAAAAGGTTGCGTGGCATCGACATCCACAACATCAGCATCGACCTGATGTTCGGATTTCCTGGCGAAACTCTGGAAGACTGGAAAAAAGACATTGATGAAGCCATCAAACTGGAGGTAGAACACATCTCTGCCTACAGCTTGATGTACGAAGAAGGAACGACTCTCTACAGAATGCTGGAACGGGGAAAGATTGAGGAAATCGATGAGGAAACCAGCCGACAGATGTATGAGCTACTCATCACCCAACTCACCTCTGCCGGTTACGAGCATTACGAAATCAGCAACTTTGCCAAGCCAGGCTACCGATCACGCCACAACAGCAGCTATTGGCATGAAGTGCCCTATATCGGAATAGGTGCAGCCGCCCACTCCTACAGACGAGAGACTAAAAGAGGTGAAGAAAACAAGATTGAAGCCACCAGAAGCTGGAATGTGGACAATATCAGGGAATACATCGCTTCCATCCAAAAGGGAGAATTGCCTAGTGAAACCGAATCCCTGGATCTTTCTACAAGATACAATGACCTTATCACCACGGCATTACGGACAAGCGATGGTATTGATTTAGAAAAGATGGAAAAGGAGTTTGGTGACCAATTAGCTTCACAGATGATGCAGGAAGCAGAGAAGCATATTCATAGAGGACTCATGAAGATAAGCAACGGGAAGCTATCACTTACCCATCAAGGTCTTTATATATCAGATGACATCATGAGCGACTTTATGATCGTATAAAATATATGATGGCATAAGACCACATAATCGCATAAAAAAATGGAGCCTTAATTCCAAGGCTCCATTTTATCCAGACCATATTTCTTATATCTTTCGTAGTAATACTGTTTAATTTGATCAATTGCCTGAATGGTTGACTTCTTTTTCTGAAAAAAAGGCTTTACCATCTGCAAAAGAACAAACAGTACCACCACTATCAATAAAATAATGGCCCAAGACAGCACCTCACTCTTCAGATTGACATGAGGCTGAATGAGAATACCTGCAGCCACGGGAAGGATATAACACACCCAATCCATAGGCGTATCTAATTTCGTTGATTCCAGGTATTCCTGCCGCAGGTTGCCAGGAGCATTCAAAAGCATTCTCTTGCTGTGTGCGCTCCAATACTCTTCAAATTCTTTTTCCATTAACTTTTATTACTCCTCTTATTTAGGTACCAGTCTAATAGGCTATCTACAGACATCACCTATTCTCTTATACTTTTATTTATTATAACAATTTACTATTGTAGTCTTGCATTTCATGCAATTCGTCGACAAAGATACTACATTTATCTGTAATCCGCAAATATTTATCTCCAAACATCAGTTTCTTAACTATATTTCACTAAAATATTTTTTTAAAGCCGTTTTTAAAACAAGATACGCTATTTAGTATCGAAAAAAAGACTACAGCCAAAAAGAAAAGCATATCCCCCTATACACACCAAATAAAAGGGCAATACTCATAGAAGCATTGCCCTTTTTAAATACTATGTATTTATTATTTAATGTATTTTTTATCTTTCACCCAATGGAGTATAATCCAATTCACCCAGAATATTCTTGTAAGCAGGACGAATAATGCGGCGACCCTCGAAGTTGAGTTCTTCGATGCGATGGGCAGTCCAACCCACGATACGGGCCATAGCAAAAATAGGGGTATAAATCTCCTGTGGAAGACCTATCATCTCATAGATGAAACCGCTATAGAAGTCGAGGTTGGCACAGGCAGGCTTGCTGCCGCCACGATGCTCCTGCAGGCACTTGATACCCTCCTGCTCAATAAGCTTCAGAAAGTTGTACTCATCCTCCCTACCCTTCTCCTTGGCAAGCTCGCCAGCCAGTCGCTTCAGCTCTACGGCACGAGGATCGCTCAAGGTATAAACCGCATGGCCGATACCATAGATAAGACCCGTCTTATCATAAGCCTCCTTGTTGAGCATACGCTTCAGGTAGATATCGAGTTCGTTGACATTGGTCCAATCCTTGATAGCCTCCTTCAGATGATGGAACATATTGATAACCTTGATGTTGGCACCACCATGAAGAGGACCCTTCAAGCTACCGATACCGGCAGCGATGGAGCTGTAGGTATCCGTGCGGGTAGAAGAAGTAACACGCACCGTAAAGGTAGAGTTGTTACCACCACCATGCTCTGCCTGGATGATGAGGAGCAGATCGAGCATACGCGCATCCAACTCTGAGTAGTTCTCGTGCTTCATCATATAGAGGAAGTTCTCTGCGATAGAGAGATTCTCGCGTGGATGGCGAATGTGCAAGCTTCTGCCCTGCACAGAGTGACGATAGATGTTGTATGCATAGGCGATGATGGTTGGGAACTTAGCAATCAGCTCCACACTCTGACGCATCAGGTTGTCGCGGCTGATATCGTCAGGGTTCGGATCGAAGGTGTACATTTCGAGCACGCAACGAGCCAGGATGTTCATGATGTTAGAACCCTCCAGCTCGATGATGTGAGTAATGGTACGGTGGTCGAGCGGCATGTTGTCGTTCAGGAGTTCCTTGAAAGCCTCCAACTCCTCCTTATCCGGCAGCTGACCGGAAAGGAGCAGGAAGGCAACCTCCTCAAATCCGAATCGTTTCTCCTTCAAGAGAGGAGTAACGAGGTCGTCAAGCTCGTAGCCACGATAATAGAGCTTACCCTCGGTAGGCTTCAGCTTGCCATTCTCATCGCGCTCGTAACCCACAACGTTACCGATGTTGGTCAATCCTACCAGCACACCAGAGCCATCCTCATTACGAAGTCCACGCTTTACATTGAACTTGGTGAATGCATCCTTATCAATCTTACATGAGTTCTTTACCTCATCACTTAGTTTATATATTAAATATTCTTTATTCATAACTGTTACTTTTTAGCTGCAAAGTTCAATGCAGAACCAGCCTTGAACCATGCAATCTGTGTATCATTATAAGTATGCTCTACCTCGAAACTATCCTCAGAGCCATCCTTATGCTTCAAGATGACGGTGAGTTTAGAACCTGAAGCGAACTCCTTCAAACCGGTGAGTGAGATGCGGTCGTCTTCCTGTACCTTATTATAATCATCCTTATTGCAGAATGTAAGGGCGAGCATACCCTGCTTCTTAAGGTTGGTTTCGTGGATACGGGCGAAACTCTTGGCAAGAATCACCTTCACGTTTAGGAAACGTGGCTCCATGGCTGCATGCTCACGAGATGAGCCTTCACCGTAGTTATCCTCAGCCACCACGATGCTGCTGATGCCCTGCGCCTTGTAAGCCTTGGCTGCGGTAGAAACCTCCACATACTTGCCATCCAACTGGTTCTTCACCTTGTTGCTCTCGCCATTGAAGGCGTTGACGGCACCCATCAGCAGGTTATCAGAGATATTCTGAAGATGTCCGCGGAACTTCAACCATGGACCAGCCATTGAGATATGGTCGGTGGTACACTTGCCCTCGGTCTTGATGAGGAGAGGCATATCTACCAGGTCCTTTCCATCCCAAGGAGCGAATGGAGCCAATTTCTGCAGGCGGTTGCTATCTGGAGCAATTACCACCTCAATGTTAGCATTTGCTTCGCTAGGAGCGATGAAGCCCTTGTCTTCTACGGCAAATCCCTTAGGAGGGAAGGTGAAACCTGCAGGCGCATCGAGCTTCACGCTGTTGCCATCCTTATCTGATAAGGTATCGGTGGCAGGATTGAAATCCAGGCGGCCGGCAATGGTGAGTGCCACGGTGAGCTCAGGGCTACCGATGAAGGCAAATGTATTAGGGTTGCCATCAGCACGACGGCGGAAGTTTCTATTGAAAGAGGTGACGATGGCATTCTTGCGGGTGTTGTCATCAGTGTGACGCTTCCACTGTCCGATGCAAGGACCGCAGGCATTGGTCATGATCAAGGCTCCAATCTTCTTGAAGTCATCGAGGATGCCATCACGCTCGGCAGTATAGCGAA
>DAWDAD010000017.1:0-44625 GCA_052356385.1 Prevotella sp.
AGACTGGTGCCAAGGGTAGTATCGCAGGTGCCGAGCTGATTACCAAGGATGAGGCAAAGGGAATCAAGAATCAGATAATGACGGGTAGCTATCTTCGTCCATTCACTGTAGAATTCACAGCTTCGCTGAAGTTCTAATTAGTTCAAACATAATAAGATAAGGCAGTACTATATAATAATGTATAGTGCTGCCTTTTTCTTGTTTGGGTTTTGAACTTTGGAGAAAACGCTGTTTTCCATAATAAAATAGGTGAAAAGAGTGTTTTTATCAGTCATGATTAATAAAATAGAGGAGTTTTAGTGTTTGTCTTCCTAAAAACGTCCGCAAAAGAAAAGTTTTAGGAATCAATTCCTAAAACTTTCTAAATAATCGTACTTTTAGTATGTAGATTCCTAAAAAATATGTATATTTGCAGCATGACATGTAAAAATACAAAAATGAAGAGAATAGAACGACATAACTATCTGAAAAAGCTGATAGCTTTCAAGGATAAAAAGCTTATCAAGGTGATAACAGGCATCCGCCGTTGTGGTAAATCGACCATTATGGAGATTTATCGTGACTGGCTGATAGCTCATGGAGTAATGCAAGAGCAAATCATCTATCTCAATTTTGAGGACTATGACTATTTTGAATTGCGAGACCCAAGAAAACTGTATTCTTATGTCAAACCTTTGATACAGCAAGATAAGATGACTTACATCTTTTTTGATGAGATACAGCATGTCACGGATTTTCCGGATATCATCAATAGTCTTAATTTGAAGCCAACAGTTGATTTATATGTGACGGGTTCGAATGCCTACATGCTTTCTAGCGAGATAGCTACACTCTTGTCTGGCAGGTATGTAGAGATTGCGATGCTTCCGTTGTCTTTCAAGGAGTATGCGGAAGGTATCGGTGGTACGGACCATCTTTCACAGACATATATAGAATATGTGAGCAAGAGCAGTTTCCCATATACATTGGAGTTGGATACGGCTAATGAGATTAGCGATTACTTGAATGCTGTTTACAATACGATAGTGGTAAAGGACATCATGAGTCGAAATAAACTTTCCGATGTGATGATGTTGGAGAGCGTGATACGTTTCACGGCAGATAATATCGGCAATATTCTCTCGACGAAACGTATTGCAGACTTGATGTCGGCTGATGGGCGAAAAATTGACCAAAAGACCGTGGAGAAATACCTGTCAACCCTTTGCGAGTCTTTCTTCTTGTATGAAGTGAAGCGATATAACATCAAGGGTAAGCAACTCCTCAAAACTTTGGGAAAATACTATCTGGTGGATATTGGTTTGCGACGTATGTTGCTTGGCTCTCGCTCTTTTGATGCAGGGCGCATTTTGGAAAATATCGTTTTTCTGGAACTCTTGCGTCGGCAGAAGAAAGTGTATATAGGCAAGATGGATAACTTGGAGGTTGATTTTGTTGCTATCGACGAGAATGACTTAGCCTATTATCAGGTAGCTGCAACGGTAAGGGATGAGAAGACCTTGAAGCGCGAACTCGCTTCGCTTCAGCAAATCAAGGACCAATATCCCAAGTATATCTTGACGCTCGATGAAGACCCGACGGCAGATTATGATGGTATCAAGCGAATCAATGCGTTGAAATGGCTGATGGGGGAAGTATAGTCTTGTTGCCTCCAAGGAGATGTGAGGAAAAGAATCGTTCATGCACTGCAAAAGATGTTGCATGAACGATTTTTTGTATCGGATGAAACGAGATTTATATGATAATTCCTGCTTTATTCTTATCTTTGCAGCAGATTTAAACAATAATGCTAACAATTTAAAAAGAAAACGATCATGAAATCCAATTCAATGATTACCAAGGCTGCCTGCCTCATGTTGATGGCATCAGCTACAACTTCTGCCTTTGCACAGAAGATGAACATCGAACACAAGGGTGATACTACTATCATCAAGGTGGAGAATCCTACCAAGTATCTTCTTCTCCCTATCCAGGAAGAGAAGGATGAGGCCCAGGTTTTGCTCGATACAGGTTCTAAGGATGATACCTGGATGGACGTTCGCCTGGCTCAGAATGGTTCTGATTACTATGTGCCTTTCGCTTTGGGAAAGGGTAAGACTGCTACAGTCAAGATTCTTGGTCTGAAGAAGGATGCTTTGGCACTCAACTTGCTCAAGCTCAGTGATACATTCGACACCACCAACACCGATTACTATCGTCCATCTTATCACTTCACTCCGCTCTATGGTTGGATGAACGACCCTAATGGTATGGTATATAAGGATGGAGAGTATCATCTCTATTTCCAGTATAACCCATACGGAAGTAAGTGGGGCAATATGCACTGGGGACATGCCGTAAGCAAGGATCTGATTCATTGGGAGCATCTCGATCCAGCCATCGCCCGCGACCCTGTAGGTCATATCTTCTCTGGTAGTTCGGTTGTGGATAAGAAGAATACGGCAGGTTTCGGCAAGAATGCCATCATCGCCATCTATACCAACAACAGTAGTGTAAACCATGATGAGGTGCAGTGCATCGCTTATAGCAATGACAATGGTCGTACCTTTACCAAGTACGAGGGCAACCCAGTGTTGACTCCATTCGATGGCTTGAAGGACTTCCGTGACCCTAAGGTGTTCTGGTATGAGAAGGGAAAATGCTGGTATATGATTGTTTCTGCTGATAAAGAGACCCGCTTCTATAAGTCAAAGAACTTGAAGAAGTGGACTTATGTAAGCGCTTTCGGCAAGGGCTTGGGTCAGCAGCCATGTCAGTATGAGTGCCCAGACTTCTTCCAGTTGCCTGTAAATGGTGATAAGAAGAAGATGAAGTGGGTGATGACGATGAATATCAACCCTGGCTGCTGGTTTGGTGGCAGCGCTACCGAGTATTTCGTAGGTGATTTCGATGGCAAGAAGTTTACTTGTCCTGATGCCCACGATGTGAAGTGGCTCGACTGGGGTAAGGATCACTATGCTACCGTTACCTTCTCAAACACAGGCGACCGAGTTCTGGGTATCACCTGGATGAGCAACTGGCAGTATGCCAACCTTACTCCGTTCAAGCAGAACCGTGGTGCCAATGGTTTGCCTCGAGAGTTGAAGCTTTACGAGAAGAATGGCAAGTATTATATTTCTGAGAATGTAGCTCCTGAAGTATATGCATTGAGAAAGGAAACCAAGGATTTGGCTGATGCTTCTGTTGCTGATGCCAAGGATCTGAAAGGTGTTGCAGCCAATATGGAGGGTGCCTTCGAGATTGAGGCTGATGTAACTCCAGATGCCAACGGCATTGCAGGTATCGAGATTTCAAACAACAAGCGTGAGCGCACCATGATTTATTTCGATATGAAGCAGGGCAAGGTGGTAATGGATAGAACTGAGAGCGGTCTCACCGATTTCGGCAAGCAGGCTGTTCCTCACGATATCGAGTTGGCATGGGACAAGCAGCGTGCAGCAGAAGGCAAGGAGCCTGCCCGCATCACCAATTCCATCAACTACAAGAACGATTTCGCTCTGGCTACTTGGGCACCATTGAGTCTTTGCGAGGATGGCAAGAAGACCTATCATGTTGATATCTTCGTAGATAAGTCATCTGTAGAGCTCTTCGTAGATGGCGGTCGCATCGCCATGACCAACCTCGTCTTCCCTGTAGCTCCATACGAGAATGTGAAGCTTTACACCCAGGGTGGCAAGGCAGAGTTCAAGAACCTGAAGGTTCATAAGCTTGGTTTGTAATCACGTAAAATCGTCTGTTTCGGATAAAATATAATAAAAGCCGCAGTTTGTAAACGCAAACTGTGGCTTTTTCGTTTTTTTATGCTATCTTTGCACACAGATAGTGTTTTTAAGGATAGATCATGATGGAACAGCAAGTTAAACAAGTACCTTATGGGGTGGCAGATTTTGCTACGGTAATAGAGCAGAATCTATATTATGTGGATAAGACGATGTTTATCCCAGAGCTGGAGAAGCAGCCTCGCAATCTCTTCTTCATCCGCCCTCGTCGTTTTGGTAAGAGCATATTCTTGAGTATGCTCTATTCTTACTATGACTGTACGCAGAGCCATAAGTTCCAGAGTCTTTTTGGAAATCTGTGGATAGGCCAGCATCCTACTCCTTTGCAGGGAAAGTATCAGGTGCTGTTCCTCGATTTCTCCCAGATTACGGGTAATATCGACAAGCTTGAGACGAAGTTTAATTCTTATCTCAGCATCAACCTCGATGCTTTTGTCCGTCAATACTCAGAATATTATCAGGCAGAGATGGAAGAAATCCTGGCGCAGGAAGATTTCGAGGAAAAGATGGAACTGATATTCAAGGCAGCCAAGGCGCACCAGTATCATCTGTATCTCATCATCGATGAGTATGATAACTTCACGAATGTCATTCTCAACGAACGTGGTGAGAAAGTATATCATGCAATTACCCATGCCGATGGCTTTTATCGTGATGTCTTCAAGAAGTTCAAGGGTAATTTTGAGCGTATCTTCATGATGGGTGTGAGCCCTGTAACCCTGGATGATGTAACGAGTGGATTCAATATAGGTTGGAATATTTCTATCAAGCCGGAGTTTGATGAGATGCTGGGCTTCTCTACCACTGATGTGGTGGAGATGTTTACCTATTATAAGGAGCATGGTAGTATTCCTGCCGATAGTGATATTGATGCCATTGTCAACGATATGAAGCCTTGGTATGATAACTATTGCTTCGCCAAGCAGGCATTGAAGAAAAAAACTCGTATGTTTAATTGTGATATGGTTCTTTATTACCTTCGCAATTACATGGATGCCGGATGTCCGCCAGAAGAGATGATAGACCCGAATACCCGTACCGATTACGGCAAGATGAAGAAACTGTTGCAGTTTGACAAGCTGGATGGAGAGCGTAAGGGCATTATCCGCAAGATAGCAGAAGAGGAGCAGATTGTTACCCAGCTTTATGAGTCGTTTTCTGCGTATCAGATTCCAAAGGCAGAGATATTCCCAAGTCTTCTGTTCTATTATGGCATGTTGACCATCAAGGGAACTCGTGGATCCAAGCTCATTCTGGGCATTCCGAACAATAATGTCCGCAAGCAGTATTATGGTTATCTGGAAGAAGAGTATCAGGCAAAGGCTTATGTGGATGTTAACCAGCTCACCGATTACTATTATGACATGGCATACGATGGTAAGTGGGAAAAAGGATTGCGCTTCATGGCAGATGCCTATGCCAAGGTTTCATCGGTGCGTGATGGCATTGAGGCTGAGCGAAACCTGCAGGGATTCTTCATGGCTTATCTGAATCTGAATGATTATTATATCACGGCTCCAGAGTTAGAGTTGAATCATGGCTATTGTGATTTCTTCCTTTTGCCGGACCTTACCCATTATGCCAGTCAGCATAGCTACATTCTGGAATTGAAGGTTCTTTCTAAGAAAGATTTCTCTGCGATAGTTGAAGGTGAGTTTACGGAAGATGGCAAGCCTATGACCAAGGCCGAGAAACAGTGGCGTGAGGCTGTAGAACAGATTCATCGATATGCTGAGGCTCCAAGGGTTGAGGCTTTGCGCCAAGGCACAAAACTCCATCTCATCATCATGCAGTTTGAGGGGTGGGAACTTAAACGGATGGAAGAAGTATGAAATTAATGAAAAGACTCTATATTATATTAATAGTATTACTTAGTAGTATGCTTCTTCTTCTGGATTCATGCACCCAGAAGAAGATGGTGATTGGTGTGTCGCAATGTTGCAGCGGAGTTTGGCGCGAGAAGGTGAATAATGAGATGCGACTGGCGCAGTATCAATATAAGAATGTGGATTTGCTGTTTACTACTGCAGAGAACGACGGGCAACGCCAGGCTCGCCAGATAGACAGCATGATAGCCAGGAAGGTAGATTTAATCGTGGTGGCCCCTGATAACGTGAATGATGTAACATCTGCCATCGAGCGAGCTTATCGTGCGCATATTCCGGTTATTCTCTTCGACAGAAAGGTAAAGACAACCCATTATACAGCTTCCATCGGTGGCGATAATGTAGAAGCGGGTAGGGAAGTAGCCCGCTTTCTTGCCAGGAAGCTGGATGGAAAAGGTACCGTTGTTGAGATTACGGGCTTGAAGGATGCTTCTCCTGTCATCGAGCGCCATCGTGGTTTTCAAGAGGTGATGAAGAATTACCCGGGAATCAAGGTGGTTACCCTGGATAGCAACTGGACTTTGGAGCGTGCCCAGGAGTTGATGAAGCAATATCTGGATAAGGGCGGACATGCGGATGGCGTGTTTGGACATAGTGACCTCGGTGCCATCGGTGCTGTTTTAGAAGCAGAGCGAAGGGGAATAGAAAAGCAGGTGGTTATAGTGGGTATCGACGGATTGCCTGGAGAATGGGAAGGAGTGGATAGAGTGAAGAGAGCCCAGTTTGCTGCTTCTTATGTTTATCCTACCCAGGGCGAGAAGATTATGGAATTGGCGATGAACATCCTTCAGGGTAAACCCTATAAGAAGGATAATGTGATGCAGTCATTCCTTGCTACCCCTGAAAACTGCGATGCCATTGCCCTGCAATATCAGGATCTGGAAGCCAAGGTGAAGAATCTTGATCAGATTTCTGATAGTCTTGATTCTTATTCAGAGGTTTCCCGTATCCAGAAATGGATGCTTGTGGTTGACTTGGTTGTCGTCCTGGTTCTGCTCTTTGTTATCTACTATATATATAAGGTATATAGAAAGAAACTCCAGAAACAGAAAGCCGTGGCTCGTGGCTTCATCGAGAACAAGGAGGGCTGGGCTGCTGAACTGAATCATCTGGATGAGAGTGATCGTTACTTCATGGACCGTTTCATGAAGAAGATTCTTGAGAATATGGGCAATGCTGATATGAAGATGGATGATTTGGGTGCCGAGATGCAGTTGAGTAAAGTACAGCTCTATCGCAAGGTGAAGGCTATGACAGGAAAAACGCCTGTCGAGCTTCTGAAAGAGATGCGTCTGCAGAGAGCCTATACGCTCCTGATGCAGACTGATAAGACTGTAGCTGAAGTCTCGGCAGAAGTAGGCTTTGCGTTACCGGGCTATTTCTCTTCATGCTTCAAGAAACAATATGGCGTTCTTCCAACAGATTTACGACATAAACCGGTGTAAGATGTATGATATGGTTCTAACTGCTTCTGATATAAAACTTTAAAATCTTAGCAAAAGATAAGAAAATCGTTTCATGTAACATAATTATTGTTGCAGGAACGATTTTTTCTATTTATATCACAGCATTTTTCCTAATTTTGCGGCAGAAATCAAGCAATGACAATTTTTGAAACTTAAAACGTTATAATAGTATGAACAATCTTTCAAGATTACTGATGAGCTCTGCGCTCTGTACTGTTTGCACCGTAGCTAGTGCACAACAGGTAAATGTAAATGGCATCGTAAAGGATGCTACAGGAGAGACGGTCATCGGCGCGTCTGTCATGGTGAAAGGCACCAAGACAGGTACGGTAACAGACTTTGATGGTAAATTCCATGTGGAGTGTACGCCTGGGGCTACCCTTGTCATCTCTTATATTGGTTACCAAACTCAAGAGGTTAAAGCTGCTGATGGTATGAATGTTGTACTCCAAGAAGCAGCCAACGATTTGAATGAGGTCGTTGTCACAGGTTATACTACTCAGCGTAAGGCAGACTTGACTGGTGCTATATCTGTAGTAAGTGTAGATGACATCGCAAAACAGAATGAAAACAACCCTATCAAAGCTCTCCAAGGACGTGTTCCTGGTATGAACATCTCTGCTGATGGCTCACCATCTGGTACTGCTACCGTTCGCATTCGTGGTATTGGAACATTAAATAACAACGACCCTCTTTACATCGTCGATGGTATTCCAACTAAAGCTGGCATGCACGAACTGAATGGTAACGACATCGAGAGCATCCAGGTATTGAAGGATGCTGCCTCTGCCTCTATCTATGGTAGCCGTGCCGCCAATGGTGTTATCATCATCACTACCAAGAAAGGTAAGGAGGGAAAGATTAAGGTTGACTTCGATGGTTCTATCGCAGTTTCCACCTATGCACACAAGATGAAGGTCTTGAATGCAAAGGAATATGGACAGGTGATGTGGCAGGCATACGTCAATGACGGTATGGATCCTAACACCAACGGTCTTGGCTATCGTTATGACTGGGGATACAACGCCCAGGGTACTCCTGTGCTCAATGGTGTCTCCATGAAGAAATACTTGGATGACGCAGGCACCACTCCTGCTGCCGATACAGACTGGTTTGATGAAACCACTCGCACAGGTGTCATCCAGCAATATAATGTTTCTGTAAGCAATGGTTCTGACAAGGGAAGCAGTTTCTTCTCTTTAGGCTATTACAAGAACCTCGGTATCATCAAGACTTCTGACTTCAATCGCTTCTCTGCTCGTATGAACACAGAGTATAAACTCTTGAAAAACAAAATGCTGACCGTAGGCGAGCACTTTACCTTGAATCGCACTTCTGAGGTGCAAGCTCCAGGTGGTTTTCTACAGAATGTATTGCAGTTCAACCCTTCTCTTCCTATCTATACAGAAGATGGTAACTATGCTGGTCCTGTAGGCGGCTATCCTGACCGTTACAATCCTGTGGCAGTATTGGAGCGCAACAAGGACAACCGTTATACATACTGGCGTATGTTTGGCGATGCTTACTTGAACCTCAATCCTTTCAAGGGCTTCAACATCCGCACCACCTTTGGTCTTGACTATTCACAGAAGCAACAGCGCTTTTTCACTTATCCAGTTACAGAAGGCAACGTTGCCAATAACAAAAATGGAGTTGAGGCAAAGCAGGAACATTGGACCAAGTGGATGTGGAATGCCGTTGCTACATATAATATGGAATTGGGCAAGAACCGTATCGACTTGATGGCTGGTATGGAGTTGAACCGACAAGACGACATCTACTTCTCTGGATACAAGGAAGGCTTCTCTATCTTGAACCCTGACTATATGTGGCCAGATGCAGGTACTACCAATCCACAGGCATATGGTGGTGGCTCTGGTTACTCCCTCGTATCTTTCTTTGGCAAGGCTAACTACAATTATGCAGACAAGTACATGGCATCTTTCACTATCCGTCGTGATGGTAGCTCTCGTTTCGGTAAGAACAACCGCTACGCTACATTCCCATCCGTATCTGCAGGTTGGCGTATCAACCAGGAGAACTTCTTAAAGAAGGCTTCTTGGATTGACGACTTGAAGATTCGTGCTTCTTGGGGACAGACTGGTAACCAGGAAATCGACAACCTCGCTCGTTACACTCTCTATGTGAGCAACTATGGTGTCAACGAGAATGGTGGGCAGAGCTACGGTACTTCTTACGACATCGCAGGTACCAATGGTGGTAGCACCTTGGCTTCAGGTTTCAAGCGTAATCAAATAGGTAACGACAATATCAAGTGGGAGACGACCACACAGACCGACCTTGGTTTCGACTTCGCTTTCTTCCGCAATACTTTGTATGGTAACTTTGACTGGTACTTCAAGAAGACAAAGGATATCCTCGTCAATATGCCTGGTATTGCCGTAATGGGTGAAGGTAGTTCCCAGTGGATTAATGCAGGTGAGATGGAAAACCGTGGTTTCGAGTTCAACATCGGTTACCGCAACCAGACGCACTTTGGCTTGAAATATGATGTCACAGCCAACATCTCTTCTTATCGCAACAAGATTACTGCATTGCCAACTACTGTTGCAGCCAATGGTACATTCGGTGGTAACGGTGTAAAGAGCGTCATAGGACATCCTATGGGTGCACAGGTTGGATATGTAGCAGACGGTATCTTTAAGAGCCAGGAAGAAATTGACAACCACGCCACACAGGAAGGCGCAGGTCTCGGTCGTATCCGTTGGAAGGACTTAACTGGCGACGGCAAAATCACAGAGGCTGACCAAACTTGGATTTATAACCCAGTTCCAGACTTCACATACGGTTTCAACATCTACTTGGAGTACAAGAACTTCGACTTCACTGCGTTCTTCCAGGGCGTACAGGGTGTTGACATCATCTCAGACTTGAAGAAGGAGACTGATATTTGGGCAGGTCTTAATATCGGCTTCTTGAACAAGGGTAAGCGTTTGCTCGATGCTTGGAGTGCAACCAATCCTGACAGCAACGTCCCAGCCCTGTCTCTCTCTGACAACAACAATGAGAAGCGTGTGTCTTCTTATTGGGTTGAGAACGGAAGCTATTTGAAGTTGCGCACCATCCAGTTTGGCTACAACTTCCCACAGACTATCGCATCCAAGCTCGCCATGCAACGCTTGCGCATGTATGTCAGTGCACAGAACTTGTTCACTATCAAGAGCAGTAGCTTCACAGGTGTAGACCCAGAGAATCCAAACTATGGGTACCCTATTCCTCTCAATATCACATTCGGTCTTAACGTAACATTCTAAAAGAATCATCAAAATGAAAAAGATATTATATTCAGCCCTCATGGTTCTAGCCCTCGCTGGTACGACAAGTTGCTCCGACTTCTTGGAGGAGCAGAAGCCTCAAGGCATCTTGGACAACGATCAGGTGAAAGACCCAAGCAATGTGGATAACCTCGTTATCTCGGCTTATGCAATTTTTACCACTGCCGAAGACATTAACTCTTCATTCTCTATGTGGAATTTTGACGTGCGCAGTGACGATGCCTACAAAGGTGGCAACGGTACCAGCGATGGTGACGTGTTCCATCAGTTGGAGATTGAGCAGGGTGTGTTGACCACCAACTGGAATATCAACGATATGTGGGTGCGCCTCTACAACAGTATCTCTCGTGTCAACTCAGCTATCGCCCTGCTTGAGCAGACTGACGACAGCTACCAGTTGAAGGCACAACGCCTTGGTGAGATGAAGTTCCTCCGTGGTTATGCTCACTTCCTCTTGAAGCGTCTGTACAAGAATATTCCTTTCATCATGAATGCCAACCTCAGTCAGGAGGAGTACAACAATCTCTCCAATACGGAGTTCTCTAATGATGAAGGATGGCAGCAGATTATCAACGATGTGAAGGCTGCCTATGATGTACTCCCTGTTACACAGAGCGACAAGGGCCGTCCTACCAAGGCTGCCGCAGCTGCCTTCTTGACCAAGTTGTATCTCTACAAGGCTTATCGTCAGGATGATCCAACAAAGAATGAGGTGACAAGCATCAACCAAGATGATCTCAACAAGGTTATCGAATATAGCGACCCTTCTATCTATACTGCTGGTGGTTTCGGCTTGGAAGGTGACTTCCACAATAACTTCCGTCCAGAGCCACAGTATGAGAATGGCAAGGAGAGCATCTGGGCAATGCAGTACTCCATGAACGACGGTACCAAGTATGGTAACTTGAACTGGAGCTACGGTCTGATTGTTCCAAACATCCCAGGTGTTACCGATGGTGGTTGCGACTTCTACAAGCCAAGTCAGAATTTGGTCAACGCCTTCCGTACAGATGCAGATGGCCATCCACTCTTCGACACCTTTAATAATAAGGACTACGACAAGAGTGAAGACTATGCTGACCCTCGTCTCTTCCTGACAGTAGGCATTCCTGGTTTACCATACGAATTCAACAAGAACTTTATTATGGATGAGAGTTCCACTTGGAGTCGTTCCAATGGTCTCTATGGTTATTACGTCACCTTGAAGCAGAACGTAGACCCGGAGAGTGGTTACCTGATCAAGGGTTCTTGGTGGGGAACTTCCATGAACCGCATCGTCTTCCGCTATGCAGACGTGATGTTGGAGCGTGCCGAGGCTTACGCCCAGTTGGGCGAGTCAAGCAAGGCTATCACCTTGGTTAACGACATCCGCAAGCGTGCTAAGCAGAGCACAGGCATGATTGCCAACTACCCAAGCGACTACGGCGTGAAGTTCAACATCTCTACTTACGATGGCTCTTTCTCTAAAGAAGAAGCCTTGAAGATTGTCAAGATGGAGCGCCGATTGGAGATGGGTATGGAGAGCGAGCGTTTCTTCGACCTCGTAAGATGGGGAGAGGCTGACACCGTACTCAACAAGTACTTTGCAGGCGAGAGTGACAACTGTTCCATCTATGGCGCAGCTCACTTCACCAAAAACAAGAATGAATATTTGCCAATACCTTACTCACAGGTGGCAGCATCTAACGGACATTACACCCAGAACATAGGAGAATGGTAATATGAAAAAGATTTTATTTATGCTTATGGCCATCTTGGCCCTCACTGCTTGCAGTGATGATAATGTTTCAGATTTGAATCTGAGCGGAAGCTGCTCCATTACGGAATTGGCTCTCGACAACTACGATGGTTCCATCGATAAGACTACTCGCACGATTATCGTGCGAGTGCCTGAGACCTACGATATCTCTCAGATGAGTGTCACCAAGTTAAGCCTCAGCGATGGTGCAAAGAGTAACGTCAATGTAAACGACCTGCTCAACATGTCTGCCCCACAAGCTGTACATGTCACCAATGGTGATGTATATCTCGACTGGACCATCAAGGCTCAGAGAGACGAGGCGAAGATTACCTCTTTCAAGATCAACGACATCTACGTAGGTACCATCAATGAGGACACCAAGACCATCATGGTCTATGTTCCTGCCTCTTTGGACATCAAGAACTTGACTCCAACCATCGCCTACAGCGAGAATGCAACCATCTCTCCTGCTTCTGGCATCGCTACAGACTTCACCAATCCTGTGACCTACACGGTAAACAACAACACGGCAAGCAACACTTACACCGTGACCGTCAAGCAAATCGACAAGCCACAGGCTCTCTATGTAGGTCTTGCACAGAGCATGGATGAGTTGAATATCGAGGAAAAGACTGCTTGCAACTGGATGTTGCAGAACGTTCCTAACTCACTCTACGCTTCCTTCACCGACATCAAGAACGGTAGTATCGACTTGAGCGACTGCAAGGTCATCTGGTGGCACTTCCACAAGGATGGTGGTGTAGATGGTAAGAGCAACTTCGAGAAGGCTGCACCTGAGGCTTTGGAGGCTATTCCACAGTTGAAGGATTTCTATAAGAATGGTGGCTCATTCCTCTTCACACGCTATGCAACCAATATGCCTGGTGAGCTTGGTATAGCTAAGAATGGCGGTGTTCCTAACAACTGCTGGGGTCAGGTGGAAGCTGACGCAGAAACCTGTGGTGGTCCTTGGGACTTCAAGATGAAAGGTCATACGGATCATGCTCTCTACCAAAACTTAGTGAAGGGTGACGATGACAACTGCGTCTATACTACAGACAAGGATTACCGTATCACCAACTCTACAGCGCAATGGCATATTGGCACAGATTGGGGTGGTTACGCAGATTACGCAGCTTGGAGAGAAGCTACAGGTGGTATCGACCTTGGTTATGGCGGTGATGGTGCAATCGTTGTTTGGGAGTTCCCTGCCGAAGGTACTTCTGGTAAGACACTTTGTATCGGTTCTGGTTGCTACGACTGGTATAGCGTAAACGAAAACTATACAGAGAAGTTCCACACGAACATAGCCATTATGACGGCTAATGCTTTTAATTATCTTATGAACAAATAAAATGGAATCAAAATGAAAACAATGATAAGTTCAATCATATTGGCTTCATGCCTCGCCTTGCCTCTCGCTTCATGTAGTGACGACGATGCTGTATTAGAGCAAAAAGATTGGTCTTCGACCTCTTACTTCAGTTCTACCGACGAGACAGCACAAGGCACTTATTACAAGCCAGCTGTTGGTTATGTGGGTGACCCTATGCCTTTTTATGACCCTGTGGCAGGCGACTTCAAGATTATGTACTTGCAAGATTACCGTCCTAATCCAAGTGGAACTTACCACCCAATCTGGGCGGTAAGCACTAAGGATGCTGCAAACTATGAGTCGCTTGGCGAGTTGGTATCTTGTGGTAACATCAATGAACAGGATGCGGCAATCGGTACGGGTTCTACCATATACGATGAAAGCAGCAAGCTCTACTATACTTTCTACACAGGAAACAAGTATAATCCAACTGCTTCTGATAATGGGCAAGCCATCATGTACGCCACTTCTTCCGATTTCAAAACTTGGACAAAGTGTAAGTCTTTCATCTTGAAAGGTGATGACTACGGTTATAGCAAGAATGACTTCCGTGACCCATTCCTCTTCAAAGGAGATGATGGCAAGTATCACATGTTGGTTGCCACTACTAAGAATGGTAAGGGTACTATCGCTGACTTCATTTCTGATGACTTGAAGTCTTGGAAAGACAATGGTGCATTCATGAACATGATGTGGGATCGCTTCTATGAGTGCCCTGATGTCTTCAAGATGGGCGACTGGTGGTATCTCGTCTATAGCGACAAGACTTCTTTCATGCGCAAGGTTCAGTACTTCAAGGGCAGAACACTCGACGAGTTGAAGGCTTGCACTGCCAACGACGCAGGTATTTGGCCTGATGACCATGAAGGCTTCTTGGATAGCCGTGGTTTCTATGCAGGAAAGACAGCAAGCGATGGTACCAACCGCTATATCTGGGGATGGTGTCCTACTCGTAAGGGTAAGGACAACACCGAAGTAGGTGCATCTCCTGCAGAACCAGAATGGGCTGGTAATCTTGTGGCTCATAAGTTGATTCAGCATGAGGATGGTACGCTGACCCTCGGTGAGGTGGAAGCTATCAGTAATAAATATAACAAGGAGTGTGAGGTTGAGGTCAAGGAACAAAATGGCGTGACTGCTTCTAACGGCACTTATACCTTGTCGGGCGACAATGCTTACATGCTCATGAGTCGCCTCGGCTATCACAACAAGATTAGCTTCACAGTCACAACTTCCAACGAATGGGATAAGTTTGGTATTTCTTTGGCTCGTGGAACTAAGAGTAATACTGATGATGCTACGGCATTCGAAAAATATTATACGATGGTTGTCAATCCTGAGAGCGATACTCGTCGCAAGGTCAACTTCGAGGAAGAAGGCGATGGTGGCAAGGGCTTCATTGAAGGCATTGATGGATATAACTTTGCTCGTCCAAGTGACAACGTGTATAACATCACCATCTATACCGACAATAGTATCTGCGTGATGTATATCAACGATGCCGTTTGCTATACCAACCGCATCTATGGTATTCAGAAGAACTGCTGGAGTATCAATAACTATGGTGGCAACATCACGGTTAGCAATTTGAAGATTAGTCAGTACTAATATCTTACATATCACAGAGCCTGTGTCACATGACAGGCATAGGCTCTGCTTTTACAAAATCAAATATATTAACATAAGCTTTTTAAATTCACAAAAATATGAAAAAGATTATTACTTTTGATTTTGCTTTGATGGCATCAGCCACCATGTTTGGACAGACTGTTCTTTGGGATGGTGAGAACTACGATATCGGCTCAAAAGGTGACTTTTGGGATCGCTGTAACCAAGAAGTTGTAGAAAACCCAACCAAGGATGGAATCAATACTTCTGATAAATGTCTCAAGTTTACCATTACAGGCAATGAATGGAATAATGGTTCCGCTGCCAAAGGTCTCACATGCGATGCTTTTTTCAGTTCTACCGACGAGACTGCACAAGGCACTTATTACAAGCCAGCTGTTGGTTATGTGGGTGACCCTATGCCTTTTTATGACCCTGTGGCAGGCGACTTCAAGATTATGTACTTGCAAGATTACCGTCCTAATCCAAGTGGAACTTACCACCCAATCTGGGCGGTAAGCACTAAGGATGCTGCAAACTATGAGTCGCTTGGCGAGTTGGTATCTTGTGGTAACATCAATGAACAGGATGCGGCAATCGGTACGGGTTCTACCATATACGATGAAAGCAGCAAGCTCTACTATACTTTCTACACAGGAAACAAGTATAATCCAACTGCTTCTGATAATGGGCAAGCCATCATGTACGCCACTTCTTCCGATTTCAAAACTTGGACAAAGTGTAAGTCTTTCATCTTGAAAGGTGATGACTACGGTTATAGCAAGAATGACTTCCGTGACCCATTCCTCTTCAAAGGAGATGATGGCAAGTATCACATGTTGGTTGCCACTACTAAGAATGGTAAGGGTACTATCGCTGACTTCATTTCTGATGACTTGAAGTCTTGGAAAGACAATGGTGCATTCATGAACATGATGTGGGATCGCTTCTATGAGTGCCCTGATGTCTTCAAGATGGGCGACTGGTGGTATCTCGTCTATAGCGACAAGACTTCTTTCATGCGCAAGGTTCAGTACTTCAAGGGCAGAACACTCGACGAGTTGAAGGCTTGCACTGCCAACGACGCAGGTATTTGGCCTGATGACCATGAAGGCTTCTTGGATAGCCGTGGTTTCTATGCAGGAAAGACAGCAAGCGATGGTACCAACCGCTATATCTGGGGATGGTGTCCTACTCGTAAGGGTAAGGACAACACCGAAGTAGGTGCATCTCCTGCAGAACCAGAATGGGCTGGTAATCTTGTGGCTCATAAGTTGATTCAGCATGAGGATGGTACGCTGACCCTCGGTGAGGTGGAAGCTATCAGTAATAAATATAACAAGGAGTGTGAGGTTGAGGTCAAGGAACAAAATGGCGTGACTGCTTCTAACGGCACTTATACCTTGTCGGGCGACAATGCTTACATGCTCATGAGTCGCCTCGGCTATCACAACAAGATTAGCTTCACAGTCACAACTTCCAACGAATGGGATAAGTTTGGTATTTCTTTGGCTCGTGGAACTAAGAGTAATACTGATGATGCTACGGCATTCGAAAAATATTATACGATGGTTGTCAATCCTGAGAGCGATACTCGTCGCAAGGTCAACTTCGAGGAAGAAGGCGATGGTGGCAAGGGCTTCATTGAAGGCATTGATGGATATAACTTTGCTCGTCCAAGTGACAACGTGTATAACATCACCATCTATACCGACAATAGTATCTGCGTGATGTATATCAACGATGCCGTTTGCTATACCAACCGCATCTATGGTATTCAGAAGAACTGCTGGAGTATCAATAACTATGGTGGCAACATCACGGTTAGCAATTTGAAGATTAGTCAGTACTAATATCTTACATATCACAGAGCCTGTGTCACATGACAGGCATAGGCTCTGCTTTTACAAAATCAAATATATTAACATAAGCTTTTTAAATTCACAAAAATATGAAAAAGATTATTACTTTTGGTTTTGCTTTGATGGCATCAACCACCATGTTTGGACAGACTGTTCTTTGGAATGGTGAGAACTACGATATCAAGTCAAAAGGTGACTTTTGGGATCGCTGTAACCAAGAAGTTGTAGAAAACCCATCCAAGGATGGAATCAATACTTCTGATAAATGTCTCAACTTTACCATTACAGGTAATGAATTTGATAAATGTTCCGCAGCCAAAGGTCTCACATGCAATGCTTTTGACAGCAAGCGTCTCTCTTTAATGATTAAAAAGGACGTAAACAGCAATGTCCGAGTGGAAATCAAGTGCAATGATGTCATCAAGAAGGTCGCTGCTTGGTATGATGGAGCTGGTGCATGGCGCAAACTCTACTTCGATTTTTCTACCAACAATGCAGAAGGAACTCCTACAGAGATTACCATATTCCCAACAACAGATAACGTTGATGGTGAGCAAGTAGTTTATATCGATAACATCCAGATAGAGGATGCTCCAAAGGTAGGTGACGCTTTACTTGGAAGTATTAGCGATGGTAGTCTTGATGGCAACATCAAACTCACAGGTGAATGGTTGAAAGGCGAATGCCAGAATGCTGATGGCGATTGGCAGAAAGTAGAATACAACGACTTCGCAACATTGGCTGGCAAGCTCAAAGACGGCATTACTTCCATTGATATGCGTGGCACTACAACCAAGGATGTGGATGTCAACGCTATGCGTGGTGGTCACTCAAATGTTCTTGTATTTGCTGATGAGGCATACGATGCAAACAACATAGTAGCCAATGAAAAGTGTGCTAATTTGGTTCTTACCAACGCGCAGCCTTTCGCTACCCCAGAAAACTTCACTGCAGCAAGCGTATCTATCACTCGCCCTGTTTTTGCAGGCAAAAACACAATGTGCTTGCCTTTCTGGGTATCCAAAGAAGACTTAGGCGCAAATACCATTGCTACATACGTAGATAACGAGGAGAAAGACGGTAACACCATCATCAATTTCGATAAGCAACCTCATGTTGATGCCAATATACCTTTCATTGCTCTGTTTGATGAAGCAAATGCAAAAGCAACTCTTACTTTCACAGATAAGGGCGTAGTCACAACTCCAGCAGAAATGGGCAATCCTTTCACTGGTATTTACACTCCAGGTTCTGCAACAGGCAAATATGGTTTGAATACTAATGGCTTTTTCCAAAAGGGCGGTGACAATGCGAAGATTAATGCCTTCTCTGCTTACTTGACATTGACCGAAGCACAAGGGGCAAAGCCTATTCTCCTTGCTATTGGCGGTGAGACCACTGGCATCAATGCTGCTACTATCGCAAATGGTAATGAGACTGTAAAGGTCTATAACCTTCAGGGTTGCTTGGTTGCTACAGCAAAGTCTTTGAACGACTTGCACCTTGCAAATGGTGTTTACATCGTTAATAACAAGAAAGTGATTGTTAAATAATTAGTTCAACTTATAAAAAGTAGTTACAATATGAAAAAGGCTATTTATGTAACACCTGTCATAGAGACTCATCGCATAGATTCACCAGTTATTATGGCTGGATCAGGTGGACAAAACAATATATCCATTGGTGTAGTAGAGGATCCTAATGATTTTTTCGACGATACATTCCGTTCTAAACAAAACAAGAAGGGTTTGTGGGATGAAGATGAATAAATGAGTCTATAAAAGGGAGGTTTGCCACTTCAAACGTGGCAAACCTTTCCTTGTGAACTCAACGCTCTGTGCGGTTTGCATGATGTCTAACGCACAATAGTTAAATATATTGGTGTTGTTACTGACGAGGTGAATGCGATTGTTTTAGGATAACTATATATAATTAAGGTGTAAAACAAGATCAAAAATTCTCATTTATGAAAAAGAAATTAGTTACAGCTCTCATTGCTCTCGGTTGCACCATGACCGTTCAGGCGCAAGAAGTGCAGTTCTTGAGCAATAATCATAGTCTCTATCGCATCAAAAGCGACAATCAAAGCAAGAAGTATCTCTTGCTTCCTGTCCAGGAGAGTGCGGAGGTGAGCAATATTAAAGTTATAGGTAGCAGCAGGCAGTTGAAGACCCTCAACGTGCGCTTGGCAAACAATCACATCGACTATTATGTGCCACTCTGCTTGCAGGAGTTCGATGACGAGAAAGGCTTGATGCTCGATGTGCATGTCAACGGCACTTATCGTACTGACGGAGGTATATCGACTTTCTCATGTTGGAAGAATATGAGTTTCTCCGATACCTTCGATATGAAGAATCGTGAGCAGTATCGCCCAGTTTATCACCATACTCCAGCCTACGGTTGGATGAACGACCCTAACGGTATGTTCTATAAGGATGGTGTATGGAATCTCTATTTCCAGCACAATCCATACGGATCGCAGTGGGAGAATATGACCTGGGGACATTCTACTTCCACCGACCTGGTGCACTGGAAGTTCCAGGGTGATCCTGTTCAGCCTGATGCTTTGGGTACAGTCTTCAGTGGGTCGGCTGTGGTTGATAAGGAGAATACTTCCGGCTTCGGCAAGGGTGCTGTCATCGCACTTTATACTTCGGCTGGTGAAAGCCAGACTCAGAGTATGGTTTACAGTACCGATAATGGCAAGACTTTTACCAAATATGAGGGCAACCCGGTTATCACCAGCAATGTGCCAGACTTCCGTGATCCTCACATGTTCTGGAATGAAGACATCAAGAAGTGGAATATGATTCTGGCTGCTGGTCAGCACATGGAAATCTATTCTTCTGATAACTTGAAGGATTGGAAACTCGAAAGCTCTTTTGGTGAGACATACGGAAATCATGGTGGAGTTTGGGAGTGTCCAGACTTGATGAAGATGAAGGTTCGTGGCACTAACAAGGAGAAGTGGATGCTCATCTGCAACATCAACCCTGGTGGTCCGTTCGGCGGTTCTGCTACCCAGTATTTCATCGGCGATTTCGACGGACATAAGTTCACTTGCGAAAGTAAACCGGAGGTTACCAAGTGGATGGATTACGGTAAGGACCATTACGCCACTGTTACTTTTGACAATGCTCCTGAGGGGCGTCGCGTGGCTATCGCCTGGATGAGCAACTGGCAGTATGCCAACCAGGTTCCAACCCTGCAGTATCGTTCGGGCAACTCCATTCCTCGCGACTTAGGTCTCTTCGAGTATAAGGGTGAAACTTATTGCAGCGTGGTTCCATCTCCTGAAATGACAGCGGCAAGAAGCAAGAAGGCAACCAAGTCTCTCTCTGAATCTTGCGAGATGGTTGTGAATCTGAAGGGAAATGCCACTATCACCTTGAGCAACGACAAGGGCGAGAAGGTGGTGATGTGTTACGATGCCAAGGCAGAAACCTTCTCTATGGATAGAACCAAGAGCGGTAAGATGGATTTCAGCAATGACTTTGCTGCTACTACAAAGACTCCAACTTACGGCAAGATTAGCCAGCTCCGCATCTTTATCGACAAGAGCAGCATTGAGGTTTTCGATGCAGAAGGCAAGATGGCAATGACCAATCTCGTGTTCCCTACCAAGCCTTACAACAAGGTTACTGTGAAGGGTGGCAAGTATCAGGTGTATAACATCAAGTAATACTATAAAAAGAAACTGAATCTTTAACACTATTGTTTCTTAGCGTGTTAATGATGTAACAATGCAACAAAAATGGTAGCCGATGAACGATATTTTATGATATATTATATCGTTTATCGCTACCTTTGCAGCAGCAAAATAGAAACAATAACGCTAACAATTATGAATAAATCATCAAAGTTATCAATCATCCCGGTGATGCTCTGTTTCTTCGCCATGGGATTTGTAGATTTGGTAGGTATTGCCTCCAACTACGTAAAGGAAGATCTCAACCTCAATGATGCAACAGCCAATCTGTTCCCATCGCTGGTATTCTTCTGGTTTCTCATCTTCTCGGTTCCAACAGGAATCCTGATGAATAAGATAGGTAGAAAGAAGACAGTACTCCTGTCTTTGCTCGTTACCGTTATCTCACTCCTTTTGCCCATCTTTGGCGAAAACTTTGAGCTGATGCTCGTGTCGTTCTCATTGCTCGGCATCGGAAATGCCTTGATGCAGACATCCCTGAACCCTCTGGTTTCGGTGGTGACATCAGGTCAGAACCTGGCATCCACATTGACCTTCGGTCAGTTTGTCAAGGCGATAGCTTCCTTCCTGGCTCCATACATCGCTATGTGGGGCGCCATGGCAAGCATTCCAACCTTCGGTTTGGGCTGGAGAATCCTCTTCCCAATCTATATGGTTATCGGAATCGCAGCTACCTTTTTCCTGGCAGGTACACCTATTGAAGAAGAGAAGAACGAGGGTAAGGCGTCTGGTTTCGGCGAGTGCTTCAAGTTGCTCGGCAAACCTATCGTGCTGCTTTCCTTCATCGGTATCATGTGCCATGTAGGCATCGATGTGGGTACCAATACCACAGCTCCTAAAATTCTGATGGAGCGTCTGGGATGGACGCTGAACGAGGCTGCCTTCGCTACATCGCTCTACTTCATCTTCCGTACCATCGGATGCTTCACCGGTACCGTTTTCCTCCGCATGATGAAGACCCGCACTTTCTTCGTTATCAGCGTAGTGATGATGGCTCTGAGTATGATAGGCATGTGGGTAGGCGAGAGCAAGATGATGCTTTATATCGCCATCGCCCTGGTGGGATATGGCAACTCTAACGTGTTCTCCATGATTTTCTCTCAGGCACTTCTAGCTATGCCTGATAAGAAGAATGAGGTGAGTGGACTGATGATCATGGGACTCTTCGGTGGTACCGTCTTCCCTTTGATTATGGGCTTTGCCAGCGATGCCTTCGGTCAGGTAGGTGCTGTGGCAGTCATGGCTATAGGAGTTGTTTATCTCTTCACTTATATCCGCAAGTTATAATATAAATCATCCGCAATCGTTTATATCGTATATAATAAGGTGTAATTATGGAAACAAAGAATTTGAATACAAAATATTGTGTAGGTTTGGGCGAAATCCTCTTTGATGTTCTCCCTAGTGGTTCTCAACTCGGTGGTGCTCCTGCCAACTTCGCTTACCACGCAGGTCAGCATGGTTTGCATTCTGTAGCAGTCAGTGCTGTGGGCAAGGATGCTCTGGGCGATACAGCTCTCCGCCTGCTCGATGAGAAGAAACTCAAGTATGTGATGCCAGAGGTAGATTATCCTACCGGTACTGTTCAGGTGCAGCTTGATAAGGAGGGCGTTCCTACTTACGATATCAAGCAGGGTGTAGCCTGGGATAATATCCCGTTCACCAGTGATATCAGGGAGATTGCTGTCAATGCTGGAGCTGTATGCTGGGGTTCTCTGGCTCAGCGCAGTGAGGTTAGCCGCAAGACCATCTATCAGTTCCTTGATCATACTCCAGAGGATTGTCTGAAGATCTTCGACATCAATCTCCGTCAGAATTTCTATACTCCTGAGGTGATTACCGAGAGCTTGAAGCGCTGCAATGTGTTGAAGATTAATGATGAGGAGTTGATTACCATCGGCCGTCTCTTTGGTTATCCAGGTTTGGATATCGAGAACAAGTGCTGGTTGATTCTCGGCAAGTACAATCTCGATATGCTCGTGCTGACCTGCGGTGTAAACGGCAGCTATGTCTTTGCTCCGGGTGTGAAGTCATTCCAGGAGACTCCAAAGGTTGAGGTGGCTGATACCGTAGGTGCTGGCGACAGCTTTACCGGTACATTCTGTGCCAGCATCCTGAAGGGAAAGAGTATTCAGGAGGCTCACGAACTTGCCGTAAAGGTAAGTGCCTACGTTTGTACCCAGAATGGAGCGATGCCTCAGATTCCTGAGGAATACACCCGTTAACCCCGCTTCCTCTATTGTTTATATAGCAATATAAGATGATAGGTTTAAAGAATAGTTGATTTAAAGTTAATGTTAGTTAGTAAGCTGCATCCTGTTTGCGAAGAATGGGTGCAGCTTTTTCATTTTCAGAAATACAATCTCTCAATTACAATAAAAGAACCCCCTAAAATGGTAAAATGATGCCCCAAAATGGCAGAAATGAATAAAAAGATAACGTTTTCATTAAAAATATTATAAAAGAGTTGCAGATTAATAGATTATTTTGTACTTTTGCATCTAAAATATTAGTAGAACATTAAAAATATAGATGTTATGAAAGACTTAGATTGGTCTAATTTGTCATTTGGCTATCGCCAGACTGACTACAATGTTCGCTGTTACTATCGCGACGGCAAATGGGGCGAAATAGAAGTTTGCTCTGATGAGTATTTGAAATTGCACATGGCTGCAACCTGTCTGCACTATGGTCAGGAGGCATTCGAGGGCTTGAAGGCTTATCGTTGCCCAGACGGTAAGGTGCGCGTGTTCCGTATGGACGAGAACGCTAAGCGCTTGCAGAGCACATGTCGCGGCATTCTGATGCCAGAGGTGCCTACAGAAATGTTCGAGGAAATGGTGAAGAAGGTAGTTCGCCTCAACCAGGAGTGGATTCCTACCTACGAGAGTGGTGCTACGCTCTATATCCGTCCGCTGCTCATCGGTACAAGTGCTCAGGTGGGTGTTCATCCTTCTAAGGAGTATTGCTTCCTTATCTTCGTAACTCCAGTAGGTCCATACTTCAAGGGTGGATTCTCTACCAACCCATACGTCATCATCCGTGATTTCGACCGCTCTGCTCCTCTCGGAACAGGTATCTATAAGGTAGGTGGAAACTATGCTGCTTCCCTCAGAGCCAATAATATCGCTCACGAGAAGGGTTATGCATGCGAATTCTATCTCGACGCCAAGGAGAAGAAATACATGGATGAGTGTGGTGCTGCCAACTTCTTCGGAATCAAGAATAATACATACGTTACTCCTAAGAGTACATCTATCCTCCCTTCTATCACCAACAAGAGTCTGATGCAGTTGGCTGAGGATCTCGGTTTGAAGGTGGAGCGCCGTCAGATTCCTGAGGATGAGCTGGATACTTTCGATGAGGCTGGTGCTTGCGGTACTGCTGCCGTAATCAGTCCTATCAGCTACATTGATGACTTGGATACAGGCAAGCGCTACAACTTCGGTGAGAAGCCAGGTCCTATCTCTAAGCACCTGTATGATACGCTCCGCGGAATCCAGTATGGTACTATTGAGGACAAGCATGGTTGGACAACCGTAGTTATTGAGTAATCAATGACATCTTTATTGCGTAAAAACCAATATTAGAAATATAATTATGATCAGGGCACTTTGAGGAGTTCACGCTCCTTGGAGTGCTTTTTTTATGTCTTTTTTCTTGGAAGTTTCATAAAAATATCGTAACTTTGCCCGCAGAAATATAACTTCTTAAATAAAGAGGATATGAGTCCTAAATTTAAAGAAATAAATGGCTTTGTGTTCAAGATCTATTCCAATGAGGAAAAGAGAATGCATATTCATGTCGTTAAGGCCGAAAATGAAGCTAAGTATTGGCTTGAACCCAATATTGAACTAGCAGAAAATTTCGGATTCAATACAAAAGAATTAAGTTTTATAGAAAAAATACTTAAAGATTATGGAGACGATTTTAAAATCAAATTCGCAAGACACACAGGTAAGCGTCTTGATGATAAATGATAAAGGCATTATGCTTTCTGTGAAAGGAAACGATTATTTCATATCTTATAATCGGATTCCTTGGATGAAGAATGCATGTATTTCTGATGCTCTTGATGTGCAGATGAGTGGAAGGAATGCCATAGAGTGGCCTAAACTGGATGTAGATTTAGAAATAGAGAGTTTAAAGCATCCTGAGCGTTATCCTCTTATTATGAAGAGAAATGAAATGGAAGTTTTATAGAGTCTCAAATAAAAATACAGAAGCCTCTCAGCATCGTTTTGCTGGGAGGCTTTCTGCCTTTTTATGCCTGGGGGTTAACAGAGTTAACAGTTAACAGCTGTTTTTTCGATACTCCCCCTCGCGCGTACCTTATTATAATATAATATATATATACTTATTTTTATATGTGTGTGGGGGGAACCATGCATTTTTGGGGTGTTAACTGTTAACCTGTTAACCCCTCGCTCTTTTTTCCCCGTCTCTGTGCTTTGCGGGGCATAAGTCATAGAGTTGAGGGGGAAGAAGCTATGAGTTAGGATTCTTAACACATTTCAGCATCATAAAAGCCTCATGAAAAGCTACGTAAAAACCTCATGATAGCCCTCATTTAAGCCTCTGCCCGGTCTTCATTTATGCCTCAGCCCGGTCTTCATTTAAGCCTGAAAAACTGCAGAAAAGCCTCTTATTTTGCAACTGGGAATACGTAATATTCTCTGTCTACATCGTAATCCAGAACCCACTGGTCAATCATCACATTATCGTCTAAAGCCTTGATGGTTACGTTGTGGCTGCCGTCAGGCAGCGTAACGTAGAAGCTCTTCAGCGTCTGTCCGCGCCACAGGTCAAACTTCCAGTCCTTAGAGTTGTAAGCCTCCTTCAGCTGGCAGATTACCGGTTCACCACGATCTATGCTCACACTCACCCTCATATCCTTTACAGCGTTGAGGAAGCAAGGAATAACGGCGATGGTGAAACGCGCATCACCGCTCTTGTCGCTGTAGAAATCATAGCTCAGACTGGCTCCCTTCGGCAATTTCACAGCCTTGCTGCTGTGACCTAACAGCGGACGGACGGTAATCTTCTCGGCTCCTCTTACGGCAGCCTGGGCAAGCGGCGATTCAGTAGCCTTGCTCCATTCCCAGGCATTCTTGGCAATGATGTCGCCGGTAACCACGGAGAGCGGCTTGAGATCGTTGCTGCGGTCGAAGGCATCAGCTTTCAGTCGCTTGATGTCGGCAGCAGGCAGTGTGCCCGGAATCTGCGGAGCCTGCATTTCTGCACCGTTGGTAAGTATGAAATTCTTCCATTTGCCGTTTCTGATGCGACTGTAGTAGGCATTGAGCTGCTTCAGTTTGTTGTAAGCATCGATGCTCACAGCTGCTGCAGCCTTTGCCTCATCGTCTTTATTAAACAGCCCCGGACGGGCGATGTGTCTTGCTTCCTGTGCCTCCAGCTCCTTTTCAGCTACGAAGGCAGCCAGGAATATCGGATATTTCACTACCTCAAAGAAACCGTCTTTCTGGTTCTGAGGCAGCATGCGTTCGATGGATTCAGTCTTCGCCTTCAACAGGTCGTAGCGGTAGAGAAAACGCTCCAGTTCGTTGCCGAATTCGCCTGAATGAAACTCAGTATCGCCGTAAGGCATCGCCATATAAGCGGAATGGCGGATGCTGGTAAGGCGGTAATATTCTTCCATCAGAGGCATGATTTTCTTGCCCGTAATGGCGCCAAAGAATGCGTTGAGAGTGTTCTGGATATACGTCTTGCAACCTGCTTTCAGGGCGTTTTTATTCCACGCCAGGTTCATCATCATGGCTAGCTGGAAGGTTGACTGCTTCGGATTGGTAATGTTGGCTATCCAGGCACAGTCTTCGTCGTTGTGAGCGGCAGAGCGGTGCGATTTGCCGTGCTGGGCATTCTTGCTCTCCAGATAATCCTTGCTGTTGAGCATTTCGAGCAGCAGGCCTGGCGAGAGATTGCTCATCTCCATCTGTGCATCCGAGCATACCAGCTTCACATTCTCGATGGTTTTGCGGTGTTTCTTCTTGTGCTTCTTGCCCACGAACTCCGTCACCTTGTAGTTTTCCGCCACGCAGATGTCGAAACTGTCTACCACAGCCTTGTTGTAAGCAGCCTCGTGCCTGCCGTCTACCTGCCATAGCGTATTGGCTCTCAGGCGCAGCATCAGACGGGCGATGCGGCTGTAGTTCTGCGGTTTCATCCACTGGCTGTTGTTCAGGGCAAGTCCTCTGAATTCTATTCTCGGAACCTCTATCCACTGCTGGTCTACGGGTGTATAGAGACTCTTGCGCTGAGCAGGCTGCAGGTCGTTCCATGCCGCCAGAGGCGAAACGCCAGCCAGCTCAGAGAGTTTCATGATGGCGTAAGCCGTTCCGCGGGCGTTGCTTCCGATAACGATGAGTTTCCCTTTCCTCGTACCGATGTAGAAAGCATCCTTTGCGGTGATAATAAGATGCAGCGGCGCACCGAGTTTTTCTACTGCCGAAAACTCCTTGTTGGTGAGCTGGTCGAGCTGGTAAATCTGTATCGGAGCACCTGATTTTTCTTTCGCATCGAATCCGGTTACGGCTTTCATATCGCCCGCAAACTCCTTGAGGGCAATCTTCACTACAGGCGAAATGATAGAGTTGGTGGTATAAGATACTCTTCCGTAGCCGTCGGTCCAATAAACGTTGGGTGCTGCGGTCTGAGTTTCCGTCTTCTTCACTTTGGTTTCGGTCAGCGCGTTGGCATTCAGGCTAGAGAAGCAGGCCAGAGCCAAGGCTACGCCTAATATAATCTTTTTATATTTCATTTTTCTTCCGTTTTTGTCTGTTCGGTTGTAGATTCGCTTTTTGCTGAAACTACACATTTCTGCAATTTGCAAAGATACATAAAAGTGTTTAATATCTGAAATTATTTAGTTTTTATTTGCTTATTACATTATTTATTGTTACTTTTGCACCAAATAAATAAAAAGAAATGATGACATTATATCCAAAATTGATTGAAGAGGCGCTTGCTACGGTGATTTATCCAGGCACCAAGAAGAACCTCATAGAGAGCGAGATGCTGGCAGATACGCCTAGCATCAATGGTATGAAGGTGAAGGTGGTTCTTCTCTTTCCTCGTGATACGGATCCTTTCCTCAAGAGTACGGTGAAGGCGGCCGAGGCTGCCATCCATTATCATATTTCGAAAGATGTAGAGGTGGAAATCGTTACTGAGTTCAAGTCGGCTCCTCGTCCTGAAGTAGGAAAGATGCTGCCACAGGTGAAGAACGTCATCGCAGTAAGTTCTGGTAAGGGTGGAGTAGGCAAGAGCACCGTTTCTGCCAATCTCGCCATTGCCCTGGCTAAGTTGGGCTATAAGGTAGGCTTGCTCGATACGGATATCTTCGGTCCTTCAATGCCCAAGATGTTCGGTGTGGAGGAGGAACGTCCTTATTCTGTTCACAAGGACGGCAGAGACTTCATCGAACCTGTCGAGAAATATGGCGTGAAGCTCCTGAGTATCGGTTTCTTCGTAAGTCCTACTACGGCTACTCTGTGGCGCGGCGGAATGGCTTGTTCTGCCCTGAAGCAGCTGATTGCTGATGCTGACTGGGGTGAGTTGGATTACTTTATCCTCGATACACCTCCTGGCACAAGCGATATTCATCTTACGCTGCTCCAGACGCTTTCCATTACGGGTGCAGTTATCGTAAGTACGCCTCAGCAGGTGGCGCTTGCCGATGCGAGAAAGGGTATTGACATGTATCAGAATGATAAGGTGAATGTGCCTATCCTCGGTCTTATCGAAAATATGGCTTACTTTACTCCTGCAGAGTTGCCGGAGAACAAGTACTATATCTTCGGTAAGGAGGGTTGCAAGAATCTCGCTAAGGAGATGAACGTGCCATTGCTTGCCCAGATTCCTATCGTTCAGAGCATCTGCGAGGGTGGTGATGATGGTGCGCCTGCTGCTACCAAGGTTGATTCCATTACCGGTCAGGCTTTCCTCAGCCTTGCCCAAAGCGTAGTAACGGTGGTGAACCGCAGAAATGCCGAGAAGGCTCCAACCAAGATTGTAAGTACACACTAAGTAGTAAATATCCTATTTGATAAGGGTATAAAATAAAAAGCTAGGATTGCCCTCAAGCAGTCCTAGCTTTTTTTTATCAGAGGAGTTAACAGGTTAACAGTTAACAGCCCATTTTTTATAGTTTATAGTTGAAAGTTTATAATTTATAGGGCTTAGCCGTTAGCAAGATTGCTATAAACTTTTAACTCTAAACTCTTAACTATCAACTATTTCTTCCGCCTCATCCTCTTCTTCTGCTACTTCAGCAGTAAGGTTTGCCTTGAGTCTGGCCGATCTCAGTTGCTGCCTGAAAACCAGGCAGGTAGCGAGGAAATAGACACCCGTTTGTATCCAGAGTGCTCTGAATTCCGGCAGAATATCTGAAAGAGATGCACCCATACTGCTGATTCTGAGGAACCCGCGGATGCCGAAAGTGGATGGGAAAACCCACGAAAATCCTTGCCAAAAGCCCGGAATATTGCTCAGTGGCCATGAAACTCCCGTCATAAAAAGCAACGGAACGGAGGTAAATACCACCAGAAGCATCACATTTTCACGATATCTTACCAGACACGACAGCATCAGACCGAAGAAAACGCACGAAAGAATGTAAGGAAGGAGGAAACCGAGAATAGTTGTCCACGTTACCATACTTACAAAACTGAACAGCTTGGGAACCACCAGTGTAAGATACATTCCCATCACGGCATAAACCATGAAATAAACCAATGCCTTGCCGAAAACAATGCGGAAAATACCGCCATAATGCTCGCTTACCGGTATGAGTTCGCGGTTTCTGTTGAGTTCTCTTGATGTTCCCGCTGCCATTCCTATGCCCAGCAGCATCGTCTGCTGCAGGATAAGAACCAGCACAGCCGGCAGAATGGCATTTCCGTAACCTCCTGTCGTGTTGAATATCGGAACCTCATCAAAGGCGAGCGGCTCGGTGGTAATCTCATCGTCTCTATCCGTAAATCCTCCAGCCTGTGTTATCTGGATGCCCGAGTTGATGTGGCTGGCTACGGCCTGCGAGGTCTGATAAATCGCCTTATAGGTCAGCATCAGACTCATATCGCAGTAAACTCCCACATGCGCCTGTTCGCCCCGGTTCAGCTTCGTATCGAAGTCGGCAGGGAAGTAAAGGATTCCGTGAACTGCCTGTCTGCGCACCAGTTCCTTCGCCTCGTCCAGACTGTTGCAGTAATAGGTAGCCTTGGCATCTGGCGAAGCATCATAATCGCGGATAAACTCGCGAGAACTGTGACTGTGGCTCAGGTCCACAATCGCCGTATCCACTTCTCTCACCACCTCGTTGTTGTAAATCCACGAGTAGAGCAGCGGATAACCCAGCGGCACCAGAATGCAGAAGATGAGCACACCCTCATCGCGGAAAACATTGCGCATTTCCGTCTTCCAGATGTAGCACATATCCCAGATGCCATTGATAATCTTATATAATAAACTACTTTTTAACATTTAATATCTAACATTTAATCTTGAACATTCAACACTCAACATTCAACATTCAACACTCCTACGGTAAGTATTTATATACCAGCATTGCCTTCTTGATGTTCCAGACAGTGAGCATCGGCAGGGCACAGAACAGCACCATTGCGCCCCAGTGGAGCACAGCATCGCCCATCGGGAAACCATTGAAGATGTTTATCTGGTAAATCATGTAATAGTGGCGCATCGGGAAAAGCTGGCCGATAGCCTGGATCGGTGAATCCATCGAGAAGAGCGGATAGGTGGCTCCGCAGATGGAGAAACTCACCACGCCCCACAACGAACAGATACTCATCGACATACGGAGCGAAGGCATCAGTCCGAAGGCAAAGATGCCGAAACACTGGCAGGAGAGTACGCTCAGAACGCCTAACAGGATGATAGGCAGCGCGCCGCCCGGATGTGGAAACTGTAATACATAATAGATGTAGAATTCGAACAGCAGGAAGATACTCAGGAAGATGAGCGTCTGTGGCAGCATCTTACCCGCAATGGCGAGATAAGGATTGTTGCCTGCCATCCGCATCCAGTCTCTTGCCCGGTTGAACTTCAGTTCCGTACCTATAGAATAAGGTGTAATCAGGAAGATGAACAGCATGATGAGTCCCGGCACCATTACGCTCGAAAGATAATAGTTGTAGTTGGCGTATGGGTTACCTATCATGTGAAGGTCTACGGCGATAGGCTGCAGGAAGGTCATGATTTCATCATTTGTCTTTCCCAGTGCCGAAAGTTTCGCCATTCCTGCTGCCGCACCTCCCAGGGTAGAGATGGTTTTCAGATCGCGGAAGAGCAGGGAGCCGGCTGCCAGCGATACGCTACTGTAATAGAATGAAATCTTAGGCTGCTTCTGGGCCATCAGTCCTGCTTCCGTTCCGTCAGGAATCAGCAGGAAGGCGTAGATTTCGTTCTTCTGGATAGCATGTCTTGCCTCTGCCATGTTCTCGTAATGAGCCACTACCTTGGTGGTCTGGAAGGCATCGAGCTTATGCACCAGCTGGCGCGACGTGGCGGAGTTGTCCTGATCTACTATGCCCACAGGCATGTCGGTAGGCACTCCTCCCTTCATCAGCGTGGTGAAGAAAATCACCACCACGATGGGGAAGATGACCATGCAGAAGAGATAAATGGGATTCTTCCACATGATGCCGCATTCTCTGAGGGCTATATGATATAATTTCTTAAACATAGATGTTATTTAATGATGAGTGACATTCCCGGGCGCAATCCCTCCAGCTTGGTGACAGGACGGGCCTTCACCTCGAATGTCTTGCGGTCGTAGTCGCCATTATCCTTGGTTGCCTTCCAGGTAGCGTAAGAGCCCTGGTCTTTCAGGTAGTAAACCTTCATCTTGATGTCCTTGTTGAAGGCAGGAACGTAAGCGGTGAACTCATCGCCCTTGTTCAGACCCTTGAGATGGTCTTCGCGAACATTGAAGGTTCCCCACATATCGCTCATGATAGAGATGCTCATGATAGGAGAGCCGAGACCTACCAGCTCACCTACCTTAGGATAGACATTGCTAACCTCGCCTTCGCACTGAGCCACCTGAACGGTCTCTTTCAGAAGATTTTTCACTACATCCACAGCGCTCTTCGAAGCCTGGGTGTTGTTGGCAGCCATGCGCTTCTCCTGTTCGCGGGCGCCATTCTTCGCCATATCGTACTGACTTCTGGCAGCAGCCACCTGAGCCTCTGTAGCCTTGTAGGCTGCGTAAGCCTCATCGCGCTTCTGACCGCTGATTACACCCTCGTTGAAGAGGTTCTGCATGCGGTTGTAGGTCTTCTTGGCAATGGTTGCGGCAGCTTCAGCCTGCTGAACCAACTGGTAAGCACCCTGAATCTGCTCCTTGCGTGCACCTGCATCCGTCAGGTCCTTCATCGCCTCGGCTGCAGCGTTGGTAGCCTGGAGCATCTGTTCCTGCGATTTCATTTCCGGCACTTCGAGGATGGCGAGTGTATCGCCCACATGAACGTAATCGCCTTCCTGAACGCGAAGCTCTACTACGCGTCCCGGCAGTTTGCAGGATACTCTGTATTCTGATACTTCTACCTCGCCCTGAATGGTGTCATCCTTCTGTTCCAGGGTGAAGAAGCCGATGACGCCTACGAGAATGACTACTGCTGTAAAACCGATTACAGCGAGCAATATGTTGTTATGCTGTGATTTCTTAGACATTTTGCTTAATCTGAATTTAAATTTGTTATTATTATTACTGCAGGATACCGAGCGCCTTGTTCAGCCCAACCTGAGTCAGCTTCACGTCGATTTCTGCATCAATCTTCTGGCTCTGTGCTTTCTGCCAGGCAGTCTGTGCAGCCATCACGTCGGTAACCTCCATCACGCCTTCCTTGAAACCGAGGTTGGCGCATCTCAGGTTCTCATCTGCACTGGCGATGTTCTTCATTGCCATGTTGAGCTTCTTCTGGGCTTCCTTTACCTTAAACTGGCTTTGGGTAATCTGCAGATGAATCTTCTCTCTCGTATCATCCAGGTTCATCTGGGCGATATTGCTGGCAGCCTTGGCGGCTCTCACCTTGTAGGCTCCGTCGAACCAGTTCCATACCGGAACATGAACCATCACGCCTACGTTCCAGACTCCGGTAAACTTCTTCTGGAAACCATTGAATACGTTCGGGTTCGAAATCATGTAGCCGCCTGTCAGCATGACGTGAGGCAGATTGATGGCGCGAACCATATTGGTAGCTTCTTTAGAGATGTCAAGCGCATTCTGCAGCATGCGGAGTTCTGGACGGGTGTTCATCGCTGAATCCTGTGCGGCTACTCTCTGCTGCTCGGTGTCAACAGGAGTTCCTGATAAAGCCAGGGTTTCCTTATCTTCATCGGCAAGTGTGATTTCCTGGTTCATCGGAATGCCGCAGAGCTGGCAGAGCAGCATCTTCGACAGGGCGAGACCGTCTTCTGCCTGAGTAATCTGCATCTCAGCCTCGTTCACTTTCACGTCTACCTTCAGTCCGTCTGCCTTGGTGGCTACTCCCTGCTGAATCATCTTATGAACATCCTCGTTCAGTTTCTTTACGAGGTCGCGGTAACTGATGGCGAGTTTCTGCTTCTGCTTCAGCGAAACGGCGAGCCAGTAAGCCTGGTCTATGCTGTAGAGCGTGCTCTGGGTCTGCTGGTCGAGATCATTCTCTGCAATCTGCTCTCCGATGTCGGCAATCTTGTTGGCTGCAATGATGGCTCCACCCATATAGATAGGTTGGCGAACCATCACGCTTCCTGCCCAGATATTGCGGGTGTCGGTGCGGAAAGCATCTACCAGTTTTTCTCCCAGCGCATTGCCTTGCTGCTGCAGGGGTCCCAGTTTCTCATTCATCAGTCCGCCTATCTGCTGCGCTATCTCCGGGGTAATCATTCCCTGACTTACAAGTTGGCTCATCAGATTGCTGGCTCCTCCCGATATTCCTCCGGTAACGGTAGAGCCGATATTGCTGAATGTTGATTTCTGACCGTCGTTCAGCAGCGAAATCTCCCTGCTGAACCATTCGTAACCGCCTAAAGCATCTACTTTAGGAAGATATTTGGTACGTGCCGATTTCTTCATGTTGTACGCCACGTCTTTCTTGAGCTTCGAGGCATTGAGCTGCTTGTTGTTGCGCAGCGCCATGGCACGGCAACTGTCAAGGCTCAGCGTTTGTGCCTGAGCCCCGGCAGGAATCAATGCTCCCATCAGCATGATAAGAGTTATATATTTTTTCATCCTTTGTTTATAATATTATATAATATTGGATGCAAATTTATGGAATTATTCTTAAATGACAAAGAAATTTTGTTTATCAAATCTTTAAGAATCAAAAAATATATTGCATTGTAGAAAAATAGAACATACCTTCTGGTTTTCCGTAATCCCTTAATCGTCTGTTTCTTAGAAATTCACCCGTTCTGTCTCGCCCCAGGTAGGGTCTACGGTAATGCCTATTCCACCACCCGTACTGTCGTCTCCGCCACCGAATCCGTCAGCAATGGAAATCTCGGTATAGGCTGTTTTGTTCTGATGGATTTTCAAATCGGCTTTTTCAAAACTCTTTACCACCTTTGCATCGGCATCCAGAAAGCTGATACTCATCTTGATGTTCTTCTCTTCTTCATGTGGGAAGGTGTAGACGGTAAAGTCTCTGCCGCCATCTTTCATACTGAAATTCTCGGTTTGGCGGCTGTTTACGCAGCCGAATCCGGTGGTTGCATCCAGGGTGCTGCTGCCGCCGGTATAATAGAACTTGATGCTCCTGATTTCTTCGGGAATGGTTTCGTCGGTAATATGTAACTTGAAGGCGCCAACTGCTCGCCTCAGGTTGATGTCGGAGGTGGCTCCGTCTGCCGTTACGCTCAACCTGCCGTAATAATAGAAGGTGTCGGTAAGCTTGTTACTCGCAAACTTTACTTTCTCGGGTGCGCTGACAGAGCAGTTTCCCTTTCCGTTATGGGCAATCACTACCAGTCGGTATTCTCCTTCGTCCAGACTTACATAGGCTGTTCCGAAGCCATTGTCTGTTGAAAGCTGGTTCACCGTCTCCAGTTTCTCCTCTCCGTCAAAGATGGCAAGTGTCAGTCTGGAGCACACATCGCCCAGGGCAATCTGCTTGTCGGCTGCTTTGGTTGTCAGCAGTCTTGTTCCTTCTATTTTCTGCACATGGATAGTTACATTGGCGTTTGCCTCATGTGATTTTCCGGTTGTTTCGTCAATCGAAAACTTCTCGCATGAAGTAAGCGTAGCTACGAGCATCAGCAACAGGGATGCCAGTAACCGATAGGGCTTCTTACTCATAACCGTTCTTATTTACTAGTTGCTCTATGCGTTATCTCGGAGTTTCCTCGGGCATAAAGATGTGGCAAATATACGTTTTTTCTCTTTTCGATGCAAGTAAAATCTAATAAATCTTTATATTTTTTGTCATTTATCTGTTTTTTCGTAATTTTGCATCGGTTTTTCTGTACTTACAGAGCCGATTTTGCATTATATATATAATAAGGTATAGAAGATATTGGTATGGATAAGAAGATAAAAGCATTGTTTTTCGATATTGACGGCACCCTGGTGAGTTTCAAGACCCACAAGATTCCGCAGAGCACGGTAGATGCCTTGGAGCAGGCTAAGAAGAATGGGGTAGAGGTGTATATTTCTACCGGTCGTCCGCAACTCATCATCAACAACCTCGGTCAGATAGAACATCTCATCGACGGTTACATCACCACCAATGGAGCCCGCTGTTTTGTAGGCGATAAGGTGGTGAGCCAGCACGCCATCCTTCCTGAAGATGTAAAGAAGATTATCGAGGCAGCCGACCGTGATGATTATCCGGCAATCGTCGTAGGAGAGCATCATCTCGCTATCCATCATTATACTGACGAGGTTTATGAAATCTTTGCCAAGGGACTGGGAGTGGATTGTGAAATCTTCCTGACCGATGTGAATGAACTGGGAGATGAGCGGGTTCTGCAGGTTACTCCTTTCTGTTCGGTAGAACAGGAGGCACTCCTGATGCCTACGCTTAGCAACTGTACGTCGGGCAGGTGGCATCCTGCCTTTACGGATATTACGGCTGCCGATGCGGATAAGGGCAAGGGCTTGCATGCGATGGCTGATTATCTGGGTTTGAACATAGATGAAACCATGGCTTTCGGCGATGGCGGCAATGATATTTCCATCGTTCGGGAGGCAGGCACCGGTGTTGCGATGGGCAATGCGGGTGATAATCTCAAGCAGGTAGCCGATTACATTACGACTCATGTGGATGAAGATGGTGTTAAGAATGCGCTCCTCCATTTTGGCGTGATTTAAATTCCCGGCGTTATTGACTCTTTTTTTCATAACTTCCTATATATAATAAGGTGTAATCCTGATGAAGCCTTTTTGATAGGCGAGTTTCATTTTAATAAAATAATAAAGGCAAACGTGTCATTTGTTGTAGCGAATGGTGTGTTTGCCTTTCTGTTTTTAAACCTCCCTTTTATACCTAATTTCTTCTCGTTATTTACTTTTTGAGGGAATAAATACCAAAAATGCTTACGAAAAGTAATAAAATATGCGAAAAATATACATAAAGTACCATGAAGTTGGTATTTTGTATCAAATTGTTTGCTAAAAATTTGTTTAATTAGCAAAAAGTATGTATCTTTGCACCCGATATTTGTAAGTTGTTTAATTTTTAAGAGAGAGAAATTCTTTATGGTAAAAAAGATTGTTTTCCTAGCAACGTCGCTTATGTTGTATTCTGCAGCGATGGTTGCTCAGAATGTTAATGTATCTGGTATTGTATATGGGGAAGATGGCGAACCGGTAGTGGGCGCTTCTGTAAAAGTCGATGGTACTAAAACAGGTACTGTTACTGATGTTGATGGTAAGTTTGTAATATCCTTGCCTTCAGAAAGGAAGAAAATTACAGTTTCTTATCTTGGAATGATGCCAAAGACTGTAACTGTCAGTAAGAATATGAAAATCACTTTGAACGATGATACCCGTTCGCTCAAGGAGGTGATGGTCGTTGCTTATGGTACTGTTAAGAAGGCTGCCTTTACTGGCTCGGCTACAGAGGTATCTGCAGATAAGTTGAAGACTCCTTCTGCTTCATTGGATAAGGGACTTGCAGGTCAAGTGGCAGGTGTTCAGGTGGTTTCTCAGTCAGGTCAGCCTGGTTCTGGTACTTCTTTTCGTGTTCGTGGTTCCGGTTCTTTATCTTCTAGCAACCAGCCGCTTATTGTTGTTGATGGGATTCCTACATCAAATGAAGAATATTCTCAGGTAGCTTATGATAATGAGGCTTCTAGCAATATCTTAGCTACTATTAATCCTAATGATATCGAGTCTGTTACTATCCTGAAGGATGCTGCTGCTGCTGCCCTTTATGGATCTCGTGCGGCTAACGGTGTGGTAGTTGTTACCACAAAGTCTGGAAAGTCAGGTAAGGCAAAAGTATCTTTTGATGCAAAATATACCACTTCGTCTATCGCAGGAAAGTATGATATGATGAGTTCTGGTGATTACTACAAGCAGCTTTACAATGCTTATCGCGCAGCAGGTAAGTCGGTTGAGGATGCCAACCAGCTCACCCAAGGAACCTTTACCCACAATCCTTATAATATAGATAATCCTTTGGATGCCAATGGAAATTTAGTGGATGGTGCCAGATTGGTTGTGGATACAGACTGGCAAAAGGAAATCTTTCATGCAGCTTCTACTTACGATGCTAATGTAAGCGTAAGTGGTGGTACGGCTAAGTCTTCTTATTTCTTCTCTACTGGCTATCTCGATCAGGAAGGCATTACCCCAAGCGCTCACTACAAGCGTTATTCTGCCAGTTTGAACACAAAAGCTGATGCTACAGATTGGCTTACTTTAGGTATGAATGCCAAGTTCTCTTATGGTATACAGAATACTGAGGTAGCAGGTAGCGCAGGTGCTAGTCCTCTGTATGATGCGGTTAATTTCCCTAATGCTGTTCCTCTTTATGTGGTGGATGCTAACGGACAACCTGTACTTAACGAAAGTGGCAATAAGCAGTATAATTTCTCCAATCCTGTGGCTCGTGATATGAACCCTGTCGCTATTCCTAATATGGATGTTCATCGTTCAACGATGTTGCGTTTTATTGGTTCTGCATTCGCTGAGGTCAAATTGTTTGATGGATTGAAGTTTAAGACTCAGTTCTCTCCAGATATTGTTTATAACAATGAGCATCGCTATTGGAATCCTGAACATGGTAATGGACCTGCTTACAATGGACGCTTGGACAAGTATCATACTACTGATGTGATGTATACTTTCACAAATACATTTAATTATGCCAAGACTTTTGCAGAAGATCATCAAGTAAATCTCTTGGCTGGTATCGAGTATTGGCAGAGTAAGTATGAGTATCTCTATGCTGGTGGTACTGGTGTGGGCGATTCTCAGGAGTTGGCTCAGGCCACAGCTCTACTTTCGCCTAATTCTTATACCACGAAGGAGACGATGATTTCATATTTCGGTCGTGCGGAGTATTCTTACAAGGAAAAGTATAATTTGGCAGCTAGCCTTCGTACGGATGGTTCTTCAATTTTTGGTGATGACAACAAGTGGGGTACGTTCTGGAGTATATCTGGAGCATGGCGTGCTAAGAATGAAAAATTCCTAAAGAATGTCGACTGGCTTGACAACCTCAAACTTCGTGTTAGTTATGGTACTTCTGGTAATAAGAGCGGTATTGAACATTATCTGTACAACCGTTACCTTTCTCAAGGTATCTATGGTGTTGATGCAGATTACAAGTATGGTAGTGATAAGGGTGCTGTACTCGTTCAGTTAGAAAATAAGGCACTCTCTTGGGAAGCTCAGAAGATGTTCAATGTGGGTGTGGATTTCAGTTTCCTTAACCGATTCTATGGCTCTTTGGATTACTTTCATAAAACATCTGATGGCTTGCTCTACAAATATCCTTTGGCAGAGCAGAACGGCTTGCTCAATGTAACAATGAATGCAGCTAAAGTGGCTAACCATGGTTGGGAACTTGTCTTAGGATGTAATGTCTTGAAGGATTCTCCTGTCAAATGGAACATTGAATTGAATGCTTCGTTCATAAAGGATACTATCAAAGATCTTTATGGAGACAATGATGTCCGTCAGACAAATTATGCCAAGATTTGGACCGTAGGTGGCAGCCAATATGAGTTTTATATGCCTACATGGGTTGGTGTGGATTCTGAGACAGGAGATCCTCTTTGGTATAATGTCGATGAAGATGGCAATCGTACAACTACCAACGATTATAGCAAGGCAACCTTCGAGCGTCAGGGTAAGTCTACTCCTGATGTCTATGGTGGTATTCACAATATGGTTTCTTACAAGAATTTCGATCTTAATGTTCAAATCAATTATACATTAGGTGGAAAGGTATACGATGGCATCTATGCTAATATGATGAGTGAAGGTAACACCATGGGTAGTAACTTGCACAAAGATGAGTTGAAGGCTTGGACAACAAAAGGGCAGCAGACCAGTGTTCCACGCTATGTTGTAAATAATAGCAACAGTTCTAACAGCTTGTCAACACGTTTCCTCTACGATGCTACTAATGTGCGCTTGGCTAATGTAACTTTGAGTTATCGTTTGCCTAGCAATCTGGGCTTACTCTCCAAGGTTATAAGTGGAGCTAAGGTTTATGTATCTGGTGACAACCTCTTTACTTGGTTCTCGTCAGACTGGAAGGGATACGATGACATTGATATCTATGGCGTACAAGGCTACAATGCTTATCCATCTATTCCAACGCCACGCTCATTCACTGTTGGTGTTAACGTCACGCTCTGATTTGTGTGTATCAGGTAATGTGTAACATGTTAATATATTATGTAATTCTTAACGATTAGAACAAATGAAAAAACTATTATATTCGCTTTTGGTAGTCACTGCATTGGTCTCATGCTCTTCAGATGATTTGAAACTGTCGCCAACTAATGGCTTGTCTACAAGTACAGCCATTCAGACAAAGTCTAACGTCGGGATGATTCTTACGGGAGCTTACGACCAAACTGGGCATTATTATTATCTTACTATCGGTCAGATTGCGTTAGACGATATGGGTGATGACGTGATGTTGTCTAATGGTGCATTCGGGTATTCGCCATATAAATGGAATCAGTATACATATGATTATACGCAGTATGCCCGCATTAACGATGGATGGTGGAGTTCTTACTGTAGCTATTTCTGGAGAGAGGCATATACTGCAATCAACCAATGCAACCTGATTATCGAGAATGCAGATAATTTACCTGAAGGATGCGAAGACTACTTAGCGCAGGCTCATGGTTTAAGAGGTTGGAATTTCCTCAATCTCTACCATCTGTTCTGTCCTGCTTATCTCAATAAGACTTTGGGCGGAGACAATGGCAAGGGATTATTCCTGCGTCTTTCTAGTGCTTCTTCTGATAAAAGTACGGATGTTCCTCGTTCAGATCTCAAGGCATCTATGCAGCAGATTATTGATGACCTGACATACGCTTACGAGCATTGCTCTTCTACCAGTAATTACTATATCAACAAGAAGAACGCTGCCTTGTTCTTGGCACGTACTTACTTGGAGATGGGGAACTACCAGAAGGCTTCCGAGTTTGCGGAGATTGCAGCTAGCAATACCTTTGATGGAAGTAATCTGATGAGCCAAGAAGAGTATCAGGCGGGTTTTATGACAGCTAACTCAGAGTGGTTGTGGGGCTTTAAGTTCGACTCAGAATCAACCAACATCTATGCCTCTATTCCTTCTTTCTATCATGCGGCCACAGCAATGGATGCCAATTCTACTTTTGGTACAGCCAACTATGGTAAGCAGGTGCCAGGAGATAAAGTTGACGACAGGGTAGAGTATCTAGCAAACAATGCCATTGATTACTTGGTTGGATATGGTACTATCCGTATCGCCAAATCGTTTACAGACATATTCAAGAAGGATGAGAATGGCGTTTGGACAGACTGTCGCGCACTCTTCCCATTCTATGTCGATAGTAAGGATGGCTATTTCACAGCCAAGTTTAATAATCGGAGTACCCTTGGTGTTGCCGATTTCCCTATGGGGCGTATATCTGAGGCTTATCTCATTGAGGCTGAAGCTAAGATGAAACTCAATGATGCCGCTACAGGTTTACGGGTACTCAATGCTTTACAGACCAAACGTGGCGGTACCGTATCTACCGAAATTACTATCGATGAGATTTGGAAAGAACGCCGTCGTGAACTTTATGGCGAAGGCTTTGCATTGACTGACTTGAAGCGACTCAACTTGCCTTTGCATCGTGAAGGTGAAGACCAATGGAGCTCTACAAAGGATCTTCCTGCCGACAGTCCTCGTATGATGTTCCCTATCCCTGACGATGAGTTGGATTACAATCCTTATTATAAGAATAGTACTGCCGATTACAATAAGGGACAGAACGATTATTGGGCTAGATAAAAATTATAAAGAATAGTATAACCGATAAAATCCTATTTGTGAGGCTCTGCTACCTCTTGATGTGGAGTTTTTGCAAATAGGATTTCTTTAAAATCACTATATGAAAATGAAAAAAATAAAAGTCTTAGCTGTGGTGGCGATGGCATTCGCTAGCATGAATGTAATGGCGCAGTATCCTGCTACATCAGATGTCTTGGAATTTCAGAACCGCAAGATAGATGTGGCTCCTTTCTTCGACGCCTTCCCTTATTCGCAGTTCCGTCTTTCAGATGATGGTACCAAGTTGTTCTTCTTGAAATCTGGTGCAGAGGCTCGCATGCAATGGATTGAATTAGATGGAAAAAATACACCATTTGATGGTGTGGATGCCATTGATGCTGACCTTTCTAAGCGTAATGGCTGGAACCCTATCTATAATGCGGGCGACAAAATGGTATACTGGCTGGGTGACGAGCATAATGAGGAGCGATTCAATATCTATCGTTGTAGCCTGAAAAATCCTGGTAAGCCCGAACGTATTACTGATGTTCCTTATGTTTATGAGTGGGGATTCAACCAAGATAAGACTAAGATAGCCTATGTTGGCAGAATGGGGCAGAATGAAAAACGTCGTGACGAACTCCACGTGCTCGACTTGAAAACGATGCAGGATAAACTTGTCGGTGACGATACATCTGATTATCGCTATACATGGGGATCCATTAGTTGGCGTCCTGACGGTAGCGGATTACTCCTCACTGCCCTGAAAAACATGGATCGTCGCTATTGTACAATAGCATATGTTGATTTGGAAACCAACAAGATAACCCCTCTTAACGATCCTGCAAAGAATGCTAGCTTTGATGGTTGTGACATGATGAAAGAGTGGGTAAACAATGATGAGTGCTATTATTTCTCTGACCAAGATGGTTATCGTAATCTTTATCTTTTTAATGCAAAGACCAAGGCTACTAAGCAGATTACTGCTTATAAGGTGTCTTTGGAGGATGCGCGCTTGGTTAAGATAGGCAAAAAAAGATACATCTTTGGATTGCAGTCTACTCCAATAGCAACCTCGATGATTCTTATCGACCCTTCTAATAACAAAGAGGTTTATCGTAATTCTTCTAATCTCAACTATACTATAGGTTCTGTGAAAGGAAATGTTGTGAGAGTGATAGCTAGTAATACTGCTACCCTTATGAAGGTTGAGGATCTCGTGGTAGGCAAGAAATCTGTAGTTCGCAAATCTGTCCTCGAAGTACCAGAAAAGGTGCAGAATGAATTGGTACAGGGAAATGTGGAACGCCTCTCTATTCCTACATTCGATATTGATCCTGCTACGGGTAAGACTCGTATGATTCATGCTTATCTCTTCAAGCCAAAGAACCCGTTGCCGGCAGATAAAAGCGTAGTGATGATAGAATCTTTCTATGGAGGTATGAATAGCTATGATTCTGAATACCAAATATATAATAAGGCTGGTATCTATGTTCTGAGCCCTGCTCCACGTGGTAGTGCTGGCTTTGGAAGAGATTATGCTGCACTCAATGATGGAGATTTGGGAGGTAATGAGATAATTGACATTATTAAGTGTGCCCAGTATATATCCGAAAAGTTGAATGTCCCTGCTGAACGAGTTGGATGTTTTGGTGTAAGTCATGGTGGTTACGCTACAATGCGCTTGATGACTTTCCCTGGTGAAATCAACGGAAACAAAGCGACTTTCCCATTTGGATTTGGTGTTGAAACTGCAGGTTTTTGTGACATCATCTATCAGCATACTCATTCTAACATTCCTGACTGGACGTTCTTGGAGGCAGGCGATCCTATAACCAATCAAGCGAAAATTATAGACCGTTCTCCATTATATCATGCCGAGAAATTGTCGGGACCATTGCTTCTGTGTCATGGAAATCATGATAATCGTGTGGATATTGAGGGTAGTAGATTGATGGATAGAATGTTGACTCACCTTAGTTTGCCTCATAGATATGTGGAGTTTGAGGGATTGGGACATGGCGTAAAAGGCAAGGAACCTTTAAAAATGTTCTATCGAAACGTGTTCCATTTCTTGGATGAAATTGAAGCAGGAGAAGGAAAAAATATAAAATAAGGCAAAGTGATTTGTCTCGTTGTTGACAAAGTCAACACTTATATCTCTCTCGTCTTGGGGACTGGCGGTGGTCAGTCCCCTTTTTTGTGTTTATAAGAGAGATTTCTTGGTTAATGAGGGTGTGTCATAAGTCTGGATAATAGTTGGTGTATAACAGTTGACTACCGCATGCACAACAGGTGTTGTGCATGCGCATATCAGCTGTTATGCAAGCGCACAACAGCTGTTGTGCGACCGAAGATACTGACTGTCTCAACAACATATCCTATCTCTTCCAACAACTTATTCTGTCTCTTCCAACAACATATCCTATCTCTTTCAGCAACATATCCTATCTCTTTCAACAAATAGAAGAGGGTGAATCATAAACTCATGACACATCCTCTTATTTGTAGATGAAGTAGCTGCCTCCATCACTCTGGCAATATTTCTTCAGAAGCTGGATAATGTATTCGGCATTCTCGCGGACGTGCTGTTCGTCTCCGTCATATCCGTTGATGAGAACCACCAGATGGGTGGTGTCAATACTCATTTTGGTTCGCTCGTTGTCGCTGGTCGGGGTTCCTACACCACCTGTCTTGTCTCTGTAAACAGGCAGACCTTCAATATTAATCATGCCTCTGCCGATGCCTTCGTATGGTTCGCCGGCTTTGCCTACGCCCAGGGTCAGGGTGTCGCCTTCAAACTTGTCTGCATCAAATCCGCCGATGCTGTAGCCGTATGCAATGCTCGCCAGGTTCACCAGATCCACCAGCGTATCTCTCTGGTAGAGTTCCTTGCCCTGCAGCATTCTTCGGATAAGGGCTTCTGATGCAGGACGGTAGCGAGATGGATCCTTGCCGCAGGCACGGTACACCTTTCGGGTGGCAGCAATTCCACTCATCTCTTTCAGCGATTCCGTGGTCAGCGTATGTCTGTATTTCTCACCGAGGGCATTGATTTCATCCCAAAGTTCCTGACAATAAGGGGTGTTTACCACATTGGCTTCCACGCATGCTCCCACAAAGGTGGGACATACCGATTCGATTTCTTCTGATACAATAATTTTCATAATGCAATTTCCGTTTTCTGTTAAACCTAACTGATTGGTTGGGCAAAAGTACGAAGAAATATTGGAATAGCCAAAAGTTCAGTCTATTTATATATATAATAAGGTGTAAAAAAATCTAAATGTTTATAACTGTTAAATATTTAGCTAAAATGAAACTTTTTTGTGAAAAGATTTGGTGGAATGAAAAATAGTTAGTACTTTTGCACTCGCTTTTGAGAAATGCACTTTCTCTTAGCAACTAAAGAAAGAGTTCTTTGAAAGATTTTACATAAACAGA
>DAWDAD010000018.1:0-44116 GCA_052356385.1 Prevotella sp.
ACACTCATATACTTTGTGCCTGATTCTGTATTCTGGTGCAAAGTTACGGGGCAGCAATGAAAGTTCGTTTCACAGGTCGAGAATATTTTCTCCAGAGCAACTATTTTTCTCACCATTCAGCTAATTTTGCAAAAAAATAGAAAGGAAAAACAATAAAAATGGAAAAAGATCACTTAAATGACAAGGTGCTAGATAAGGAAAAAGCCCTATCCGTCATCAAAACCAGTTACCTCAACAGCTATAAGGTAATTGTAGCTGGTGCGCGAGACTTTGCTGATTACGCCTTTATGAGAAAGAAGACTTAGGTGAATAACTTAAGGCATTTTTTTGTATCTTTGCAACATAAAAAATCGTCAAAACGTGAGAAATAGCCTACCATTATCTCATCAAAACGTGAGAAATAGGGCAAAGATAGGTCGTCATAACGTGATAAACAGATAATTATGAAGAGAAAAATATATAATGAAATGCTGCAATGGAAGCAGAATTTTCAAGGAAAATCTGCTTTGATGATATTTATATAATAGTGCCAATTCATCCCAAAGGCAAAAGACCTTTTTGATGAATTGGCACGATATGTAAACAAAAGCATCACCAATGCTATTTAGCAGAGAACACTACCCACTAAAGCCCAAAACTCAGCCAAAGGAAGAATGCTATGATGCCTTTACTCCATTACCTGTTGCTGTCTTCCTCTAACCTGTGATACCGTTCATATACATCAAGAGCATACTCCTGCCTGAGCAGTTCACCCCGATGAAGCCCTTCAACCACCTCTGCTAGAAGGATGATGCTATGACGTATGGCAGCAAACAGTTCCCCTGTCGCTATCAAATGCTGGTATTTGCCCAAGCCATACCTGATTATGTTCTCCAAGTCCTGACGCAACTCCTCGTGATCTATAGTCAGCAAGAGATCGATGATGTGATCCGGCAAATTCTATGGAACCATAGATCAGATTGTGAGCTACCTCATATGGTATCTCAACCATCCTGTCATTCTCAGCATCCGAGTAGTACTCAACAATCTCTTCTAAGTTCTCGGGTGATATATTAAAGAAATATGCTTGAAAAATTGGATATTACATTAAATCATTGTATCTTTGCACATGTTTTAATTGGTGCAGTTCCGAATATGGAAGAAAAGATACGAGTGACATGATGGTGCAGTATAACCATTAGTTTTGTATTTTGGAGTTAAGAGAATTACCATACGCACTCGCAACAATGTATTATAAAAAATTAAACATGTTAGATATATCATCAAAAATAATCCTCATAAAAGGAGAGCCACGCTCCTTGAATATTGAGAGCATTACTCCCGCCAATGAGCAGAAAATGGCTGTGATGTTTAAGGAAAACCCGAAAACATATCTTTACAAAAAAGAAAATGTGGTCATCACAGAGGAGTCTTTACATATTGACGGAGAGTATGCTGTAGTGATGCTGGATGGTACCATAAGACAAGGCATTTCTGATCTTTGGTGCTTCACATATCATGGTATGAAGTACTGGCGCATCAAATATAAAATTGACAAGGTAGAAGAATATCCAGGAAGCAGAATTCAAGTAGAAGTTTCTTGCCTGGCAGATGAAAAGGCAAGAAATGTCTGGGCTTATCTTAAACAGGTGGCAGAGCTCAATCCCTTAAAGAATGACATCAATAACCAAAAGATTCTCTTAACTGCCTATGAAAAGATAAAGCAGATACCTAATTCTACAGCTGCTGATGTTTATCTTAATACTAAACATCATAGCAAAAAACTTAGAGCAGACTTCTTTATCTACCCTTTTGGCTGCAATTCCAGTCAGAAGAAGGCAGTGGAGAACGCTTTGAGAAATCAGGTTAGTATCATCCAGGGACCTCCAGGTACAGGCAAGACTCAGACAATTCTCAATATCATAGCCAATCTTCTCATACAGGGAAAAACAATACTCGTAGTATCAAATAACAATTCTGCTACAGCAAATGTAAAGGAGAAACTCGCCAAGTACGGGATTGATTTCATTGTTGCAACTTTGGGAAGCTATGATAATAAGGAGACCTTTATCAAGGAAGGACAAACCCCAATACCAGAGAATGTAAAAGATTGGGGAATAGAAGAAGAGGAAAAAACTGTTGTTGAAAAAGAGATTCAAAGAATTTCTTTGCAATTAGACAAACTCTTTGATTTAAAGAATCAACAGGCAACTTCAAGGTTGGAATTGGAAAACCTCAAATTGGAATGGACTCACTTCAAGAGCAATCATAACATTTCAGATGGCACATTCTACCTCAAGCGTTCTTTATCTTCTATAAGGCTGACGAAAATGTGGGTAAAACTTCAGGAGTTTGCCGATACCAGGGATGATAATTCCAAGAGTTTTTGGCAATGGCTGAAATGGTTATGGTCAAGCCTGCTTATCAGATATTGGCTGCATCTCAAGAGTAAGTTTGATAAACATCACCTGGATGAGCTCATTATAGAACTTCAGGCCCTTTACTATATGAAGAGAATTGAAGAACTGGAACAGGAGCTAAGACAGATAGAAGATGAATTACAGCTACATGACAACAAAACTCTTATGGATTCATTATCTGATCATTCAATGATGATATTGAAAAATACGCTTCATGCCAGATATTCAGGCAGAATGCGTCGTGAGTTTACGGATGCAGATACGTTGTCTACCCAGGCTGAGGAAGTCCTCAAGGAATATCCGGTTATTACGAGTACAACTTTCTCTGCCCGATCCTCATTAGGCGGCAATACGATCTATGATTATGTAATTATGGATGAATCCTCTCAAGTATCACTTGAGACAGGAACGTTGGCTCTTACCTGTGCAAAGAACGCTGTAATTGTAGGCGATACAAAACAGTTGCCAAATGTAATTACAAATAATGATAGAGAGAAACTGAAAGTTATTTTTGGCTTATCCCACATAGATAATGGATATGATAGTGCTAATCATAGTTTCCTGGAGTCAGTAAGTATCATGATCAAGGATGTACCCCAAACCTTACTGCGTGAACATTATCGCTGCAATTCCCGTATCATCAACTTCTGTAACCAGAAGTTTTATGGTGGAAATCTTCTCATTATGAAGGAAGATGAGACCAACAAAAATGTTCTTGCTGCTTATAAGACAGTAAAGGGTAACCATGCAGCAAACATGACCAATCTGAGAGAAATTGAAGTCATCAAACAAGAGGTAATTCCTGAGCTGAAAGATATTTGCTTGGATGAAATAGGAATCATTACCCCCTATAATAATCAGGTGAATGCCATTCGCCAGCAGTTACCTGATATTGAAGTGGGTACTGTTCATAAGTTCCAAGGAAGAGAGAAGGATGTCATTATAATGAGTGTAGTAAGCAATCAGATTAATGATTTCATTGATGATCCACATCTCATAAATGTAGCTGTATCAAGAGCTAAGAAGAAATTCTACCTAGTGGTAACAGGCAATGAGCAAGAGAAGACAAGTAACATCAAAGATCTCATTGATTATATTGACTACAATAACTGTAAGGTCGTAGACAGCAAGGTGTTTTCTATCTTTGACTATCTCTATAGTCAATATACAGATATGCGCATCGCATTCTTGGAAAGCCATCCGAAAATCTCAGAGTATGCTTCTGAGAACATTGCGTATTCTCTGATTAAAAGTATACTTGAAAGTGACCGGAAGTATTCCTGTCTCCATGTATTATGCCATATCCCTTTGCGTTCAATCTTCAGGCAAACAGACTTAATGAGTGAAGAAGAAAGAATTTATGCAGGCAATTTCAATACCCATGTAGATTTCCTGATCATAAATCGGGCTACCAAGCAACCATTACTCGGTATAGAAATCGATGGTTATGCCTATCACCATAAAGGAACCGTACAAAGTAGTCGTGACGCCCTAAAGGACCACATCTTCAAATCATATCATCTCCAACTCTTAAGATTATCAACAAAGGGTGCAAATGAAGAAGAAAAAGTGAAGGAACGGCTGGATACGATTTGCTGACACAAATGCAAACACAAAAGTAAACACAAACATAAGAATAAAAAAGAATGATATGAAAGTATTTGCACACTATATGGGAAATGAAAAAGATTGGAATCTTTCTGAGGATGGATTCCATGAAGAAGGCTTCAGAACAAGAACTGTGGTATGAAAATATCAGATACAGGTTCTACCCAGGACTCCAGGTAACCTTTGACAAGAAAACGGTCAATATACGCTTTGCCTATAAAAAGAACAATGGCTTTTCCATAGCGGATTACAACAATCCTGATGAGAAAAAAGCAAGAAATCTGCAACTCATCAGCCAATAAACACGAAATCAATCGTGAACAATAAACTGCTATTCCCAGGCGGTCCCATCCCGCACAACATGGCGATGGCTTTGAAGCAGCATTAGGTCTCCCCCGCAACAGCCTGGCGGTCCCATCCCGTACAATCTGGCGAGACCTTTGATGGTCCGCCAACCTTAAAGCGTAGCGGTTCCGAGCGACGAGGAGGAGCGGTTTCCTCCCTCTTCCCTGAGGGTGAGAGGGTCGGGTTGAGAGGTGGAGCCCTCTTTAATGGTAAAGAGGGACGGGGTGATTTTAGAAAAAGCAGCACTGAGGGCGGTTACATTCTAAAGTTTAATCTTTATTAAATTATAAGCCATTCTATACCATTTTACGCCATAATGATGTATATTTGCAGTCAGAATGATTATTAATTAAACATGTTAGGCTTATGGCACAGACTGCAATGACAGTCCGTATGGACAAACAGCAGAAAGCACAGTTTGATAAACTCTGCGAACAGTTCGGTATGAGTGCGAATACCGCCATTAACATCTTTGTTAAGGCCGTAATTCGCAGTAAGAGTATTCCATTCTCCATTCAGGCAAAGAATGAAGAAGAAGATGAAGTGACTGCGAAAGCAAAGGCTGCGTTCAAGCAACTTAGAGCTAAAGCAGAAAGAGGTGAAACCCCAGAGCTCACACTTGATGAAATCAATGAAGAAATCAGAGAAGTCAGACGATTAAGAAAAGAACGCAATGGTATATGCAGTCATTGATACAAACATATTTGTATCAGCCCTTATCACCCACAACTCAAATGCTTCAACAGCAAGAGTTCTTGAAAGTTTGTTCCTTCATCGTATTATACCTTTATATAATGATGACATTATAAAAGAATACGATGAAGTGCTTCATCGCGCAAAATTCAAGTTGTCAGACGACCAAATCTGCACAGTTATAGAACTTGTAAAGCAAAACGGAATTGATTCTTCCCGTTTTCCTTATGCTGGCAACATGCCAGATGAGGACGACCGAGTCTTCTATGAAGTCTGTCTGAGCAAGGAAGATTCCTTCTTAGTAACAGGTAATCTAAAACACTTCCCAAAAGAACCGCAAGTGATTACAGCAGCAGAAATGATGGAAATCTTAGACAACGAACTATAAGATGTCATTACAGCAGGTGTCGCCAGCTCTCGTGGTAGGTGACACCTGTAAGTAGAATAACAAGGTGGTATCATTTGAGAGATGCAAGCGGTACAGTTAAAGCGCTATGAGCATCATATATTCAAAGAATTGGAGAGCATTTTCATTTTACGTACCTTTTCTGCCGCCAGTTCTATTGTCATATGAGAGTCAACCGCTTCATAATAACTATATTTTATGCTATCAATGGTTTTATTTAACCACGTACGTTCATCCGTGATTTTTGAGCTTAGAACCTTTATCACCTTTTCAAGATTAACAGAAGAGGTTCCAACCATCCCTTTTATCCCGTCAATAATACTACTTGTCCAGAACGATGAATCCATCGTAAAAGAAAGATCTAAAAGTTTATCGAAAACGGGTAAAGAATCTATTGTATAATTACAGAATCTAATTGCAGTAAACACATTACCGAAATAATATTTATCTTCTGTCATACACTTAAGAATCTCTTCTAAAGCCTCTTGATTACCTAATAATGCCTGACACTCCAAATATGTCTTTTTGTCATATTTCAATAGTGTATCCTTAAAGTGAGCTAGAGTATCTTTTACCCATTGCATATCATCCTTTAAATGGCACATCAATATTTTTAGGACATACGCTTTATGCTTATCAGGAATATCTTGGAAGATAGCCATAATTTGTTCCATTCCGTCAGGTTCACTTTTAAGATACAAATTTATGATATTCCCAGAATAACCTTCATCGTCATGCTTAATGAATTCGAAAATACAAGAATATACTTCAGGCAAATGCGCATTTATTGCGTATTTTGCTAATTCTAGGTAGTCACAAACATCTAAGCCTTTCGGATTCTTTATCAAAGAAATAATTCTATGCTCAGCTCGTTCCTTACCTAGTTCCTGAACTGCGTAATCAATAAAAGGTTTATGGCTATAAGCATGTTCCCATCTGCTATCTCTTACAGAAGCATATTTCAAACATATTTCTTGAACATCCTTATCTAAAGTAATTTCATAATCTAATGCCAAGCTCAGATATCTCTGTCCTGTGCGGTTATCTTTTATCTTCGGCAACACATGTTCAAGTATTACTTTCAAACAGTTCTTTTGCTTGCCTGTTAACTGTTTTATCCTGTGATTTGCCAATTGATCCAATACAAACAGTTCATAAAGGCTTTGATCTTCTATGTTATTTTTGATTTCCTGCAGGTCATATTCCTGCGTGTTATAATTATAGAATAAGCTCATAAACGAACCGACATAACTGTCCCACTTGTTTTCTTCGCATTCCTTTACTTTTGCATGCAATTCCTTTCTAGCTTTCGGTGCATACTGATTTACAATATATAGCACCGTTTCTTTAAATTGGGCATAATCCAGAAGCAACGCCATGCTTTTTTCTTCACGCAACTTCATCTCATTAGGATGGTAAAACCTTCTTTTGGGAAATTTCTTATGAACCAAGTCATAATGCAGAAGATTCCACGCATCATCATAATTATTAGTAAGCCAAGTAGCAATACCAAAATCATTTATCGAATCTGGTTTCAGCACATCTATACATTCCTTCAAATCTGTTTCTGCACCCAACAAAGACAGTTTTATTTTTAGAATTTGCAAAAGCCTTATTTCTTGTTGAGTATCTTCAACACTTCTAATTTCATTTATAAGTCTAATGAAGTCGGGCTTTGGCATATTATCAATACAAAATTTACGAAAAGCTTGAAAAATCTCAACGATAGTATCTCGCAAAGAAAAAGAAATATAATCATGATCCTTAGCAATTTGGATCCATGAATCTATAACTACTTGACAGAAGACCTCATCATCCACATATACTTTACTATTGCATAGCATTTTTTGAATAGGATTTAACAAATCAGCCTGATTATGATCCGCCTTTTCCTCATCAAAGAGTTGCGGCAAGAACTCCCATAATCTCTTTAACTCATTTTTACCATAAACATTCCCCAAACATTTGTAGAAATCATGGCGATGAACGATATGAGTTGTACTCTTTAGACTATAGTTCTGCAAATATCTTTCTTGCGCAATAATATACTCCACATATTTATCAGCTTGATTCAAATTAGCAATCAGCTGAAAAGCTGTTTGTATGATATGATGATCTTTCGACTTTACATCAAGTATGATAAGTCTATCAATGTCTTCTTCTGCATTCAAATAACTACTATAGAAGGGTACATACAAAGAATAGGTTTCCTGATCATCATTATTCCCCAGTTCATTAATCTTATCGAAAACAACTTTCTTGAAGTCAGACAGCAATATGCCAACAGAAGGACTGGAGAAGTCCATCATAGAAACACAAGTTGCCAACAAAGCCAAATATGGATTTATCTGATGAACATTTCTATACTCTTTCAACAGGAATTCTGCATTATTTTTTGTATTACACAAGCATGCTATAAACTTGGCTATTTTGTAAAAATCATCAGGATAAATTTGCTCTTTACTATATTCTCCTAAAATTCCCTTTAAAACACTCTGCTTAACCACCATACTAATACTGGTTGAATCAATATTCTGTAAAACCTTCACATCATTTTTTAATAACCAGTCTATCATCTGATCTTTCTTGACAGATTCATTCATATATGAGATAGCAAGAACCAACACATTATACCAGTTCTTCTTAATTATTGGAATTTCACCATTTGCGTAGCATACTATCTTTAATATTTCTTGGCAGGAAAGATTCTTTAAGAATTTTGCAACAAAATGCTCTTTAAAGCCATTATGGATGAAAGAATAAACGTTCTTAAAGGAATCTTTTTTAAATATAGTATATAAAGTTAGATCAGAAATTTTTTCTTTGGAAAACTTTAAATATTTATATAATTCTTTCCCTGACAATACTTGTTTTTCTGAAAATTGCATGGTAAGCGCAATCACAGTAAACAAGCCTTCTGCCCCATATGCTAAGTCATTAATGGTATCTCCCTCTTTTTCTTTCACTTTCAAACTTTTGGCAAATATATAATCAAGTATTTTCTCTTGTGTTTGAGGAATCTGATGTTTTTCGCCAAAATAATCAACAACAGAAGACAGATAGAATGGCACATCAAGAAGTTCTGAAATGTTTTGGTGCTGTTCGATATATTTAATAAAACTTGTCGTATGTTCACCAAGACTACCCTTTATGTAAGATACTATTTCATCATAAGATAAAGGCAGCATTTCAAGTTGAGTAAAATCACTCAACATTCTACCATTGTTATAGTTTGAACGGCATGTAACTACAACCTTTATTTTTGAGTACTCTTTTAAGAAATCCCTTAGTTCATTTATCAAAGAATTCCTATCTTTATCATTAAGTTCGTCCATACCATCTAGAAGAATGTATTGGTTTTCTTCTAATCTACATGGCAAAATATTAAAGAAACTATCATGATGAAATTGACTATAAGAAGATGCCGCAATAAATTGAACACCCTTTTCCACATCTTTGGAAATTATGTTATATAGCCTATAAAGCTCTGTTGTTTTACCATTTTGAGCAGTACTAAAGATAACAAACTTACGCAATTCATTATTCTTGACCACTTCTTCAAGAATCTTATCCAATGAATATTCTTTAGATTCTGGAGAGAACAATACATCAAAGGCCTCCGAACGATCTGATTTCAGAGCAAACTTACGAGGTAAATAATGCTCAGGTAAAGGATAATCGCAAATGGTTTCTGAATATTTCAGGAGACTATAAATCATTTTATAGGAAAGTTCACCATTAAATAGTAATTCCAGATGTTTCTCTATAAGTGAAATTCTATCAAAATGTGAAGTAAATTGGGCAAAAAGCCAATTTCCATCCAGTATATCTTTGTCTTTATCAAAGATTATAGGACTTGATAGATTGTGTATTTTGCTACTTGCTGGATGCTTATTAGCAGATGCTTTTAATATAAAGAATTTCAGATTGAATCCTTCGAGGCCATGCACGTTTTTTACCTTTTTAATGGTTTCGGAATATTTTTCTATTGTATCAGAAGAAGTAACCTGAAAGATAATTTTATTTTTAGTATCAATCAAATCGAAACCCACTTGATTAGGTACATTATTCAATATATTAGCATTCTGCAAATGATAATCAAAGCAGTCATTCAGCACATACATAAACACATTTTCTGCCAAGACATTTAAGTCATGGCAGTTAGACAATTTATTCAAAGATATTTGAGTAAAAATATTCGTAATAACGCTCTTAATCTTATCCAAGTTTTCAAACATACTCTTATATTATTTATAGTTCAACTTGTAACATCACTCTATACACCTCACCTATAACTAGTTATCTTACTCTGCTTCACAAAAAGCGAATACTGACATTGAGCCGCCATATAGAGAACTTGCATCATATTAGCCGTTAGTTCCCGAGAAGCAGGTCCAAGAATAATTCCACTTAAGCGGAACGGATATATATTATCTTCTTCGACTTCTCTCACTAACTTCTTCTCAATGTAAGGTGTCAAAATACCGTTATCACGATTAATAAACCATCCGTCAGTTTTCTTACTATTTACCATCAATCGACATTCACTCTCAGAAGAATAATCTGATAGTTTCAAGAAATGCTGGTATTTCTTCAAGAGGTTCATGCGAAATCTGATAGAATTATCCTTTAATGCATCTTGTAATTTGGCAATTTTCTCTAGAACATCTGATTTTTCAGCTATATAACTAATATTAAAAAGTTCATCACTATCCTTGTTTATGCGCTCAAACACCATGCATACGCCACGGGCATTGTCCCCATACAATCTCCACATATCAAGATCGTCAATACGTGTAGTAAAAGAAGTAATGAATTCTTTATCTGCAAACAGATACTTATCACATTCTTCATCAAAGTCTTCTTTGTAGTTTCTAATGTATTCCTCTAAAAAACCTATCTCTGTTTTGTCATTCATCGACACAATACTATTCATACGCATCTTTCCCGACTGCAATACAGCAACAAGCGTATCTAATGTGGTATATTTGGCTATTTCATCAGATTCCACTGCCCTTTCTGGCTTAATGTCCTTCAGCATATTCTGCTCTACTTCTTCCTTCAAGACGAAGCATTTAGAAGCTGGATCATAGAGAATATCTGTTATTTGAATCTCAAAACCATATATAGTATGAATCAGTTCACATATTATCTTCTTTTTCAAATCGGCATCTTCTGGAATTTGGGCTATCACTTGCATCCATTCATCAAACGTTTTTTGTCCTTCCACCGAATCATTTCTTTTATGTACAGACAAATCACCTCGATGTAGGAATTCTATCTTCCAACAAGGTATATTATATCCCACTATACCAGAATCTAATCTAAGACGATGCCCTAAGCGGTATTCAAGTTTTAAGAATGGCTTGCCATATATATAGAACAAATCTGAGAAACTACACCAATTTAATTTCTCCATACTCTTAGCATGCTTGAAATCTTCCACTCCTATGTTTTCCAAAGCCTTTTCAACTTTCAATACACTTTCCGTATAATCTTTCAAGCTCTGTTTCATATCCTTCAGTTCAAGTTCTAAAACAAACTTTCTTCTATCGTAGTTGACGATTCTTTCTGCTCCTAGACATTGTCCCACGAGTTTCATTTCCTCAAATATCGCATTATAATCGAAAATTCCTTTGGGTTTATTAAACCATTCCTCCAACTTAGGAAACTCTGAAAGTTCATATTCTTCTATGAAAACATCATTCCCTTCTGCATTCATCCTGAGAACAAATAGTATCTCAGGCTTATTATTATAACCTTCCATACTTTGTGTATTTATATAGTCGAGTAAGTGGAGGGAATTTCATCCTCCCTTCTCTCGGAAGCGTGCTTGACAATCTCCCATCACACGGCTATTCGTACTTAACTCTTTTGTTTCTTAGTTTATATTCTTTATTAACCTAGACGGGGATAGGGTACAAATCCCTTCACCCAGTGTGAAAACTCATTTCTGTTATGTGCCGCATATTCTACAAGCCATTCATACGGTCTGCCAACCTTCTTACCCTTGGAGAAGCGTTTGTACTTACGCATCACCTTTTCGAAGTATTCCTTTGTTTCCATAATTCTGATTTTAAGAATTCGGATGCAAAGGTAAATACTTAATGTGTTAAAACCTTACGCTGTAATGGTGATATACCTATATATTTACGATCACTATGTAAGCATCCAATCCCTAAGTCAATAGCACTCCATCCCCAGTGTTTACTGGGGATACAGAGTATTTTAAGAAATTAGACTTTTTCGATTTTTAAAGCAGCTTTAACTAAAAGTGCTTCTGTCATCAAGGCATGATACTTCCACTTCAACACATAAATCGGAAGGACACCTCAAAAACTCTAGACAGAAAAACTCTGGTTCTTGTCTAACTACTGATAATACAAATGGCGCATTGTATTAATACGTTTTTCAATTTGAAGTTAACTTCTTCAAATCATAATACATGAGGCGCGTATGCAACGACTTTGTCATGTCATACCCCAGATTCTCTGCTTCTTGCTGTTCCGTCGAAAACAAAAACAAGAATTCATTCTTTTGATAAAAATCCAATGGAACCATACAATTATAGGCATCAACTATCAAAAAGCGGCATCCTGTTTTATTTTCTTCATCTATAAACCAAGATTTAATGAAATCCAATAATTCTGACCCTATACCTTGATGACGAAAGTCAACATTAATTCCAAGCCTTCCAATAAGTACAGCAAGATATCTACGCATTCGTTTCTCTCTAGGAATACCATGAGACAGTTTACGACCACGACTATTAGGTATGACATCTACTCTAATACTATCATTAGACAAAGTAAACATACAAACAATGGTTTTAGGATCATCATCCAGCACGAAGCAATAAGTTTTACCAAGCAATTCTGCTTTATAACGCATTGCATCATGTAGAAAGAAATCATCCAAATCCTCATCTCCACAAGTAAAAGGATGGCAAGTCGAAAGAATCTCGTCGTCCATCTTTTTAAGTTTACACTTATCTAATAAAAATCCCATAATTACATTCCTGCTTTTTTTAATATAGCACGAGCTATAGCTATTTTCTCTGAAAAATCAACACGCTCTTTACTTTTCATAACCTCATCAGCATTGTTGATAAAGCGAATAGCTTCATCACCATGAAGAGTCGGAATAACCTTTATATCTATTGCCATAATCTTATCTCCTATTATTTAGTTTATATAACTCTGCCGCAAAATTACGCTTTTTCCTCGAAACCACCAAAAAAATCAAAAGAAATCTGCAACTCATCAGCGAATTACTACAAAACCAGCACTTCAATAATCCTATCCACCTTTAGCCAGGCGGTCCCATCCCGCAAAATATGGCGAAGACCGCTTTGGTCCGCCAACCTTAGAGCGTAGCGGTTCCTAGCGACGAGGAGGAGCGGTTACATCCCCTGTCCCCTGAGGTTTCTGTCCCCCGGAAACGGGGGAACCGAAGGGGGTGTAAAGACCATTGGAAAGGGGCTTGGGGAAAGCGGTGGAGCCTCCCTTAAGGGTAAGGGAGGACTGGTGGGTTTTCGAAGATTTTTGATAGACTTTATAAAAGTCGCAAAGAACATAGTAATAATCCACCAGTTGCCTTAACCCAATCCCCTCATTCATCAGATGCGAGTAGATATGAGTCAATTGGAAGATAATATTAAACTCCACTGTTGGGATCACAAGATAACCTCATATTGTCTTTTGATTGTTTTCCAACTGCTTCATTCTCTTCAATAGCAGAGAGTTAAGTAAGGACTTTATTTTTCTTGCCAACCTATCGTTATCTATTTTGACGATAGCAGCAAAATACAGTTAACTATAAAACACAATTTCTCCTACCCTCTATAGTATCATCATAGCGTTTTATATACTTATCTACGATTTGGATAGATAAGTCATCAAGATGAGAGCATCTATTATAAATATCTCTCAATTGCATATTCCGAAGATTTTCCAAATCTTCAATAGTGTCAACTAAAGCTTGAGACGGATTATCAACAACCTCATTGTTGACTTCAAATCTTTGAGTAGCCGGCAGTTTCTTTGGTTTTATCTGCTTTAATAACTGCCTGCAAGACATATAAGGCTGGTTTTGAGCTAACCAATTATAAACTGCAATAAGGCACGTCATCTGCTGTTTTTCTCTCTCATCAAGTTGCTTGATCTCAACGACATCAACATAACCATCAAAAACCTGATGAAATAAACTTTGCAATTTTTTCAACTTATCCTGTGCATCCAGCAATATCATCGCCATTCTTTGAACATCATTGATGAAGCCACCTGAAGGCTGGTAACACTGTCTGAAGAAGATTGTCAAATCAGTAGAATAATGAGAATACAAGGAGTTTAATTTCTTCAAATTATCTTTTGCACTTTGATCTTCATTCTCCTTTTTGTTAATTTCATAACCTAATCCGAATCTATTTATTTCAGTTGCAGGCAACTCTATGTGAGTATTTAAAATCTTATCACACACATCATAAGAAACTTGATCCATTTTGGCATTGTACGCCTTTCCTACTCGATGAATGTCATCAATACCTTGCCAATATTCTTTTATTACATCAACAAATAGCTTACGCAAAGTTATCAATTGATCACAATAAGCTTTTCTGGAAGGAAGGACATAGCTTTTTTCATACAAATGCACCATCATTGTGCGGGGCTCTTGCATATCGTCAAGTGGTAACTTTTCTCTACTTATATGCTTTTCAAAAGTCAAATCTATATCTTCAAAAATATCATCTTTTATTATCTCTGAATGATATACATCTGCATTTGGAAATGCTTTTCTCAGCAAATCAATATGATGCATATTAATGCGATGCATTATATCCCCATCCCTATCTCCATTTCCAAATTGTTTCCCTGCTGAAAAATAGTCTAAGAAAGTAAGACATTTGACCTCATTTTCACAAATTTCAAACTCCAAGATATTATTTTGGATGCGAAATTGTTTAACGAAGTTTTCTTCCAGTTGACTAAATGTGGTAGAATCGTAACCAGCCAATTTCAGTCCAAGAAGAACATCTGCCATCTCATCCAAATCATCAGGAAAATTAGCCTCTATCCTAAATTCAGAGAACTCAGGCTTAAAAGAAAGCTGCAAATTACATATCGTTAAGAATTTTGCTAACCAAAAATAGTCACGCCACTCTTTAGGCTTTTCCAAAGAGATAGAACTATCAAGCCATTTACATAAATAGAAATAGACCTCAGTCTGCAAAGAAAATTTTTTCCTTACATCATCCATCGTAAGACCTATTTGGCTTCCGAACAATTTATCTACAGATTCCTCAAGTTCGATTTCCGTAAAGTTAACAGGCACTAAGTATTGCCAACAAAGAGGCGCAGTTTGCCTTAACCAATCAAACGCTGCTTGATTATTATCAATATAATGTTTAACTCCACACCACACCAATGTTCTTGCCACCATATACGCTTGCATAGAGTTTATCTTCTTACCCTCCAATTCACGTAAAAGAGAATCAGGCGTATATTTTCCTTCATCTATAAGGGCTATAAGAAACAAAGGACTTGTGTTTTCATTAATATGCTCGAATAATTCCATACCAATTTCTTCTAAACCATTTCTATAATTCCTAAATATCTCTTCAATTATGATATGAGTCCTGATGGGGTGAACATCAGAAAATCCTTCACCATTATACTCAAAGAATTCACCTTTCATTTGGTCTATACATCGAGACAGGTCCATTGGAGAAAGATGACACAAGTTCCGAATGGCATTCACAGAGATATTTCCCTGCAAGACATTCGAGACAGATATATACTGAAGAAAGGAGGCATTTACATGATCAAGTCTTCCTATCTGTTCAGAGATTCTTGCCCTTAGAGGAACACCTTGTGTCAAGAAATACACATATTCAAGCAATGTTTGAGGATGTCCAGAATTATTCCAAGCCTCTTCAAAGATATCAATATGGCACAATCCTCTTTCGCATAGATGATCAAATATATCCTTTGCTTCAGATTCGGTTAAATCTAAGGCAAGAGTAGAATAATGAAGTTTCTCATTAACCTTGTTTTTACACCTATTCCAATCATCCTGCCGGATTGTTACTAAGCATTTAACAAAAGGAGTATCCTCTATTTCATTTACCACTTGAATCCATGAAGTATCGTATGGCAGCACATCTAAATAAACAAAAGCTTCACTCTTCAAGCCTTTCGAAATATCTTTGATGGTGGCAATGATCTGCGATATGTTATTTCGATTTACATATTTAATCTCGTATCGTAAAGGAGTACCACAAATCTTCAAATAACGATATGCTAAACTACTTTTGCCAGAACCTGAGACACCCGTTATGAAAACAAGATTATTGTCTTTCAGCTTCTCATAGAGTTGTTGCAACTTTTCTTCTCTGACAACATCATAATTTTTGGCAATATGTATTTCCTTAGCAGATATACCTTGATAATAAGATATTTCAGAATTAACATCTTCCTGACAAACTGACTGAAAAAGTGGAATTACAGTTAGTCCAAATTGAGTAAAGAATTCCTTTTGACGCACAGAAAACTCAATAATCTGCCCTACCTGACAACATAAATCATCATAAGTAGCAGACATTTCATTTATCACAAGATAACAAATCCACTGAACCAAATAATCCTTTACTATTAAAGGATCAATAGATGGAAATCGATTTTTTAAAACAGATTCTACATAATTTTCCAACTCTCCTTGCGATTTAGACTGCCATAATATTTTTGCAGCAAGCTCCTTGGAAGAAGCATAATCCAAATGAAGAGTTTCCTCTTTTTTGAGCGACTTTACAAGAGAGGACACCTTCGTCAATCTATCAGAAATCACTCCTTTATCATTGCCATGTCCAACCGCCACGAATGATATTTTTACATTTGAATTTTCAGCTAAACTATCTTTACCACGAGAAAACAAAGAAGTAGATTTACCCTTGGAAAACAGATCAGAATACACGATTGTCCCAGAATAACACTTCACCTGTATGGTTTCGATAATTTGGTCATTCAAATATATGTCTAAATCTTCTCTTCCTTCGGGCACGAATACTTCTTTAGAATCAGCAGACTCTATCATTCTATACAACGTATAGAGATATTGAACATGATAACCAAAAACTGTTGATGAAACGGACATAACTATAACCTTTGTCTCAAATCTGATACTTAAAAATCAAGATTAAGCTTTAAATATTTCCTCATATAATTTCTCAATGCTCTCATTCACCATAACAGGAGCGAACACCCTCTCTCCGAAGCTTTTAGAATATTCAGCCATATTCCTGAGAAGATCAGGAGATTCCATCAGCTTTCGAAGCTGCATGGTAAGCGCATCCACATCATCAAATGGGAAAGTGAGGCAGTTCTTTCCTTCTTTAATAACATCAGGCAATCCACCTACAGGAGTAACCACACAAGGTATGCTATAGGCCCCAGGCATCAAACATCTGTTTTTCTATTTTGCAGAGGATAGTAGGAAAGCTATTCCTTACTTCATGCTAGATAGCGAAGTCTGGGAGAAAATCTTCCAACTGGTATCCCTTACCCATTCTGGCCATTCTATACTTTAATACCCAATTAAATCCTCTTTCATCTTTGTATGCAACTCTGTACCCAAAGCCTCGCTTCTGGGTTTGCCAAAGAATGAACGCTTTAGTTCCTCTACCGCTCCATATCCCATACGCTCCATCTCTGCCAACTTATCATCATCGAAGTTCTGTTTGTTCTTCAGCAATTGACAAGCAGTAGAATTCAGACTTTGATATCTTTGTTCTAAACCTAGGGTATCTTGATTAACCACCATATTTCCCTCTGTATGAAGCCCGATTGTGAAGTCTGTTTCTGATACTGCAGTATAATTCACACCAATCAGTTGGTTTGAATAGAAATAAGAAAGATTTTCTATATTAGCCTCATAAGGATTAGCAGCTACCGGATTCGTCATTTTTAGCTGATTACAAGATTTACAACTTGGTATTAAATTGTAAAAACACATAGCCAAAGCTGGATACTCATCACTCCCTTTAGGATAGAAATGGTCAAACTCTATAGTACGTTTCGTCTGAGTACCCTGCATCACTTCAACTACATCCAGAAACTCATGCTCGCAATATGGACAAACCTTCAAATTCATCTTCTCAAACAAAGCATACGAATTATATGTTTCTTGCCGATCAACATATTTCGAGATACCATTTGAGAATCTGTTTATATACACCTTCTTCATATAATCAAATTTCAGAAGCTTAGGGCAATTAGCCACCCAACTGGCAAGAGTCGAGCAATCGGCCAGCACAAATTGTTTGAGCCAATCAAAAGTGTCATGTCTAAAATCATACTCCTTGTCATAACTTTCAAATCCAGGAAGATCTATAACCTTCTGATAAAAGTCCTTGCGTTGTTCCTTGCGCATGATATCAGCCACATAACTTTTTACCGCTTCATAATGAAGCTGCTTCAATTCTTCTATATTCGGGAATAATAGTCTTATCATCTTATTGCAACTTTTCCAACAACATACTGAAACAATGACGAATCAATGCATCACCTATATTCGGAATCAATTGGCGAATCATCGTAAGTTCTTCTTTTTCAGATAAAGAAAGCTCACGTTTTCTAGATACCAATGATTTTAACAGCTCAAACTTATCTTCCAAGAAAATACGAGCCTGTTCCCCGATGGTATATTTCAAAAAGAAGCCATCTGCCATAATACTATGAACATTGGCAGCATAATAAGGTCTCTCACTTTTTGAGATAATACACCTACCATACTCATCATAGTTCATCTTGATAACCTGGGATGCCATAACATCAGACAGCATAAATGGTGAATGAGTACTAATCAGAACTTGCAATTCTGAATTTGGGTTACGTTTACTTAGCAAGACATTTAGATTTCTGATAAAAGTCCTGCACATTTCCGGGTGCATATAATTCTCAGGTTCATCCAACAAGAGAATGAGATTGGGCTGAATGGCTTCCGAATATTTTTGTCCTTGCGTCAATATTTTAACTTTTACTCCATATTCTTCCAACACGCCCCATATCTTAGCATATTGATACTCACCAGAACTTACATAAGTCCAATGATAAGGTAACAGACATTTTGTAAAAACACCAATTTCGTCTGGTCGATATTGCTCCATCCGTTCAAACACTTCGCCCATAACAGATTTTTCACTAATATCTATATCCATTACAGGTATAGAGAACTCTGTATCTGTGAAGTATTTGTCATCCATCTTACTTAAAAGATGGAAAAAATCTCTAATATCAGAACCAATCTGCCAAACAAGTCCTCGATTACTGGTTTCTTCATCAGTATGGTAGTCAATATACTGGCATAACCAATCGATACGTTTCAAAATACCTATTTTCTCTCCATCAGGCAATTCTCTAGGGTCTTCAACTCCCAAATCATATACCATGCCGGCATATCTGTAGTATTTTTCAGGAAACTCATAATCCACCTGTTCAGCCCACTTACGCAAATATATGGCAAAATCTACCATCAAGTCATGTATAAAACGACTCTTGGGAGTAGATTTCTTATCAAACTGTACTGGCTTGTCGTATTGCCCGCTACGAAGATTCTTTTCCTTTTGCTCTTTCGCTCTATCCTTATATGTCCAATACTCTTTTTTTACCAGTTTTTCATCCAAATCAGAATGGATTTTATTCTGCCAGTTATTCCATTTAATAACCAAAGAGGCCTTTCTTTTGATACTTTCTTCTGCAAAATGACTCAAGTACTCTTTTAAGAAATCACATTCCATAGAAATACTTGCCTTACCATATTGAGCAATTATTCTTGGGATAAATGTATCAGTATGATACACCCCTTCCTGCCTTTCATCTTCGTAAGGACAGTTTGCAAAAGCATATCTATCAAAGGCATTGACTATATACGTATTCTCTTTATCCGCTTTAGTTGCAGGAGTAGTGGAAAGAACCACATGCTTGTCAAAATCATATGTGAAATAATATGCACGTTTCTTATGACCAAGACCTACTTCCTCAGCAAAAAAGGCATTTCCATCATGCATTTTATACAACAACAGATAAGCATCACTAGCATCAGACTCTATTCTGCGCCATTCGTCCATACCAATTAGTTGCAGGAAATTGGTTTTACCAGACCCTGTTTTTCCGACAATGATCTTTAGATTACTCATGAACCCATTATCATAAATGTAATCCATCAATGGATTCTTTTCCTGCTTTTCAATAAGCAGCTTAGAATCATGGTAATGACAAACGAATTCATCAGAAAGAGATACTTCCTGGTTTTCGATATTGCGAAAGTGCGCTATATAGCAATATATCAGTTTCATATTATGTCTTACTCACACATTATTACATACTTCATGACATCACTATATAAACATTCAAACAAGAGAATCACCTTAATTCCCTTAACGATATAGTCTTTATAGAAGGCACCGCCACAGGCATTAGGTGTTACATATACCAAGTCCGGTCTAATTACCTTCAAACTCTTTCTGATTCTACGAAGCAGTATGATAAAATCAACCAACTTTCTGATTCCAACCTTACCAATATCTTGCAGATTCTTAGCCGTGGTAAGATTGATGTAATGGCTATCAAACTTATCATTAATCAACTTACTGTCATGGATGTACTTACCCATCATAGCAGCACCATGCACTGGAGGCGGCATATGCATAATAAATAAAATATTCTTTGCTTTCCATTTTATATGAATTTTAAAACGGCTGCAAAGATAATATTTTTCATTCAACCCACCTTACGCTGTATTGGTGGTTTACACTATAACCTGTATTCCCCAGGCGGTCCCATCCCGCACAACCTGGCGAGGGCTTTGATGCCCCGCCATCCTTAGAGCGTAGCGGTTCTGAGCACCGGAGGGCGGTTACATCCCTTACCCTTTTGGAAAGGGCAAGGGCTTGGGAGTGGGTTAAGGACCCTCCCCCAGGGGAGGGACAGGTGGGGCAAAAAACTACTTCTTTGCAAAAGAAGAAATAGAGTGTTTCAAAAGTGCATACCCTCCAATCACCCCATAACATACCAGCGGTATGAGAAAGGCAATCGCCATACTGCCCGTAGTATCCGCAATATACCCCATGATTACAGGAGCAACCGCACCACCCACTATCGTCATGATAAGCAATGAAGAGGCAAGCTTGGTCTTTGTACCCGCATCCCTCAATGCCAGCGAGAAGATAGTCGGAAACATGATGCTCTCTCCCAGATACAGGGCGAAGAACGCAATGAGAGATAAAGTACCGCTACATACCACCACAATCAATGTGGCAACAAAGGTGAGGATGGCACAGACCAGCAGCACCAGCCTTGGCTGGATATAATTCATGATGACACCACCAGCCAGTCGGCCGATAAAGAACAGACCCATTCCGCCAAAGGCGAGATACAGACTGGCAGTCTGCTTCTCTATATGAATGCTCTCCTCAGCATAGTTGATGAAGAAACTGTTCACACCCGTTTGGGCAGCCACATAAAGAAACAAGGCCAGCATACCGAAACCGAATGCCATCACTCGCATCGGCTTCTCCTCCACCATCTCGTTCGTATCCGCCTCATGCGCTCTCCTTGGGTCAGGCAACTTGATTCTTGACAGGACCAGCGCCACAGAAAGCACGAAGATACCCACCAGGGCATAAGGAATAGCAATGTTGACACCCGAGAACAGGAGCTGTCCGCCAACCAGCGGTCCTACAATCCATCCGATACCATTGAGCGACTGTGACAGGTTGATTCTGCTCTCCGCCTTGTCAGGATGTCCCAGTACCGTAGTATACGGATTCGCACTCGTTTCCAGACAGGTCAGTCCGCATCCTATCACAAACAGCGACAGAACAAAGAAGTAGAAACTGTTGATCCTGCTTCCCGGTATGAACATCAGAGCACCGATACCGAAGAGAACCAGTCCCGTTATCACACCCCTCCTGTAGCCCCACTTCCGGATAATCCATCCGGCAGGCAGCGCCATCAGAAAGTAGGCACCATAGACAGCAGCCTGCGTCAGGGCCGACATCGCCTTGCTGATATGGAACGACTCCTGAAAATGCGGATTCAGCACCTCCAGAATGCCATGGGCAAAGCCCCACATGAAGAAGAGGCTGCTGATGATGAGGAAGGGCACCAGATAGTTATGCCCTTCGTATCTGAAGATGGATGGCTTCGTCATGATTCTCAGCAAATTTAAGACTGTCCTTTACTACCAGTGCCAGATAACCGCCGCCACCGGCTCCCGGCATCTTCCATGCCAGAACCTCCTCCATGTTGCTGTAGCGGTCTATCATCGGCTGTACACTCGCCTCCGGTTCTATCACACCATTGATAGACGGATTCACCATACCCGGGAACATCGCAATCTGGGCCTCGAAAGATGCCTTGTATGCTGCAGCAAAGGCATCGAGGTCGTGTGCCAGAATCGCCTTCCAGCAGGCATCAGCTGCATCAGCCAGCGCCTTCACCTTCTCAGGCGTGATATCCTTACCTTCCACCACACTGCATCCCGGTCTTCTCGGTTCCATCGGAATCATCACCAGATGGTCTTCCAGGAAACGGAGAGTCATCTCATCCTGCGTACTCTCAATCTTCTCCGGCCAGAAGTTGTTGTCATAATAATGACGCACCAGACCGGGAACACAGATACCGATAGAATCCTGAGCACCCGAGATGATACCATCATGACGTTCCGGATTATTCTCGAAGCAGAATACCAGTCGGGCGAGCATCTCCGGATCCATCTTCGGCAACTTCACCGGCCATATCTTCTGAATCATCTTACGGGTAGAGGTAGACAGACCACAGCGGTCGCGCACCTCAAAGGTCGGTTCCAGCGAGATGGTAATCGCCCATCCCGGATGATACATGCTTACATAAGGCTGGTCAATCCAAGTACCAGCCAGATCCAGACGGGTAGGAATCCCCGCCTCCTGTGCCGAATTATCAGATACGTTCAATAACGCCTTCTTCAAGCCAGAAGAAGACCGCGCTTTCAAACCAGCATGAGGCGTGCGCTGAAGTTCGACATATTCGATGCCCCTTTCCTTACAGATCCTACGTTTCTCATCAGACCCACCTTCAGCGTTCACCACAAACACATCCGGTTTCACCTTATCAAGAGTAGGCAGGAAATCGATGACTCCGCTTCCCTCATTGATATACGCATCCTTCACCGCCTTGATATTCTTGACCATGAATAGCCTTTCCTCCTGCGGGAACATAGGCTTGCGATGCTTATACTCCAGATAAGTAGCATCCGATCCGATACCCACATACAGGTCACCATACTGTGATGCCTGCTGGAAAAACTCCACATGACCAGAATGTAGCAGGTCATAGCAACCGCTTACAAATACTTTTTTCTTCATTATGATTATCATTGATAATCGAAGTGCAGATAGTCATCCTCATCTAGCTGATTACCTATCTGCATCTCGATAAACATAAACAGAGTTATTTCAATTGATTATTTTATTTTTTATATTTTAGCCTCCAGAAGAAATGCCATACCCTAAACAAAGGCTCGCATAGAGCCTCAGCAGGAAAATACCTCACGAGTCTTATATCCCTATACACCCTTTGGAGATTATGTCCAAGCTGTGACCTGCCAAACCTATTCCGGGCATCATGCCTTCCGAAGTTCCCGGCTTCCAGCACCTCGTTCAGCACAAACTTACCATACTTCTCATTCGGAGGAACAATAAGGCGAGAGGCAGGCATGCCAAACACCTCCTGCATGATATACATGATACCCCCTGCAAACATCCACAACCCCAACTCCTTCAATTCCTTCTGTACTCTATCCCTAATCAATGATAAATCATCACTAATCAATACATAGTAGTAATCCAAAAGCTGCCTTAAACCAATCCCCTCATTCATCAGATGCGAGAAGATATGAGTCAACTGGAAGATGAGATTGAATTCCGCTGTCGGAATCAGAATCTCCCCTTGCTCTCCCAACATCACCCGATGCGAGAACTGCTCCTCCTTCACCCTCTCATAATATTTCTGAAGCTTTCTGTTATGCCAGAAGCACAACAGGAAGCTAGGCCGATAATGCACTTCAACCTCTACACCCTTATACGATGGGAACTCGATGTGGTGATAGCACGCCTTTTCATGAGGCGAGATAGAGCGGACAAAGGAGATGATCCGTTTATCTCCACCTTCCACCCAGATATCAATATCACCAGGAGTCCGGGAATAAGGATTCGGATACATCAAGGCATTCCCCTGCCCTTTTAGGATACAGGTTCTAAATCCCTTTTTCCGGAACCACTCAGAAACATGAATGGCAGCATCGTTCAGCCGAACATTCGCCTTCTCCAACATCTGGCTTTCCGCCATCCATTGGAGCAGCAACTCCTTCTTCATCCCTACATGTTCCGCAGGCAACTTCTTGATACCATCAAAGAGAACACCCACCAGGCATTGCTTCTTGGCAATAGCATACAGCTCCTTCCAATCCGCTTCCTTCAAGGAATCAGGTATTTCCTTAGTTGAGTCAATACAGAATCTTAAGAAATCAAAGAAAATCTGAAGTTGTTTCTTCACAAGTTATTCTTTCGTCATGTTCCAGAGGAACAAAGTATTACCGATGATATATCTTCGCCACATACGCTTAGGCTCCTTGATCAAGCGATAGAGCCATTCCAAACCATGCTCCTGCCACCAGATAGGTGCACGCTCCACGGTACCAGCGAAGAAGTCAAAGACGGCACCGATGGTACCTACATGACAATGGATGTTCAACTCATTCCAATGAGAGTACGTCCACTTCTCCTGCTTTGGCGCCGTCATGCCAATCCAGAGCAAATCAGGATTGGCAGCATTAATGGCATCAATGATAGCCTTGTTGTCCTCATCCGAGAACTCAGGCTTATAAGGAGGTGAATATGTCACCACCTTCAGGTGAGGATAATCCACGGCAGCACGCTTCACAATCAGGTCGAGCACCTTCTGTGAACTACCCATAAACATCACCGTACCACCCTTTTTCTCCAGCTTGTTCATTTCGAAGAAAAACAAGTCCCAGCCAGCTATTCTTTCCTTAGGCTGACTCTTAGCCTTAATCCACTTGCACGCCTTTACGATACTCACGCCATCCGGAATCAACACATCACCATTAGTCAGAGCATCAGCAAAAAGCTGATCCTTCTTTGCGGTGTTAAAAGAGTGAGCATTTACTGTGTTAATGAGCAATTTGCCCTCTGGTAATGAGGCTAATTCCGCCTTACTACCCAAAATTGTTAATGTTTTTAGTCGAAACATAACTGTATTTGAATTTATTTTGTTATCTTCGCAGCCATAAACTACGGGTTCCATCAGAATCCCATCATTTCATAAACAAGAAACAATGATTATGACATACGATATTAATACTATATATACGAAGTATAAGCAGCTTACGAAAAAGCAACGTCAGCAACTCCTTGCGACACTTCAGTCGCAAGGCATCAACATTGTGAAAATCGAAGCCTACGAATATGCTGATGCCCCAGGCATCAAACATCTGTTTTTCTATTTTGCAGAGGATAGCAAGAAAGCTATTCCCCACTTCATGCTAGATAGCGAAGTTCGGGAGAAGATACTCCATACTATTTATCGGTACTAATGATTTTTCAACATATCAATTATTTTAAACTCATTAGCGTTTATTGATGTCAGCAATTCCTCTTTCTGTGTACTATCCGTAATGTTGTTTTCTATCATGCCCTTTAAAGAGGAGAACATATTGCTGATTTTATCTTGTAGCTTCTGTTGTTCAAGAGTAATTTCTTCACCTATTGATGCCAACAGACTATCTAAGAATCTTATAACCTTAATCAAAAGTTCAATCAAATCAATCACTTTATAAAATTCCGTAAGAGGATCGAAAGTATTCAGTATAGACAAAATACCCTTTACATCACCTGGCCTTTTCTTAGAGAATTTCAGATGAACCAGCTTTGCCCTGACCATTCTAACATTTTGGTCCTGTACACTCTCCTTCAAACAAGATTCCAACTTGTCTGCCATATTATGGAGTGGAACATCTGATTCGGGAATAAGCTGTTTCATTTCATACCATAGCGATTCACGAGCTTCTTTCTCTGTATATCCAACTATCTGAGTTAAGACCGAAGTCTTTACTATCAAGAAATATCGCATATTCAAGGCAGCTTCAAACTCTGTATCAGAAGACAAATAGGAATCCGTGATAGAAAGGAGATCCAACATAGAGTACATCACTAATGAATAAAGATTATTCAACTGATAGAACCTATCCAGTTGACCATTAGAAGATTTCTCACCTTTTTTAATACCCAAGAATTCATAACCTTTCTGGATTTTCTCAAATAATGCAATACTATCCAGAAACCTTTTACCATACTCGTTTAGATATTTTTCAGTAGAAGCCTTAAACTTCTTCCCTTCAAGTAAAGCCTGGATTGCATGCATATGCCTTCCATCATTACCCAGCAGACCAGTTTCATCGAGATTGACATCACTAAGACCCTGATTATTTCCAATAAGGCTCTGCAGGTATCCTATTGTGCAGATAGCATGCAGAATATTCATTATCAGCAAATAACTAGACAATAAGGAGGCATAAGGCTCTTCATCTGTAATAGCCATCGTTTCCCTGATAAGTTTTTCTGCCGATTTGTCATAATGTAGAGCGATATCCCTCATAACCTTGCCATCCCAATCTGCCCTAAACTTTTCGAGCAAATCCTGAAGAACAGAAAGAGAGCCTGAGATTTCAGGAGTCACCATGCCGGAGTCGTTCAAGATAGTTGTCAAATACCCGATCAGAGTTTTCTTCTCGCCCTCTTTAAAGGAGTAAATATACTTAACACCTTCAGAAATACCAGCAACAACGTTTTTCCAATGATATCGCTTGGCATGCACATTATCAGTCTTCAATGCAGCAAGGGCACTTATGCAGACATTGATATAGACAAAGTCTATCCCCATAAGGCAAGCATTAAAAACATGAGTATTAAAGGCTTCTTCCTTCAATATCATCTCTTCTCTACTTATCGCAATCAAGACTTCTTTGCTTAATTTATCAACAGTGGCTTGCATAGATTCAACAACCCTCAGTATGTGAGCTTCTTTACCCATAATATTCTCAAAACTTATTAATTACAGATTATCATTCTAACTCAATATTTTATATATGAACCCATATAAAACCAAAGATCAAATTCAAAGCAAAGTATTGGGACATAGCTAACCATTATTAAACTTGTAATTGTAAGCCATCCGCATATAGGCCTCATTTTGTCTTTCTTTATTATAATCGGCTTCATATTGTTTCAAGCAATCACTAACCCATTTGTAAACTTGTTTGTGAAACCCTGCTTTAGCGCGAACCTTCAACAGACAATTTTTCATTGTTTTTATTAGAGGTAACATGCTTCCAGTCCAAGAGAATGTACACATATTTCCATATAATTCATTCAAGACCATTTTGTTTCCTCCATAATTATTCAAAAGCCAGATTACAAAAGGATGAAACTCCTCGTTTTCTTCGCCACTATCCGAAGACTTTAGAATAGGACATAGAGAGGCACAAACAATAGGTCCATACTGAGAATGCCTTTTACATACTTCTTTCATTTCCTCCTCATGATCAGAGAACAAGGTTCTTTCAGAAAAACCAAATCCTATAGCAAGACGGATTTGGTAAAAGAAGCCAGGACGATTATCCAAGTCAACAAGAGCCGCTATGAATTCATCCCAGATCACTGCTCTGAACTTTGTTAAAAGTATTGGGTAAATTTCCTCCACCCTTAAGATTGACGAATTAAATGAAAGATAAGCAATCAACTTACTATTAATTGTTTTTGCGAACTTATTGTCATTTGTTTTCTCTAAAACACGCTCAACTTGTCTTACATATTCGTAATTTGTACGATTGCTTTGCAAATCATAATTAATCAGAACTTCTTTATATATCGAAGACAACCTATCATCTTCATACAAAACATCCAAATACCAATATTGAGAAAGAAAATCAAAAACAGAATTTGATTCTTTAGAATGATACTTGATAATTGCTACAACTTTCAGCAAGTTTTCAACATCTGTCAATCTAATTACATTATAATAACTACTTATAGACTCATATTCCAATTTCTTAGTAGCAACATATTCCCATAAGAAATTCAAATTTGAAAAAGCGTCATCATCAATTACTGCGAGCAAAGCAATTCCTTGTTTAATGAAACCATTTTCATAGAGTTTTTTAGCCATCTCTTGTGCATTGTGTCTATCTGGCAAACATTTTATGAATCTCACCAACCAATTGCTATAAAAGTTTGAGTTCTGACGTATAATATACCCATATATCTTCTCAAGAACTTGTGGAATGTCCTCATTAGGAATTCTCGCTGCAACGTTTTTTGTAAACTCCCAAGAGGTATATTCCTTATCATTGGCAACAAGTCCTATGATTTCATCACTCAAATATTTTTGCTGGGCAATAAACTTTTCAACAAATGGCAACACCACCAGTTCCTCTTTGTTAAGAATATCTACTGATGTTTCTTCATGGGTATAAATATCATGCACTGCATTTCTCATTTCCATTACAATAGAACGAGGCTTAAGCTTGTCAATATAACTCAATAAAGTTCTGCTGTTTTGAGGAGTTAATACATCAAAGTTCTTAATTTCAATAAGAGCTTTTTGCATTTGTCCCCAATTGTAGTTGAGGCGAGGTGCTATTTCATCTATAAAACTAAATAACAAATCACTCCTATTTCCCCTAACAAACATCCGAGCATTAACACAAACTATTCCTGCGAAATGTTCAACAACATCTGGCTCCAAATCCATCCAACTAACAGAAAGATTAAATAAACTGTCCCAATATTCATTTATCTGTTTATAAGTTGGCATAAAATCTACCAAACTTTTAAATCCGAACCTTTCAGCTCCACCTATTCTTGATAAATTGTAAGTATCAAAAGCACCTTTAATCGCTCCCAACAAAAGGTCTTTATAGGTATTTTTTTGCTCATACAGTTCATTCAAGACAGCCATCCTTTCTTTCAAATCACATTCCGTTCCAGCTAAAGCAACATGAAATAACTGCAAGAATTGTCCTTTGGAGTTGTTTGCCCATTCCTCATTTTCAGCAAGAGCTAATCTTGCTAAAGTTAATGCCGCATAATGAAAGGAATCCTTGCAAAAGCATAACTTTTCTAAAGCATTAACAATATTCCTTCTTGCTTCACCCTGCAAATTACTTTTAAGATAATCAATAGGCTTTGAGTACAAGATACCATATAAACAACTGACAACTGCCTTTGGATTCACTGTTGACATAGCGAGGATGAGTCGTGAACCCAAATCAGAGCATATAACATCCTCATCGGCGAAAGGGCCTTCATGCAATTTTAATAACTCGCCATATAATTTTTTAGCATCAGCATTGTCTTGCATGAACTCTAACCTCCTTGCCCAACTATCTATAATTGGAAAATAGAATGATTTAGGGTGTGCCGCCAGTTCTTTAATAGTATCAATGAAACCCGAACCTTGTTCTTTAATCCATTCTCCCACAAGCCAAATAGCCAATGGTTGCGGACGCATATTTATATACGAAGCATCCTCCTCCAACAGATTGCGCTCTTTTAAATGTTTCACGACCTTATGGAATAGCACCTGTCTATTTATATTATCTACTATCGGAGTAAATTTATTATTTTCTATTAAATATTTTGCCGTCTCACTATTTCCACCTGCATAATCGAACGGTTGCAGCAAAGCAATAGTCCTCATTGCTATTCTTTGGTTATTTGCATTTTCCTCATGTAAATCCAAAAGATGCTCTATCAGAACAGAGTTGTTTATCACACCTATTTCACTGGTCTTATTATATGCTTGTGTCAAAAGCAAGGCCATAAATGGAATACCTCCAGAATGAATAATCAGTTTTTGTCTATTCTCTCCGCTAATCGGACGAGTCAGATTGTTATCAATAATTCTCTCCACAACATTTTCAAGATGTATGTCTTTCATGTTCAAGACTGAATATGAACCATAATCAACATCAACGGGATCATAATAAGCAGATACAAACCGAATATTGTTGCCATAACTATTAATTGCCTCAGCAAAGACTCCCTTAGGACTATTGTCCAGCACTACTGTACAACCAGGTCGTTTTTCTGAAAGTAATTGCAATGCAGATTTAAAATTTCCATGAGAAACCTGATCGCAATAGAATACATTTTCCATGTTTCCCTTATCCTCAAAAGCTTTTACTATATGCAAAGTCTTTCCTGTACCTGACAATCCCAAGAGTCTAACATGCCCACTATCATTATTTGCTATCAGTTCACGAAAACGAGCAAGTTCTTCCGAATCCTCATAATGTGCAACACCATGAAGATTATTTGTTAGAGAAAACTGAGATAGAAGAATTATAGGGGTAATTCTATGTAAGAATTGATTTTCTTCTATACGTTTTAATCTCTCTATCTCTGATTTTTCAAATTCCGGTTTTGACATGAAAACTAAAACTATGACAAAAGCAACCGTAAATACAACAGCCAAACCGATTTCGCTCCAAGTAAGAGTTGACGTAGATACTCCCAAACGCCATTCTCCTTTAGAATCAAAGAATACATCTATTATCCAAAAGCTAAACAAGCCCACCATTCCACTTCCATATACTCTAAAGGCATTAACATATTTATTTCCATGCCGAGCATTCCATATAAATTTTGCTAATTGAACAAAAGAATCCAATGTATATTGATATGTTTTATTTATCATCGTATTTCTATAAAAGTTTTATTCAACAATAACATTTATCACTCCATCAATACAGTCTGTATGCATAGAGTCTATAATATGATATTTAATCTGGAATTTGCATCATTGATTTTCCACATAATACATTCTTTCACAATACTTGCCAAATCTGCACTTCTAAAGTTACATTGCATAATCAGTCCATTACCATACCCTTTATTCATTAAAGGTATAGAAATGCCTGTATAATTATTCTCAGAAAGCATTGTGCCTAAATGAACAAATTTAGAACGATTTTTATAAAAATCAGCTATCATTTTCCTCAATGCCATGCTTTGTGATACTTCATAAACCAAGTTTTCCACTCGTTTAGCTATAGAATACCTTAGTTGACCACAACATTCACATTTAGACGGTTCAATATCTTTTAAGGTAACAACCTCCAGTGCTGACATATAGCAAAGAATTGCTTGCTCATTATAGGCTTCCAACGAAGAAATCGTCATTTGCGATAACTCATCATATTTCAAGCCTTGCCCAAACAAGAATACAGCCTTATCTATATCAGATAAATTATCTTCATAAGAATAAGGTTTTCCTATAAATTCATCTAAATACTTTTGGATACTATCAGAAACTTTCAATTTATATTTTCTTTGTCTTCCGATCTGCCGACGAACACTATCAGAATATACCTGGAAAGCACACCCTTCGACAGATATGTATTTCAACTGGTCGAATGACAGCCAAGCACAGATATTTTTCAACAAAGAAGATGATAGAGTCTTGGCATCAACCAAATCATATCCATAAACATTTAGCATCAGCCGATTGTCATCTAGAGAAAGATAGTTAGCCTCAGATTTCTCAAAGCAAATAGCACTATCCAATTGCAAAGTGAGACTAAAAGATTCTAAGTTATCTTTGTTTTTGCGAGCATGGGTAATACATTCTTTTAATCTCCTTTGCAATTGTGCATCAGATATTGAATCATCAACAGAAATACTAATAGCCGATAAACAACCTCTAATTTTGTAACTTAAGGAAATATCAAGTGCATGTTCCAAGCCTATATCACAATGTCCTAGATAAATTTTGTTTTCAATACGTAGCGGCAAAAGATTCCATGCCGCTTTACCAAACTCCTTACGCAATGCAGCCCAAAAGCATCTCAGGAAATCATTTGATTCTTTATTGCTGTCATATCTTAATGAAAAATCTATTTTCATAATATAAAGAAATATAATCAGTCGTTATAAGACACCACCCTCTTTCAATTGCTTGATGGTGTCTTGTTTCAACTTGGTTAAAGTTTTTTTGTGAATATCCTTCTCTTCCAAGGATAAATGACCAGACATATAAGCCAACACATCCTCTTTGGTTGCAGGAATTCCCAAGCATGCAGCATTCACTTCAACCATTGACGGATTCATTTTATAAGCATCAGTATAAAGAGCGGATACTTCATCTTTATACCCAGCATACAAGTTATTGATGTGGAACATTTCTTCATGTGCCTTACTTTCCTTTGTTACATTTGCCTCTTTCCCTCTGAACTGAATATCCTCACATTCAGGATAAGGACCATCCAAATTCTTGACTTTTGGCACGAAACGAAAAGGACTCAAATCCTTATGTTGTTCACTATTCACATAAAGACCAAAATCACAGTTTTTTGTCTTTTTATGATCATTACATACGCCACACGATGGCTGCAAGTTATAAAAGCATGTACCAAGAAATGGGTATAAGCTTTGAGGCAGGTAATGATCCATCTGATAAAACACCTCTCCATTATTCGACATCGTAGGAATTGCATTACAATATACACATGTTTTCAATCCCATCTGTTGATGAATCTCTCCCAGTATTACCCTGGCTTTGGTATATTGAAGACAATCGATGATTCGCTCATAAAGTTTTCCTTTAAAAACTTTCTTCTTCGTCTTCCTATATGCCACCTCAGTCGTCAACATATTTGGCTCACGTTTCAGCACCTCGTTATACTTATCTATATATTGTTTCCACTCTATAGGCTCCAATGTCAAAACCTTAGGATAGTCAGCTATCAACAAATTGATGTAATCCGTTATTGCACTTTTATCATTCCAATCATTGTTATCAGCAACGAACATCCCAAGAGCTGCCAAATTTTCCTCCACGCCATTACATGTAGCCATTACTCGTTGACTAAAAACAAGAGCATAACTTCTTACCGCATCATCTATCTCAATCTTTACCATTTCTCTTCCTCCTGTCCTCATATAGTTGTTGCAGCTGCATCTTCAAGAATGGATCGCCAATCAATTCCATCAGCAAATGATATTCTACTTTACTATCATCATGGAAATGGCCGCCAGGAAGCAAACGCTCTATCATACGCTTAATTTTCTTTCTGGCAAATTCTCCCACAAAACCCTGTTTGAGAAAGAAACTCTGATAGAGAATGTCGCAGATATTAGCAGCAAAAGGATTCTTGATGCCTTCAGGCATTACCATCTTTCCATCCTCCAGATAAAGGATATTACTCTGAGGAATATCAGATAGTATGAATGGAGAGTGAGTAGCTATAAGAATATTGAAGGATGCATTTCTGTTCATAATCAATCGCTTGATATAACCCAGAAGTTCATTGACAAATCGCCTCTGGAACTCAGGGTGAAAACAAATCTCCACCTCATCAAGTATCAGGTTGATGTTTCTATATCTTACCCGATGCGATTCCTGTATGCTCAATAGGTTCAATATATGATAGATATATGTGCTGAAAGTATAGAGGTATTGCCTCTCACCAGCACTCATCTGCTCAATTGGAATAGGAGTATCATTCACTCGTTCACCATTTTCAAACCTATCCATCAAGATTTCTATTTGGAAGAATGAAGGAGGCAAATATTCCTGGATATCTCTCATACTCCTCTGTTCTTTTCCCCTAGCAACACACTTTAAATATTCTCGGTAAGAAATTTTCTGTGTCAATTTTTTTTGAGATTTGATAACCCCATTCTTCAACGCATTTAAGAAATGTAGGGTCTGTCTTATCTTAAGAGAGATATGCGACTTGTCCCTCTTGATGGTCTTCACCAACTTGTATATCAATTCCATCATATCAGGTTCTACTTCTTGGGTAAACTTATCTAGCTCACCCAAGCCAGAAAACTCCTCATAGGCTGGATAACTATTGGCAATCGCAAAGGTCTTATAGATAAGATACATGGCGGCTGTTTTTTGCAGGGCATCATCGAAATTCAAACGATTCATGACTCCATAACATTTTAATATCTCTGTACCGATGTCGTTATGTTCAAGTGGCGAGAACTTATAGTCATCATACACTTTAAATTCTATCCGATATTTCTCTATGTACTTTTTTTCAAGAGAACTTGAATCAAACTCATAGAGAATATCATCCAGGTCATAATTCTCCATGAAACGCCTATCGTGTACCTGTGCATATATCAAAATGGCAGATAGTCTGTAAAGAGTAAGATGATGCTCCTTATTCAGGTCAAAGATACCTTTGTCACGATAAGGATTCAATACAATAGGAGTCATATATCCATCATTCTTATGAAACAAGCTATCCATCCAGACATGACCTTCTGCCTGAGTTTCAGCCATGGTATCATCCAGGCCATCTTTCAGAATCAAGCAACGTTCCCTTTTATAATCATTGGCGTTAAAAGCCTGCAAACTATAATTGGTAACTATCGTATAGAAGAAGTTTTCCTTAGCCCATTTCACGAAATCAGCCATGAATACCTTCTCTGAGCTTACCATCCCGTCCTTGATAGCAGTCAAGGTAACAGAAGCCTCTTTGCCCATTTGGAATTCAACCTTATCTCCCAGGCAAGAGATTCTGGCAAGCTGTCCGTTAACCACATAATAGAGTTCGGCATACAAGTCCTTGACGTAATAGAGGTCATCAGCCGTTTTACGACGTTTTCCCCTATTCAATAAGCAACTCAGGTTGTTAATTACTCTATAGATGATTTCGAACAAGGAAGACTTACCGCTACCATTCACCCCCACGATAGCCTCCACATTGATGCGACTGCCATAGAATCCTTGCAATGGATTCTCCTCTCTGAGCTCAACCTTGTTGCGATTAATCTCGCAACGCCCATTGAGTTTATAGAACTCATCACGCAGCCCCTTTTTCAAATTAGGAGAACAATTGGGGAGAATATGAATCACAGAAAGCGAGAATTCCTTAGGTGTTGCTTTATCTTTTGCCCCTTTTAAAAAGATGTCTACATGGTTAATATTCATAATCTCTATGGTAAACAACCAATACAACATCCCCACTATATATCAGTGAGTTAAACGTATCAGTTTTTGAATAAATTTATTCTACAATAATTTAACATCGCTAAAATTCAGGTAGGATTAAACGGACATATGCACCTTTTCTTTAAACGGACAAACATCATTACCCCTCCTGATAAATATGATTCAACTGGCTGATATATTGCAGAGTTGAGAACTTACTAAAGATCGTATTCCGTGCATTGACACTTAGCCTATTTAATAAGTTTCTATCTGAATTTATTTTTCTGATAGCCACCACAATACTATCAGTATCCTTAACTTTGATAAATAATCCATTATTACCATCAACAACAACTTCCGGAATAGATCCTACTGGTGTTATTACTGGCACAACACCATAACTCATACATTCAAGTAATGACATCGGCAAACCTTCAAAATAAGTAGGCATTACCAAAACATCAAGGCTTCGTAAAAAATCGCACTTACTTTTTCCGGAAACTAAACCTACATAAGAAAAATTGTCACCTAAACATTGTGTAAACTTAGGCAAAAACTCTCCTTCGGTTTGTTCTTTTCCTGCAAAAATTAACTTAAATGGGATTCCTGCTTCCTTTAATTTCACGCAACTAACCAACAATTCTGTCATACCCTTATTAGGCTCTATGCGACCCAGATAACCTAAGTTCAATGCCTTATCTGATTTTATGTTTTGCTCTTTAGCATAAAGTTCAGCATCCTTTAAGTCCACACAGTTAGGGAGGCTATAAACATTTTTAGCATGAAAACGTTCTTTCAAAATTGTCACCTCACTATCACTCAAGACTATAAAAGGAACATTCCATGAAAACACCTTCGATAAAATACCCTTTAAAATAACAGGAATCTTAGGAGAAGTCAAGAATAATCCTCCATGAATATGGACTACCATCTTATGTTTTTTATGCAAAGCATAATACATAAATGGCACATCACGTATGATTGATTTTGTATCAAGTGGAAAATTATAGTGTATAAGCGCATCAGAATATGTATTAATAAATTTTGTCCATTTAAAAAATGATCCTATCAATTTTGTAATTCGATGCCAACCACCTTTTTCCTTATCCTTTTTTCCTAATTCGAAATGAAGATATTTACAATTAGGATTATTATCTATAATAAACCTAACAACACTTGATACACCACTCACATTCTGCGTTGGATCTAATGATGGTGACGTAATAATTATTTTTTTCATAAACATACAGACATCTTATAACATGAACGATTTATCTTTTCAAAGCATTCTTCAAAAAGTCCCAAGACTTAATTCGCTCTTCTTTTAAAATCGCATGAACTTTTTCATAATCTATAGTCCGATTAAGTATTGCTTCCAACTCTTCTGGATCATAATTTACAACATATCTATCCGAAAGTCCTACCAATTCTAACAGATTTTCCAATCTACTATTTTTACCATTTGGAGTAGCAAAAACAACGAATGGAGTCTTATATAGAAGACTAAAGACTAAACCATGAAAAGAATCCGTTATCACAAATTTAGCTCCAGCCAACTTTTTAATCCAATTTTCAACATCAGGGGGATAAGAATATCTAAATCCAGGAATTGGATATACATTAGTTATGGTTCTTAATGGAGCATTAATTTGCTTTGATATAAATTTTGCAGTCTGCTTAAATTCTGCTCTTCGATTAAACTGATAGCATATTATATCATTTCTCTCTGGTATCGTATCAACAATTTCTGGATATGATTCGTGAAGCATAGTAGGATCTAAAACCAATTGCGATTGTATATCAAATTCGTTAGCAAGCAATTTTTGACCTGCTCTTTCTCTAACAGAAATAAAATCAAATTGCAAAAGAGCCAGTTTTACCTTATCTTTGATTTGAGCATACTCTTTTGGCCATTTTTCCAGACCTAAACTTGATGCATAAGAAACTCGGAGACATTCTTTCGAACCAAAATCCAAAAAATACGCCAAACACTTGTCTTTGCTTATAAAAGGATTCCACACTTGATCACTTCCTACCAATAAACATTCATAATCCATTTTTGCCATTTTCAGTTCTTCATATGAATGATACAATTCAGTCTGCTTAGGATAATACTCATTCATGAATCTGACCAAAGTTTTATCCTTATACAAAGAAAAAACATGTTTTATACCATGCTTTTCTTCTTGTCTAAGATTGATTATCTTAACTTCATGACCAAGTTCTTTTAAAGCACGGCAGGTTGCATAGCACTGCATTATCGCACCATAATTCACTGAAAAATGATATGTTATAAGTCCAATTTTCATAACTCATTACAATAATTTAATACGAATTTTAGTCAATAATTTATATATCATCCAAAGACTAAAGACCTTTACATCATTGGCATAAATATGTTTCAACGTTTTAGAAGATAATACTCTAAACAATTTCGACATTTTTTTTCTTTCAAATAATTGTCCTTTTTTACATATACCATTAACTATTCTATGATTATATTTAATCGCATTTTCTTTGTCAGTAATTTCAACATGCAGGAATTTAGACATTTGATCTAATAAATCTACAGATTGTTGATTATGAGCTATCACCAAGGAGATTCCATTGTAATGCTCAGATTCATACAAGTTATCCCCCCATAAATCTCCAATCGTAAAATCTACCTTACGTGATATACCATTATATTGGCAATTATAACATGAATATCTATTCGTTAATTCTGAGCAAAAACCATCAGTAATAAAGTTTTTTACGTTTGAATAATCATGAACATATCCATTGTCGTCTATTGTCTTCATATTATATTTAAAGCCAGCACTCTTCCATCCACTCTCCTTAGTTCTAAAAGAAAGAATTTTTTGAATTTTATAAGGCTCACTTTCAAAAAACTTATTTATCAATAATTTCGAGGGAACACCACCGCAAATTAAATCAACAGTTATCAGACGACCAGAATATACTTTATGTTTTAAGAATGAGAGAAGCCCAGCTATCTGACATCCCGTTCCAGAAAACAAGACAAACTTTTCGCCTTTCAGTAATTTATATGCATGCAAATATGATGTCTCAGCATTTGACTGAGTATATTTTGACCCTTGTAACAATGCAAGATCACTCTTATTATCAATGCATATATGCTTAATATCACATACACCAACATTAGCTGCACCAAAGACGTAGCCACCTTGCTCCAAAACATATAATGCCATAGCAGCAAAAGCTCCACCAGAGGCACTTCGTTTTCGAATATTATTATCTAAATTCCAAGCAGCATAGAACTTAGATTCAAAGTTTCCTTTATAATCATAATGTGAAACTACCGGACAAACTTTTTCACAGTTATGACAAAGAACACAATTTTCGGTATTACAACGTACAGCCAGATGTCCTTCTTCATCAATATATGAACTTAAAGCATTCTTGTTACATGAAGAAACACAAGCAAGGCAGCCCGTACACTCTTTTTTATTTGCCAAATTAGGTTTACTCATAGCGCATCGAAAAAAGCTTTATATTTATTGACTATAGATGCCAAAGACAGGTTTTCATCAACAAACTTCTGTTCGTTAGCTTTAACTGAATTGTAGATTTGCTGATGATTGTTCAGTATCCATTCCATCTTATCAGCAAGTGCCTGTTCATCTTGGCTTTTAAAGGTAAATCCCGTAACCCCGTCTGTGACAAATTCAGAGAATTGTTCTATGTCAGAACACAATACAGGAAGATTATATCTAAACGCTACTGTTATAGCACCACTCTGTGCAATATCCTGATAAGGCATGACAAAATAATCACTTTCTGCAAATAAATCAGCAACTGCCTCATTAGGTATTCGCATAATATCTAAATCATAGATTTCAGGATGTTCTATAAGTGGAGCATAATTACTTGCCCAGTCTTTACAATTACCCGCTATCTTAATTTTAAAATTAAAGATTCCCTTTCGATTTAATATATTAGCAGCCTTTAATAACAAATCAATACGCTTATACTTTATAATATTGCCAAATACTAAAAAAGTTATATCATTCTTTGCGATTTTTTTAGTTGGATTACCATAATCTTTCAACGCTAAATGGGCCATCAGAACATTTTTATTATCATACTTATTAAGAAGCGCTTTTTTTTGGCTATTTGAAAATGTCTGAATATTACTAAATGTACTTAACCATTTTGCCGTGTAAAAACGTACAAAGTTTTCATTACTTGCTCCATTGGGAGTTGTTACATTATGGCAAGCAGCAATTGTTTTTCCAATAGGCAACAACCATTTATAAAACCATATACCACAAGGCATAGCATATTCCGACGTATAATAAACATCAGAATTATCGTTCTTTATCTTTCGAATTAGATTAAAGATAAAAAAAATGTTTTTTAACGAACGCATTCTATGTTTTTGCCACTCATAAGATATATATACCATTTTATCATTTCCTAGAGTGTCATCAATATATGCTTTTGTATTTTCCCCATCTTTTGGACGTAATATGACAATCCAATGAATATTATATACTGATTGTAATTCTTTTATAATTGGGAGATCCACATCAACAAAACATGTCGGTGTAATCCATGTTATTTTCTTCTTAGTCATATTTCACTTCTTACTCATTTTTTTATATGCAAAATAGAAACTATTTTAAAACTATAAATACAAGAACTGACACATTATAAAAACACTAATAAATTACTTTCCAAACTCTTTAATTCTCTGTTCCTCTTTCAAAGAGCAAACAAGCAGTTGTCCATTCTTCTCGGCTACGATATAGCCATCCAAGCCTTGAACTACCACCTTGCTTTCATCGGCTGCATGAACCACGCAGTTCTTGCATTCATACAAGCGGATGTCCTTGCCTACCTTGGCATTGCCAGCCTCATCCTGCAGAAGCAAGGTACGGAGGCTGCCCCAGCTGCCTAAGTCACTCCAGCCAAACTCGGCTGGCAAGGTATAGATTTCCTTCGACTTCTCCATCACGGCATAGTCAATGCTTATCTTCTCGCAGGTTGGGAAGAGTTTGCCGACTACCTCTTTCTCCTGTTCGGTATAGAAAGAAGGTGCCATCTCGTCCATGATGTTGGCAAGATTTGGCTGGAAGGTTCGGATTGCCTTGCTGATGGTATCAATGTTCCATACGAAGATTCCGGCATTCCAATAGTAATTGCCAGCGGCAAGGTATTGCTCGGCAGTCTCCAGGTTTGGCTTTTCCTTGAAAGCCTCAACCTTGTAGATTTCATCTACGGATGTTGGCTCTGCTGCGGCGATATAGCCATAGCCTGTTTCCGGGCGGCTTGGCTTAATACCGATGGTAACGATGGCGTTCTTATCGGATGTATAGCTCAATGCCTTGCTGAGCACTCGCTGATACTCCGAGGTATTGATGACCAGGGCATCGGATGGTGTCACCACGATGTTGGCATCAGGATGCTTCTTCTGGATCTTCCAGCAGGCATAAGCAATACATGGAGCGGTATTGCGAGCCTCCGGCTCTGCTAATATGTTATCTACTGGCATGTCAGGGATTTGCTCCTTGACAATGCGAATGTATTTCTCGTTTGTCACTACCCACATGTTCTCGACAGGACAGATTGGCTTCAATCTATCTACTGTCAATTGAATGAGGGAACGCCCCACACCCATCACATCAATGAACTGCTTTGGGTAATCGGGGGTTGACATTGGCCAAAAACGGCTGCCTACGCCGCCGGCCATGATTATTACCTGAATATCGTTATACATAGCTTTATTTTTACTCAACATTTCCATAAATTTACTAATCAGCCACAAAACTTTAAATATGAACTCACAGAAATGAAAATTATGCGTTAATGAATCTATTATACTCGCTTACTATAAACTCATTCATCGCTTGCAAGTACTCTTTGTCTTTTTGCTTGATGGCATTAATAGCATCGGAGTGTCCCCAAATCTTTTTGAGAAAAACTACCCAATCCTCAGGTTTGTCTGATGCAAACAAAGGCGCTTCATCCTTTCTAAATACACCAGCCATACTATGAGGATGTACCAAAGTTACCTTATCAAAAGATATTGCTTCGAAAGTCTTTATCTTTAAACCTGTTCCTTGGAATACAGGGTTGATGGCGACATCGGCCTTCGCATAAAAATCTGCAGGATCTTCTATGTATCCCATAGCCGTCACCCCCTCTATCCTTCCTATAGAAGGCAAAACCTTACAAATACTACCACCAACAAGTAGTTCAGCACTTGGAAAGGATTTTCTTATAACAGGAAATACTTCCTTCAAGAACCATTTGATACCATTTTGATTAAATTCATTATTGCCAGACAAGAACACCATTTTCTGACTACCCATTACTGGCTGTGGATGATGATTATACTTTCCATACAGATTATACACCTTGCTGTTAGGAGAAAGAATCTGGAAATAATCTGCTTCCTGCTCCTGTAAAGCAAAGATATGAGGACAACGTTGCATAGCCTTGGCCTCCGTATCAGCAGTAATGCACATTGTAGGCATACCTATCTTCAAATCCTTATAGGCTATGGCATCATGTGTAGCAATTGCCTTCTTAGGAATATGAATATGCTCAAATAAACGAGAGAGATAATAGTAATTGATGATACATACATCAAAGTGATATTGCGCATCAAGCTTATTTACCATATCATCTAAACCTACAGGATATTGATCATCAACCTTCCAATGGCTGTGATTGAATTTCTTTCGATAAACCTTTTTAAGATTAAACTTAATTTTTTGCTGTTTGCTAACCTGAAATAGGTGGAATCGTTCTCCCCAATACTGAGATGTTTTTTCTAAGCTTTCCATATATGGAGCTGGATCATTTCTTAAGCCAGGCTCATTTATATAAAGAAAATGAACCTCATGACCTAATGCTATAAACATTTCCGCCTGAGACAATATCCACCATCGATTTCCCGCATCTGTGGGATGCGTAGGACATTTTGAAACTATTAAAATATTCATATTTAAACCAAATGAAAATCAAATATTGTTTTATACGGAACACTTGAGTCCATAAAGAAGGGACCTGACCACAAAGAAGGGATTCTATACAATAAATATGCAAGCAAAAAAACTACTGTACAAACCTTAATATAACCTTTCTTGTATTTATAAAAAAATAAAATGCTATTTATAAAAAGAATGCACTGAGCAGGAAAATATTGTGAAGCTAATCGAGCCAAATCTCCCATTCCACTAGAAAAGACCATAAATATCGTATTATATACCATTACTGCATTTACTAATGTATTGTAAAAATCACTCCGCTCTTTTCGCTCTTTTTTCCTAACAAATAAATATACACATAAAAACAAATAATTTAAAATCCAGCCAGCATAATTTGATGCCTTAGAAATACCTTCAGTCTGCCATTCAGTATACATCTGAGCTTTCTCCGCAATAGATCCACTGAACAACAAGGCCATTTGTGCAAAATAACTTTGAAATTTAAAAGCGAAAATTGCAATAATTGGATATGCGATAAGTAGATATACACTTTTTATCTTTAGATAACGTAGGAAATAACATGGAAGCAAAACAATAGCCTGATTATGAATCAGAAATGCTGTAAAAATTGTAATAATATACTTTTTAAGTTTTTGTTCTTTAATATATTTCCAACACCAAAAAGCTATAGCTATTGCAAATCCAGCACGTACAGGAAAGATATAACTAGCTTGTATCATCAAATAACAATAACACAACAAAGGATGCTTAGGAAAAAAATAGTTGGCAAATTTATAATAAGTTATCTGTATAAAACAACACAACAACAAATTATAAGCGTAAAATGTCTTAAAAATACTTTTTACAAAGACATTTACAAACACAAAACCAGGTTCGAGTTTTTCTTGACCATTACCATATCTATCATAACTAAATATATTTGACCACTTTGAAAATAAGAAATGATCGTAATATTGATCCCAATCACCACCTATTCGCCATCTTAATCCTCCAATAATAGTAAATATTACACACCATACAACAATAATATATTTTTTTTGTTTTATTGGTAATACTTCTCCTATTAAACTAAAAAACAGAGAATAGTATAATATATAATAGAATTCCATTCTAACCTATTTTTGATAAGAAGTTTATTGATATGTTCTTAAGTCTCTCTATTTTTACATTTACTTTTTCGTAATCAATGAATTCTGTTTCTTTAGAATTTATTCCCAACATTTCAAATAAAGATTCAATTCTTGAATTTCCTCTACTCTCATTTCCTAAGAAGATAAAAGGTCTATTAAATATAATTGAAAAAACACAGCCATGATAAGAATCAGTAATCACGAATTTCGCAAGTCGTATATTGTTAAGCCACTGAAATATGGAAACTGTTGAAGTGTCATGCAAAGAAACTTCTACAATATTTGTTTTGTATTTTTCTCTATAACAAGCAATGACAGATTTAGTTTTTTCCGATTCATCTAATATATAAGTAAAAATTCTATTTGATGTCAAATTTTTAACCTCATTTTCTTCTATCAAGTCAATATAATCTTTTTGGGAAAGTAAAAAAGTCGGATCAAGACATAAGCAAGGAATAGGAAGATTCCACCCATACTCCTTCAACAGAGTAAGACCAGATTGTTCTCTAACAGAAACTGCATTAAATAAAGAATAATCGGAAGCTAAAGAAACAATTTCTTTTTTATTAAGCAAGTTTCCTGACACTCCAAATGAGACGGCATAAGCATACCTACCAACATCTTCGTTTTTAGTGAAATTCAAAAGATAGTTTTTTAATCCAATTTGAGTAGCAGAGCCTTTTCTCCATACCTGATCGCTACCTACAACATAAGCATCATACTTATTTGCTGTATATTTTTTCACTTGTCGAATATTGGTACAACATGGTGTATGAGGGATATACTTATTATAGAAGTTTAATGTTAAGAGCATTTTTTCTTTCATTTCATTATTCTTCATTTTCTCTATAAATATACATATATTCTTCCTTCCAAATACATATTTATAAATTATTCTCTTGGGATAACTATACCACCACTTATACCAAGGCAAAGTATAATGGAATTTAAGATTAATATGCTCAACTTCATGCCCCATTTTTTGAAGAACTTTTATTAGAGCATATCTTTGAAGATTTCCGCCATAATTATTATCTAACGGAAGGTTTAATAATGCTATTTTCATTTTTTATCGAATTTTTATTAAGACTCATAGTAGATATATCTACACATTAGTACATAGGCCAGAAGCGGCTACCTACGCCGCCAGCCATGATTATAATTTGAATATCGTTGAAATTATACATCATACTAGCCGAGCTCTGCGCCAAGCTGAGAGAGGACAGTCACACTTTGTTCTTCCACATCACCGCTTCGGGTGAGGGACTGCGCGTGCTCTATCGCTACGAGATGAAGCCGGGCATGACGCTGGAGGAGCAGATGAAGTTCTATCCAGAACGAGTATGTGTCGTGCCTCGCCTACAAGCTCAATGCCTTCGGTTTCTCCGCCGATGCCGCCCTGAAGTTCATCCGCCAGGAGTTTCCCGACTACGAGCGACCGAAGGCTGCCCTTCGAGGTGGAGAGCATCCAGTCGCCCCGTGAGCATCCCTTCGACTA
>DAWDAD010000019.1:0-42988 GCA_052356385.1 Prevotella sp.
TGGAAGGATTCAACGTGTTGAAGGTGATCATCGTACCAAAGAAGATCGTCAACGTAGTGTTGAAAAAGTAATTTATTGATAACAGGAAGTTAAGGAGTTAAGGAGTAAAAGGAGTTAAGACAATTGTATATCCTGTCAATAGAAGATATACGAAAACAAAAACTGTTGTCTTAACTTCTTGACTCCCTTTAACTCCTTAACTACTTTTAAAAAACGAGGAAAATATTATGCAAATAGCAATCAGTCAAACAATTAAGAATGAGTGCAAGGATTATTTCTACATCACCCTTGGACTCTTGCTTTACACATTTGGATGGACCATTTTTCTGCTTCCATACCAGATAGTAACGGGTGGCGTAACGGGTATCGCAGCCGTGATTTACTACGGCACGGGGATACCTATCTATTTGTCTTATTTTCTCATTAATGCCGCCTTGCTGCTTGCAGCGCTGAAGATTCTGGGATTCAAGTTCATGGTGAAGACCATCTATGCCATCATCATGCTCTCCGTGTTCCTGGCGCTGGCGCAAGACTGGATGATAGGTGAAGATGGCAAGATGGTGCAGATATTGGGAGAGGGACAGGACTTCATGTCGCTCATCATCGGCTGTCTGTTTACGGGTTTATCACTCGCCATCGTCTTTCTGCATAATGGAAGTACAGGTGGAACGGATATCATTGCTGCCATCGTCAACAAATATCACAACATCTCGCTGGGCCGTGTGCTCATCTTCGTGGATCTCCTCATCGTGGGCAGTTCATTCTTCGTCTTCAATGCAAAACCAGAGTTTACCGCGATAGACGCTGTTAGAAAGGTAGTATTCGGTCTCTGTACGATGGTGATAGAAAACCTGGTACTCGACTATGTGATGAATGCCAAGCGAGAAAGTGTGCAGTTTATGATATTCAGCAAGAAATATCAGGAGATAGCCAATGCCATCGGTATGCAGATGGATCATGGCGTAACCATTCTCGATGGCCATGGCTGGTACACGGGCAACGAGATGAAGGTGCTCTGTATCCTAGCAAAGAAGAACGAGAGCGTCACCATCTTCCGTATCGTCAAGATCATCGACCCAAATGCCTTTGTAAGTCAGAGTTCCGTAATCGGTGTATATGGCGAGGGATTTGATGAGATGAAGGTGAAAATCAAAGATAAAGACATTAAAACAATTAAAAGTTAAAAGTTTATAGCGGCTTCGCCGTATAACAGGAAGCACTATTGTAAGAATGCCCTATAAACTATTAACTATAAATTATAAACTTATGAAAAGGATAGTTTTTGCAACAAATAACCAGCATAAGCTCCAGGAGATTCGCGACATTCTGGGCAGCGGCTACGAGGTAGTATCGCTGAAGGAGATAGGATGCGATGTGGATATTCCTGAAACAGGCAACACATTGGAAGAGAATGCCTTGCAGAAGGCGCAGTATGTTTATGACCATTACCACGTAAGTTGCTTTGCCGATGATACCGGTCTGGAGGTAGAGGCACTTGATGGTGCCCCTGGCGTTCACAGTGCCCGCTATGCCGAGGGAACCGACCACGACAGTGAGGCTAACATGGCTAAGCTGTTGAGAGAACTGGACGGCAAGGAAAACCGCCAGGCCCGCTTCCGCACCGTTATCTGCTACATCGAAAAGCAGGATGTATGTCCTTGCGGCTGCACCAGCATCAAGAAAATCCACCAGTTCGAGGGTATCGTAAACGGCCATATCGCCACCGAGAAGCATGGTACCGAAGGCTTCGGCTACGACCCAATCTTCGTTCCGGAAGGCTATGACAAGAGTTTTGCTGAGCTGGGTGAGGAAATCAAGAACGGCATCAGCCACAGAGCCAGAGCCGTGGCTAAATTGGTAGAGTATTTGAAAAAGAAATAAGATTCATTCTTGTTCAATACAGAATAGAATAACATTATAACAAAGAAAAGGCATCATGATCAGGACACTCAATTCCCTGCGATTCATTCTTATCCTAATGATTGTGATTTCGCATTCCACCCTACCCATATCCCAAGATTTAATCAATTACTTGGGCGAGTTTCCTGTTGCCATTTTCTTTGTTATCAGTGGTTTTGTACTCTCTTTAAGCAAAGGAGAAAAACTACAGAAAGAAGTATTGGGAAACAGAAATTTTTTCCTTTCCCGTATCATCAAACTCTATCCTCTGCATATTCTGATTCTCGCCATTCTTGGGAGTGGTATTGCTGTTTATCGCAATGTATTTTCTATCAATCCATTGCAATCCGAACATTCGCTGTGCCATTATTTATTGGATACCATCAGCCATAACCGTGTTCTATTTTACAGCAAGAGATCAAGGTAAAGGTTGTTTTATTAGGATATTCCATAATAAACTCTTGCTATGGCTAGGCAGTATCAGTTTTGAAATATTTCTCTGTCATAATCTCTGCTTTCGCATCATGCAGAGTATATTTCTTAAACGATATGGAGAAGGAAATCCACATCAAGAATTCCAATTCATCCTATCCCTCGCTTTTATTATCCTCACAGCATGGATAGCAAAGAAAGCCATCGTTTTACCCATCCAGCATCAACTTCAAAAATATCTATAAGTATCTGTTTATAAAAACAATAAATAGTTATATTTGCAGTTAATATAGTATTAGGCTTTAAAATAACAGACAATGAAGACAATAACATTATTAATTACAATACTATTCATGGTACTTCCCTTATCGGCCACAGATAAGGGAAGTTGGGAAATATACACTAGTTATAACGATATAACAGAAATCGAACCAGCAGGAAACCAAGTGTTTGCCTTAGCGTCTAACGGACTTTTCTCTTATCATATAAAAAATGGTTCAGTTACTACATACGATAAAGCAAACACTCTTTCTGACTTTGATATTAATCATATTGCTTGGAATAAAAATACAAAAAAGTTGGTAATCACATATACCAATGGAAATATTGACTTATTGGATGCCAATGGAAATATAATTAATATACCTGATTTGTATCTGAAAAGTATGACTGATAATAAACAGATAAACCATATATATATAAGTGGGACAAATGCTTATTTATCTCTCCCTTTTGGAATTATTAAATTAGATACAAAAGAAGGAAAAATACTCGATACATACAAGTTGGGCTTTAATGTTAACTATAGTTATATAGAAGACAACTGCCTTTATGCAGCTTCGAAAGAAGCTGGCTTATATAAAGGAAAACTAACTGGTAATTTACTGAATTCTAAAGAATGGACAAAAATTGGAAGTTACAAACAGCTTTCTGAAAACAAGAAACTTGTATATGATAAAGGAACAGGCTTTTGGTGGACAACTACCAAAGAAGGAAAACTTACTTATTATACAGTAGATTCGAATAATAAACCTGTTTATAAGACAGAAGGAATACTTCCTAAAGGACCTGCTTCTAACAATTTCTACAATCTTTTCTTTCACAACGGAAAACTCTATGCTACTGGTGGTTTCTATGCACAAGAGAATGATGGAAGTTACCCAGGAGAAGTTCATGTATGGGATGGAGAAAACTGGTCTGAATTTGAACAACCATCTAATGATGTTCTTGGTCATCGCAACGTAGACTGGCTAAGCATGGATTTTGATCCAACAAAAGAAGGACACGTGATGGTAGCTGCCAAGAGTGGACTTTATGAATTTCAAGATGGAGAATTCATAAAATGTTACAATAGAAACAATAGTCCATTCCTATCATGTGTCAACGATGATAACTATATTCTGGTCTCAGATCTCATGTATGATAAAGAAGGTACACTATGGGTATTCAATTCTTCTGTAGAAAACTGTTTTTGGACCCTTGATAAAAATCAACAATGGAAGTCCCTAGATGTCTGTTCACAGATTAAATACAATGATGATTTAAGATGTCTATTCATCAGTAGAACAAACAATAAAATGTGGTTTTTATCCAACTATTGGCAAACAAGCCAATTATATGCATACGACTATATAAAAAATACGTTGCATACTTACGGCCCTACCTACATAAATGAAGATGGTGTTCAAATTACTCCAAACTTTTTTTACAAGATAAAAGAAGATAGAGAAGGAAATATATGGATGTGCACTAGCAGTGGCCCTCTTTACTTGTCGGCAGACAACATACGTTTGGGAGCACAAGAAGTAACCCAGCATAAGGTACCAAGAAATGATGGTACCAATTATGCCGATTATCTGCTAGACGGAATAGATACAAGAAGTATAGCCATAGATGGAGGAAACAGAAAATGGCTTGGAACCAAATCAAATGGTGTATATCTCATCAGTTCTGATTGCAATACGCAGATACATCACTTTACATCTGAGAATTCTCCGCTGCTATCCAATACAATACTTGACATTCTGATAGAGCCTTCCGGAAAAGTATATTTTGCAACTCCTAAAGGACTTTGTTCATATATGAGTGATGTTACTCTACCAAGCAATGAAATGAACAAAAATGATGTTTATGCCTATCCAAATCCTGTAAAACCGGATTATACTGGACTCGTGAAAATCGTAGGATTAACATTTGACGCTGATGTAAAGATTGTAACAAGCAATGGAGTTCTGGTAAACCAAGGTAGAAGCATCGGAGGTACTTACACATGGAACCAGTGCGACTTAAAAGGCAGAAAAGTATCTAGTGGCATATATATGGTAGAAACTGCTACTTCCGAAGGAGAAAGAGGAGTGGTTTGTAAAATAGCCATTATCAAATAACAAGAAAATGAAACAGAAACAACTTTATAAGTCAGTCCTATTTCTCATAGGGCTGACTCTTCTTTCAGGAGTATTATACACCATGGGTGACTTCTACAATATGCCTTTCAGAGGCATGAAAGATTTATTTATCCTTATCGCACAATTTCTGGTAATAGAAATAGCTATATTCCTATTTATGTGGTGTATAGCTAGCAATAAATACGTCTTTGCCATACTTTATCCTATATATACCCTAGCTTGCTCTGTAGCTACATACTTTAGATATACTGCTCAAATCTCACTTACAGCAGCAACTATAGATTTATCTATAACCAACGATTTCAGAACAACCATGGACGTTGTTACCATTCCGTTGATACTGTTTGTTATTGTGACAGAATTGATATGTATAGGTATCATTTATATTCGTATTAAATACATCAGATTTTCCCATTCTTGGCTCCAGTTTATACTAGCCTTCATTGGGCTTACGCTATACATCAGTATTCCAAGAATATCCTTACCTATCAAGAGCCGCATTCCTTTCGTTATCTATTTCTCCATCAATGATTATTTAGATAATAGAAATATCATAGAAGAAAACAGACCGGCTTTCAAGCAGAAAGGAATCTGTAAAAGTGACTCTATAGATGTTGTCTTCATCATAGGTGAAACCCTACGCTCTAAAAACATGCAAATCAACGGCTATCACAGAGCAACAACTCCTTTTCTGATGACAGACAGCAACATTGTATCCATGCCTCATATTTATTCAGAATATGGATTTACGCATACCAGTGTACCATATTTGCTTACCAGAGCATGCCCAAAGAATCTGGATGCAGCCTATAAAGAAAGATCTTTTATTGATATTTTCAAAAAAGCAGGCTTCCATACTACATGGATTGCCAACCAAGAAAGTATTGATACTTACGTTTATTTCATGAAAGAAACAGATTCGCTTATTTACGTAAATAACGGAAAATCGGTTTATATCTTCGACCAATGGCTGGACGAAGATATCCTACCATTACTAGACAAGCAAATTCAGAATAAGAACTTCGGTAGAAGAAACTTATTTATTTTACATACAATAGGTTCCCACTGGTGGTATAACATACATTATACACGCCAATATGCCCGTTGGAAACCAGAACTTAAAAGCAGAGTACTATCTGCCAACACCAAAGAAGAATTCTTTAACTCCTATGACAATTCCGTACTCTATTCCGACTTCTTTTGGAATGAAGTGAGAAACAGGTTCCGAAATCGGAATGCCACCATTATCTATCTTTCTGATCATGCAGAAAGTTTGGGAGAAAAAGGAATCTTCGGACACGGAGAAGAAGCAGAAGCATTGCATTATCCTGGCTGTTGGATATGGATGTCAAACAAATACAAAGCTAACTATCCTAACAAATGGAAAGCTCTGCAAAATAACAAGAATAAAAAATATAATTCTGCATTTCTATTCCACTCCATCTTAGACGCAGGAGACATCACGACTCCTTATATTGATAAAAAATATGATATTTTCATTAAATAGATATTAACTATAACAAGAAAATGATTTCTGTGTGTATTGCTACATATAATGGTGAAAAGTATATTGGCGAACAGATTGCTTCTATATTGAAGCAACTAAATGCCAACGATGAAGTTATTATCTCTGATGATGGCTCCACCGATGCAACCCTATCCATTATCAAGACATTCCAAGATCCAAGAATAAGGGTCATACCTGGTCCACAAAAGCATTCTCCTACCCTAAATTTTGAAAATGTACTGCATCATGCACAAGGAGACTACATATTTCTTTCAGACCAAGATGACGTATGGAAGACTAATAAAGTAGCTACTTGTATGAAATGGCTACAGAAATATGATTGTGTAATCAGCAATGCAGAAGTAACAGATGAACATCTGAATATTCTTTTTCCGTCGCTGTTCAAGCTCCTGCATGTAAGTAAAAACAAAATATATAACGCATTGTGGAAAAACGGATATACAGGTTGTTGTATGGCATTTACAAGATGCGTAAAAGATGCTGCATTACCTTTTCCTAAAGATATTCCCATGTACGATATCTGGATAGGAAATGTGGCAGCATTTACATATTCTGTAAAATTCATAGATGACAGACTTATCTCGTTCCGTCGCCATCCAGCGACCAATTCCTGCAATGGAAAAGGGAGCAAATTCAGCAAATGGCAGCAGATTAGGTTTAGATGGAACATCATTAAAAACATTTTAAAAAATAAAATAGGAAAAAACTCGTTTCTATGGAAAAGAAAATGAACATAGTTTATGTTATAGAAGATTATTCTGAGAATGGAGGCGTTGAAAGAATCGTTTCCATGAAGGCTAATACATTCTATCAAGAATATCATCATCAGGTTACTGTTATTTCTGTATATGAAGATAAACGGAAACAACAGTATATCTTAAATGAAGGTATCCGGCTGATTCATCTTCATGTTCCTTTTGCCAAGAAGACAAGAAATAAAGTATATAAGCTATTAAGCAGAATAATTACATTATTATTAGCAGCTTACAGATTAAATAAAACAATAAAACAGATTAATCCCGACGTAGTTTTCTTTACAACTACATTGGGAGCGTTGTTATTACCTCTTTGTCATACCAAGGCAAAACGAATATACGAATCACATTTGGCACGTTCATTCAATCCTTTTCACGCACTATTCGGATTAATGGAAAGAAAAGCTGATGCCGTAGTTTGTCTGACTCATGACGATGCTAAAGAATTTCAATCGGCAAAGAATGTATACGTTATCCCCAACTTTATCAACATACCTCATCAAAAGGTAAAAGACTACAGTTGCAAAAAAGCTATTGCTGTAGGAAGATTAGAACAACAGAAAGGTTTTGACAGATTGATTACCTGTTGGAAAGACATAGCCAAACTATATCCCGACTGGCAACTTGATATTTATGGAACCGGCTCACTTTACCATATATTACAAGAGCAAATTACAAGTTTAGGATTGGAAAAACAGGTAAAATTGTGTGGCAGAGGAGAAAATATGATGGAAATATATCCCAACTATAGTCTACATATAATGTCTTCACATTATGAAGGTCAAGGTATTGTAATGTTAGAAGCTCAAGCATGCGGACTACCATCTGTAACCTTTAACTTCAAATATGGAGCAAGTGATATTATTCAAAACGAATATAACGGACTTATCGTAACTCAAGATAATCAGAATGCTTTCACAGAGGCTATCACCAAACTGATTAGCAACTCTCATCTTAGAAAAGAGTTAGGGATACATGCCTTAGAAACAGGAGATAAATATGACAAATCAAACATTTTAAAAAAATGGGAAGATATATTAACAACAATACAACATCAATTAATTCTTTAAAAAGAATAGGCTGGATAGATAATTTGCGAGGATTCTGTATGTTAGCTATTTTGCTAGACCATACAGAATCTTATTATCTGGATTATCATATCATTAACCAAAATCTGTATTTGACGGATGCATTGGTCTTTTTTTTCATTTTATCGGGTTATTTAATGTATAAGCCACAACAGCAATTCTGTATAGCTCATAAAATGAAATCTATAGGGAGAAGTTTGCTAATGCCATACTTTATTTTTACATCACTTCTAGCACTTCCAAAAGCAATTGTTCATGGAGCGAGTATAGATATTTTGAATATATTTCAATCCATTATCATGGGGAAAGCTTCTTGGTTTGTTGCAGCACTGATAGTAGCTGAAATTCTTTTTTCAATATCACTATGGATAACTCATGAGAAAGATAGGTATATTCTACCTATCTGCACTATCACTTTTGGCATATCTGGATGGTTACCGCAAACTACAGACTGTTACTTTTGGCAATTAGATAACTCATTGCAAGCCATGTTTTTCTGTTGTATAGGATATATAATCCACAAACATGAGCAAAGCATTTATAAAAAAATAAAGACATCACAAATTATTCTGTTATTAATACTGTGGATAACGATTAAGATATATGTGGATAGAACATATGTTATGATGACTATATGGCGTATTAACATAACTAATTATCCCCTATTTATCTTAAATATTTTGATAGGTACTCTTGCCACCACAACTCTCTTTAAAAAGATTCCATCTTGTAAATGGTTAGAGTGGACTGGAAGACATTGTATCGTATACTATTTCCTATGTGGAGGCATTCCTTTCTGTATTGGAAAAATATGCAATCACCTACACCTTTCTTATTCAGGAAACTACTTATCAGTAGTAGGCGTATTCTTGATTGTATATTTATGTACTACACTCGTTACATGGTTTATATATAGATATTTACCATTTATCACGGGACAAAAGAGAGTAACTTAGTTGGAACTGGCCAGAAGCTTTTCATAAAGTTTCACATAAGTGCTAGCCACAGAAGTATAATTATGATATTTCTTTACAAAATCTATACTTTGAGAAGATAGCTTAGCAAGATTATCCTTGACGAAGAACGCCTGCTCGATGATTGCTACATTCTGAGATTCAGTATACTCAGGACTCACATTGATGATAGGGCGTAATTCTGTTTCGCCAATGAACTCATAATATTCTTCCTCTCCTCCACCGATAACCACAGTACCACGTGCCATGGCTGCCAACGAATTCATGGATGGAGTATAACTGTAAAACTGATCTACCAGAACATCTGCTTCATCCAGCATCCGGCAATATTCATCATAGTCTACTCCTTCTACATATTTGAGTTCTATCTTACCAGGATTTTTCTTTGCCAGAATTTCCACAAAATGAGCTATCTTTAAAGCACCTTTCAGATACTCGCGCTTAGGTTGTAAACCTACAAGCACTTTGATAACCTCACCATTCCCTTTCTGCCTGTTTTCATCTATAGCAGGAATTATCATCGGAAGAGGAATATAGTAAAGCTTCTTATGGAAATAAGGAACATCATAGCAGAGATAATATTCATAAAGACAGGCTATCAAAGCATCAGAATGATAAGATACAGTATGCCAGCACTTATCAAACTGAGGCATGAAATGAAAAGCCATACGCTCTTTATTCTCCTCGATATTCTGTAATTTACCATTCCAAAAAGTATCAGAATAAGCTGGAATACCCTTGGCCTGTTGTCTGAACAGATGTGGGTCATCGGCAAAACAGCCTTTAATGATTCGCTTATTGGTAAGCTTGAGAAACCAGAATATCAGCATGTTCCACCAACCCATCAAAGGCACAAATTGATAGTTATGTACCTGAACAATATCATTTCCACATATCTTATGAAGATTGCAGACTATTTTCCACAACACCATAAGCCCGCTCCATCTTCCATAACGCTCCATATTACGGCGCAAGTCGATGTCACGAGGAGAGTTGTGCCAATCATTGCCGTCGGACATCAGCGTTACCTGATGTCCAAGTTCTACTAATCCCTTTTTGAGAGTATTATGTAGCAAACTAGACTCACCTACCAACAGAATCTTCATAACTTTATATGATACTTATTTATAAGATACTTGAATATAAGAAACTTAAGACAATTCAATATACCTATTTTCTACAATATAATCAGATTTGCGCAGTCCCATGCTTACCACCAGTTTTATGGCCATTTTCTCCAGGCAGAACTTCAATGGCATCCAGCGCTTTTCTTTTTCATCACGCCAAGGACTCATCGCTTTATACTTATCAAATTCCTTTTTCCATGGATGCTTGCAGTTCTTATACCATGGTTTAGGAATACCCGTAAAATGAATAATGGCCGGATGAGCCTGAGCTTCCAATATCTGTTCATCAAATTCCCAGGAGATAAGAGAATAACGTAAATCAAACCAATACTCATTCAGTACATTATATCTGATAGGTAATATCAACTTAGAATCCTTGAACAGATAGTTCAGTACATCCTGATCATGACATCTCAACCTTTCCGTATTAGATTTCACATAATCAAAGAATTTGAGAAGCACCTGCTTTTCACGCCAATATTTCAGATTGACAACTAACATACCTGCATTAAAATATCCCAAAGTTTGGGGATAACGCAAGCGATTATAGTGTTCTATCTTATTATTATAACTATCTGGAACAGCAGCAATTGCATAGTTTTCAACAGAAGTATTCCACAATTTAACAAGTTTATCCACAACCAGAATATCGCCATCTAGATAGATAACCTTATCAATATCAGCAGGCAGAATTTCCGTAAGATACAAACGATAATAAGTAGCAAACGAAGTTCCTACATGATCTACTTGAAAATCCAGACCAATTGGAAAATGTTTGAAGATATCATCATTAATTAGATAGAAATGAATATTTTGCTGATAACGGGCAGCTATGGTTCTGATAGAATCCAATAATACAGCAGAATCCTGATCATGCAAGAGATGTACATTGACAACTTCTCCTCTGTTGCTCTCAAACAAAGAGGTCAACATGATACCGGTCGGCATAATATATTTACTATCAGTAGAACAAACTATTTCCATTTTTATGTTTTTTGTACTACTATTAATACGTAAATTAAATCTTTTTATTATCTTTGCAGTCATAAAAAAGAATAACTTATGCAGAAAGAATTAATATCAGAGATATCTTCACCATTGGTGAGTTTCATCATTACTACAAGCAACCATCAGAAGGAACATCTTGTAGAATGCATCAATAGTATCCTTCAGCTTTCGCTCAATGCCAAAGAGAGGGAAATAATTCTCGTTGATGATGGTAGCGAAGAATTGGTAGCCAGCCAGATAAAAGAGTTGCTGGATAACCTGCTCTATTTAAGAATACCCGGCTTAGGCAGCAGTATGGCACGCAACTATGGCATGTACTTAGCCAAAGGAAAATACATCCAGTTTATAGAAGGAGATGATTATCTTCTTCAGCCAACCTATGAACATTGCCTTGACATCGTGAGATTCCACGAACCAGATATCGTTACATTCTGTTTCAGCAAGGATGAAACAGGAGAACCATCTTACGAACTCCCTACCCCAATCAGCGGCACAGAATACCTCAACAACAATACCCTTTTAGGCTCAGCCTGTTCCTATATATTCCGCCGCGCCATTGTGGGTAGCCTGTTATTCTCACCAAACATCAGTTTCGGCGAGGACGAGGAATTCACACCACAACTCTTCTTACGGGCAGAACGAATATTCAAGACTCAGACCTCACCTTATTATAATAGAGTGGACAAATACGCACCTGGTGAATTAGAAAATAAGGATAAGATAGATATCCACATGGACAATAAACTGGAGGTGATTCTACATCTTCAGAAGTTGCTCGATACGGTTCCTGTAGCAGAGCGCCAGGCACTCAACCGCCGTATAGCCCAGCTATCGATGGATTATCTGGTTAACAATATCCGTTTGAAGCATTCATTGATATCCTTGAATCATGCCATCAGAGAATTAAGGAAACACGGATTATATCCTCTTCCGAACAAAGAATATACCAAGAAATATATGATGTTCAGAAAGATGATAGGTACATACGTAGGACGAATTGCACTTCTCTTTCTTATCAAGAAATAAATGAATGAAAGCATAAAGATTTCTCCCATCCGGATTAGCATACAGAGGAATAAGAGAAAATCCTATATAAACAAAAATAGAGCATTCAAATCACTTGAACGCTCTATCTTTATAATTAGATTAAATTTTCTAATATTATTTGTATAAGTAAAAGATGATGAAATGACGTTTCACAACGTCCGTTTGTTTTAACTGATGCAAAGATACGACGATTTTTGTCTATAAAGTCGTAAATTATACATTTTATGGTAGCGAAATATGATTTTTTACCCATAAAAAAACAAATTTTACCACCAATCTTATAATTTTCACCACATTATTCTACGATAGTGACAACATCTTTTCTATTGGTTTGACCGCTTTTTTCGCTATTTCAGGAGCCACTTCAACTGTTGGCCAACCAAATTTCAATGCATTGTATATCTTCTTGAGCGTATTCATCTTCATATACTCACACTCGTTGCAGCTGCAACCTACTCCACCCTCGCTTACCTCTGGAGGTACGGGATAGAAAATTACGTTAGGACAATTACGCTCCAGTTCATGCAGGATACCAGCCTCTGTAGCGATAATATACTCCTTGATTTCAGGATGCTCTTGGGCATAATGCAACATGGTGGCTGTAGAGCCCTTTACATCGGCTACAGCAAGTACTGGTGCCTTACACTCCAGGTGAGCCATCACAACAGCCTCAGGATGCCTCTGCTTCAGTTTAACTATAGCCTCTACAGAGAATTTCTCATGTACATGGCAACCACCGTTCCAAAGCAACATATTGCGGCCTGTAACGCTGTTTATATAGTTACCGAGATTATAGTCTGGACCAAAGATGATTTTTTCGTTCTGTGGAAAACTGTCAATCACCTTCTTGGCATTACCGCTTGTCACGACACAATCAGTCAGCGCCTTCACTGCAGCCGTAGTGTTTACATAACTCACAACCTTATATCCTGGATGCTCTTCCTTGTACTTTTTCAAATCCTCAGCCTTACAGCTGTCAGCAAGCGAGCAACCAGCATTCAAGTCAGGACAGATCACGGTTTTGTCAGGACTCAAGAGTTTGCATGTCTCAGCCATGAAGTGCACGCCACACATAACCATTACCTGGGCATCGGTTTCTGCAGCTTTACGAGCCAAAGCCAAAGAGTCGCCAACAAAGTCGGCGATGTCCTGAATCTCACCTACCGTATAGTAGTGGGCGAGGATAATAGCATCTTTCTCCTTGCAAAGCTTTCTGATTTCAGCTTTCAAGTCCAAGGCTTCGTCAACTGGTTCGTCAACGTATCCTTTCTCAATCCATTCTTTTTTCACCATAACATTCATATTATATTTCTTATTTTTTATTTTTTTAAAAGAGAATATAGAGATGATGATATGCCGTGGATAAGTGGATAACATTCTGCATAAAAACTTGCGTATTTCGTTATCCAAGTCTTATTTCAGTTTATCCACAGAGGCCTTTGAAATCTTTTTCTTGTCTCTTAATGCATTAACCGGTTTATCAACATTTCCCCAATTCGGTGCAAAGTTAATAAGTTTATATCTTTTTTCGGTCAAAAACTGCGAAAAAGTTTCTAAAAACTTAATAATATCTATGTGGATATCCTCTTTTCGTTGGTTTGAGATAGGTATGTGTGGATATTTACAAACTTATTAAAAAGTTATTATTGGGGTTTTCCGTACACTTATCCACGCTTTTGTGGAAAACAAAAAAGAGCAGAAATCCATCAGGATATTCTGCTCTCTGGTCTGAGTTATTTATATGGTAGTTTTTGGTTATAGGATTTCCATCTGTTTCTTTCTATTCTATACCTATTTATATATAGGTTTCTGATATATTATTATATATAGAAGTTCTGATTCCCTATCTTTTGTTCAAAACAGAATCAATTTTTTCTGTTACCAGTTCAGGAGATATATTTTTCATACATGCGAAGTCTCCCCTAGCGCAAGGCTTGTTACCATAGATACTGCAAGGGCGGCAAGGTAAGTCAAGCTGTACGGCATTGGCAGGATCCTGATGCCAGCCCATGAAACCTGCGTATGGATGGGTAGCTCCCCAGATGCTTACTACAGGAGTGTTAACAAGCGATGCCAAGTGCATATTGGCACTATCCATGCTCACCATAACGTGCAGATGACTCATCAGGATGAGTTCCTGTTTCAATCCGTTAAGATGAGAAGAAGCGTTAATGAGTTGTGGATACTTCTCAGCCCAGTCGTTCATCACTGGTGTTTCGTCTTTGCCTCCACCGAAAAGGAAGATATGAGCGTGTGGATGATTGTGGATAAGTCGCTGGATAACTTTTTCCATCAGTTGTATCGGATATATTTTTCCCTCGTGTGCAGCGAAGGGAGCAATACCAATCCACGGCTCTGTTATGTGCTTGTCTTCTAGTGAGATAGCATTCTCTCCTACTCCGAATACCTCCTGTGGTAAGATACTTAAATCTCCTTGTTTTCCATCCCCATAGATAGATGTGAAATCCATGTGGATAGGATATCCAAGTTGTGCAAAAACATCAGCATAGTTTTGGAACGATGTAGGTTGCTGCACAAGTTTTTTACCATTAGAAGCTACCAGCTTGCGTTTTCCCTTGCGATGTTTGTCAATATGTGCAACCTTGAAGTTATCCAGGTTGAAGCGCATACGCAGATAATCGGAACGCAGCACGCTATGTAAATCGGCAATTGCTGTAAACTGTTTGGCTATCAATCGGCGATAGAGTGCGTTGAGTCCTTTCACCCCTTTGTATTCCTCCTTGATATCAGCTTCCATAAAGCCAACGTTAGGAGCCAAGTCTTCAAAGAAAGGACGGGCAAAGGGACGACTGAGCACAGTAATTCTTACTTTCGGGTATTGTTTGGCCAAAGATTGAATTACAGGTACGGTCATGGCTACATCGCCCATGGCTGAAAATCTAATTACCAGGATATGCTCAGTTTTCATCGTTTTTTTCTTCTATATATAATATAAGGTGAAAAAAGAGAGCCATACCTCTTATTATATAATAAGGTGTATGCGCTCTCCTATTCTGTTTTTTTTATTTCTTGTAGAGTACAGGATTGGTTGAAGGATCGTTGTACATCTTCATCTGTCGGTAAACCTTCATGTATTTGCGTCCAGCCTCGATATCTTCCAAGAGTTGGTCGATAGCTGTAGAAAGGTCTACCTGCTGTTCCAGGAGTACATCCAGTTTGGCTTGGCATTTCGCTTTGTGCTCAGCCGAAGCTTCCGGGCGTTCCACCTGCTCCTTCATGTGATAAATCTTGAGGGCAAGAATACTCAAGCGGTCAACAGCCCATGCAGGACTCTCAGTGTTGATGCGTGCATCATCCTGAACCTTCACGTCTTTGTATGTTTCGCGGAAGTAAGTATCGATTTGCTCAACGAGGTCTGTTCTGTCCTGGTTGCTCTTGTCGATTCTGCGCTTCAATACGAGTGCTTCAGCCGGGTCTATCTGAGGATCACGGATAATATCCTCGAAATGCCACTGTACTGTGTCAATCCAGCACTTCAGATAAAGGCAGTTCTCGATGCTACCTTCCTGATATGGATTATTGATTGGTGTATCAATGTTGTCTTTGATATGATAATCGGCTATCGCCTGATTAAATATCTTATTGGCTTTTTCTGTAAATGTCATAATGGATTTAAATGTTTAATTAATACCGTACAAAAGTAACAAAATAATCTGAAACGACCAACAAAAAAGGAAAAAAATGCCAAAAATATGCACAATTAGGGGGTGTTTGTGCACTATAATGCACTTTTTTCGCCAAAATATTTGTTTATCTCAAAAAAAAAGTGTTCCTTTGCACCCAGATTTTTAATTAGAAATTGATTTATAAACATTTTAAAAGTTACAATTATGTCAGAAATTGAAAGCAAAGTAAAGGCAATTATCGTTGATAAACTCGGTGTTGATGAGGCTGAAGTTAAGCCAGAGGCAAGCTTCACAAATGATCTTGGTGCAGATTCTTTGGATACTGTAGAGTTGATCATGGAGTTCGAGAAGGAGTTCTCTATCTCTATCCCAGACGATAAGGCTGAGAAGATTGCTACTGTAGGTGACGCTATCGCTTACATCGAGGAGAACGCTAAGTAAATTAGCAACTAAAATTTTATAAATGGAATTAAAGAGAGTTGTAGTAACAGGTCTTGGTGCTGTGACTCCAGTTGGTAATTCTCCTGAGGAAACTTGGGAGAGCCTCCTTGCTGGTAAGAGCGGTGCTGCGCCTATTACTCATTTCGATACAACCCTTTTCAAGACCAAGTTCGCTTGCGAGGTTAAAGGCCTGAACATCAATGATTGGATTGATCGTAAGGAAGCTCGCAAGCTTGACCGTTATACCCAGTTGGCTATGATTGCTGCCATGCAGGGTGTAAAGGATGCTAATATCGATCTTGAGAAGGAAGACTTGAACAACGTTGGCGTTGTATTCGGTGTAGGTATCGGTGGTATCAAGACTTTCGAGGATGAGGTGAAGTACTATGGTACTCACGAGGAGAATGGTCCTAAGTTTAACCCATTCTTCATCCCTAAGATGATTGCAGATATCGCTTCTGGTCAGATTTCCATCCACTTTGGATTCCACGGACCAAACTACACTACTACATCTGCATGTGCTTCTTCAAGCAATGCATTGGCTGATGCCTTCAACCTGATTCGTTTGGGTAAGGCAAACATCATCGTTAGCGGTGGTGCAGAGGCTGCTATCTGCGCTTGTGGCGTAGGTGGTTTCAATGCTATGCATGCATTGTCAACACGTAATGATGACCCAGAGCATGCTTCACGTCCGTTCAGCGCAAGCCGTGATGGATTTATCATGGGCGAGGGTGCAGGTTGCTTGATTCTCGAGGAACTTGAGCACGCTAAGGCTCGTGGTGCGAAGATTTATGCTGAGATGGTAGGTGAGGGCGAGAGCGCTGACGCTTATCATATCACAGCTTCTCATCCAGAAGGTCTCGGTGCTAAGCTCGTGATGGAGCGCGCACTTGCTGATGCTAACCTCAAGCCAGAGGACATTGACTACATCAATGTTCACGGTACATCTACCCACGTAGGTGATATCTCTGAGGCTAAGGCTATCAAGGCTGTCTTCGGTGATGCAGCTTACAAGCTCAACATCAGTTCTACCAAGTCAATGACTGGTCACCTCCTTGGTGCTGCTGGTGCAGTAGAGGCTATGGCTTGTGTTCTTAGTGTGAAGAACGATATCGTTCCTCCTACTATCAACCACGAAGAGGGTGATGATGATCCAGAGCTCGATTACAACTTGAACTTTACCTTCAACAAAGCTCAGAAGCGTGAGGTTCGTGCTGCATTGAGTAATACTTTCGGATTCGGCGGTCACAACTGCTGTGTAGTATTCAAGAAGTATGCTGAATAATTTTATAGATAGGATAAAGCTCTCTTTCCGCAAGGATAAAGAGCTTTATTTGTCTTTATATGAAATCCTCGGTTTTTATCCTCACGACATCAGCTACTACAAGATGGCGCTGTTGCACAAGAGCATCATGCATCGCAATTCTAAGGGAAAACCAGTGAACAACGAGCGGTTGGAGTTCTTGGGTGATGCGGTTTTGGATGCTGTAGTAGGAGATATCGTGTACCAGCATTTCCCTGGCAAGCGTGAGGGATTCCTTACCAATACCCGAAGCAAGTTAGTGCAGCGTGATACGCTGAATAAACTGGCACAGGAAATGGGCATCAACCAGCTGATTCTTTCTAATGGCCACAGTTCTTCTCATAACAGTTATATGGGAGGAAATGCGTTCGAAGCTTTGGTAGGTGCCATTTATCTGGACCGTGGTTACGATGCCTGCATGTATTTTATGCAGAAACGTATTCTGGCACAAATGATAAACATCGATAAGGTGGCTTATAAGGAGGTTAACTTCAAGAGCAAACTCATCGAATGGAGCCAGAAAAACCGCGTGAAGCTGGATTTCGTTATGCTAGACCAGCAAAAAGACAAGAATGGTAGCCCGATTTTCACCTATCAGGTTGTACTCGAAGGTGTTGAAGGTGGAGTAGGAAAGGGCTATTCCAAGAAGGAAAGCCAGCAGGTGGCTTCTAAGACTAGCTTGGAAAAACTGCGCAAAGAACCACAGTATATTGATGCTGTGTTCACAGCTAAGGCTAACCGCACCAAGATGGAAGAGGAACCTGTTGAAAACGTGCCTAACACAGAAGTGAAAGACGATTTCATCATCTCGCAGGATGCTGATGCACAAAACGCACCGGTAGAGGAGAAGCACATCAATGTTTTCAAAGAGGAGGTTTTCACAGAGAAATCTGCCGAAACTGCCCAGGAAACTGAAGTGCAGGTCGAGGTGAAGGATGAAAAGAAGGAGAGTGATGAGTTCGATTTGAGCGACATCACGGCTCAGCCTAAGGAATTATCAAGAGAAGAGATTATTGCCGCTGCCGAAGCGGCTGCTTTCGGTAACGATGAGTAAACTGTATCTCTTTCCGGATAGGAAATACGATTTAACAGAAGACTCCCATAAGATGGTAAATATCGCCACTTATGGGAGTCTTTTGTGTTGTATATTTCCTTTTTGTATACTTTATCTTACCCTTTTGTATTAAAAAATAGTAAAAACTTTCTCTATATCAAAAGTTTGATTTACTTTTGCATCTACTTAAATGATATATATCTAGATATGAGTTTAACAACGATAGTAAGTAACGTCTTCAAACCTCGGCAGAAGGAGTTGGAGAAGTATGTCTATGATGCAGAACATTTGCAGCATAAAGTGCTTATGCACCTTATAAATAAAGGAAAAAATACTGAATATGGTGTCAAGCATTTATTAAATACCACCAACAGTTATGATAAATTTGCACAGAATATTCCTGTCAATACCTACGAGGAGTTGAAGGGGGATATCGACCGTATGCGTCATGGCGAAAAGGATATTCTATGGCCGGGACTGGTAAAATGGTACGCCAAGTCATCTGGCACCACCAACGATAAGAGTAAGTTTATCCCGGTTTCTCATGATGGCTTGCATGGCATTCATTATGCCGGAGGCTTTGATGCCGTAGCCTATTATCTGCGCAATAATCCGAAGAGCAGACTCTTTGATGGCAAGAGCCTTATCTTAGGTGGAAGCCATTCGCCTAACTATAATGTGTCGGATAGTCTGGTGGGTGACCTGAGCGCTATCCTCATCGAAAATATCAATCCGCTTGCCAATCTGGTGCGTGTTCCTAAGAAGTCAACCGCTCTCCTGAGCGATTTCGAAGTGAAACGCGACCTTATTGCCCGCGAAACGATGAATAAGAACGTAACCAATATCTCGGGTGTTCCTAGCTGGATGCTTAGTGTGCTGGTGCGTGTCATGGAACTTTCCGGCAAGAAGCATCTGGAAGAGGTATGGCCTAATCTGGAGGTATTCTTCCATGGCGGTATTGCCTTTACTCCTTACCGCAAGCAGTATGAACAGCTCATCACTTCGCCGAACATGCATTATATGGAGACTTATAATGCCAGCGAGGGATTCTTCGGACTGCAGGATGATCCGGCAGACCCAGCCATGTCGCTTATGATAGATTATGATGTATTCTACGAGTTTATCCCTATGGACGAATTCGGCAGCGAGAATCCTACCGTTGTGCCTCTCTGGGGTGTTGAGGTAGGCAAGAACTACGCTATGATCATCACCACTTCCTGTGGTTTGTGGCGCTATCTCATCGGCGATACGGTTCAGTTTACCAGCAAGAATCCTTATAAGTTTGTCATTACCGGCCGTACCAAGTACTTTATTAATGCATTTGGCGAGGAACTGATCATGGATAATGCCGAGAAGGGATTGGCTTATGCCTGCGAGAAGACGGGTGCTCAGGTTTCTGATTATACCGCTGCGCCGGTTTATATGGACAGTAATGCCAAGTGCCGTCACCAGTGGCTCATAGAGTTCTCTCAGGAGCCAGCCAGCCTCGATGAATTTGCCAGTCTGTTAGACCAGAAGCTGCAGGAAATCAACAGCGATTACGAGGCCAAGCGCTTTCACGACGTTACCCTCCAGCATCTGGAGATAGTGAAGGCCAAGCCAGGACTCTTCAATGAATGGCTGAAGAGCAAGGGCAAGTTAGGTGGACAGCATAAGATTCCACGCTTGAGCAACAGCCGCAAGAACATTGATGAGATGCTCATGATGAACAAATAAAACAAGCTGCATGCTTCTTCCGCCTGAAGTTGAAGTGATGCTGCGATATTAAGAAGATATAAAGAATGATTCAATTGAACGACATAAAGAGCAAGTTGAAGGCAAATTCACTGTTTCTGCCTTTCTACGTCTTAGCTTTCCTCATGTTGGCATCCTGTGCCAAGATGGGACAGCCGGATGGTGGTTGGTTCGACGAAACTCCTCCTAAGGTGATTGGAGCTTCGCCAGCCGATAAGGGCGTAAATGTGAAGCAGAAGAAGGTGAATATCTATTTCGACGAATATATCAAGGTAGATAATCCTACCGAGAAAGTGGTTGTTTCGCCTCCGCAGCTCGAAGTGCCTGAAATCAAGGCTTCGGGCAAGCATATTCAGATTTCTCTGGTAGATTCGCTTAAGCCGAATACTACCTATACCATCGACTTTTCCGATGCCATCAGCGATAATAACGAGGGCAATCCGATGGGAAACTATACCTACAGTTTCTCTACCGGCGAGGTCATCGATACGATGGAGGTGTCGGGATATGTGCTAGAATCGGAGAATCTGGAGCCTATCAAGGGTATTCTGGTAGGTCTTTACGCTGATCATGCCGATTCAGCCTTCAAGACCAAGCCTATGCTGCGTGTAAGCCGTACCGACAGCCGTGGTCGCTTCGTCATAAAAGGTGTGGCTCCGGGCTCTTACCGCATCTATGCCCTGCAGGATATGGATGGCAACTATATGTTCAGCCAGAAAAGCGAAAAACTCGCTTTTTCTCATGATATTATTGTGCCGTCAAGCAAGCCGGATGTACGACAGGATACTACATGGATTGATTCCTTGCATATCAAGTCGATAGATCAGGTTAATTATACTCATTTCCTACCGGATAATGTAGTGCTCCGTGCCTTTACCGAACTGGTTTCCGACCGCTTCTTCCTCAAGGCAGAGCGTCAGAAGGCCAACTGCTTCTCGCTCTATTACAGTTATGGTGATTCTATTCTGCCACAGATCAAGGGCTTGAATTTTAATGAGAAAGATGCCTTTATTCTGGAAAAATCGGAGACGAACGATACGCTTACCTATTGGCTCAAGGATACGGCGCTGGTCAACCAGGATACGCTGAATATAGAGCTTACTTACCGTATGACAGACAGTACGGGCGTGCTCCGCAACCAGACTGATACGCTCGAAATTCTTTCGAAGGAACCTTACGAAAAGCGTATGAAGGCGCAGGCTAAGGAACTGGAGAAATGGACCAAGAAGCAGGAAAAACTGAAGAAGAAGGGGGAACCTTATGATAGCGTGATGGCTGTAAAACCGCTTGATGTTCAGATGAGTGTCTCTTCTCAGCTCGATCCTGACAAGAATGTTATCTTCACCTTCAATACGCCGCTTGCCAAGGCCGATACGGCAGGCATTCATCTCTATGCCAAGCATGATACGCTATGGTATAGGGCGCCGATGGAGTTTAAGCCGCTGGGCAACCGCAAGTATATTCTGAGAGGCGAGTGGCGTCCGGACATAGAATATAGTCTGGAGGTTGATTCTGCCGCGTTCCAGGACATCTACGGACTTGTATCTAAACCTGTGAAACAGGGTTTCAAGGTCAATTCCCTGGATACTTACGGCACGCTGCTCATTAATGTAACGCACGATTTCGACAATCATCCGCTCCTCGTTCAGCTACTCAATGCGCAGGATCAGGTGGTGAAAGAAGTGAAGGCAGTGAACGGAGTAGCCGAATTCTATTATCTCAAGCCGGAGAAGTATTACATGCGTCTGATAGTAGACCGCAACGGCAACGGCAAGTGGGATGCAGGCTGCTATGATAAGGATGAACAGGCAGAAGAGGTGTATTACTATCCAGACGTGATAGAATGCAAGGCTAAATGGGATTTAACCGAGAGTTGGGATCCTACGGCCCGTGAACTTTCCCGTCAGAAGCCTGGTGCCATTACCAAGCAGAAGCCTGATAAAGAAAAGAAAGTTAAGAACCAGAATGCGCAACGTGCCAAGAAACTTGGCATCGAGTACATTCCTAAATTATAAAGAGTTATGAAAACGATCAAATCATTCGGGATTGCATTATTGCTACTTCTGGTCAGCACTACGGTGTCTGCCCAGTGTACCTTCCGTAATACAGCCTTCAAGTCGGGTGAGTTCCTTACTTACAATCTGTATTACAATTGGAAGTTTGTTTGGGTAAAAGCTGGTAATGCCAGTATGTCTATCGTCCAAACCACCCGTCATGGTAAGCCTGCTTATCGCGGTTCTCTTGTTACAAGAGGCAATAAGCGTGTAGATGATATCTTTGTGCTTCGCGACACTCTGCTCTGCTACAGCGGCACCGATCTGGCGCCTATGTATTTCCGTAAGGGAGCTCACGAGGGCAAGCGCTATACGGTAGATGAGGTATTCTACAGCTATTCTGGCGGTAGGTGTCATCTCAAACAGCACCGTCAGCAGCATGATGGTAAGCATGTATGGAAGAATGCCACCTACGATGATTGTGTTTTTGACATGATGAACATCTTCCTGCGTGCCCGCAGTTTCAATCCTGCCAACTGGAAGAAGGGTTATACCGTAAAATTCCCTATTGCTGATGGAAAGAACCGCACTCCAGCTCAGATAAAGTTTGATGGTAAGGTTACCATCAAGGCAGATAATGGTGTGAAGTACCGTTGCCTGCGCCTTGCCTATATGGAGTATGAGAATCGCAAGTATAAGAGAATCGTAGATTTCTATGTAACCGATGATGAGAATCATATTCCTATCCGTTTGGATATGTTCCTCAAGTTTGGTGCTGCCAAGGCATTCCTCGTAGGAATGAAGGGTGTGAGAAATCCGGTTTCTTCAATCGTGAAATAAGATAAAACAAAGCTCCCGATGCATGATGCATCGGGAGCTTTGTTATTAATATGGTTGTGCAAGCTGATTATTTCGGCAGCGATATGGTGAACTCCGACCATTTGCCTTTTTCGCTCTTTACGCTTACTTTGCCGCCATGGGCATTGATTACCTGCAGCACGTAGTTCAGGCCGATACCGAAGCCGCCACGGGTCTTCCGGGCGTCTCTTTCGTGCTCAGCAGCACGCTCAAAGCGGTTGAAGATTGTTTTCATCTCACTTCTGGCTATGCCGATACCCTCATCGTATATCTTGATATATACATTTCTGTCATTCTCGGAGGTGGAAATCTGAATGTTGATTTCTTCCTTCGAGTATTTGGTGGCGTTATCTACAATATTGCTGATAGCCTCCTTCAGATATTCCTCATCTGCCAGTGCCGAAGTGGCTCCGAATAGGGTGGTGATATGAATCGGTTTCGCCGATTTCGCCTTGTATTTATCCACCACATCCTCTATCATCGCCTCCAGATCTATTTCAGCCTTCTGGATACTCAGTTTACCATGTTCCAGTTTTGAGATGGTAAGCAGGCGGTTGATGAGAGCAAGCAGATGCTGTGCCTCGTCTTCTACGATACAGAAATATTTCTCCTTCATTTCCGGCTTCTTCTCCAGTACGCCGCTGTGCAGATATTTGGTTCCCATGATGATAGAGGTGAGCGGCGACTTCATGTCGTGAACCATCGCATAGGAAAAATCCTCGCGCAGCAGGCGAACCCTTTCCTGCTCATCGATATAGTTGATTTGGTCGATAAGGCTCAGAATAATGACCACCATGGTGAGTAGAGAAGTGAGCAGAGTGATGCGACTCTGGTAGAGTGCCGAGAAAAAGGCATGCGCCCTCACATCGGCTGCCAGACTCCAGGGATTATCGTAGCCCATCTGGTGAACGCTCATCTGGAATGAGTTGTATATCCAGAAAAGTTGCATGCATAGTACGGCTACCAGCGCCATCGTACCGAGCATTTTGGTTCTGTTTGCCTTCATAATCAGGTAGTTTTAGTATTCTTTTTCTTCCTCATCCTCTTGTATCAGCAATGGTTCTATATTCTTCTTGAGAAGATAGAATCCATAGCCCATCATGCCCAGTCCCAGGATGCATACTAGGATGGTAACCCAGTTGCTGCCCAGGTTGAACGGAATCATATTGGATATGAGATAAATCGCAAATATAACGATGGAACTTCGGGTTTTGCAGTAAAGCCAGAAACCGTATAAGGTGCACGGGAGGGCTGCCAGGACGTAAAATATCCAGAGTGCCATTCCCTCGCCCGAACCTGCTGTCAGCGTAGTTGGCATAATCATGAGCAAGTATACAAGCAGAACGACCCATTTCTTCTTTCCGCTTTTCAGAAGTTCTTCCAGAATGGCACCATAGAAAACGTAGGCTGAGATAAACGTGCCTACCAGCATCAGTGGGAGCAACTGGAAAAAGCCGAACTGGCTCATTTCTTTAGGCATAAAATGAATGCCTAAGTAGCTCATCAGGGCATAATAGGCGATGATAAAGCCCAGCATCGGCATAGAGCCGTAGAGCATGAGTTGCCATTTGCTCTCTGGCTTTACCTTGCCAAGCGTAAAACTCGAAAACTTGCCTTTATGAAAGGTAAACCAGATGATGAGTGTAGCTATCAGGGCGAAAGCTATGATGAAAGGAAACATTTCTGTTGTAGTCATATCTCCCTTGCTGTTGCCTGGCATGTGCTCACTACCTATATAGGCATAATACAGGCCAAAGCAGAAACCGCTTATCAGGATAGTGATGAAAAATTCAGCTATCAGGAGAAAGAAGTATAGTATCGCTTTTAACATATATGTTTGTCTTTAATAATCTGTTTTCTTTTCTATCATTCCGTATAGAGATGATTCGTTTTACTGATTTTCTGAGGCTTGAGATGCGTCTATTCTGCGATGAGTTTGAATCCCACACCTCTGATGGTTTTCAGTTCTACGCCCGGTTCGTCTTCCAGCGCTGTGCGGATTTTCTTGATGAATACATCCAAACTTCTGGAAGCAAAATAGTCTTTGTCTTCCACTCCCCAGAACCGGCTCAATACGGCTTCGCGGCGCACCACCTCGTTTTTGTTTACTGCCAGCAGTTCCAGAATCTTTGCCTCTCGTGCGGTGAGCATTTTCTGTTTACCATCCTGCGTATCTTTCAGAGTAGCATGGTCGGCATCTAGAATGTATTTACCCAGTTTTATCTGGTTGCTGGCGTTTTCGCTGCGGGCTCCGGCTTTCAGTTGGAGCAGGCTATGTATATGAGCATCAAGCTCTTCCGGAATAAACGGCTTCTTCACATAGTTGTTGGCCCCGGCGGCATAACCTGCCTTCAGGTCTTTCGGCGAGGTGAGTCCGGTGGTAAACAGAATTATGGTTTTTCCGTCAACCTCGCGTATTTTCTTTACCATTTCTATTCCGTCCATGATGGGCATGTCGATATCAGATACGATAACATCGGGCTGAAAGTCTTGCCACACCTTCAGTCCTTCCTTGCCGTTTACGGCGGTTTTCACCTCATATCCTCCGATGATATCTTCGAAGCAACTTTTCTCCATATAGGCGAGGTTTTCATCATCCTCTACCAGGAGCAGTTTAGTATTTGCCATAATCTTTTCAGTTTTGATGATTACAGTTGCAAAGATACATTTTTTTTGTGAAAGAGCCATATAAAGAGGTGGAGATTAACTTAAAGATAACATTCATTCCTGAACTTTTGAAGGCACTATGGATTAGGAACGGGGAGTGATTAGGGGCGGGTATAAATAAGGCACGGATTACGTGGATTACACGGGTTTATGGCGCAACTGCTAATAAACCATATCATAATCTCTAATAAAGAGTCGTGTAATCTGTGTAATCCGTGCCTAAATAATTATTGCTTGTCCGAGTCGATGAGGGCGAGCAGATGCTCTACTGCCACCTCCTGCGGAATGTTCTTTTCTACGCAAACCTGCTTGCGGTAAAGACTTACTCGGTTAGGACCGGCACCTACGTAGCCGTAATCGGCATCCGCCATTTCGCCTGGACCATTCACGATACAGCCCATGATACCTATCTTCAGACCCTTGAGATGCTTGGTTGCCTCCTTGATCTTGGCGATGGTTTCACGAAGGTCGTAGAGGGTTCTGCCGCATCCCGGACAACTGATATACTCGGTCTTGCTGGTGCGCAGACGGGCTGCCTGAAGTATTCCGAAAGCGGTTTCATCTATTGTCTGGGCAGGGATGTCTCCATTGTTCATCAGCCAGATACCATCGGTCAGACCATCAATCATCAAGGCTCCCATATCAGCAGCAGCCTCCAGCTGGAAGTCGCTCTTCTCCTCCTTGCTGTGCTGGTACATCTCGGCGAAAACCACAGGGTTCTTCAAGCCGGCATTCATCATCTCGTGAACCAATGCACGCTGGTCGCCCAGGCGGTTCTGATGATTGCTTACGCAGATAACTACTACCTCTGGATGAGCCTTCAGGCAGGCGATATACTCCTCGGCAGGAGTTCCAAACTGCAGGGTGAGGAACTTCACGTCTGCCTTGATGCTGGCGATGAGCGGCATTGCCATGGCTGGGAAGATAGGGTAGAGCTTGGCACCGGTGGTTTCAGGCTTGCTGTTCAGCGTCTCGTAAACATTGTAATCTACGATGTAGCTCTGACCTGGCACAAACTGCTTAGGCATCTTACCGCCTATATAGATATAATCAGGCGTAGCATCCTTGTTCTCACAAATGGTGCTCTCGCCGTTGATTCGGTTGCTGATGACTACAGGTACGTTGTTGCCGCCGATATTGCCTACAGCCACGGTTTCGCGGCGGGTAGGGCGCAGCCAGTCGAAGCTAGGACAAGCTGCGGCAGGAATCAGAAGATGTCCCTTCTTCTTGCCGATGTAATCCACCAGATGGCGAGCTACAGGAATCTCTGCAGCTGGCTCCTCGCTGAGGCTTACTCGAACGGTATCGCCGATGCCGTCAGCCAGCAGGGCACCGATACCCACTGCACTCTTGATTCTTCCATCCTCACCTTCGCCAGCTTCGGTTACGCCGAGGTGGAGTGGGTAGTTCATGCCTTCCTTCTCCATTTCTTCTACCAGGAGGCGCATGGAGCGGACCATCACTACGGTATTGGATGACTTGATGCTGATGACTACATCGTGGAAATTCTCCTTCTTGCAGATGCGCAGGAATTCGAGGCAGCTTTCTACGATGCCCTCAGGGGTATCGCCATAGCGGTTGCGGATGCGGTCGGAGAGTGAACCGTGGTTCACGCCGATGCGGATGGCTGTATGGTTCTCCTTGCAGATGTTGAGGAAAGGCACGAAGCGCTCCTCAATCTTCTGGAGTTCGTGGGCATACTCCTCGTCGGTATATTCCTGCTTGATGAACTTGCGGGCAGGATCCACGTAGTTGCCAGGATTGACGCGCACTTTCTCACAATAGAGAGCAGCCACGTCGGCAACGTTAGGGTTGAAGTGAACATCGGCTACGAGCGGAGTCTGATAGCCGTCGGCACGGATGCCGGCATTGATGTTTTTCATGTTCTCTGCCTCGCGGGAACCCTGAGTGGTGAAGCGTACCAGCTCGCCACCAGCCTTGATAATCTCCTCAGCCTGTTGAACGCAAGCCTCGGTATCATTGGTGTTGGTGGTGGTCATCGACTGGATGCGGATAGGATTATCGCCACCCAGGTCAATGGCTCCGATATGTGCCACAGAAGAGGCACGGCGGGTATAATTGAATAAATCTACCATAATGTATAAGAATAGAATATGCCCCAAAGGAATGGGGCATATCACATATTAGATTAATTACACTTGAAGTCGTATTTCACCTCAGCCAAATCCTTGTTGGCCTTCTCGATCTTGGCACCGAGACCCGCCTTCCAAGCTTCTACCTTCTGAGCCACTTCCTCATTGGCAAGGGCAATCATCTCGGCAGCGAGGATGGCAGCGTTCTGAGCTGCATTCACACCAACAGTAGCCACAGGAATGCCAGGAGGCATCTGGATGATGCTGAGCATGGCATCAAGACCATCGAGCATACCCTTGATAGGTACACCGATAACTGGCAGTGGGGTAGATGCTGCGATAACACCAGGAAGGGCGGCAGCCATACCGGCAGCGGCGATGATTACCTTCACGCCACGCTCCTTGGCTCCCTTGGCAAATGATTCTACTGCATCCGGTGTGCGGTGTGCAGAGAGGGCATTTACCTCGAAAGGAATCTGGTTGTCGTTCAACCACTTACATGCTTTTTCCATAACAGGCAGATCGCTAGTACTGCCCATAATAATGCTTACTAATGGTTTCATTTCTTCTTATATTTTATTATAAACTTTATATTACCAATATAGAACAGGCGGTGCCTATCAGAAATCCTGCAACTACCTGTGACAGCGTATGTTGTCGGAGTATCATGCGGGCACTTCCTACTGCGCCTGCCATCATCAGCACAAGGCAGAGCCACCACAGCGGATTGAAATTGAAGGCTACAGAATAAGACACCAGAGCTCCTGCCACACCTCCGATGGCTGCCGTATGGGTGCTGATCTTCCACCATACATTGATGAAGGCGCAAATCATCTGTATCGCCAGCGCTACCACTACGATGATACTGATGACGCGAGGCGTATTGCGGTATTCCATCCAGAAAAAACAGCCGAAGTAACATACGATAGAGAGGATGTAAGGCACAATACGACGCTCCTTCTTGCCCAGTTCACGCGAGGTCCAGCCTTGAACCATGCGGTAGAGGTGGATGAGTAGCGATGGAGCTACGACGGTCAGGAGGTAGACCATACCCAGCATCACCAGTTTGTATCCTATCGGTAACAGCGACATATAACTGAAGATGAACAGAGCAATCAGTCCTACCATCGGCAGATAGAAGGGCGTGAAGATCATGCTCATGATGCGTGCTGTCAATATGATATTCTTCTCTTTCATAACACTAATAACGTATATATTCTTTTTATCTCTCAAATATTTTGTGGTGGGCCCCGGTTTCTTCCTGACTCATACCACTATCTTATTTTCTGAGTCGTGCCACCGGTATGCCCAGTTGCTCCCTATATTTTGCCACTGTACGTCGTGCGATAGGGAATCCCTTCTCCTTCAGCAGTTTGGCGAGTGCATCATCGCTGATCGGCTTTTTCTTGTCTTCTTTCTCGATGATGTCGTGCAGGGCAATCTTGATTTTGCGGGTAGACATCTCTTCGCCGTCTTCAGTGGTGTAGCTGTCTGTGAAGAAGAACTTCAGCGGGAAGGTGCCCCATTTAGTCTGGGCATACTTCACGTTGCTCACTCTCGAGATGGTACTGATGTCCAGTCCCGTGCGTTCTGCTACATCCTTCAGGATCATCGGTTTCAGGTCAGCCTCGTCTCCATCCAGGAAGAACTGCCGCTGTATGTCGATAATTGCCTTCATGGTGACGATGAGGGTATGTCTTCTCTGCTTGATGGCTTCGATGAATCCCTGTGCCTTGTCCACCTTTTCCTTGGCGTAGAGCAGGGCTTCCTTGTCGCTCCGGCTCATCTTGTCTTTATGCTTCCTGTAGGTGTCAATCATGTCGGTGAATGATGGCGAAACCGTCAGTTGCGGAATGTTGCCACGGTTCAGCGAGAATGTTATCGTTCCGTCGTCATTGGTGTCGATGATGAAGTCGGGGGTAATCTGCTGCATGTTTCTTCCCTCTGTTTCGCCCATCGATGCGCCCGGTTTCGGGTTCAGCTTTCTGATTTCTGCCTGCAGGGTTTCTACCTGTGTATCGTTCAGTTCCAGTCCTGCCTTGATCTTGTCCCAATGTTTCTTGGTAAACTCGTCAAAATAGTCGGTAAACACCTCTTCCATCGTCTTGCGGAGCACACCTCTCGGCAGTCTCTTAACCTGCAGCAGGAGGCATTCCTGCAGACTTCTTCCTCCTACACCGGCTGGGTCGAAGGTCTGTAGAATGTGGAGCACGTGCTCGATGTCTTTTTCCGTAACATCGATGTTGTGATAGATAGCGAGTTCATCGCAGATGCTGTCCAGGTCCTTGCGGAGCAGTCCGTCGTCATCCAGTGAACCTATGAGATATTCCATTACTTCCTTCTCCTTGTCGCTGAGCGGCTGCATGTCCATCTGTTCCTTCAGCTTATCATAGAAAGAGGTGGTGTCGCCGTAAACCATTTCTTCGTAGTCAGCGCTGTCCTGGTTGTTGTATCTGTCTGTATTGTAGTCAGGCATCTGGTCGTCTTTTCCGATGCTTTCCAGTGCCTGGTCCAGTTCGTCTTTTCTTTCTTCTTTTTCAGATTCAGCCTCGTAGGCATCCTCATCGCTGCTGTTGTCGTACTCATCATCTGCGGGCGAATCATCATTGGCGACATTCTCGTTGAGCATGTCGTCTGGGTTCTCGCTTTCCAGAGCGGGATTATCGTCCAGTTCTGCATTGATACTGTCTTCCAGTTCCGTGAGCGGCATTTCCAACAGTTTCACCTGCAGCATCTGCTGGGCTGAAAGTCTTTGAAGTTGCTGTAACTTCTGTGCCTGTGTCTGTATGAGTTTTTGAGCCATAATTACTTAAAGTATTCTTTTAGTTCGTTGGCAAGCTGGTAAAGCTTGTCTGGATTTCCGTTTCCGTATTGGTGCCAGATGTCGCTGCATGCTTCTAGCAGCGGGTGTATCAGCACGTCTTCGCGGTTGAGATAGGGGTCGCAGTACATGAATACGCCCATCGCCTCGGCAATGACCTTCGGTGATGTCCTGATGAGTTTTCCCAGGTCGATGATTTCCGGTGTTTCCGGCACCATGGTGATTGGTGTGAGCTGGAAGTAGAGATCGAGGATGATGATGAGTTTCACGGGGGTGAGCGATGGTTCACTTTCCAGTGGTTCCCAGTTTTTCTCGAATGTTTCCTTCACTTCCACTCCCTCGAAGAACTGTATGGCGTTTCCGCAGCCGTTCATCTGCCTGATGCGCTGTATATCGCGCTTCAGTTTCTGTGGCTTATCGGCATACTTCTCCCATAGTCGCTTGATTCTCGGAGTCACCATTCTGAGTTTGAACATCTGTTCGTGCAGAAACTCAGGTGGAATATGCAGTTCCAGGCTCAAGTCGACCATCCCTTTCGAATAGAGAGGTTTCACGCCCATGGGCTTCTTCTGGTACAGCTGCAACAGCAGGAGCCAGTATTCTTCGTTCCAAAGAGGATGTCTTGCCATAATTTCCTATCTTTATATATCTTCTGCAAAATTACGATTTTTCGTTGGTAAAACAAAATAATTTGGCGGTTATTTTCAGAAAAAATAAAGAGCGCAACTTCGAATGATTTCGAAATTGCGCTCTTTTAATACGATATTCCCAAATTTCTCATAACTCAAGGGCTTTTTGTTACCCTTTCCATTACGAAGCCCGAAGCAGCAATTCTGCTCAGGCGTCATCTTTGGTTATCCCATACATTTGATCTTTTTACCTTCAACTCACCTGTTGAATTATCCTGTTGTCCTTGAATAAACAATCTTTAAATTTACCTTTAAACTAAAACCTAATAAAAAAACAACTAACAATCTTAAACCTAAAAACCTAATAACCTAAACTTTTTGTCGTCCTTGAATAAACAATCTTTTCTTTACCTTAACTAATACCGTTTCTCTGAATAAACAATCTTAAATTTACCTTTAAACTAACTAATAACCTAAAACAACTAACAATCTTAACCTAAAAACCTAATAACCTTTTTGTCTTATTGACGATGCAAAGGTACGACGATTTTCCGAACCCACCAAATGTTTTAAGAGAAAATCACATAAAAAAGCCTCTTTTTTGATATAAATCAACTATGTGTGTGCGCACACACGTGCTATTTAACAGCTATTTGATGTATGTCAACCATTTTAACACATTTCTTATGTCTGAAGCCTGTTTGGGAGCTTATACCTTATTATATATGCCTCTTCATTATATATGCCTCTTCGCTCATGAACACGGCGATGGTCTTGAGGCGCAGATAGTCTTCCGATAGGTAGATGAGTCCCTTGTTGCCCCAGTTCTTGCCCCATGAATTGCGGCAGACGTAGAATCTCTGCTTGCCTTTCATGAAGGTACCTATGATTTCCATCACATGATCATCGGTGGTGCGAAGCTGTTCAAACTCCTTCTGTCGCGATGCCTGGGTCACGGGGCGTTCCATCGGCTGTATGTCTACACAGTTTTTCCTTGGTTCCTTGAAGCCAGGTTCGCTGATGTCACCTTCCCAGCATACCGGGTGTCCTTTTTCTACCGCCTTCCTGATGTGGAGCATCAGCTCGTCGAGCGGAAGGTTCAGATAGGCATCGTGCATCCGGTTATCGGGAATCTCGAGTGCAAAGTATTCTCTGTAAGGATGATGCGAGAAACTGGTGAGCGATACATACTCCTCGGGATAGCATACGCTGTGGGCAAACTCTTGAGGGGTATATTCGGCACCCAGCATGTGTACGGCCTTGGCAGGCATGTAGCCTATTTCTGCGTCAAACAGGTCGTTCAGTTCCTCCTTGAGCTGGCTGATGCCCGCTTTCTGCGAGATGGCGCCATCGCACAGTTTCTGCACCTTGCGGCAGAGCACCTTGTAGTTCACGTGCTTCGGATCTTCATAGCTGTCGTAAGGTTGTGCACCATACTTATCTATATAATGTATCAGCATTGGGGCAGTACCGCACAGGCTGATGTTCTTCTTTCCCTGTGCAAAGTAATATTCCAGTGCCTGTTCTTCCAGCATCATGCGGGCTATGTAGGCGATGGAGAGATTCACGGAATCCCCCTTCATGATGTGCTCGCTTTCGATGGTGGCAAGCATGCCGTATGCCCAGCAGAGTTCGCTGTTGCCCTGGTCCTTGACGGGCGTAGTACTGATCAGGTGGATATGCTCCGGAAGATAATCCTCGCCTCCACCTGTCTCTGAGATACCGGCTCGCTGCTGTCTGTATCCGCAACCGGCGAATACAAGCAGAGCGAGTCCTATGGTTATAATGTTCTTTCTTTCCATGCCGCAAAAATACAAAAAAGATTTTAATCTGTGGCATTAATCTTTCTTAAAACGCCATGGGTTATCAAAATTCCTTGTCATAGCCTGATGCTGGAATCTCCGGCTGGTTGACTGTGAACGACATATTGTTAGGGTAGGTGTAGAGCGGACCGGTATAGGTAGTCTTCTTTCCGATGACCAGGTGTACGTTGTCAAAGTTGACGGTCTTTACTGCTTTTCCTTCCTTTCCTTCCTTGTCCTTTCCAGCAGTTGTTATATGAATGTCGGTTACATCATTGTCGGTCAGAAGGGTGTAGAGTGTGAAGATGATGTATGATTTCTGGTATTTTTTGGGGTTGAAAGTCCAACTTCGGGTGATGGTAGCCTTTTCTTTGCAGAATCCGGTAGAAGGATTGAACACCGTGCCGCAGCTTCCGCTTATCGTGATTTCCTGAGTCTTGGTAGTAAGAGGCATCGGGTCGGTAGCTTCCAGTCTGAAACAGCTGACAGCACGTTTCAGCGAAACATTCTGTGTTACGGCTTTGCTGCCCGATTCCACCTTGATATCCTGCAGGGTATACGCCATATCGCGTACAATATTGTTGGCAAAGGTCATTTCATACCTTGATTTTACTTCGATTCGTTCTTCCTGCTGCAAATCAGTTTTTGCTGCTACGGCAACGAGCGTGTATTCTCCTGCCGGCACCTGCAGGCTGACGTTTCCGAATTTGTCATCCCAGTTTTCCTGTCTTACGGTATAGCCGGCAGTAGTTTCATCTCCTTTCGGAATGAGACATACTTGCAGATCTGTGTAGAGTTTTGCATCCTTGAGCGATTTCTCGCTCCCGTCGGCTCTCGTTCTGGCAAGATTGCTCTCTTCATCCTGACCGATAGGTACAATGGAGCTTTCGAAGAAGCTGAATCTTACTTCTTGGTTCTTGACTTGTGGTGTTGTTTCAAGCATCACGTTTTCTTGTGTGCAACTAACCATTGTGGTCATTGCCAGGAACAGAATCATTCCTGAGGTAAAAACATTCTTCATCTGCTTTCACTTTGGTTAATAATACCAGCCGTAAGACTGGATAGGATTCATATGAAAAGAAGAATATCCTAGGGATATATTCTTATTTATAGGCAAATATAGACAAATAATCGCGATTGATTTGTCAATATAATCGAATTTCTGTCATTTTTTCTCCATTTTTCTGTGTTTTGTCTTCATTTTGGTGTAACTTTGTACCCGAAAAAAGATAATTGCATTCATGAATACAAAGATAAACGAATTTGAAGTGATGGCACCAGTGGGCTCACGCGAGTCACTGGCTGCTGCCATACAAGCTGGCGCCGACTCCGTATACTTTGGTATCGGCAAGTTGAACATGCGTTCCCATTCAGCCAACCATTTTACCATCGATGATTTGCGAGAGATTGCTGCCACCTGCAATGAGCATGGTATCAAGACCTATCTCACCGTCAATACTGTCATCTACGACAACGACATCCCAACGATGAAGGAAATCATCGATGCTGCCAAGGAGGCAGGCATCTCTGCCGTCATCGCCAGCGATGTGGCTGTAATGAGCTATTGCAATGAAGTGGGCGAGGAGGTTCATTTATCCACACAGTTAAATATCTCAAACACAGAGGCTTTGAAGTTTTATGCACGCTTTGCTGATGTTTCCGTACTGGCACGTGAATTGAACATGGATCAGGTGAAGCACATCCATGAGCAGATAGAGCAGCAGAACATCTGCGGACCTATGGGCAAGCAGATCCGCATCGAAATGTTCTGTCATGGTGCTCTGTGCATGGCTGTATCGGGCAAGTGCTACATGAGTCTCGCTAATGCCAACCGCTCTGCCAACCGTGGCGAGTGTGTGCAGATCTGCCGCCGCAGCTATACTGTTACAGATAACGAAACTGGCAACCAGCTTGAAATCGACAACAAGTATGTGATGAGTCCGAAGGACCTGAAGACCATCCGCTTCATCGACCGCATGATGGATGCCGGTGTGCGCGTCTTCAAGATTGAAGGCCGTGCCCGTGGTCCTGAATATGTATATACCGTAGTGAAATGTTATAAGGAGGCGATAGCTGCCGTGCTCGACGGAACCTTTACCGAGGAGAAGAAGGATGAGTGGGATGAGAAACTCGCCACCGTCTTCAACCGTGGTTTCTGGGACGGCTATTACCAGGGGCAGACTCTCGGTGAATGGAACAAGCATTACGGTTCCGTAGCTACCGAGAAGAAGGTGCTAGTGGGCAAGGTGATGAAATATTTCTCTAAGTTGGGTGTGGCAGAAGTAGCCGTAGAGGCATCTACCTTCGACAAGGGCGAGAAACTGCTGATTACGGGTAACACCACCGGTGTGATGTATCTCCATGCCGATGAAATCCGTTACGACCTGAAGCCTGTGGAAACAGCGCAGCAGGGCTGGAGAGTTTCCATTCCTGTACCAGATAAGGTACGCCCTAACGACAAGCTCTATAAGTTGATTACAGTAAACGAAATTAAAGAAATAAAATAATGGCAACAATTAATGAATTGCAGGATGAAGTAGTAGAGGAGTTCCAGGATTTCTCCGACTGGATGGACAAGTATCAGATGCTCATTGACTTGGGCAACGAGTTGGCTCCTCTCGATGAGAAATACAAGAACGAGCAGAACCTTATCGACGGCTGTCAGAGCCGCGTATGGTTGCAATGCGATTATGTAGATGGCAAGCTCGTATTCACTGCCGATAGCGATGCGCTCATCGTAAAGGGTATCATCGCCCTCCTCATCCGTGTGTTGAGCGGTCATACCCCAACCGAGATTATGGATGCCGACCTCTATTTCGTAGAGAAAATTGGTCTGAAAGACCATTTGAGTCCAACACGCAGCAACGGTCTTCTGGCGATGATCAAGCAGATTCGCATGTACGCCCTTGCCTACAAGACCAAGGAGGCAGAGGCTTAACCGCCTCAGATTATATTATATATAATAAGGTATATTATAATGCGCAAATTAAGAACGATAGAGATGAACCGCCTCACCCTGGAGGAATTCAAGGAAGCCGAGAAGCTGCCCCTGATAGTGGTCCTGGATGATGTGCGTTCATTATATAATGTAGGAAGTGTTTTCCGTTCCTGCGATGCCTTCCGTGTAGAGGCGGTGTATCTCTGCGGAATCACCGCCACCCCTCCCAATGTCGAGATTCATAAGACGGCATTGGGTGGCGAAGACAGCGTGGATTGGGAATACTTCAAGACTACCGAAGAGGCGGTAGAGAAGCTGAAGCAGAAAGGCTACTTTGTATATAGCATCGAGCAGGTAGAAGGCTCCACCAAGCTCCAGAACCTGCCTGAGGCTCACCCTTCCCTCTCCAAAGGCTACGCCGTGATTTTCGGTAACGAGGTGAAGGGAGTCAAGCAGAACATCGTGGATATGAGCGATGGCTGTCTGGAGATTCCCCAGTTCGGTACCAAGCATTCCCTGAATGTCAGCGTCACCGCCGGTATTGTAGTCTGGGAGTTTGCCAAACTCCTGAAACTATAAGTTGAGTTCGTGCCAAACTTGCGTTTTTTGCCAAGTTTGGCACGAACTCATTTGGTAATACAATGTGTAAAAATCCCCCAATGAGGGATAAAAATGATTAAATTCATCCCTCATTGAGGGAACTTTTCGAAAGAATCCGTCCCTCATTGAGGGATTATTTGTATCTTTGCTGCAGTTTTAAACGATATTCATCTAAAAGAGCAAGATATGATAGACAATAAACTTTATGAATACATGGCGGAGTTATTGAAACGTACTCCGCTTGATTTCATCAGATATAAATATGATGAAATCAACTGGAATGGACGATTAGTAGGTATCGTTGGTCCGCGAGGTGTTGGAAAATCCACCATGATACTTCAGCGCATCAAGCTGTCTAAGGAAGGCCATCACCTGTATGTGTCTGCCGACAACATCTATTTTTCAAATCATTCCTTGATTGACTTTGCTGACGAGTTTATCAAGGAGGGTGGTACACATCTTTATATAGATGAAATTCACAAGTATGCCGGATGGAGCAGAGAACTGAAGCAAATTTACGACATGCACCCATCCCTGAACCTTATCTTCACCGGTTCATCGGTATTGGACATCAAAAAGGGCGAAGCTGATCTGAGTCGTCGGGCGCTGATGTATATGATGCAAGGCTTGTCGTTCAGGGAATACCTGCAACTTTTTGAAGGTATCAAGACCAGAGTTTTCAGTCTCGACGAAATACTCAATCACCAGGTAGAGATTCCGGGGTTGGATCATCCATTGCCTGTTTTCAGAGCGTACCTCGACCATGGCTATTACCCATTTGCCATAGAGGGAGATTTTACGCAAAGAATGCTGCAGGTGATAGACCAGACGGTAGAAGTTGACATTCCGCAATATGCTGATATGAAAGCTTCAACAGCACGCAAGCTGAAGCGTATGCTCGTCATTCTTTCCGGGTTGGCTCCCTACAAGCCAAGCGTAGAGAACCTTGCCACGGAAATCGGGGTAAGCAAGAACAACGTGCCTGATTATCTCGTCTATCTGGAGCGTGCAGGAATGATAGGTCTGCTCAGAGATGATACTTCGGGTATGCGCAATCTGGGAAAGGTGGAAAAAGTTTATGTAGATAACCCAAGTCTGATGTCAGTACTCACCTCTAATCCCAACATAGGAAACATAAGGGAAACTTTCTTCTACAATCAGATGAGAGAAAAACAGGATGTTACTTCCTCTAGGGTTTCCGACTTTACCATTGGTGATTATACCTTTGAGATTGGTGGAAGGAAGAAAGGTAAAAAGCAGATAGAGGATGTAAAAAACGGACGTATCGTAAAAGACGATATAGAGACGGGGCATGGAATCATCATCCCTCTCTGGTACTTCGGAATGAATTATTAGAGTCGTGAACTTGCGAAACTTCAGAATAAAGAAACTTTACACCCCTGGCTTTCGGAAAGAGAATTTCGAGAAGCAGGAAGACTGGCGCACCGGCGGGGGGACACCATATTGAATCATGGTTATCCTGTCGCGCTCGCTGGATATTTCCAAGAACGAGTTGGCACGCTACTTCACTTCATGCCTAAACTCCACCTTCCGCCTCAGGCTTGCCGAGGTACGTTTTGTGGCTTCTCTGCCGCCCATATCTGTACCGCATTTTCAAGTTAAAGGATGGCTGTACTCCTGCCGAATGGCGGGAGAAAATGACTGAAAATGTAGCCGCAGAGGATAAAAATCAGGATTAACCATTTTTCGATAAATACCAGGAAAACGCATCGCAAAATGAAAAAATACGTTAAAAAGGGTGTCGCATTCATAGGAATGCGACACCTTTTTCATAGGAATGCGACACCTAAACAGAGGAATGCGACACCTTTTTTGAAAAAAAAATACTATATTTGCACCATGAAAAATATAATAGAAGCTTTCATGAAAGAGGAACAAGCTATTTTCATTGTGGCATTGTGTCTTCTGCTGTTCGCCATAGTCATGGGCTATGCCATGGTTCAAGACTACAGGATATATCTTGATGAAAACTACAAGGCTCGCTACAGCTTCTGTGATTTCATCAAGAGAGAAAGATTCTATATCTATCTGTTTCTCGGACAGACTTTCGTCATCATCCTGGGATTTACAGTATATCTGATGGCAATGAGAGAAAATATGTAAGAAAGTATAATAATAATAATTTACAGTTATGAATAACAAAAAACAAAGAAACAGGCTATTTACGATGCTGCTGCTCGTGATGGCTATCCTCATGCCTTATGGGGGGGGCATGGGCACAAACGCGGCCTTCCAAAGGTGATGGCAAAGTAGGCAATCCTTACATCATCACCACAGCTAAGGAATTAAAGTGGTTCCGCGATGAGGTGGATCGCGGAAGAAATAATATCTGCGCAAAGATTGCAGATAATGTTGAGGTCATTGACATGAGTACAGTATGCCATGCGGCTGATAAGTCTCAAAACTTAGAAGAAAAGAGCTGGGTGCCTATCGGCAATATTAAGAATAAGTACCAAGGTACTTTCGACGGAAATAACAAGACCATCACCAACCTTTATATCAATGCAAGCCAATATTATATGGGGCTTTTCGGTTATACCGAAGAAGGTACAATTAAGAACCTAACCTTTGAGTATGCGAATGTGACAGAAACGAACAATTACGCAGGAGTTTTGGTTGGTAAGGCATTTAGGGGAAGCACCCTTCAAAATATCAAAATATCAAATACTTGCCAGATAAAAGGAGGTAAATATACTGGCGGTATTGCAGGTTATCTTGATGGTAACGCCTACAACTGTGTGAACTGCGCCACGGTACAAGGAATACAAAATATCGGCGGTCTTTGCGGCCACTACAGTAGAAGTAGAACAGGTAATTCTATGACCGCCTGTGCCAACTATGGAAATGTAACTGCATCAAGTCTGGCTGTCGGTGGCTTAGTTGGCTATTTCGATAGCGGAACAATCCAAGATTGCGCCAATTATGGAGATGTAAAAGGTACAGAGCGTGTTGCTGGCATGGCTGGTACTGTAAGCAATGGCAAGATACAGAACGTGTTCAGCTATGGCAACATCAGTGTCACAAACAAAACACAAAATGTAGGCATGGCTTTTGGCTTTTCTAGCTCTGGGGCCACTGAAGGCATGGTGGCATACTATAGTGGCGCAAAGCTGATTGTAAACGGCAAAGAACAAACTGTAAAAGCCTTCGGAAATGGCAAGCCTTCAGAAGATAACGCAACAGGATTTACAGAAGCCAAGCTGAAGTGCGGTATTGTTGCCTATCTGCTCCAGCAAAACGCTTCGAGCAAAGCAAAATGGGGACAAAATCTGGCTAATGATGATGACATCTATCCTGTCATTGGTTCGGAGCATCAGGTTTATGCTGACAATACGACTTTAAATTGCAAAACCTATGAGGTGGTGAGGGGAAGTTTCACCAACAATCCTACCAGTTCAGCAATCAGGTATCAACACGGAACGATAAATCACCACGTTGCAACAGACGCTACTTGTACAGAGGCGGCAACCAAAGAATATTGGCAATGCCAGGACTGCCTTAAGACTTTTTCCGACAGCCAATTGACCAAGGAATTGACTGATGTAACGGACGCAGAGCATCCTGCCCTTGGACGACACGACAACAATGAGGATGGCTATTGCAAGCGTTGCCAGCATTATGTGGCTGTGAAGCCTTCAGAGGATAATGGGGTGTACCTGATAGCCAAACCTTGCCATTTGGCGTGGTTCCGTGACTATGTGAACGGAACTATCGTGGACGAAGGCGGAGTAGCTGGAACTACTCACCCTTCGGCATCTGCCATGCTGACTGCGGATATCGACCTAAAGAACTACTGCCATGCGGCAGAAGACGGCAAGGAACTCTTGAGCTGGATTCCGATAGGCTATGTCTATAATAGCTGGAAGGGAAATATGGACGGTCAGGGACATACCATCTCACATCTCTATATCAAGACAGCACAAAAATATGTGGGGCTTTTCGGCTCTACTAATGATGCGACTATCCAAAACCTTATCTTTGACAATGCCAAGGTGGAGAATGTGAGCACGACAAACACGAAGACAGATTACACCGGTATCTTGGCAGGATATGCAGGCGGGGATTCTCCATCACATATAAGGGGCATTAAAACCACTAACAATTGTACTGTAATAGGACAAGAAGATACTGGCGGTATTATTGGATTTGCCATAATAAATCTCGAAAACTGCGAGAATCACTCCAGCGTGAAGGGTACAAAGTTCGTTGGCGGAATTGCAGGTTCTAGCACTTATAAAAACATCAAGCGCAGCACCAATTATGGAACCGTTGAAAACAATAAAACCTATATTGGTGGAATCATAGGGTATGCTTATGGAACAAGTATCGAAGATTGCGCCAACTATGGCAAGATATCAAGCACAGGTTGGTATACCGGTGGCATAGCAGGACAAACGGTGGCTAACTGCAGTATCCAGAATGTGTTCAGTTATGGAGATGTGACGAATACAAATGACAATCCAGGAATCATTATAGGTAATATAGATATAGAGGGTGGTACACTAACCGCAAAGGGTATTGCAGCTTACAACAAGGAGACATTGCTAAATAACTCATCTGAGAACATCAAAATAGTTGGTAAAGGAAGTCTGACTTTCGAAGACGGAAAGGTAGAAGCTGACGTGGTCAAGGCTTTCACCAAACAGCAGATAAAGAGCGGTGAGGTGGCTTATTTGCTTGCCGAAGGCAAAGTCTTAGGCGAGCAGGCATGGGGACAGCAGTTAGGCAAGGACCAATATCCCGTTCCCGGCTCTGACAATAAAGTAATCAAGGCTGCACAGGGCGACAAGGATGCAAATGGCAACGATACATATTGGTCAACATTCAGCAATCAGACAAACGATGTAACCCTTTCAGTTCCATCAGACAGAACGCTTAAGGTCTATAACGCAACGGTAAGCGGTGGCAAGATGACATTGGCACAACGCAACGACTACCAAGTGGCAAAGGAAGAGGGTGTGCTACTGAAGACTGACGGAGAGTATGTCAATGCAAAGGCAAACGAGACAAATGAGTTGGCAAAAGCTTCCTCTGATGAGAACCACCTTGTGGCTACACCAGCTGTAGCTCAGACTGTAACAGCAGAAACTGGTTGTAAACTCTATCGTCTCACGTATAAAAATGCTACAAATAAAGAACGTCTCGGCTTCTACCTCAGTGTGGACAAAGCTAACAATAGCAGCGACGGAACAAGCCTCAAAGCGACTCCTGGAAAGGCTTATCTGAAAGTATCTGAAAATGAAGCAAAAGACCCATCATCGGCAGCACCCGCTCGCAGTTTTGTATTCGGTGGCGGCAACGAGACAACAGGCATAGAGGGAATCACCATTATGGGTACTGACGTGCAGCGTCATGGCACTATTGAAGGAATCTTCGACCTCCAAGGTAGAAAGATAGTCAATCCGACAAAGGGCATATACATAAAGAACAACAAGAAAGTAGTAATCAAATAAAAATAGCACAATATGAAGAAAGAATATATAAAACCAGAAATGCAGGTGCATGAGATAAAAGCCCAACAGATGCTGACAGGGTCGCAACCAGAGTTTAATAATAAAATTCCAGAGGATGGAAATGAAGATATGTGGTAAAGTCCTAAGCTGAAGGAATACCAATTATCTGAAAAATAATTATCAACCCATACTTTGCGGTTGTTCCAAGGGTCTATATGCCACGATGAAAAGGTGGCGTATAGACCCTTGATTATATGGTGATATTTGTAATGTGATGCCTGGTGGCAAAATAAAAAAGCCCCCGGTGCACCAGGCACCGGGGGCTTTAAATAAGCTATGGCTTTTTATCTTTAAAAAGAGCAGCCTCGCTGGCTTAACATCCCGCTAGGCTTTTTTTACCTTTTTACTTTTTTACCTTTAAAGGCTGCAGCTGGTAACTCCGAGCGTAGTAGCGATGGCTGTAAGGACGGAGATTGCAATCTGCAAAATCGTTTTCCAAGTATTTGCTTTCATAGTTTGAATGTTGAATGTTGAGTGTTTAATGTTGACTTTTTTAATGTTGAATGTTGAGTGTTGAATGTTGACTTGGTGGGGGGATGCGCTGGCTTCTAGCCAGGGCGGCCCTCAGGCGAGGGCTTTATTCAAGCCCATCGCCGCTATCCTGAGAGCC
>DAWDAD010000020.1:0-38693 GCA_052356385.1 Prevotella sp.
GCTCCAATCTTCTTGAAGTCATCGAGGATGCCATCACGCTCGGCAGTATAGCGAATCTGCTCAGAACCAGGGTTGATGATGAGCTGACCCTTTACCTGGATGCCCTTCTCGTAAGCCTGGCGAGCCACACTTGCCGCACGGGCCAAATCCTGATAGGAAGAGTTGGTACAGCTACCTACCAATCCTACTTCTACTACCATAGGATAATCGTTGGCAGGCCCCTTCGCCTTCATGTGAGAGATAGGGGTTGCCGCATCTGGAGTAAACGGACCATTGAGATGTGGCTCGACCTTAGAGAGGTCGATTTCTACAATCTGGTCGTAGAAGGCAGATGGATTGGCAAGCACCTCGTCATCAGCACGAAGTTCGGCAGCGTTCTTCTGGGCAAGAGAAGCAATCTCCTCACGACCCGTCTTGCGGAGATATTCGCTGGCATTCTGGTCGAATGGGAAGATAGAGCAGGTAGCACCCAGCTCTGCACCCATGTTACAGATGGTAGCCTTACCCGTGGTAGAGATGCCGTCGAGGCCATCGCCAAAGTATTCGAGGATGGCATTGGTACCACCCTTCACAGTGAGAATGCCCAAGATTTCGAGAATCACATCCTTTGGAGTAGCCCAGCCAGAGAGCTTACCCGTGAGATGCACACCGATGAGGCGAGGCATCTTGAGTTCCCAAGGCTGACCAGTGAGCACATCCACGGCATCGGCACCACCAACGCCCACGGCTACCATACCGAGACCGCCGGCATTTGGAGTATGGGAATCTGTACCCACCATCATACCGCCTGGGAAGGCATAGTTCTCGAGTACCACCTGGTGGATGATACCAGCTCCTGGTCCCCAGAACCCGATGTGATATTTCTGAGATACCGACTTCAAGAAATCATATACCTCCTTGTTGGTCTTACATGCTTCAGGAAGGTCTTGAGTAGCACCCACGTCTGCACGAATCAAGTGATCGCAATGTACTGAAGCAGGAACAGCCACTTTATCCTTACCTGCGTTCATAAACTGCAAGAGCGCCATCTGAGCGGTAGCATCCTGCATCGCCACGCGGTTAGGTCGGAAATCCACATATTCTATACCTCTTTTATATGGGCGCAACTCAGCAGGGTCGAAAAGATGCGCAAAGAGCACCTTCTCGGCATAAGTGAGAGGTCGTTTCACAGTAGCCTTAGCCTGTTTTACACTTTCCGAATACGAAGCATAAAAGCTTCTCAGCATTTCAATGTCCAGTATCATCTTATTCACTAATTATTTGATTAACTATACATTCGTGTGCGCACACCATACAACAGCATAATACGCACTACCGAACTTTTTTGTTTGCAAATATACGACTTTTTCTGCAAATAGTAGCACATTTTATTGAAAATTTATCATTTTGCTAGTATTTTTCTTGATTCTTGATGAATTTGTTGCATATTTATACGAAAGATTGCTGTTTTTCCACTATAAATAAAGAATTCAAAGTAAAAACATCAGAAAAGCAAGAAAACAATAGTAAAAGCAGAAGAAAATCAGAAAACAATCGCAGAAGAAAAAGAAAAACGATAAAACATTTGGCGCTATACACATTATTTATTATCTTTGCAGATGTTATGAGAATAGACATTATTACAGTATTACCAGAGATGCTGGAGGGATTCTTCAATGAATCTATCCTGGCACGTGCGCAGAAGAAGGGCCTCGCAGAGATCCATCTCCACAACTTGCGCGACTATACATTAGATAAATGGAAACGAGTGGACGACTATCCATACGGAGGAAGCGCCGGAATGGTGATGCAATGCGAACCAATAGACCGATGCATCACAGCCCTGAAGGCAGAGCGTGACTACGATGACGTCATCTATGTATCTCCGGATGGCGAGACCTTCAACCAGAAGATAGCCAACGAAATGTCGCTGGGTGGAAACCTCATCATCCTCTGCGGTCACTACAAGGGAATCGACCAGCGCGTGCGCGATCATCTTATTACCAGAGAAATCAGCGTAGGTGATTATGTGCTCACGGGCGGCGAACTGGCAGCAGCTATTATTTCAGATGCGGTAATCCGCCTCGTACCAGGAGTCATCAGCGATGAACAGAGTGCCCTCTCCGACTGCTTCCAAGACGACATTCTGTCAGCTCCTATCTACACCCGCCCTTCAGACTACAAGGGTTGGAAGGTTCCAGAAATCCTACTTAGCGGCAACGAAGCAAAAATCCGCCAGTGGGAGTTTGACCAGGCAATGGAACGAACCAAGCGATTAAGACCCGACTTGCTTAAAGAATAATAGGCTGAAGCCAATCTGCAGGATGGGCATATATAAAAGATAAGCACATATATTAAGGGGAGTATATATAAGGTGAACATATATTAAGGTGAACATATATAATAAGAATAGCCTGTTCTCAAAACACGAGTTTCTGTTTAGAGAACAGGCTGCTTCATAAAGAGTATTCCATATCAGAAATCCATAATGAGAACTTCATTATAGGAATTTCTCACAAAACTTTTCTCCCAGCATAAATCCTTCTTCATAGAGACGCTCTAACCTATCCGTATCCTTCTCTATGCGCCCTACTTCCATTGGACGAATCGGACGGATACAAGTTATTTTGCCAGCAGCCTCCAAATCATCAACCAGTTGAATCTGCTCATTATAAACCTTATGCCGATGACTCAAGATCACTCGCAGGCGCGGATAGTTCTTATATAAATAAGGTAGCTTTCTATCTTTGCCAGTATCTCTCCAACCTTTGTTGCGGGTCAAGACAACCACATTGTGCTCATAACCTTTGTCTATAGCTCTCATCACGGGAATACTGTCTGATATTCCACCATCGAGCATTGGGATACCATCCACATCCACGATTTTACTCACGTATGGCAAACTGCTGGAAGCACGTACAATATCAAGGGCACGCTGCCGATCATGATTTTCCGAAAGATACATAGGCTGCCCCGTAAGACAATTCGTGGTAACCATCTCGAATCGGTCAGCATATTTAAAATAGGTATCAAAATCGTAAGGAAGCAACAGATTCGGAAACTTATCGTAGAGCAACTCACGGTCGAAAATACACCCTTGCGTTACTAGATGTCGGATGCCGATATACTGATACCTCGCCAAATAATCGATATTTGAGATACGGGCACGACGCGGCTGGCGACTGATGTATGACATACCATTACATGCACCTGCCGACACCGCCACCGTATATGGGAAATAAACATCATGCTTCATAAAAGCATCAAGTACGCCACTGGTAAAGACGCCACGCATACCTCCACCTTCCAAGACCAAACCAGTTTTTTCCAAATTCAACTTCATAACCTTTATCCTTCCACTGTTTTTTGATTGCATTACACTAATCAACATTCATACTCTTACAGATTATCACTCTCTGCATTACTAACGATTTGCACTCTGAGAAAACTCATTTTCTTACATTTTGTCCCTCAAAAAGAGCATTTTTATATTAATTATTTATAAATTCGCTAGTTTTTTCTATTTTTGATTGCAAAGATAATACATTTTTGCGAAATAATTGCTAACTTTGCAGCAAAATAAAGTAAAATTCTAAAAATATGTTTAGTAAGGACACTTATATCAGCCGCAGACAAGAGCTTAAGAAGCTCGTCAAAAGCGGCGTCATCATTCTTTTCGGAAACAACAATTCACCTTGTAATTTCCCTAATAATGGATATTACCCATTCCGCCAGGACTCAACATTCCTGTACTATTTCGGTTTGCAGCGAGACGGTTTGGTTGGTGTAATTGACATAGATAACGACATCGAAACTTTAATCGGTGATGATATCGACTTGGTAGATATCGTATGGTACGGAAGCGTAGATAGCGTCCACAATCTCGCAGAGCAGGTGGGCGTACATAATTCTGCACCTATGAAGAGTCTGAAGACCATCTGCAATGATGCTATGGCGAAGAAACGCAAGATTCACTTCTTGCCACCTTACCGCTATGATATCAAGCTTCAGGTATTTGACCTTCTCGGAATTCATCCAAACCAGCAGAAAGAGGAAGCCAGTATGGATCTCATCAAGGCGGTTGTCAAGATGCGTTCTACCAAGACTCCTGAGGAAATTGAGGAATTGGAGCGTGCTTCTGTTATCGGATATAAGATGCACACCACTGCTATGAAGCTCGTCCGCCCAGGAATCACAGAAAAATATGTAGCAGGACAGGTAAGCGGAATTGCTCACTCTTATGGAGCAATGGTTAGTTTCCCTACTATCTTCAGCCAGCATGGAGAGATTCAGCATGGTTATCCATCTATGAATCTGCTCGAGGAAGGAAGACTGGCACTTTGTGATGCAGGTGCAGAGACTATGAACAATTACTGTTCAGACCATACCCGTACAATGCCTGTCAGCGGTAAGTTCAGCCAACGCCAGTTGGAAATCTACTCTATCGTAGAGGCTTGTCACGACTACGCTCTGGAAGTTGCAAAGCCAGGTATGAAGTGGGCTGATGTCCACTTTGCCGTATGCCGCTTGCTCTTCGACCGTATGAAAGAGTTAGGTCTTGCCAAAGGTGATACAGAAGAGGCTGTACGTGCAGGTGCCCACGCTATGTTCCTGCCTCACGGATTGGGACACATGATGGGTATGGATGTTCACGATATGGAGAACCTCGACCAGATAAACGTTGGCTTTGATGATGAAGTTCGCCCTAACCTGGAACAGTTTGGTACAAACTGCCTGCGTATGGGCCGTCGCCTTGAAGAAGGCTTCGTAGTAACAGATGAGCCAGGTGTTTACTTCATTCCTGCTCTCATCGATGACTGGAAGGCTTCAGGTCATTGTGCCGAGTTCCTCAACTTCGATAAGATTGAGACCTACAAAGACTTCGGAGGCATCCGTATCGAGGATGATGTACTCATCACCAAGGATGGTTGCCGATTCCTCGGAACCGACCGTATACCTTACCATCCAAAGGATGTAGAGGACTATATGGCTGCCCACAGAGGAGAGATTCTTTAAATAGAAAAATCCATTCAAGCAAACGAACAAAGAACCCTCAAGCCTATAAAACTTGAGGATTCTTCATAGAGAGAGATATAAGTATAGAATAACATTATTAATTTAAGAGAAAAATTTCATGAAGAAATCAATGATCGTTGCAGCTATGTTGGCTATGGTTGCCACTGGCGCAAATGCGAAATCAGCAACAGATTCTGCTACCATCGCAAAGAACAAGCCTGTATTCACTGTAGTGAAGCAGAATCCTATTACAAGCATCAAGGACCAGAACCGCAGCGGTACGTGCTGGGCTTACTCTACACTCAGCTACTTCGAAAGCGAGATTCTGAAGCATACAGGTAAAACCTACGACCTCAGCGAAATGTTCGTAGCTAACAAGACTTATATGGACCGCGCCACTATGGCTGTAAGAATGCACGGTGACGTAAGCTTCTCTCAGGGCGGTAGCGCATACGATGTACTTTATGCTTTGCAGCACTACGGAATCGTACCGGAGGGCGCAATGCCAGCTCCTGGAACTTTGACAGGCGACTCACTCGCTAACTTCGGTGAGTTCTTCGATGTAATGACTCCATACGTAGAGGCTGTAGCTAAGAGCAACGCTAAGAAGATTTCTTCTGCCTGGAAGAGCGGTCTTCAGGGTATCATCGACTCATATATCGGTAAGACTCCAGAGAAGTTCACATATCAGGGCAAGCAGTACACTCCACAGTCATTCTGCCAGAGCCTCGGCTTGAACCTCGATGATTATGTTACCATCACCAGCTACACTCACCACCCAATGTGGAGCAAGTTTGCTGTTGAGGTACAGGATAACTGGCGTTGGCCTTTGAGCTACAACGTACCAATGGATGACCTTTGCAAGATCATCGACAACGCTATCAACAACGGCTACACAGTAGCTTGGGGTGGCGACGTAACAGAGGACGGTTTCACTCGTAAGGGTCTCGGTATCGCATACGACGTCAAGAAGGTTCGTTCTATGGCAGGTACAGACGCAGACCACTGGTTCAAACTCTCTAAGGACGAGAAGAAGGAGAAGTTCGATTCACTTGGTGTAAACGCACCAGAAGTTGTTCCTACCCAGGCTATGCGCCAGGAAGCTTTCGACAACTGGGAGACTACCGATGACCATGGTATGCACATCTATGGTATCGCTAAGGACCAGAACGGCAAGGAGTACTATATGGTAAAGAACTCTTGGGGTGAGTATGGTGACTACAAGGGAACATGGTATATGACCAAGGCTTTCGTAGCTTACAAGACTATGGACTTCATGGTAAACAAGAATGCCATTCCTAAGGATATCCGCAAGAAGCTCGGCATCTAATTTATTCAAAATAAACATAACCAAAGGCAGCAAACAGTAGAGTTTGCTGCCTTTTTGTTTACCTGCAAGTATTATTTTTACTTAAATCTAGGTATTTTTAAATAAAATACTTCATAAACATTTTCGATTGTCACTTTATTTTCGTAACTTTGGGGGCAGAAATAAAAAATAATTAAAATGCATTTTAAATGGAATTACGAAGAACCGACACCAGAGCTGGAGAAATCGGCTAAAGAACTAGCCGACAAACTCAGTATCAGCCCTATCCTAGCCAAACTTCTCATCCATAGAGGCATTACGACAGAATCTGCAGCCAAGCGGTTTTTCCGTCCCCAGCTGTCTGATCTCATCAATCCATTCCTGATGAAGGATATGGATATCGCTGTTGATCGCCTCAACGATGCTATGGGAAGAAAGGAGCGCATCATGGTCTATGGAGACTATGACGTGGATGGATGCACGGCTGTAGCATTGGTGTACAAGTTTCTGCAACAGTTTTATTCCAACATTGACTACTACATACCAGACCGATACGACGAAGGCTATGGAGTAAGCAAAAAAGGAATAGACTTTGCGCACGAAACAGGTGTAAAACTCATCATTATCCTGGATTGCGGCATCAAAGCTATCCAGGAGATAGAATACGCCAAGAGTCTTGGCATAGACTTCATCATCTGCGACCATCATGTCCCTGACGACGTGATGCCACCAGCTGTGGCCATACTTAACCCCAAACGCCCGGATGATCCATTCCCATTCAAGCATCTCTGCGGTTGTGGCGTAGGATTCAAGTTCATGCAGGCTTTTGCCAAGAACAACAACATTCCTTTCTCACGCCTCATCCCATTACTCGACTTCTGTGCCGTGAGCATTGCTGCCGACATAGTGCCTGTAGTGGATGAAAACCGAATCCTTGCCTTCCACGGACTCAAACTTCTCAATACCAATCCAAGTATCGGACTCAAGGCGATTATCGATATCTGCGGACTCAACGGAAGAGAGCTGTCTATGAGTGACATCGTCTTCAAGCTAGGACCACGCATCAATGCATCAGGACGTATGGAGAACGGTAAGGAAAGCGTGGATCTGCTGGTAGAGCGAGACTTCGGTCAGGCTCTGAAAATGGCAAAGCACATCAATGAGTACAACGAGCAACGCAAGGATATAGACAAGCAGATGACAGAAGAAGCCAATCTAATCGTGTCACGACTGGAGACACAGAAACACAACTCCAGCATCGTACTCTATGATGAAGGTTGGAAAAAGGGAGTCATCGGCATCGTTGCATCCCGACTTACGGAAATCTACTTCCGTCCTACCGTAGTATTGACCCGTGACGGAGACCTTGCAACAGGTTCGGCTCGCAGCGTAACAGGATTCGACGTATATTCTGCCATCAAGAGTTGCCGCGACCTGCTTATCAACTTCGGAGGTCACACCTATGCCTGCGGACTTACGATGAAATGGGAAAACGTGAAGGAGTTTAGAGACAGATTCCACCAGTACGTGGCAGAACATATCGCTCCCGAACAGACGGAAGCGATGCTCAACATAGATGCGATGATAGACTTCAAGGACATAACGAAGCAGCTGCACTCAGATTTAAAGAAGTTCTCACCTTTTGGTCCATGCAATAGCAAACCCGTATTCTGCACGCAGAACGTATATGATTACGGCACCAGCAAGGTGGTGGGCAGAGAGCAAGAGCATATCAAACTGGAATTGGTAGATTCTAAATCGAGTACCGTAATGAACGGAATTGCCTTCGGGCAAAGCGCGGCTGCCCGATACATCAAAAGCCGCCGCAGTTTCGACATTGCATACACCATTGAGGACAATATTTTCAAGAAGAATCAAGTCCAACTTCAAATAGAGGCTATCAGGCCAAATGACTAAGAAAAAATGGCAGATCAATTTCAACTTATTCTGCAAAAGTATTGGGGGTATCCTGATTTCCGAGGCATTCAACGCAATATCATCGAAAGCATTGCCTGCGGACGGGATACCCTCGGTCTTATGCCTACAGGTGGTGGCAAATCCATCACATTCCAAGTGCCTGCCTTGGTCAAGGAAGGTGTATGTATCGTTATCACCCCTCTCATCGCCCTGATGAAAGACCAGGTACAGCATCTTAGAGAACGAGGTATACTGGCTGACGCCATCTATGCAGACAAATCGAGAAACGAAATTCTCCAGACGCTCGACAACTGTATCTTCGGGGGCGTAAAGATTCTCTACGTTTCACCAGAACGACTTGCATCAGAACTCTTTCAGACCAAGCTCAAACACATCCATGTAAGTTTCATCACAGTAGATGAAGCCCATTGTATCAGCCAATGGGGCTACGATTTCCGCCCTTCTTACCTGCAGATAGCCAAAATCAGGGAAATGATTCCCCAGGTACCTATCCTTGCTCTTACAGCGACTGCGACTCCAGAAGTTGTGGATGATATACAGGACAGACTCCATTTTGCAGAAAAGAATGTGTTTAAGATGAGCTTCGAACGCAAGAACCTCGCTTATGTTGTACGCAACACTTCCAATAAGCAGGGTGAAATGGTGCATATCCTGCAAAGCGTGAAAGGCTCAGCCATAGTCTATGCCCGAAGTAGAAAGCGCACCAAGGAAATGGCTGAACTATTGTCTAAGAAAGGTATTTCCGCCACCTTTTACCACGCCGGACTCGCTCCTGATGAGAAGGATGTGCGACAGAAAGCCTGGCAGGCAGACGAAGTAAGGGTGATGTGCGCCACAAACGCCTTTGGAATGGGAATAGACAAACCCGATGTGAGGATGGTGATTCACATAGACTGTCCCGATTCACTTGAGGCTTACTTCCAGGAGGCTGGACGTGCCGGAAGAGATGGGGAGAAATCCTATGCAGTACTGCTTTTTGACAGAAGCGACGAGTCGAAACTCAAGAAACGAATAGATGATACCTTTCCACCTAAAGAAATGATACAGGACGTTTACGAACATCTTGCCTACTTCTACCAGATAGGTGTAGGTAGCGGATGTGGCAAGACCTTCGAGTTTGACATCGATAAATTCTGCATCACCTACAAGTTTTTCCCCACCAAAGTAGATTCGGCACTCAGGATTCTTGAACGAAGCGGCTATCTGCACTACGAGGACGATCCAGACGGTAAAGCCCGCGTTATGTTTCTCCTGGGCAGAAACGAACTTTATATACTCGATCAGCTTCCTCCTACACAGGAGGCGGTCATCACAGCATTACTGCGCAGCTACGGCAGTCTGTTTGTGGATCTTACCTTCATAGACGAGCATCTTATTGCCCGCCAGGCGGAATTAAACATCCAGCAGGTATATTTTGCATTAAAGAACCTGGCAGCCCGCCACATCATCAAATTCATCCCCCGCCGCAAGATACCTTTCATCAGCTATACACGCGACCGAGTAGATGGCAACAAGGTACAGATTCCGCAAGAGGTATGGGAAGGTCGAAGAGAGCAATATATGAAGCGTATTCAAAGCATGCTGCAATATGCCAAAAATGATGAGATATGCCGCTCACGCCAGTTGCTCGCCTATTTTGGTGAACATAATGAAACGAAATGCCAGCAGTGTGATGTTTGCCTGGCGAAGGAAACGGAAGAGAAAGAAAAGGAATTCCGCAGAAAGATTGCAGAAGAAGAAATCATCATAGAAGACCTCAAAGTCATAGAAAAACGAAAGGATGATTGAAAAGATAAAAGGATGATTGGAAGCCGAAAGGATGATTGGAAAAGCAACCTCCTTTCGGCTTTATCATATACGTAAAAGGGAGCGACCCATCGCGGACCGCTCCCTTTATAACATTATGTACGAGAAAAAAATTAGTTATTCTCAGGACGAAGCTTACGTACAGTAACACCAGCCTGCCACATCTCCTTGTTGCGCATAGCCTCGAGTTCTGCGTTCAACTTCTCACGGTAATCAGCCTGAGAGTTCTTGTCGATAGAAATCTGAGCCTCATTACCAGTCTTAACAGAGTAATACAACCACTCCATAACAGGCTTGATAGCCTCACGGAAACGAGGAGCCCAATCAAGAGCACCACGCTGAGCTGTTGTAGAACAGTTAGCATACATCCAATCCATACCCTTAGCACCAAAGAGAGGGCCAAGGCTCTGAGTCAACTCCTCAACAGTCTCGTTGAATGCCTCAGATGGAGAGTGACCATTCTCACGGAGTACATCGTACTGAGCCTCCAAGAGACCCTCGATAGCACCCATCAAAGAACCACGCTCACCAGTAAGGTCAGAAGTAGCCTCACGCTGGAATGTAGTCTTGAACAGATAACCTGCACCGATACCGATACCGAATGCAATAGTCTTTTCCTCTGCCTTGCCAGATGCATCCTGGTAAACAGCGTAAGAACAGTTCAAACCACGACCCTCGCAGAACATAGTGCGGAGAGAAGTACCAGAACCCTTAGGTGCAACCATTATAACATCAATATCCTTAGGTGGAACAACGCCTGTGCGATCGCTCCAGTTGATAGCGAAACCATGTGAATAATACAAAGTCTTACCTGCTGTGAGGTGTGGCTTAATTTTTGGCCAGCAAGCAATCTGACCGGCATCAGAAAGCAACATACAGATGATAGTACCCTTTTCAGCAGCTTCCTCGATAGAGAACAATGTCTTACCAGGAACCCAACCATCCTTCAGACACTTCTCGTAGGTCTTACCCTGACGCTGTCCGACGATGACGTTGAAACCATTATCGCGAAGGTTGCAAGCCTGACCAGGACCCTGGATACCGTAACCGATAACTGCGATAGTTTCGTTCTTCAATACTTCACGTGCTTTCTCCAATGAAAATTCATGACTAGTGACAACAGTTTCCATTACGCCACCGAAATTCATTTCTGCCATAATTGTAACTTAATTTTTGTGCGGCTTGCCTATTGTGGAGCCGCGGGTTATACTTGTCCATACGGATGCGAGCTGTATTCTTATCCAAAGAGAGCCTGTTTGATCCGTCCACCACCTACACGAGGAAGCGGCACTGGGTTTATTTTTTATTTCGAGTGCAAAGGTAATGAATTTCTACGAAACCACCAAATTTTTCTTTCATTTTTTTATAAATTTCACCTTACTTCTTACAACTTCCACCTCTATATCGCTATTTTGGCTTATTTTTGTTATTTTTATGCAAAATTCTTCCATTTTTTGAGGTTCGTTAACAGAAGCTTCTTTTTCTGTTTTTCCCCCATCACCCACCTTCTCTACATAGAAATTTAGCTGATCGCCCTGATGACTCTCTGCTACGTATGCGATTTCGAAGCGCTGTAAAAAATGAGTCTTGTAATAATCCAGGTCAAAAAGATCGAGTACATGCTCGATATATTTCACAGAATTAATATGGCCATTTACATCCACATCATTATAATAGGTATGAATAGTACGTACCAATTCTGCATCCTTACCCATCTTGACACGAGAGCTGGCAGCAATAGGACAAGGTTTCTCTGTTTCTATATATTCCTTGATAAGTCCATCATGGATACTGAAAATATCCACGGGCTGACGGGTCTCTGTATCAATCATCGCCCAGACACTTTTACCATAGCCATATACCTTCTCAGCTTCAGAACCATCCGAAACAGATGAACAGATCTTAAAGTTTCGGCTAGTGAAGTACTTCATCGCACTCTCTACCCAGGTCTCTACATAAAACTTATCATAAGACTTTGGCATTTCCTGCATCTCGATAGCGAGACGACTCAAGACCCAGGTTTTGTGTCGGGGCATCAGATAGTTCATTCCATAACCACGATCGTTACTATGGAAATCGGCAGCATTCAGAAGATGATTACCCAAATGCCCCATAAACAGACGACTTGCAAAATCGCAATGGAAAGGTTCTGCCAGAAACTCGTAGCAACCTACCTTATCTAATAATTCCTGTTTCATATTCTTCGGTTTTTGATTTATTGTTTTATACCTTATTATATATATAACGAAGCCACCTATATCTTTATTACATACAAGAAACTAAAAAATCCCTCTGCTCTTGGTCTTCCAACCAGGTAAGCAAAGGGATTTTCCTCGTTTAAATCTGTTTGTTCCAGAATCAATATATTCTTTCAGAATTCCTGTCCGAGACTATTCTTCTGAATTCTTTTTCAGATAATCAGAGATAGGCTCATCGAAGCTTCTTGTAACGGCAATTCTACCACTTCTACTGTACTGCAAAAGACAATCGAAACTGTTGAGCTGATGGAAAAGATCAGCGATATCCTCAGTAAGACCCGCCAAGAGCACAGTACTGTAGGTAGGATTCACCTCCATCATACGGGCATCGTGCTTGCGGATAGTACGGGAAACCTCAGGATTCTCCAAGAGGATAGGAGTAGAAATCTTGTAGAGTGCTACCTCGTGGATGAAAATCTGATCATCTGCATAATAATCACTCTTCACCACATCAATTTTCTTCTCTATTGCCTTGTTGATTTTCTCAATCTGCTCAGCATCACTCCATACCGTGATAGTATATTTGTGGATGTTCTTGATACTGCTAGCCGACACATTCAAGCTCTCGATATTCACCTGTCTTCTTGTAAATACAGCGGTAATCTGATTCAGGATACCTGCAATATTCTCAGAATAGACAAGCAATGTATATAATTTCTTATCGTTGTTATTCTCCATTTTATTTCTATTATTTAAAATGTATAGTTACACCTTATTATATATATAGCCGAAAGCCATTAATAGTGGAGCTCAAGCAGCATTTCGTCCACACTCTTTCCCGGCAGAGTCATAGGAACAATATCCTCATCTTCCTTGATGGCGCATTCCAAAAGGTAAGGTCCCTTTGTGCTGATCATCTTCTCAACCTTCGCCTTCAGATCCTTGCGGTCGATTACCACATCGTAAGGAATGCCATAAGCCTTGGCAATTTCCTCATAACGAGGGTTCAGCATATGGGTGAAAGAGCGACGTCCCTCAAACATCAAATCCTGCCACTGGCGTACATTGCCCAGATAGTTATTGTTCAAGAGAATCATCTTCACTGGTGCCTGCTGCTCCATGATGGTACCCAATTCCTGGATGTTCATCTGGAAACCGCCATCACCGAAGAAACAGCAGATGGTACGGTCTGGTGCGCCGAATGTTGCACCGATAGCAGCAGGAAGACCAAAGCCCATGGTTCCGAAACCACCACTGGTAACAATACTCAGTTTCTTGGTGAACTTGAAGTAGCGGCTACTGATCATCTGGTTCTGACCAACGTCGTTCACGAGAACAGCCTCATTATTGGTAGCTTCAGTCACCACATTGGTCACCTCACCCATCAGCAGAGGGCCTTCAGTAGGATGAATATCCTTCTCGATAACCTTCTCCTGTTCCTGCTTGCGATATTCCTCGAAGGAATCTCTCCACTCGCGATGAACATTCTTGTTCAAGAGACGAGTGATAGCAGGCAGGGTCTGCTTGCAATCACCAATCACAGCCACATCAGTCTTGATGACCTTATCGATTTCCGACTTATCAATATCAAGATGGATAATCTTAGCCTGCTTAGCATATTTGGAAGGAACGCCCGTGATACGGTCGCTGAATCGCATACCGATGGCAATGAGCACATCACACTCCTGAGTCTTCATATTGGTAGCATAAGAACCATGCATACCGAGCATACCCATATTAAGCGGATGGTTGCTAGGAAGAGCAGAAAGACCGAGCAGGGTACGACCAGCCGGGATATCAGCCTTCTCCAGGAATTCAACCAGTTCATTATGAGCACCACCCAGTTCTACGCCATGACCGACGAGAGCGAAAGGACGCTTTGCCTGATTGATGAGTTCAGCAGCTTCAGCTACAGCCTTTTCATCAATCTTCGGATATGGATTATAAGATGTAACCTTCTCACATTTCACCGGTTCCCACTCACAAGTAGCAATCTGAGCATTCTTGGTGAAGTCGAGTACTACAGGTCCCGGACGACCGCTACGAGCGATAAAGAAGGCACGGCTTACAGCCCATGCCACATCCTCAGGACGGCGAATCTGATAAGACCACTTAGAGATAGGCTGGGTAACGCCCACCAGGTCAACTTCCTGGAAGGCATCAGTACCCAAAGCGCCCACACCCACCTGTCCGGCGATGACCACGATAGGTGTAGAATCCATCATGGCATCCGCAATACCGGTGAGCGTATTAGTTGCTCCAGGACCACTAGTAACGAGAGTAACACCCACTTCGCCGCTGACTCGGGCGTAGCCCTGTGCAGCGTGAGCAGCAGCCTGCTCGTGACGAACCAAGATGTGATCAAACATCTTCTTCTCTCCTCTCGTGTAACCATACAGTGCATCAAACACTGGCATGATGCTACCACCTGGATAACCGAAGATGGTCTTAACCCCTTCGTTATGCAGGGAGCGCATCAATGCTTCAGCTCCTGTTATTACTTCTTTTGCCATTTATCTATATCTTATTCTGAATAATTCAAAAACTTTATTTTCTTTGTTGTCAAAGACAAACCTTCTTGCCTGGGAAACCAGGAAAGGATTAGTCGATGATTCTTACACCACCCTTATCAGCAGAGCTTACGCTCTGTGCGTATGCACGCAAAGCCTTACTAACCTGACGATTACGCTTCAGCGGCTGCTGTGGACGTGCAGCAAGTTCCTCGTCGGAAAGCTTCACATTGATAGAACGGCTAGGAATATCGATAACGATGATATCGCCATCCTTGATTTTGCCGATGTTACCACCAGCAGCAGCCTCTGGGCTGATATGACCGATACTCAAGCCAGATGTACCTCCTGAGAATCGACCATCTGTGATGAGGGCACACTCCTTACCGAGGTGACGGCTCTTGATGTATGAAGTTGGATACAGCATCTCCTGCATACCAGGACCACCCTTAGGACCCTCGTGTGTGATGACAACACAATCACCAGAGTTCACCTTACCACCAAGGATACCCTCGCAGGCATCTTCCTGAGAATCGAAGCATACAGCAGGACCCTCGAAATGCCAGAGTACAGGATCTACACCTGCGGTCTTCACTACGCAACCATTCTGTGCGATATTACCGAAGAGCACTGCAAGACCACCATCCTTGGTATATGCATGTTCGAGATCACGGATACAGCCATTCTCTCTATCTGTATCAAGACTCTCCCACTGTGCATCTTGACTACCCATCTGAGTGGAGAATTTTCTGCCTGGAGCAGAATGATAGATGCGGTCAGCCTCAGGATCAATCTCGGCACCTGTGATATCGTATTTCTTCATCTGCTCATCGAGAGTCTTGCCATCCACGCGCTTCACTGCACCATTGATCAGCCCGCCCTTGTTAAGCTCATTCAGGATACCCAGGATACCACCGGCACGGTTACATTCCTGAACGCTATACTTCTGAGTATTAGGAGACAACTTGCAGAGGCAAGGAACCTTGCGACTGAGCTGATCGATATCTTCCATCTTGAAATCGGCACCTGCTTCCTGAGCCACAGCCAAGAGATGGAGCACTGTATTTGTACTACCACCCATTGCGATATCGAGAGTCATAGCATTGAGGAAGGCATCACGGGTAGCAATGCTACGTGGCAATACGCTCTCATCGCCATCCTCATAATAAGCGTAGGCATTCTTCACAACCTGACGAGCCGCAGCCTTGAAGAGTTCGATGCGGTTCTTGTGAGTAGCGAGAATAGTACCATTGCCAGGAAGACTCAAACCGATAGCCTCTGTGAGAGAATTCATAGAGTTAGCGGTAAACATACCAGAGCAGCTACCACATCCAGGGCAAGCACACTGCTCAATCTGCTTCATTTCCTCATCGCTGACACTGGTATCAGCACCCTTAATCATAGCGGTAATCAAGTCAGCATTCTCACCTTTCCAGCGACCTGCCTCCATCGGACCACCAGAACAGAATACAGTAGGAATATTCAGACGCATAGACGCCATCAGCATACCTGGGGTAACCTTATCACAGTTGGAAATGCAAATCATAGCATCAGCCTTGTGCGCATTCACCATATATTCCACAGAATCAGCAATAATATCGCGACTTGGGAGCGAATAGAGCATTCCGTCGTGACCCATAGCGATACCGTCGTCAACAGCGATGGTATTGAACTCAGCTGCATAGCAACCCATAGCTTCAATTTCCTTCTTGACAATCTGACCGATTTCATGAAGATGAGTATGACCCGGAACAAACTGTGTGAAACTGTTCACGATGGCGATGATAGGTTTGCCAAACTGCTCATGTTTCATACCTGCAGCTACCCAGAGTGCTCTGGCACCTGCCATTCTTCTGCCTTCAGTACAGACGCTACTTCTTAATGGATGTTTCATATCGTTATTATCTCTTTATATTATCTTGTTCTTTATTGCCAGAAGGTCTCTCTCAAGCCTTCTTCTTACAATTTTGACTGCAAAGATAGTGAGAATTTATGAAACAAACAACAAAATCCGCAAAAACTTTCAATTTTTGCGGATTTTTGTTAGAAAATAAGCTAAATTGCTTACAATTTATCAGAACCCTTACACAAAAGCAGCCCAATTGTGCAAAATATAAGGGTCCATATATGTCTTATACAAACAGATTAGAGTTCAAATACCTCGGCAGAACGAGCCTTCACCTCAACCTGCTTGTTACCAGCACTAGCTCCTTGTGCTTCCACCTGGAGTTTCAACGTACGAGGCAAGGCATTCACCACCTTGAGCCAGGTTTTACCGGTCTTGGAATCCTTTACCACGCTGGTGCCCACGTACTTCTTGAGAGCTGCAGGAAGGTTCAGGCTAGATACAATATAAGTATCACCGGAATGCTGCCCAAACATCTTCTGCATCTTGTAACTCTCAGTGAGTCGGATTTTCTCCGAATTATCGAAGTAGATCATATCCGGGTTCCAGTTATGATAGCCATCCTTGCAGAGCAGAGGAGCATAAGAAGTCATTTCCACGACATCTCCGTTACGTTCCACATTACAGAGATGAATACCCTCTGCCAAAGCGCGGTCTAATTCATTATTGCCATTTGCAGCATACTCGCCCAGATACACCTTCGGAGCCTTACGGTCGTAATGATCGTAGTAATCCTGATGATTGATAAACCATCCTGGCTGCTCATAATAGTGCTCATCTACCGCATCAATCCATTTTTTATTCTCCTTTGCAATCTTCCAGCCCTCGATATAGTCGGAAGATGGATAATGGAATGGACCTACAGTACCTACTACTTCAATTTCCGGATGCTTCTCCTTGAGAGCCTTGCAGATCATCAGATAGCGCTGTTCGAAATCGGTAGAAATCAAATCTTCGTTTCCGATACCTACCATCTTGAGATTGAAAGGAGCAGGATGTCCAGCATCCGCTCTCATCTTTGCCCACTTCGATGTGGCAGGATCACCATTCGCCCACTCTACCAGGTCGAGAACATCCTGCACATACTTTGGCATTTCTGCCATTGGGATTCCGCCCTGCTGTCCGCAGATGCCCTGTGCATTAGGCCGGGAATTCTGACAAGGTACACCAGCAGCCAATACTGGCAGAGGCTCAGCGCCCATATCCTCACACCACTGGAAATACTCGAAGAATCCCAGCTTACGGGTCTGGTGATAGTTCCAGATATTGAGAGCCGGTTTTCGGTCTTTCAGTTCACCGATACTCTCCTTCCAATGATAGATGTTTCCGAGTCCCTGTCCGTGGAGCATACATCCACCAGGGAAACGCACGAAGCGAGGCTTCAGCTCTGCGATGGTCTCAGCAAGATCCTTTCTCAGACCATGACCTTTATAGGTGTCATGCGGCATCAGGCTCACCATATCTACGGCTACCTTTTCCTCTCCCTTAGGCAAGAGGGCAAAACGGGTATCCTTGCCCAGTTCACCTTTATATTTGTCTGTGATGACAAGCTGCGCTTTGTATTCACCCCAATCAGGTCCCTGCACCTTCAGCTTAGCCTGGGCTATCGGAAGTCCTTCCTGATCTACGAGTGCTACAGTAAGCTGCTTTTTCTTGCCGTCGATACAACGGGCATACAGACTCACTTCGTAAGCGGCACCACGCTTGATGACGATTCCCTCCCATCCTATATTATAAATAGGTGTAGATGAGAGGATAGCATAATGCGGATTATTCACGCTTACCCCATTTTCTGTAGAAATGATGGCAGAAGAGGATGACGATACAGAAGAAGATGCTGAAGAAGATGAAGCCTCAATTCCCATCCAGGCAGTTGCAGCATTCCAGCCTTTTCGCTCACCATTGTATTCGAAGTCGCCATTCTGCAGGAGTTCTGCACAGAGTCCGCCATCGGCAGCTCTGCTGATATCCTCGAAGAAGATGCCGATAAGCTTGTCGCTGATGCGATGACTCTTCTGCGGATTCACCGTGAGCTTAGCCGTAAAAGCATCTGCTGCATCCGCCTCCTTTACCATTTTAGCGTGCTGAAGGACAGCCTCTTCACCTTGCTCTTTCTTGATTTTCTCCTCTACGTCAGCGATATAAGCCTTCAGATCAGCCTCATTCTTAGGCAGTTTCCGGCTGTTTTCCTTTGCTTCCTCAGCCAGAGCCTTATGCCAGGCACGGATATAGTTCAGATGAATGGCCGGAATCTCGAAGTCGTTACCCTCTACCAGTTTACCATTGATGGTAGCCGTATCTCGCTGCCAGAGGATTTCATCGGCAGAAGCTTCCAGCGAATCCTCCTGGAAGGTACGGAAATCCTTGTCGGCATGAACGTATCTTTTACCTTTCTCCGTCTTCAGATAAAGGTCGAAGGTTCCATCTTCCATCTGATAGGCAGCCACATCACTGATATTCTTCTCCTTCATGATAGGATAATCCTGTGGTCGCCAAGTTACAAGATCTTCAGAATAAGCCACAGCAAACTGTGGTGATGTCTTGTTTACACTCCAGAGAGCCCGCCAGGTACCATCATTTGCCTTGAGAACAAATGGGCGATACATCTTTTTCTCACTGCCCCAAGGTCCGAAGTCAGAGGCACAGAGCTGACCTACATCCACCCATCTTTCATCGTCTGTAAGATAAGCGAGATGCAGTCCCTGGTTGGGAGCTGGCGAATAGACGAAAATCTGACAGATAGAATCCTTGCCCACTATGGTATAGGCAGGTGCATCCTTATCTGCAACAGACAAAGTCGCCTTATTAACTTGTTTCTTGGCAGCTGGCATTTGAGCCTGCTTTCTGACAGGAGTCAGCGCCACAGCTTGAGTCATAGCCAACAGGGCAGCCGAGAAGAGTAGATACTTTGGTTTCATCATATTACTTCTTATTTATTTTTTGTTTGTTTTTAGATTCTCAATTGTATTACATTACATATACGATGATACGACTTAAAAATCGTATAAAGTTAATAAAAAAGGGGTAGAATGCTTCACAGCAACCTGCCCCCCAACCTAACAACTAAACCTAATAAACTCCCTAATGGGTTAGAGAGACCTAATAATATATTTCTTTTTTTCCTGCGGCAAGCGTATTCTTCATCAGCGAGCAGATGGTCATAGGACCCACTCCGCCCGGTACTGGAGTAATGAAAGAACACTTTTCAGCCACCTCATCGAACTTCACGTCACCATTTAAGCGGAATCCGCTTTTTCTGGTGGCATCAGGTACACGAGTCGTACCCACGTCGATGACAACAGCTCCCGGTTTCACCATATCGGCTGTCACGAAATCAGGCTTACCGATAGCCGCAATGATAATATCTGCCTCCCGGCACTCCTCCTTCAGATTTTTGGAGTGCGAGTGGCACACGGTAACCGTAGCATCTCCATACTGCTTCTGCATCATCAGCTGGGCCATAGGTTTGCCCACGATGTTGCTTCTGCCCAGGATAACACACTTCTTACCGCTGGTTTCTATCTGATAATGCTGCAGCAGGGTGAGGATTCCAAGCGGAGTAGCCGAGATGAAACTAGGCATACCCAGCGACATTCTACCCACATTCACGGGATGGAAGCCATCCACATCCTTGCGATAGTCTATCGCCATGGTAATCTTCTGCTCGTCGATGTGCTTCGGCAAAGGCAGCTGCACGATGAAACCATCCACGTCAGCATCCTTGTTGAGCTTATCTACACACTGCAGAAGCTCCTCCTCAGTAACATCCTCCTCAAAACGGATCAGCGTAGATTTGAATCCGCACTTTTCGCATGCCAGAACCTTGTTCTTCACATAGGTTTCACTGCCACCATCGTGGCCCACCAGCACAGCCACCAGATGTGGCTGCTTGCCTCCTGCGGCTACAATCTGAGCCACCTCCTGGGCAATCTGTTCCTTTATGGCGGCTGCTGTAGCCTTTCCGTCTATTAGCTGCATCTTACTTTTTCTATTTTAAGAATTTTACATTGATAAGCTTCGAGTCTTGGCTCGCTGCTTCTGAATTACATACCTGGCATCTTAGGCATACCTGGCATACCCTTCATACGGCCCATCATCTGCGCCATCTTGTTACCAGTCATCATCTGCATCATCTTGCGTGTCTGTTCAAACTGCTTGATGAGCTTATTTACCTCCTGGATATTGGTACCAGAACCCTTGGCGATACGCTGGCGGCGAGATGTATTGAGGATAGATGGATTGGTACGCTCCTTAGGAGTCATACTCTGGATGATAGCCTCGATACCCTTGAAGGCATCCTCTGGGATATCAACATCGCGGATAGCCTTGCCTACACCCGGAATCATCGCAGCCAGATCCTTGATGTTACCCATCTTCTTGATCTGCTGAATCTGATTGTAGAAGTCATTGAAATCGAACTGGTTCTTGCGAATCTTCTTCTCCAACTTCTTAGCCTCCTCCAGGTCAAACTGCTCCTGTGCGCGCTCTACCAGCGAAACCACGTCACCCATTCCGAGGATACGGTCTGCCATTCGAGCAGGATGGAACACATCGATAGCCTCCATCTTCTCGCCGGTACCGATAAACTTGATAGGCTTGGTAACCACGGTGCGGATACTGAGGGCAGCACCACCACGGGTATCACCATCGAGCTTGGTGAGAACTACACCATTGAAGTCGAGGCGGTCGTTGAACTCCTTGGCTGTATTTACAGCATCCTGACCCGTCATTGAGTCAACTACGAAGAGTGTCTCATCCGGGTTGAGATGATTCTTGAGGTTGCTGATTTCCTGCATCATCTGCTCATCCACAGCCAATCGACCGGCAGTATCGACGATGACCACATCGTTGCCGTTGGTCTTAGCCTGCTGCAAAGCGTGGTCAGCGATGCTGAGTACATCCTTGTTATCAGGCTCACTATATACAGGCACACCCACCTGTTCGCCTACTACATGGAGCTGCTGGATAGCAGCAGGACGATATACGTCGCAAGCCACGAGCAAAGGCTTCTTACCTTTCTTGTTCTTGAGCATATTGGCAAGCTTACCGCTGAAGGTAGTCTTACCAGAACCCTGCAAACCACTCATCAGGATTACAGCAGGGCGACTTTCCAAATGCAATGGAGCTTCCTCGCCTCCCATCAGCTCAGCGAGTTCGTCGTGAACCAACTTCACCATCAGCTGGCCTGGCTTCACGGCTGTCAAAACATTCATGCCGAGTGCTTTTTCCTTCACCTTGTTGGTGAATTCCTTGGCAACTTTATAGTTAACATCGGCATCGAGGAGTGCACGGCGCACATCCTTCATGGTCTCAGCCACGTTGATTTCGGTAATTTTACCCTCACCCTTCAAGATTTTGAAGGAACGTTCTAATCTATCACTTAAATTTTCAAACATGTTCTTAATTGTACTTTTTTATTTCGGGCACAAAGTTACGAATTTTTTCCGAGAAAGCCAACTCAATCTTGATTATTTTTCATTTTCTTGCTCTTTTGCTTCATTTTGAACATTTGGAAGCGTTTTCTCTGATGATTCCTGCCTGGTCTCATCCTGCTTTTCCAAAGTTTCTTTCTTGTTAGAGCTCAGATTGATAGGATTTTTCAGTTCATACTTCTTTCCCGTAGCCTTTTCGTAGGCATTGATGAGCGGATCCTTGTTTTCCATCTTCGAGAACACTTTCCTGGCCTCCCTGAGATGTTTCTGATCGCGACGCCCCTGGCTGTCCATCATATTGCCCAGGTCGAAGCCTACCACACGGGTATGTCCCAGTGCGGCATTTCTTCCTGCCTCTATAGCTTCCTGGCAGGCCTGGCTCTTCACCTTGCCTGCGTTTTCCTGGTTCTTTCCCCAAACGGTCACTTCACCAATCTGTTTGGCTTCGGGAAGGAGAAAAACGGTATCAGGCAACTCCTGATAGCGGATGGTTGCCTTGATATAGCCCGGTTTGGATACGGTAGCAGAATCAAACTGGTAGCGCATGTTCCAGTAACCCCGATAGTCGGTACGCGCCCAATGGTTATTGTTCGTATGAATGAGGGCTTCCCTGATAGGCACATGATCCTCGGCAGATGCGATGACGCATGTTTTCTGCGCATAGACCATGGAAGCCATTGACAGCAGGGTTATCATCAAAAATATAATTTTCTTCATAATCTTTGCTTTTTTTGTAGGCAAAAATAACAAGAATCATTCATTCCGCAAAATATTGCAATAGATATTAACCAGATTAAGCAGATATTAACCTCTAGGAACAGGTACCTTCTTTTTCGATACGCTTGGCTTCTTCCAGGAGCTTGATGGCATCCACATACTGTGCGATACCCTGAGCCACCTCCTTGGCAGCCTTCATCGCCAGCACTACAGTCTGAGGGCGATGCACCACATCACCTCCTGCGAATACGCCACGGCGGGTAGTCATTCCGAACGGACGATCTACCACCTTCACATATCCCTTCTCATCCACCTCGATTCCGGCAGTAGTAGAAACGATACGGTTGGCAGGTCGCGAGCCGATAGCGAGATAGATTCTATCAAATTTCTCTACCCTTTCGCCCTCAGGTGTATTCAGCACGCAGCTTCCCAATCTGCCGTTCTGTCCCTTCAGAAAGGCTTCTACGGTAGTTTTCCATTCAAACTTCACACCTTCCTTTACAGCATCCTCGTATTCGCTCTTGATGGCAGGCATCTCCTCCTGGGTCTTTCTGTACAATACGGTAACGTCAGCACCCAGACGGATGGCAGTACGGGCAGCATCCATCGCCACATTTCCACCACCGATTACACCTACCTTCTCACCATCGCGCAAAGGAACCATATCGCGGGGCAAAGCACCTTCGTTATAGGCATTTACATTATGCAGGAAGTAGGTACTCTGGCTTACACCATGGAGCTTGCTGCCCGGTGTAGAGTCCATATTCTGAGGCACGCTGGTACCGGTACCCATGAAAATGGCATCATAACCGGCACGGAAGAGACTGTCGATAGTGACATTGTTTTCGCCCACCATACAGTTGGTGATAAACTGCACACCCAAGGCAGCAATCTTGCTCACCTCATCGCGCACCACAGTCTTTGGCAAGCGATACTCCGGAATACCGTACATCAGTACGCCACCCGGTTCAGCCTGTCCTTCAAAAATCGTTACATTGAATCCCTGTCTTGCCAAATCACCGGCTACGGTAAGTCCTGCAGGACCCGAACCGATTACAGCCACTCTACCACGGGTTTTCTGTGGCAGGAGCTCACGGGAGAGATTCATCTTGGTATCGAAGTCAGCGATAAACTGCTCCAATTTACCAATCTGTACAGGTTTTCCCTTCTTGCCGAGCACACAATGTCCCTGGCACTGCTTCTCGTGTGGACACACGCGTCCGCAGATAGCCGGCAGATTACTCTTGGCATTGATGATGCTCATCGCAGCACCCATGTTACCCATCGACAGTTCGTGTACGAAATCCGGTATATCGTTTTCAATAGGGCATCCCTTCTTACACTGCGGAATCTTGCAATGCAGACATCTCTTGGCTTCCTCAATCGCCTCTCGGGTAGTGAATCCCTCGTTTACCACCTGAAACATGCTAGGCTGTTCAGCTGTGTTATTCTGTTGATCAATCTGTTCACTCATAATCTACTACTCTTCTTTGTCTTCTGTTTTTTCCTATTTCTGCTGCTTGATTTCGATGTCTTCCTTCACATGATTTCTGATTTTGGTGAGGAAGAGTTTCATACGCTTGGCATCCTTGTGATCGATGATGTCGATGAGTTCAGCCAGCTCTTCGCGAATCTGGACCACCTGTCCAGATGTATATGGGTTGAAGAGGATTTCCTGCAAGAGATAGTCATCCTCGTTCAATACGCCCTTGGCTATCTGCATGTGGCGCTTGAAGGTGGTACCAGGAGCATCCTGATGCTTCATCACCGCCGCAAAGGCAAAAGTGCTGACAAATGGAATACTCAGCGAGTAAGCCACCGTCTGGTCGTGCTCTTCAAAGGTGTACTCATGCAGGCTCAGTCCGAGCTTCTGATAGAGATCCTTGAAGAAAATCTTACCCATATAGTCGCCCTCCTTGATGATGACCGCATTCTCCTCGGAGAGCTGGTTCAGGTTGGCGAATGTAGGACCGAACATCGGGTGGGTGCTCACGTAGCGGAAGCCGCTCTTGTCGTAAAACTCCTGCAATCCAGTCTTCACCGACGCAATGTCGCTGATGATACAGTCTTTAGAGAGATGTGGCAGCAACTCCTCGAATACCGGGATGGTGTATTTCAGGGTTACGGCATTGATGACGAGTTCCGGGCGGAACATCTCCACCTCCTCCATCTTGGTGAAACGGTAGCAGTTATAGGTGAAGCGCAGTCGCTTGGCATCCTTTTCATACACAGCCACCTCGTGGTCGAAGCTGAGCAGGTCGATGAAAAAGCTTCCCATCTTTCCTGCTCCCATTATCAAAATTCTCATTTCTTTATAATGTGAAGAATGAAGAGTGAAGGCCGAAGTCTTTCGTCCTCTACTCTTCACTTAATTTATTTCTGATTCAGGATTTCCAACTGCTGGCGAACACTCTCCTCGTGGATATGCTCAAAGATCTGGGCAGCAAACTCAGGGCTCATTCCGCAGAGTGAAGCCTGGGCACCACGCTTCTCGAGAATCTCGTTGTAGCGGTTGGTCTGTACGATAGTCATATTGTGCTCCTTCTTGTAGGTACCGATTTCGCGGCATACACGCATACGCTTGGCAAGGAGATCCATCAGCTGGTTGTCGCACTCATCAATCTGACCGCGCAGCTGATGCAGGCCCTCTGTAGAATAATGCTCATCACGAACTACGAGGAGGCTCAGGATGTAATCCAGGATATCTGGAGTAACCTGCTGCTTGGCATCGCTCCAGGCATCATCAGGAGAGCAGTGGCTCTCTACGATCAGACCGTCGAAACCCAGGTCCATAGCCTGCTGGCAGAGAGGAGCGATGAGGTCGCGGCGACCGCCGATGTGGCTAGGGTCGCAGATGATAGGCAACTGAGGAATGCGGCGGTGCAGCTCGATAGGAATCTGCCACATAGGGAGATTGCGGTAGATTTTCTTGTCGAAGCTGGAGAAACCGCGGTGGATGGCACCGAGTCGCTTGATACCAGCCTGGTTGATACGCTGGAGCGCACCGATCCAGAGCTCAAGATCCGGATTCACCGGGTTCTTCACCAGCACAGGAACATCCACGCCCTGAAGGCTGTCTGCCAGTGCCTGCATGGCGAATGGATTGGCAGAAGTACGGGCTCCCACCCACAGAACATCGATTCCATATTTCAAGGCGAGCTCCACGTGCTCAGGAGTAGCCACCTCGGTAGCAGTGAGCATACCGGTCTCCTCCTTCACCTGCTTCATCCAAGGCAAGGCAATCTCGCCATTTCCCTCGAAGCCTCCTGGTTTGGTACGTGGCTTCCATACACCAGCGCGGAACATGTGGCAGCCTTTAGCAGCCAGCTGCTTGGCGGTAGTCATAACTTGCTCTTCAGTCTCTGCAGAGCATGGGCCTGCAATGACGATAGGGCGTTCCTGATCACTAGGGAGATTCAATGGTTCTAATTCTAATTCCATAGTCGTATATTTTAATTTTTTATTTTTTTACTTTCCAAAGACTTTTCTGATTCTTTCCAGTGCCTCCTTCATCTTCTCATCCTTGGCACAAAGGCTGATGCGGATGTATCGCTTGCCGTTGCTTCCGAAGATGAATCCAGGGGTGATGAATACGCGCGCCTCGTGGAGAATCTTCTCTGTGAGGTCTTCTACATCGGCGTATTTCTCCGGAATCTTGCCCCAGAGGAACATGCCCACCTGGTTAGGATCAAACTTGCAGTCCAATACCTGCATGATCTGCTCGGCTATGTCGCGACGGCGGCGATAGTTGGTAATGTTGTTCTCACGGTGCCACTCGTCGGTATTGTTGAGCATGGCCTCGGCAGCAGCGAGCTGGATTCCGCGGAAACATCCGTTGTCGATGTTGCTCTTCACCTTCAGGATCCAGGAGATAAACTGCTTGTTGCTCGAAATCATAGCCACACGCCATCCCGGCATGTTGTGGCTCTTGCTGAGCGAATTGAATTCGATGCAGCAGTCCTTGGCGCCCGGCACCTGCATGATGCTCAGCGGATGCTCGTTGAGGATGAGCGAATAAGGATTGTCGTTCACCACCACGATGTTATGATCCTTGGCAAACTTCACGAGTCGCTCGTAGGTCTCCATCTTTGCCACGCCTCCGGTCGGCATGTTCGGATAGTTGGTCCACATCAGCTTCACGTGGCTGAGGTCCATCTTCTCCAGCGCCTCGAAGTCTGGCTGCCATTCATTGTCCTCGCGCAGGTCGTAATAGGTAATCTTGGTGCCGAGAATCTTGTTGATGGCAGTATAGGTAGGATAGCCCGGGTTTGGGATGAGCACCTCGTCGCCAGGGTTGCAGAAGGCGAGCGTAACGTGCAGGATACCCTCCTTGCTACCAATGAGGGGCTGGATTTCCGTAGCCCAGTCAAGATCCACGTCATACCATCTCTTGTAATAACCAGCCATCGCCTTGCGCAACTCCGGGATGCCCACCGTAGGCTGATATCCGTGTGCAGCAGGGTTATGGGCTACCTCGCAGAGCGTATCGATGGTCTGCTTAGAAGGCGGCATGTCTGGACTTCCGATGGCAAGGCTGATGATGTCCTGTCCCTCGGCATTAAGCTTAGCCACTTCCTTCAGCTTACGGCTGAAGTAGTATTCCTGTATTTCTGTTACTCTATTGGCTGGTTGTATCATTTTTATTCTCTTTTATTTTGAAATGTTACTATTCTTTTTCCTCATATTCTCCCAGCACCGTGAGTTTCTTCACGAGTGGTGTGATGGCATCGATGCTCTGGCGATAGCGGGTCAGATTATCGAAGGTGAGATCCACGTAGAAGAGATATTCCCATTCATGTCCGATGCTTGGCAGCGACTGGATCTTGGTGAGATTGATGTCGTAGAAGCTCAGGATGGTGAGCACCTTGGAGAGCGAACCCTTGTCGTGTGAAAGGCTGAAGACGATGCTTGCCTTGTTGGCCTTTTCGATAGGACGGAGAAGAGCGGCCTTCTGCGGATTGCAGACCACGAGGAATCGGGTGTAATTGTGCGGATTGTCGTGGATTCCCTCCTGCAATACCTTCATGCCATACATCCTGGCGGCGTAGGCAGAACAGATGGCTGCCCATCCGTGCACCTGGTGCTGGGCGATGAATGCGGCAGAACCTGCGGTATCCTCAGCCTCCACCGCCTTGAGATCAGGATGGTTGGCGAGGAACTTGCCACACTGCATCAGCGCCACAGGATGAGAGTGAACCTCTTGCAGGGTGCTCCAGTCGTCGGAAGGCAGGCAGCAGATGCTGTGCTCGATGTGGAGCTTGTGCTCTCCCACCACGGTGGTTCCGCTCTCCCGGAGCAGCTCGTAGTTGTGGAGCAGACTGCCGGCGATGGTGTTCTCGATGGCGCAGATGCCGATGATGGTAGGATCTCGCTTGATGTTCTCAAACACCTCCTCGAAGGTAGCGCAACAGATTAACTCCATCTGCTCGCCCTGGAAATACTCGTGGGCGGTAATGTCGTGGAAGGATCCCAACTCTCCTTGTATTGCAATTCTCTTCATTGTTTCACTCTCTTTTTTACATTATCTCCTGATTTTGGAAAACGGATTTTCGGAAAACGTTTTTTGAAAACAGATTATTTCGAAAACGCTTATGGAAAACGGATTCGAGTTTTACGAAAAACGGTCCTGCTCACAATAGAGCGGGACCGTTTCGATGATTTCAAGAATCTTATATCCTAAGTTGAAATATATACGCAACTTCCCGCTTTACAATTGCTTGCAAAGTAAAAGTAATAGCTAAAAAAGTAAGCGTTCAACTTTTCCATTTTCTTATTCTTTTATTTGTTATTCACTTATTGCTTCGAGCATCAGTCTTCAGAAAGACTCTGCTCTGCTGAGCCATTATCCTTGGAAGAAGCAGCTCAGATGGAGTATCAACCGATGAAAGTCTCAACTCGTTTGCAAAAGTAACACTTTTCTTTGATACCACCAAACAAATTGTCAGTTTTTTCTTTATTTTCCTTATATTTTCTGCTTTTCAGCAGATTTTCAGCAGATTTTTATCAGAAAAATCCCTAAACTGGCAGATTTTTATCAGCATTCGTATCATTCCAAAAGAACATTTACCGGCATTTTCAGACAATTATCGGCAATGTGCAGACAATTATCGGCAATGTGCAGACAATTAGCGGCAATGCTCAGACAATTAGCGGCAATGCTCAGACAATTAGCGGCAATGCTCTCTTCCTTCAGCCTTAAACTCTCCGGTAAGTTCCTCTATCTTTTCGGGATTCAGCTGCAGATATCTCTGCATATCCTTTCCGGCTCCCTCCTTATCGCCCATCTGCATCAGCAGATTGCCTCGTTTCAGCAGGTTCTTGCTCAGCGCTGCCTTGTTCTCAGCATCCTCGCTGCAAGCTTCCGCCCGCTTCTCCTGCTCCGCTATCTGCTGCGTAAGAGCTGCTACGAGCAGAACGGGATTCATATCATTCAAATCCATCATACCTATTCTATTTTAGTTACGCATGTAAGCCCACACGCCCTGAGCCAACGATCACCGACCGAAGGAAAAGGTAAAGGGCAGAAGCTACCAGGTAAGCCCCACACGCCCTGAAAGGGCAGAAGCTCCTAGCCCAGGGCATCGCCCTGGGTAATTACGGACGCAAACCTGTCGCCCTGTAAGGGCAAAAGCTTTATGTTTTGTCTGGATTTTTAAAGCTTTTGCCCTTACAGGGCGCCTTGCTGATTGCCATCATACCCAGGGCGATGCCCTGGGCTAGGAGCTTTTGGGCCTTCAGCCCGTTCTTGAACCACATGCGATAGTCCAATCTGTTATATATAATATAGTTCAGTCTGTTATATATAATTCTGTTATATATAATAATGTGTAATTTATCTGTTGGCGAGCAGCATTTACTTGATGGCACCGATAATTTCAGTCACCGACTTGCAGCCGTGAGCATCAAGCCACTCGTTCATACCATCCTTCACCTTCTTGGTTACGGCAGGATCGATGAAGTTGGCAGTACCGATTTCGATGGCAGTAGCACCGCACATCATAAATTCGATGGCATCCTTGGCATTCTGGATACCGCCCAGTCCTACTACCGGAATCTTCACGGCATGAGCCACATCGTAAACCATACGCAATGCCACCGGCTTGACGCAAGGGCCACTCAAACCGCCTGTACGGATGCTCAGCAGCGGCTGGCGTTTCTCGATATCCACCGCCATACCCATCAATGTGTTGATGAGTGAAACAGAGTCGGCACCCTCAGCCTCTACCGCACGGGCGATGTCGGCAATGCTGGTTACGTTAGGCGAAAGCTTCACGATCAAGGTCTTGTCATACACCTTGCGCACCGCCTTTACCACGCTTGCAGCACCCTCGCAGGTAACGCCGAAAGCCATACCGCCATCCTTTACGTTAGGGCAGGAAATATTCAGCTCGATGGCAGGAATCTTATCCAGCTCATTCACGCGTGCAGCACACTCCGCATAGCTCTCAGGCGAGTGTCCGCTCACGTTTACGATCATATTGGTATCAATGTCCTTGATCTGAGGATAGATGTGCTCGCAGAAGTACTCCACACCCTTGTTCTGGAGGCCCACGCAGTTGAGCATTCCCTGTGGAGTTTCAGCCATACGTGGATAGTCATTTCCCTCGCGTGGTTCCAGGGTAGTACCCTTTACGATGATACCTCCGATTTCCTCCAGCGGAACGAAATCAGCAAACTCCAATCCGTAGCCGAAAGTTCCCGATGCAGTCATCACTGGATTCTTCAGCTTCAAATCCTTTATATTTACACTTAAATCAGCCATAATCTTTCTTAATCAAATAATATTCTATTACAATTATCTACCAGAAGCATCTGGTTTAGATATCCCAGGTGAGCTGCTTGATGTTGATGACCGGACCATCCTTGCAAACGCACTTATGTCCCTCGGTGGTCTTCTCCACGCAGCAGAGGCAGGCACCTACGCCGCACGCCATCTTGTTCTCCAGGGAAACCTCGCACTCCACACCAGCCTTCTTGGCAAAGCGAGCCACGCTCACCATCATCGGCTTCGGACCGCAGGTAGAAATCATGTCAAACTGCTCGTTCTCCAACACAGAGTGATTGGTTACGAAACCCACCTCGCCGGCAGAGCCATCCTCGGTAGTGATGCATACCTTTCCTATCTTGGCAAACTCATCCAGCTCCAGCAGGTCGGAAGCCTTGCGGGCACCCAGCAGGAAGGTTACATCTGCACCAAACTCCTTGATGAGTTTTCCGAAGTAGAGCAGCGGAGCCACACCTACGCCACCACCCACGAGGAGATACTTCTGACTCTTCTCTGTAGGCATGGTGAAACCATTGCCCAGAGGCAGCATACAGTTGAGCGTATCGCCAGCCTGAAGCTTTCCGAGCTGGCGGGTTCCGTCGCCCACCATGGCAACGAGCAGCCAGAGCTGGTTGGTTTCTCTATCCACGAAATTGATGGAGATAGGACGGCGAAGCATGGTGGTAGGCGAATGATCTACCTTTACTTCTACGAATTGTCCAGGCAGGATTTCCGGCAGAGGCTTCTCGTCGGTAAGCTTAATCAATACGTGCTTATCGCTGAGTGCTTCTACAGAAACCACCTTAAGGTCTAGAACATATTTTTTCATCTTATTGCTATTTTAATGCTTGTTATTAATGCTTGCTGTTATACCTATTATATATAGGCAGTGCAAAGGTACAACAAAATTCGAACTTCACAAAGAGAAAGAGCATTTTTTTCGACCTGTACGGTTGAAATTACCCAATACGCCCTGAAAGGGCAGAAGCTCCTAGCCCAGGGCACCGCCCTGGGTAATTAGGACGCAAACCCGTCGCCCTGTAAGGGCAAAAGCTTTCAAAGAACCAAGCAATAAACAAAGCTTTTGCCCTTACAGGGCGTCTTATTGATTGCTATTATACCCAGGGCGATGCCCTGGGCTAAGAGCTTTTGGGCTTTCAGCCCGTTTCAACCGTTCAGTTAGATTCTTTTCAGCTCCCCTCCTTCTTTATTCCTACTTTATTCCCGACAGCAGAGCACCGGTCTATTTCTTCGGAACGAAAGTCTCCCAGGTCTGGTCATCGTAGAAGATGCGGATCTCGGTAATCTTACGCTGCGGTTTGTCCACATATTTAACCGCAGCATTGGCGATATTTTTAGGTGTCCTTTTTACACCGTGTGTTTGAGGCTGGTCAAAGAGCGATGGAGAAGTAGGGGAGTCGGATCCCTCGCTGCCCCCGAAATCCAGGGTAGGCTCCACCACGCCGCCAGCGCCACCTATGCTCCCATGGCTTCCGCCCAAGCCTGCTGCCGAAGCGCCTGTACCAGCCACACCTACAGCGTCTCCATACATATCGAGCGAATCCTCGTCCGCTCCGTTTTCACCTCTGGCTGAAGCACCCGCCTGGGCACCTGCCACCTTATTAATATACATAGGAGGAGTACCATAAAGCAACCACTCAAGGTTCACCTGAGGCAACTTTTTCTTGATTGCATCCACGATGTCGAGCGATGGTTTTGTGCGATCATTGAAGATGCTGCTCAGGGTCGCTGTCGACTTTCCGATGAGCTGCGCGAAGTTCTGTTGGTTGAGGTGTTGGTCCTCCATGATCTGTCTGATTCTGTCTTTCATCACTATGTCTGAATTTGATTTTTTACGATGTTTTATTTCCGAACAGGGCCGTTTTTGGCCCATTTTTCTTAGATTTTACAAAGATAAAGCAAAAATTTGGTTTTACCAAACTTTTCGGGAAAAATTTTGTTTTTTAAACTTTAGGTTTGTATTTGCAAATTTAAACTTTCAATCTTTACTTTCTTAGTTTTATGGTTTAGATTTACAAATCTAACTTTAGTAATCTAAAGCTTTTACAATGATATGCTTTACTTAAAACTCTTATTTCACTGAGTTTCAATCCATTTATCCACTATAAATAGGCATTTCAGCCACTTTTATGCATCTTTCTTGTGACAAATGCAAAATCGCAACCTTACTCAAAACAACAGAAATCTATAAATCACTGGGTTTCAATACGTTTTCGTTTCAATAATTCGATTGTATATTTATACATTCATATTTCAAAACCGCCCGATTTACATTTATGTTTGTAAATTCACTCTCTTTTTTCTCCGATTTAGTTTTCTTTAGTTTAGATTCATAAACATAAAGAGCGATTTACAAAATACACATTTACATTACTAAACTACAGAAACATAAACCTTAATAAATGCAAACACTAAAAAAAGAGGGTCTGAGGATGGCAATTTTTTCCATTTTGAGCGTTTTCAAGCCCGTTGGTCGGGTTTTGCTCAAAAATGCGAGTATTGAAGGGGGTTATTTTCGTTAACTAGCTGATATTCATTATAGTTAACTGCGATTTCAGCGAAAACTGAAAAATGCCCATCTAGATGAGAAATCCATCCAAACGAGAGATTCCCCACGAGAAAAACAAAAAAAATAGCGCCCGTTTTCCCGATAACGAACGCTATTTTCACCACTTTCAGGAAGCTAAACGCCCTCCCCGATTCCAGATCATTTCATTTCTCCGACAAGACGAAGGAGGAGTAAAAATCAGCCTCTCTCCCACCCTCGCCCATCGACGGATTTTTGGAGCCGGAAAGCAGCCTAATGGAGGATGAAAAAGATGAGTTCTCTCATCAATTCGCCTGCCGAAGTAAACGGATTATCGATGCCCTTGCTCTTCGCATCCACCTCTTTCAGCTTCTCGATAATCTGCATCACTTTCACTCCGGAATAGTTTCTCATTCCCATCGTATAATCGCGCACCGCCCAGGTCCCGCGCAAATCCAGGAATTTTGCAAGCTCATTTTCGCTCTGCTTATTCGGAGCATAATAGGCTATCATCAGATTCTGGAAATAACTGAAGAGCAACGGGAGGAGCGCATAGAGCGAACCCGACTTTGGGTTGCTGTTAAAATAGTTTATTATCTGATTTGCCTTGAAAACATCACGCTGGATGATGGCGCTGCGAAGTTCGAAAGCATTGAAGTCCTTGCTCACTCCTATTTCACGTTCCACCACATCCGGAGTCACCCGTCGGTCGGAGTCAGGAAGAGAGATGAGCAGCTTGTCGAGTTCGGAGGTGAGGCGATGAAGATCGGCTCCGATATGGTCTGCCACCATCTGCACCGCCTTCGGTTCGATGGTTGCCTTGCGAGCCTTGAGATAGGTTTCGATGAAACCCGGGAGCTGACGGTCGTAGAGCTTCTTGCTCTCGAACACCACTCCCACCTGTTCGGCTCTCGGGATGAACTTCTTTCTGCGGTCGATACTGCCGTTTTTGTTACAGATGACGAGAACGGTGGATTTCACCGGTTTCTCGAGATACTTTTCCAGGGCATCCAGAGTCTTCAGATTCTGTGCTTCTTTTACAATCACCACCCTGAATTCCGCCATCATCGGATATCCCTTACACTGATCCACCACCTGCACCGCCGTAGTATCTGCCCCGAAAAGCACGGTCTGGTTGAAGTCCCGCTCTTCCGGCTGGAGCACGTTTTCGGCGATATAATCGCAGATCTTGTCTATATAGAAAGGTTCGTCGCCCATCAGAACATACACGGGCGCAAACTTCCGAGCCTTGAGATCTTTCATGATCGACTCGTAACTTATTGCATTTTTCTTTTCTGCCATTGATTTATTTTTTGTACCTTTGCACTGTGATTCCAGCCTGCCATTCATCTGTCTGCACAGAGAATCCAGCTTGCAATCCATTTGCAAAGGTACAAAAATAAATCGAACTATATATATAATAAGGTAAAAAAATGATTCGCTTGAACTTACCAACCTTCGAAATGAAGGTTTCGGGCACCAAACAGCAGCCCAAGATACTGGATGTGCTGCGCAGGAAATACGTAGCCATCACGCCCGAAGAATGGGTGCGCCAGCACTTCGTACACTATCTCATCGAGCACAAGGGCTACCCTGCCTCGCTGCTCGCCAACGAGATCCAGCTGAAATGCGGCGACAAGGTGCTGCGTGCCGACAGCGTGCTCTACAGCCGCGAACTCCGCCCCAGGATGATTATCGAATACAAGGCGCCGCATATCCCTATCACGCAGAAGGTATTCGATCAGATTTCGGTATATAATCTCCTACTCCACGTAGATTACCTGGTGGTGAGCAACGGACTGGAGCACTATATCTGCCGGATGGATTACGACGATAAAAAATATTTATTCCTCGAAGAGATTCCCGACTATTCTGATTTATTGACAATGTAGGAAAATCAGGCAGAAAGGCAGACACCCGGCTTCTCTCCCATCACTGCATCATCACCCCCAAAACGCCCCATTTATCCCCCTCCAAAATTTGCGTATTTCCGGCCAATCGTACAGACGCTCAGAAATACGCAAATTTTGAAGGGCTTTTTCAGCCGCCATTTCAGTTATTTTTTAATAAAAATCGGCGCAACATTTTGCATTCTACCTATTTATTATTACCTTTGCAGCAATTTAAATATAAAAAAGGTAATGGCAAAAGAAAATATAAAGATAGCCGTAGCCGGAACAGGCTATGTAGGATTGAGCATCGCCACGCTGCTGAGCCAGCATCACGAGGTGGTGGCAGTGGATGTGGTTCCCGAAAAGGTGGAACTCATCAACCACCGCCGCTCGCCTATCCAGGACGAATACATCGAGAAATACCTGGCAGAGAAAAAGCTCAACCTCAAGGCTACTACCGATGCTGCCGCAGCCTACAGGGATGCCGACTTCGTGGTAATCGCCACGCCAACCAACTACGACCCCGTGAAGAACTACTTCGACACATCGCATGTAGAAGAGGTCATCCAGCTGGTCAAGGAGGTGAACCCAGATGCCATCATGGTTATCAAGAGCACCATCCCAGTGGGCTACACCGAGAACATACGCCGGAAGATGGGCAGCGAGAACATCATCTTCGCCCCGGAATTCCTGCGCGAGAGCAAGGCGCTCTACGACAATCTCTACCCTAGCCGCATCATCGTGGGCAGACCGGCAGGAGATGAGCGACTCGACCAGGCGGCGCATCTCTTCGCAGAACTCCTGCAGGAGGGAGCCATCAAGGAGAACATCGACACCCTCTTCATGGGACTCACAGAGGCTGAGGCGGTGAAACTCTTCGCCAACACCTACCTGGCGCTCCGGGTAAGCTACTTCAACGAGCTGGACACCTATGCCGAAATGAAGGGACTCGACACCCAGGCCATCATATCGGGTGTGGGACTGGACCCTCGCATCGGCACCTTCTACAATAATCCATCGTTCGGATATGGCGGCTACTGTCTGCCGAAGGATACCAAGCAGCTGCTGGCAAACTATGCCGACGTGCCCGAGAATCTGATCCAGGCCATCGTAGAGAGCAACCGCACCCGCAAGGATTTCATCGCCGACCGAGTGCTCCACATGGCAGGCTACTACGATTATGCCAACCAGAACAACTACCGCGAGGAGGAAGAGAAGCCTTGCACCATCGGAGTGTATCGCCTCACGATGAAGAGCAACAGCGACAATTTCCGCCAGAGCAGCATCCAGGGCGTAATGAAGCGCATCAAGGCAAAGGGCGCCCAGGTTATCATCTACGAGCCTACGCTGAAGAGCGGAACCACCTTCTTCGGCAGCCGCGTGATAAACGACCTGGAGGATTTCAAGAAGCAGAGTCAGGCGATCATCGCCAACAGATACGATAAATGCCTCGATGATGTGAAGGAAAAAGTCTATACCCGGGATATCTTCCGAAGAGACTAGGAAGAACGCCCTGAAAGGGCAAAAGCTTTAAGAATATCGCAAATAACAATTTAAAAAACAAAGATAAAAATGGCAAAGTTAGTAATCAATTCCTATGAGGATTTTGCATCTCACCTCGGTGAGAAGTTAGGTGAATCAGACTGGTTGCAGATCGACCAGGACCGTATCAACAAGTTTGCAGACGCAACCCTCGACCCACAGTGGATTCACGTAGATGTAGAGCGCGCCAAGGTAGAAAGCCCTTACCACAGCACCATCGCTCACGGCTACCTCACCCTCTCTGTACTGCCTTATCTCTGGCAGCAGATCATCGAGGTAAACAACATCAAGATGCTCGTAAACTATGGTATGGATGAGATGCGTTTCGGTCAGCCGGTCATCACCGGTTCACGTGTTCGCCTCGTGGCAACACTCCATGATATTCAGAATCTCCGTGGTATCTGCAAGACCAGCATCAAGTTTACCATCGAGATAGAAGGTCAGCGCAAGCCAGCTCTTTCTGGTATTGCCCAGTTCCTCTACTATTTCGAGAAATAAAAAAGAAACCTCTTATTAATCAGCACTTGCCCCCTTCCGAAGTTGCATGCTTCTTTCTTAGCATACGGCAGAAGTCGGGGGCTTTTCAACTTGATTATCATTCAGAAAAATCAGTATATATGGCAGCAGGAAAATGGATAGGAGGTTTTCTGGGATTCATCACCGCAGGACCTCTTGGCGCCCTTGCAGGATTCGCCCTCGGCTCGCTCTTCGACCATGGGCTAGACGAGGTCAATAAGCCTGGCAGTGAGGGATATAACAACAGAGAATACTCCAACGCCTACGAAGCTTACAGCGGATATGGCAGCGGAGAATATGGAAACGGAAGTTACGGCGGCTACGGTCAGCAGCACGCCTACGAGGGAGAGCGAAATAGTTTTATGTTCTCGCTCCTGGTTCTCGCCTCTTACATCATCAATGTGGATGGCAGAATCATGCATTCAGAGATGGAGCTGGTGCGCCGGTTCCTACTCCAGAACTTCGGTATGGCGGCGAAGCAGCAGGGCGAGGAAATCCTCCTCAAGCTCTTCGAGCAGCAGAAGCGCATGGGCATGCAGCAGTATCGCACGGTGATACAGGACAGCTGTCATCAGATACGTGCCAACATGATGTACGAGCAGCGCCTGCAGTTGCTCAACTTCCTCGTGATGATAGCCCAGGCAGACAATGTGGTTTCTCCTGAGGAGATTCAGGCGCTCAAGGAAATAGCCCTCCACATGGGGCTGGAAGCATCGGATGTAGATCAGATGCTGGGTATGCATGGCAGCAGCTCATCAGCCACATCAGCCACTTCGCTGGAAGATGCCTACCGCATCCTCGGCGTCTCCCCAGACGCTTCCAACGACGAGGTGAAGGCAGCCTATCGCAAGATGGCGCTCAAGCATCACCCCGATAAGGTAGCAGCTCTGGGCGAGGATGTTCGCCGTGCCGCCGAGAAGAAGTTCCAGGAAATCAATGATGCCAAGGATAAGATCTATAAGGCTAGAGGCATCTAGGAAAAGGATTTCAGCAAGGAAATTCATATACAGCAAAAGTGCCGATAGGTGAATCCTACCGGCACTTTTTTTATTTGATGTGTTAAGACATGCAGCTCGTCACGCCCAGAGAGGCGGCAATGGCGGTCAAGATAGATAGTACTATCTGAAATACAGTTTTCCAGGTTTCTTTCTTCATAAGCAGTTTTTTTAGTGATTAATGATTAGTGATAAATTCCGTTAGGCGTTTCGGCGGATTTGCAATCCGCCGTTAAAAAACGTCCTAACCTATTTGGGCTCTGCGGATTTGCAATCCGCATCAACCTAGATTTAAAAATTTACGTTGTCGCCGCCGCCGTCAGTTCCGCTGTCAGTTCCCCCGCTAGTGCCCTGGCTGGTACCACCGCCGCCCTGCGATGTTCCGCCGTTGTCCTTGTTGGTCTCGCCGCCAGCGCCCTGGCTGGTGTTGCCTCCGCTCGGCGTGTTCTCAGTTCCGCCGCCGTCCTCAGCCCCGGAGGTATAATCATCGTATGCCACGATTTTGGTGAGCTTCTTCAGCTCAGCGTTGCTCCATGATTTTGTATTTCTTACAATCAGGTGCACGCCCTGCACGCTAGCTGCCGTCACCTTCTCCTTGCTCACCTCGCCACGTGAAGTCATACC
>DAWDAD010000021.1:0-38663 GCA_052356385.1 Prevotella sp.
GGCGACATCCTGCAAACCAGTTCAGAAATCAGCGGTCGCCTGCCCGAAGATTACCGGCAGCATCTGGGCGAAATCCTCGATGCCCAGCTCCCAGCCGGTTCCATCACGGGCGCCCCGAAGGATAAAACCATGCAGATCATCCACGAGGCAGAAGGCTACGACCGTGGCTTCTACACGGGCATCATGGGAATCTACGACCAGGGCGAACTCAATTCCGCCGTCATGATTCGATTCGTCGAAGAAGAAGCTTCGCCTTCCAAGACAGAAAAAGGAAAGAATCCTGAAGTAAGCCGAGAATTGTATTTCAAGGCAGGTGGCGGTATCACCTCGAAGAGCGATTGCCGGAAGGAATACGAAGAAGTGATTCAGAAAATCTATCTTCCGATTCAAGAAAATCCATCTTCCGAATATTAGGAAATCGATTACACAAAAAATTATGAGAATTATGAAACAGCAATTTGTAGAAACAATAAAAATCAAGAACGGCAAGGCCCTGGCCCTGCCCTATCATCAGGCAAGAATGGAGAGAACCATCCGCAGGTTCTTCCCATCCATTGCATCAGAAGAAATAAATCTTTCATCCCTCATTTCTCCCAAAGAAGAAATGAACCTTTACAAGGCACGAGTAGTTTATGGCGCCCAGGGCGTGGAAGCCATCGAGTATGCCCCCTACAAGATGAAGGAGATTCATTCCCTCAAGGTGGTAGAGGATGATTCCATCGACTACACCTACAAGAGCACAGACCGAAGTGCGCTCAACGCCCTGGTAGCCCAGAAGGGCGATTGCGATGAAATTATCATCGTAAAAAACGGCCTCATAACAGACACCTCCTTCACCAACCTCGCCCTTTTCGACGGCAAGAAATGGCTCACCCCCAAGCATCCCCTGCTCCAGGGAACCAAGCGTGCTCAGCTTCTGGAAGCCGGCATCATCGAGGAAGCCGACCTCACACCAGAAGACCTCAAGAAGGCAGAAAAAGTGAGCCTCTTCAACGCCATGATAGATTTCGGAGAGCGGGAAGTGGAAATCCAGAGAATCCTATAGCTCAATCACTTCCAAATCATCCGGAACGAAGATTCTACCCTTGAAGTTCTCAGCAGCTTCACGGGTATAATTTTCTTTACGGGTAGCCAGCGTCTTCTCCTCCGTATGATACAGGATGAGATTCTTCACCCCCAGTTTCTCCGCCAGTTTTCCGGCATCAAGCGCCGTGCTGTGGCATTTCTCGTAAGGCTTGAATGTATCCCGGTCGGCATAGAGGCAGAACGCCTCGCACATCATCCAATCCGCCCCCTCTATGTAGCGACGGTTCTGCTCATTATAAGGCTCATCGCCCAGACACGCCAAGACCAAAGGTTTAGCATGATTATCTTCTGAAGCATTATCAGATGCAGCATTATCTTCAGAAACAGCAGGCAACTCAGCCCGGAATCCAAACTGCTTTTCCTTAGTAGACTGAATATCAAAGCATTCCAGCTTCATATCCCCCACTTCGAAACAATCGCCATCTTCCAGCTGATGGAACACCACCCTTTCAGCCACCTTAGCCAGTTGCTTCTTGGCAAGAATCATATCGATGATGGTCTTGATCACCTTCATCACCTTGTCGTTTCCATACACATGCAGCAATCCCTCGTACCCCTTGCATTGTGCCACCATACGGATTACCCAAATCACGCCCAGCACGTGGTCGGTATGCGCATGGGTAACGAAGAGGTGATGAATATCAGAAATCAGAACATTCGCTTTCTTCAGCTGCGAGAGGATTCCATTTCCTCCGCCCGCATCCACCAGCATCAGAGTGCTGGAAGTCTGGAGCACAAAACAGGTATTATAAATCTGGGAAACCGTAGCATTTCCCGTTCCGAGCATCGTAATTTGATTCATCTTTTCGCTATTTTCGTTATGATTCATATTTATTTTATCTCAATCTCCCCCATCAGGAATAGATTCCCTCATCTTCAGGAATAGATTTCCTCATCAGCAGGAATAGTTCTCCTCATCATCAGGAAGATTTGATTCACTTATTACAGAGAAGATTCACGTCCGCAAAACTACTCATTTTTTGATAAACCACCAAGAAAAAGCCCCAAAAACTTTGCGTATTCCAAATAATAATCTTAACTTTGCGGCATAAAAACAAAAAGTAGGTTCCGATTATGGCAAAACTAGAAAGACAAAAGCGAATCTATCGCAAGCGCATCCCTTACGGAATGCAGAATTTCGAGGATGTAATAAAGGGCGATTGCTACTATGTAGATAAGACTCCCTTCATCGAGGATATCGAAGATGCCAATAAGTATTTCTTCTTCATTCGCCCTCGCCGTTTCGGCAAGAGCCTTACCCTCTCCATGCTCGAAAACTATTACGACATCAACAAGAAGGATAAGTTTGAAAGCCTCTTCGGCAAACTTTACATCGGAGAAAATCCTACCCCCGAACGCAACAGCTATCTCATCCTTCACCTGAATTTTGCCATGATTTCTGCAGGATTGGTTAATTATAAAAAAGGACTTGACGCCCATTGCAACAACAAGTTCAATTCCTTCTGCAGCAGATACGCCCACCTTTTGCCACCGGACATAAAAGAAGAGATGAACCAAAAGGAAGATGCCGTTACCCAATTGGGATTTCTATGCGACAAATGTGCTGAAGCAGGCTTGAAGATTTATCTCTTCATCGACGAATACGACCATTTTACCAATCAGATTCTTGCCCACAAGGAATATGAAGGACAACACCAAGAACAGACTCTTGGCGAAGAACACTTGCGCCATTTTTTCAATAATATCAAGGGTGCCGCAGCAAGTTCTATAGCAAGAGTTTTCATTACAGGAGTAACCCCTGTAACCATGTACAATTTAGCCAATGTTTTCAACATCAGTACCAACTATTCCCTGTCTCCGGAGTTCAACGAGATGGTGGGATTCACCGAGGATGAAGTGCGTGAAATGCTGGCTTATTACGCCAGCGTGCTGCCATTCCGCCATAGCGTGGACGAGCTGATAGAAGTGATGAAGCCATGGTATGGCAATTATTGTTTCGCCACCTCTGAATGCGGAAAAACTACCATCTGCAACCCAGCAATGGTCCTTGACTTTATGAACAATTACATTCAAAACAATTACGAGATTCCAAAGAAGCCATGTGAAGTTATCCCAAGTATAGACCATGAGATTGTTCGCCAACTCATTCGCTACGACAAGGAGTTTGCCCGTGATTCCTGTATCATAAAAGCCTTGACGGTTAAGGGATTCGCTTTAGGAAATCTATTGGATATTTTCCCAGTTAACCACATTAACACCCCCGATGCTATTCTGAGTCAGCTCTTCTATTTCGGCATGGTTACGATTGACGGAACTTACCAGGGCAACACCCGATTTGCGATTTCCAACGAGGCAGCGCGTAACCAGATGAATACTTTAATTAATTATGGAGAAGAAATTATACAAGGAGGCAAAGAATTAATTTAAACAAAAAAGCAACGATTATGGCAGAAGAAACATACAACACCAACAAGGGGATGAACTATTCGTTCACCCCCACTCTAATGGAAATCGAGAAGACTATCAGCCTTCCCATGCTGTCCAGAAGATTTCAGACGCATCCAGTTCCTGTTCTGTCATTTTTGCCAGATTATCCAAATCAAGGTCTGGATTATCAGCAAGCAAGCACTTATCTGAACAATAAGGAGAATCTACACACGTCCATCCCTCATTCATCAACTTCCCGCAATGCGTGCAAACCCGTAGATTACCAATGTCATTTGCTAGAATTACGTCTTCCAATGCATCCCGCTTGCGAAGCTCCCCAACAAGAAGCAACGCCATGGTTACGGGATGATTCATTGCTCAATCTTCCATTTGCCCTCCCCGTACCATTTAACCACTTGACTTGCGGTATAAGGCTCAAAATCCCAATCGCGGGAGTGCATGAACATGTTTGTCTCGGGGTCCCAATACCAATAATGGGTGGAACCTAGGCCATAGCCCAAATTGAGTCTGCATTCTTTCTCCTTATTAGGATGTTCCTTCAGATAGTTAAGCAGCTCAATAGTTGAAATCCATTGTTTTTCCATAAATTTCGTTGTTAAATTCTACAATATAATTATCAAACACGTTGCAAAGATAGAAGATCCTATCGAAATGAGCAAATCAATTAGATCTTCTTAGATCAATACCCATGGGATTTAGATCTTCTTAGATCCGACTTAAAAATAAGATTATAAAACAACATATAAATCAGACTTTTATTATGGTAGATAAAAATATTTTTAAATTAGAAGGGAAAAGCCAGGAACAGGTGAAGGAGGCCTTTCTGGAGTTTCTGAAAATAGACAAAACCAAGCCCGGTGGCTATGCCAGCGTAGGCTCAAACAAGGTTATCTGCAAGGTCGCTAAAGAGGCCTGCGGAGTAAACTCGGTATTGGAAATCAAAAAAGCAGAGGATGCCACAGAAGTGAGCAAACTCCTGACAGGCAGAATAGACGAAGAACTGGACTACGGCAAGAGACACCAAATGACAAGCCTGAGATGCCACGTAAGAAAATACATCGAATTTCTGAACTATTGCGAAGGTCTGAAAGGCAAACCTGTTTACGAGTTTGACAAAGACACAGATCAGCCATTCATCGGCGCTAGCCAATTCAAGAAGCTTGTTTCCCTGTTGAAGGCAAAGAAGAACATCATCCTAGAGGGAGCACCTGGCGTGGGCAAGACCTTCCTCGCCAGAAAGATAGCCTATCAGCTGATTGGCTATGTGAAGGATGAGAACATCGAGATGGTGCAGTTTCATCAATCCTACAGTTATGAGGATTTCGTGCAGGGCATCCGCCCTTCTGAGGAGGGTGGCTTTGAACGGAAAAATGGCATTTTCTTTGACTTCTGCAGCAAGGCTAGGCGTTCGCCCGACCAGCAGTTTGTCTTCATCATCGACGAGATAAATCGCGGAAACATCAGCAAGATTCTGGGCGAACTGATGATGCTGATAGAGGCCGACAAGCGCAAAAAACAGTATGCCATCAAGCTTACCTACAGCAACGAAGATGATGAACGTTTCTTTGTGCCCGAGAATGTTTATCTGATAGGCTGCATGAACACCGCCGACCGCTCGCTCGCCATCGTGGATTACGCTCTGCGCCGCCGATTCAGATTCATCTCTATCAAACCAGAGTTCAACGAAGCTTTCATCAATTTTCTGGAAGGAAAAGGCATCAGCAAGGAGAATGCGGAGCTGGTGGTGAGCAAGGTGAAAGCGGCCAACGAGGTGATTTCAAGTATGGATAGAGGGCTTGAAATCGGGCACAGTTATTTCTGCCAGACAGAGGGTTGTGAAGATTTTTCCGCCTGGTGGAAAGATATTTGCGAGTATGAGCTTTTCCCGTATCTTCATGAAATCTGCTTCGATGATGAGGATAAGTATGAATTGATTTGCAACAAACTGAAGTTCTGAGATGCAACAGAAAATTCCTATAGAGAATCTGTATTACCTGCTCTGTTATGCCTGGGGCGTAAGCGACCAGCTCGACAAGGTGAAGGTGGATGGCGAGAAATGCCATTCGCTGGAGAACCTATTGTCAATGGTTTTGATTCATGCTTGCGATAGGTTACTGCGCCAAGGGCTTGTAAGAGAGTATCGGTTTGAGGAACAGGAAGTGGAGGGCGTTCGAGGCAAGCTGAATCTTGCTGAGACCTTGAAGAGCTGTAAGCATCTGAATGGCAGAACTATCTGTCAGGTGGATGAATTGACTCAGGATGTGGTCATCAACCGGGTTATCTTTTCTACCTTGAAGAGGCTGATGAGGATAGTGGGCATTGATGAGGACATCAGAGTGAGGTTGCGAAAGACTTTGGTAAGATTTCCTCATATTGAGGAGATTCGCGTTACTGGGGGATTGCTGGAGCGGCTTCTAGGGAATCATCCTGGGCATCTTACGGGGCATTTTACGGGGCATCGCCATCATGGGGTTTATTTGCTGGCGCTGAATGTCTGCAAGTTGATTTGGGATTCTACGCTTCCTGTCAAGGATAAAGACGGACGACTGGAGTTTGTGGATTTCACGGAGGATGAGTTCCGGATGAACTGCATCTTTGAGCGCTTTCTGATGAATTTCTGCAAGCAGCATTGCCGGGAGGAATATCCGGAGGTGCATAGGGAATACATTGATTTCCAGCTTTCTCCGTTCGGAATGATGTTTAAGGAGGCGGGCGATGCGCTGCCAATGATGGAGACTGACGTGACGCTTTTCAACCCGGAGACGCAGGAGAAGCTTATTCTGGACGCCAAGTTTTATAGGGAAGCGCTGGTTTCGAAGTATGGCGGCAGGGAGAAGGTACGAAGGGAGCATCTCTCGCAGATTCTTTCTTATGTGATGAACCAGGAAGACCGGAGCAAGCCGCATACTCTGAATGCTTGCGGCACCCTGGTTTACCCCACCGTGGATGAGGATTTCGACTTTTCTTATAGGTATAAGGATGGCGGGCATCGCATCTTTGTGAGGACTGTAAACCTGGGACAGCCGTGGCGGAAGATTGAGGAACGAGTGAAGGAGATTGTGACAAAACGCTGCTTTTAATATTAAACAACGTGATTTTTTCACGAAAACAGATTTTTAATTTTGCACTTCTGCTTTTTTATCGTATATTTGCACCACTATAAAAAAGAACAGCTATGATACAGGAATTTCAAATACAAAACTTCTTCAGCATCAGGGAAAGGCAAACGCTAAGTTTCCTTCCTACTAATGATGACAAGATGAGAAGCCAATACCTATACGAAGTGGCAGAAGGTGTTGAACTCCTCAAGATTGGTATCGTGTATGGTAGCAACGCCAGTGGCAAAACCACCCTGCTCGATGCCCTGTCATTCTTCCGCCGCACCATGCTCGACAACCCGGAAAACAAGAATATGGGAATGGGGGTACGTTCCTTTTCTTCTGGATAATCACAGCCGCAAGAAGCACTTTCTGTTACAGATGCTGAAAGCGAGCGACTTCATTTACCATTCCTTGGAAGTATTTATCTAGATAAGGAGGATTAGACCGAGTTGTATGGAGAGTATAAAAACATTATATAGAAAACTTAATAATATAGATAAAAATGAATTTTGAGATTACAGCAATCAGATACCAAATGCCTGGAAAGGATTTCGAGGAAAAGACCAAAAATGCCAAAGATTTTGTAGCACAGCTACCTATTCCATCTATGGTCTATTTGAAAAGAGAACCAGATAATGTTTATAGTTCAAACGCTATCGCCGTGTACTATCAGAACTACAACAAGATTGGTTATATATCAGAAAACTATACAAAAGAAATACAACGTGTATTTCCCCCAGAGCTGTCCTCTACAACAATAGTAAAGGCTAAGGTGATAGGCAAGATTGGCAACATCACTTTAACGGCAGATGTTGACACCCCCAAGGAATGCCTATTGGCCCCCGAACCATACAAAAGACGAATCGCTCCATCCCCATTTGATATTTCCATGCCATTCATGGAGGAAGAGAATAAGATTGAATTGGTTACTAACTTACTGCTACCAAGAGATTTTAATGATAAGGATGCCGAAGAACTCATTAATCTAAGTGAGTACTACTACAGCCAAATTCCCCTAACACTCTGCGATGTTGATTGCAAAAACACAAGTCGCATTCTCAACAAGTTGAAAGATTTCACAAACAATCACCCTGCAATATCAAGTTCAACTAAAAAGAAATTAGAAGATCTCTGCCATAAAATCCAGAACCTTGTGGCAAATATACATAGAGAAGAGGATAGAAACAAGATTTACGAGAATCATCTGGCTAGAATGAAAGAGTTTTTCTCAAATGAAAAGGATGGATTTTTTAAAAGATACGACGACAACTATCTAAAAGCACCACTGGGTCTGGCTAAAACGGATATTCTAAAATCTGAACTCAACAGACTGACAGATTGGCTAGACAAAGTGCCAAGAGGTATATTCCACTCCCACAACTTGCAAAAGAAAGATATCGTACCACAAATGCGTTATCTGCACCTTTCAAGAAGAGAAATGTATGATATCATGGGTACCGAACTTGTGGTTTTAAGACTCAAAGAGCAACTCTATCAAAACGAGTCAATGTCTAATCAGGAATCCAATACAGACCAACAAAACGTAGTTCCTGATGAAGTAATCATCCCACACGACTGTAGAGAAGCTATTATTAAAGTAATGAAGCCTACATTTACTTTACCCAATGGAGTTGTGATGAATTCAAGAAATCAAATTATAAAAGCAGCTTCTGTGATTGACTTGACAACCAATGTACAGGTAGCTATGATGATGGCTGTTGTCATGGAAATAAAAGCTATTCGTCCAGGAACAAAGTGTATTGATTTTATCCGTGCCTTGATTGGAATTGGAGTGCTAAAGTATAGCGATGAAAAAGCCATAAAAAATATGGCAGATGGAATGAACAGAAAATTGCACGGAAGCCAGAAGAAGGACAAAAAAGTACCTTCACTCCCACCAAAACATTTACAATGGTCGGGAACTGATAGAAATATCGGAGATGACATCTATAAAGCTATGACAACTGCAGAACCATAATCTTTTGTTTCTTGAAAACAAAATACGCTATAGAAAGCGGCAACGATTATCCTACAAAAGGATAGTGGTTGCCGCTTTTTGTGTTTTTAGGGTTCCGATTGATTCCTTGATTTTATTCCGATTGATTCCGAATGATTCCGAATGACTCCGAAAACACTGAATTTCAACGATTTAAAACGAAGAAATTTGCACTTACACGAATATTTCGCCTTAACTTTGCATCAGCTTTCAGCAAGATCGGAGCCACAAACTAAAGAGCCTTAAAGGAAGGTTAGGTCTTGCTTTATTAAGATTATGAACGCAAAATTGATGCGTGTGGTGCAGCAGGGAGAGGCCTTCGCTGTGCAGAGTCAGAAGAGTGAGAACGGACAGCTCATGAAATGCAACATCGTGCTGCAGGAAATGGGCGGAAAGTTTGAGAACCAATACGTGGCTACGATGCTCGGAAACATGGCTATGTTCAAACTGGCACCAGGTGATGTTGTGGCAGTAACGCTCAGATTTTCTACACGTGAATATAATGGACAGGTGTTCCAGGATATTCTCCTCACTGACATGTATAAATTGAATTGATTCACAGTCAGTTTTATTAGTTTTTAATTATTAACCGAGTGGAGTGAGTGAAGGAATCTCCGGAGGTAAGGTAGCGCTACGTTTCTCGCTTTCTTTGCTCTTAAATTCACTAAGGTTATGAAAAAGGATTTTAATGACATCCACAAGTTGATGAACAGCCAGCACACTCAGAAGAGCGGCATGGCTTACTACGATGATACTCATTATTTTCTGTTTGCACCCGATAATCCCGTGGTGGGCAGCATGCCCCGCTTCCATCGTCTCGGCGTTGCACAGCAGTTGAACGACGGCTCCTTCGAATTCGTTCCGAAGCCGCAGCTCAAGACGCAGTCGCTGCTGATCAAGAAGCTGGCGCACGGTCGTGTGTCGAAGACCAAGGATGGTGCCATCCAGCTCACCCTGAAGGTGTATTGCGATGAGGGTGTGAACATCAGCGAGACAATTGCTGCCGAGGCTGAGATAGCACGAGATGCCATCGTGGAGTATCAGCTGAAGAGATAGAACAAAGAAGGATTTGGGGCTTTCTAGAAGAAGAGGGTATTTCGAAAGGAAGAAAGCGTTCCAGTTGTTCCAGTTGTTCCAATTGTTCCAAAAAGGAAAAGTAGGACAATACCCCTTTCTTATATCTTTATAACTATTTAATATATAGATAGTTATATATAAGGAGAAGATTTAGAACCCTCAAAAATTTAATTGGAACAACTGGAACTGGAACGCCCATCCCCACCCCACTTTTCTCTAGAAAGCTCATTATCAATAAATTAAGAGAAAATGAAAACAATAAACTTGAAGTACGATATTTCAAAAACTACTGCTCCGAAGATGCCAAAACTGGGAAAAGGTACCGAATGTGTGCAACTTTTGCTCTCGCAGGTATCAAAAGACATGCACGAGCCCCTGGTTCCTATGTTTTTCCCCATTCTTGGAGCACAGGTCAGTGAGACCGAATTCCAATATCCCGACCTCAGTTGGAAGGAGTTGTGTGGCATGATGGGCAATCTTGTTGCCGATTCTGGCTGTAATAAGGGTCAACTGTCCAACATCGTGGAGGCTATCTGTCACAACTTGCGAGAGCACGACAACACGGAACTGGAGAAGCTCGTGGAATGGCAGAAACAGATGAAGATGAAGTCGGCGAACAAGGAAAAACCAGCCCGCCCCGACGTGAGTTTCTGGTTTCCACCAGCCGACGTTACCAACGCTGCCTTCATCCAGAATGCTATGGCTTGCGAGAAGCTGGGCGAGAGAACGCAATACCTGAATCTGCCCGAGGTGGAGATGGCCGACAGGATGTGCGGCGGGCATAAGCAGATTTCGCAGATGCTGCGCAACATCTACGACCGCCAGCGATCGGGTGCCTTGCGTGCCACGGTAGAGGGTGTGACGGGCAATCCTGTGCTTCGTGCCAACCTCACCATCTCATCTACTCCGTATGCCGCCCGAAAATTCTATAAGAACGAACTCTTCAATGGTACCTTCGGGCGAATGGTGTTCTCATATAAGGCACGAATGGGGCGTGATGGCAGAATCCCAAGACAGGGAAAATATGATGAGGGGTTCTATAAAAAGCTCGACGAATATCTGGTGAAGCTCAGCATCTGCAAGGGCAGGTTCATCATCAAGCCACTCAATAAGCTGGCAGATCAGCTGGCTGCAGACATGGCTTCACTTGCCGACCTAACGGATGATGATGTGCTCTGGGACATCTCGAAGCGTTCTATCGTGTCGGCATGGAAGGCGGGGTGCCTGCTCTGGGTGCTGAACAACCAGACATGGACGAAGGCGATGGGCGAACTGGTGGAGTGGCTGGTGTATCACGACCTATGGAGCAAGATGCAGATCTTTGCGGATTTGCTGAATCAGGAGGCAGACTCTGTAAGCGAGGCACAACGGAGAGGTCCGAAGAACCTGCTTGATGACCTGCCCAATCCTTTCAATGAGTCGCAGCTGGAGGCTCTCCGCATCTCGCTTGGCAAGACGAAGGAGGGCACGAAGGGACAGATTAGGAAATGGGTGTTCCGCAAATTCATCACCTACAGCAACCAGACGGGGCTTTACACGAAGACGCAGGAGTATCTTACGGGGACACCGGATGCAAAGGTTAAGAGTGAGATGAAATGATGATTTGAATATGGATGAATTTAGATTTAGTTTTTATGGAGAAATATGAGATTCAGAAACTTCGCGACCTTCCGATAGAGAAGGTCGCGAAAGAAATGGGGATAAAGGTGGAGCACCACAAGGCGCTCTGCCCCTTTCATGACGACCACCACGCCAGCCTCTCGTTCAATACGAGGAGGAACAGCTGCAGATGCTATGTTTGCATGGGGGATTCCGTGGGCACCATCGACCTGGTGATGAAATATCTGGGGAAGGATTTTCTGTCGGCTTGCCGATGGCTCGCAGAGGAACATCAGGTTCAACTGGAGGAGGATAGGAAGAGAGAAGCTTCTTCCTCATCTTCTTCCCCCGGAGACTCTTCATCCGGTGGTTCTTCCCCGGAAAATAATTCGGGTGGTTCTTCTTCGGAAAAATCCTCCTCCTTTGATGCGAGCAGGTATGCGAGATTCTTCGAGCATCCCTGGCTCAACCTGGCGGCCAGAAGGTTTCTCTTCGAGGAGAGGAAGATTGATGAGAGAGTGGCTGCATGGTGCAGATTGACTTCCTGGACGGATAAGAAGGGCGTGAACTGGCTGCAGATTCCATACTTCAGCACGGAGGGGAAGCTGATTGGGATTCAGAACAGGAACCTGGATTACAAGAAAGGGGAATCAACTCCCCGATTCCGCTTTCCCTATGGTGCAAAATGCTCCATCTACAATCTGCCTATCGTGAGGGGGATGGCGCCGGGCGAACAGCTCTTCATCACCGAAGGATGCAGCGACTGCTGGGCTATGCTCTCTGCCGGACACAAGGCGATTGCCATTCCTTCTGCCACGATGCTGAAACCCGACGATAAGAAATGGCTGGCGGAAATCGGCTCGCAACTCAAGATAGAATGGCACATGTTTCCCGACAAGGATGCGCCGGGCGAAAGCCTATTTCTGCAACTCAAGGAGATTCTGCCCTCGCTGGTGCACCACCAGCTGCCCCCAGGATGCAAGGATTTCAGCGAGTATTATCTGAAAGAGAAAACCGAGTTTATCAATTTTTAAAACAAGAAGAATATGGAAGAATTTATCATTCGTACGTACACCAAGAAGGAACTGGCCTTGATGTACTTTCCCGAGAGTTATCCACGCACAGCCGTCAACCATCTGATGGCTTGGATTCATCTCTGCACCCCGCTATGGAATGAACTCCTGGATATGGGGTACCGCAAGACGAGCAAGGCCTTCTCGCCTAAACAAGTGAAGGCCATCGTTGATTATCTGGGAGAACCGGGATAATGTTTAATGTTTAGAGTAAAAATGTGCCGCCATCGCACGGCATCAGCCACCATCGCACAACTGATGGTGGCTGTTTTTGTATCTTTGCATCGTGATTCAGAAAGCGCTAAAAATCACTTTCCTAGTTGGAGAAAAATATTTCTCCAGTTGGAAAAATGAAAAAAGGCTTCTGGGGGAAAGCCCGGATTGCTAGTATTAACATTTAAAAATCGTATTGCTTATGAAACAGAACATGAAAGCATTCATCAAGTATCTCATCGTGGCCGTATGCTCTGCCATCGTCACCTTCCTCACCAGCTCGTGTACCGCGGGACTCGTGATCGGGAAGAACCAGCGGCAGCAGCAGGAGAACAATATCTCGACAAGGGCCGACTCTAGCCACTTCGTGCCTACTATCACCATACGATAGTCAGCTTAGAGTTAGAGTTAAAAGTTTACAGAGTATTAACAATTTAAAATTCAAGTAATTATGTCTATCAATTTGAAAGCAAAGGAAACCCTCATCCAGGTGGGTGAGTTGAAAGGTAAGTATCGTTTCGTGCTCAGTACCGAGCTTTACAGCAAGCTCCCGGAGAGCAAGGTGATCAAGGAGGCTGCTCTGAGAAGTGGCGTGAGCCGCGGCGTGATGCAGGCATGCTGGGATGCTGCCGGCGAGGTAATCAAGGCGTGGTCAACCGAAGGCCACTCCGTAGCTATCCCAGGTCTGGGAACCATGCGATTCGGCGTGCGCGCCAAGAGTGTGGCTACCGTGGGTGAGGTGGCAGGCAGCCTCATCACCGCACGCCGAGTAATCTTCACCCCGAACGTGGATATCAAGGATGAGCTGCAGAGAACTCCTATACAGATTACCTGCATCGACCGCAACGGTAAGGTGGTGAAGAACGTTACCTCGGGCGACAGCGGTGACGTGGAAGACCCTGACAAGGACCCAAACGGCGGCGGCACTAACCCTGGCGGCACCGAAAACGGCGATAACCCTGGCGGCGGTTCACAGCCTGGAAATACCGAGGGAGGTAATACCCAAGGCGGAAATACAGAGGGCGGCAAGACCGATACCGGCGATACCGGCTCTGAAGGCGGTGGAGATTTTGTAGATATGTAACCGTACATCTTAGGATTACAAATCTCATTTTCCCATTCCACTCTCTATTTTCTGTTAAGTCTTTATACGCAGAATCCCCAATCCCAAGGCTCCATCGCGAGCCCCGGATTGGGGATTTTTATCATTAATAAGGAAACAGCAGCGGCAGGACGAAGGTCATCACCACGCCGATGATGATCTGCAACGGCAAACCCACCTTTACGTAATCCATAAACGTGTAGCCACCCGCCTTCATCACCAGCGCATTAGGCGGAGTGGAGAACGGAGAGGCGAAGCACATGCTGGCTCCCAGGGTCACCGCAAAGAGGAAGGAGTATGGACTCACCCCCACCTGCTGGGCTGCCACCAGGGCAATAGGCGCCATGAGAACCGCCGTGGCGGTATTGCTGATAAACATCGTCATGAGCGAGGTGGTGAAGTAGATTCCTGCCAGGAGAGCCGTAGGACCCATCGCGCCCAGGCTATCCACCAGCCCCTGAGATACCAATGCCGAAGCACCCGTCTTCTCCAGCGCCGTTGACATCGGCATCATGGCGGCTATCAGCACGATGCTCTCCCAGTTGATGGTCTTGTAGGCAGCCTCTACGTTGCGGAAACATCCGGCAAAGACGGTGAGCAGTCCGGCGATGATGACCGCCGTAACCGGAGCCACCGGGATGAAATCGAACACCATCATGGCTATCATCAGCAGCATGATGGCTGCAGCCACAGGCGCCTTGTAATCCAGCAGAACCTTGTCGGCAGCCTTCTCCGGCTGATCCAGCACCACCCAGTTGGAAGTATCGGCTGTAAGATGCGCCAGGTTGGTCCATTCGCCCTGCACCAGCAGCATGTCGCCCACATGCAGCTTGGTGGCTATCAGATTATCCGTGATGTATTCGTTGCCGCCTCTGCCACCCTCAGAAGAAGATGAGCCTCCGCCTCGCTTCACACCCAGCACGTTGATGCCGAATCGCTTGCGCAGGTTGGCCTCGCCGATGCGCAAACCGGCAAAGTTGGAGGTAGGCATCACAACGATCTCGGTCAATCCCAGGTCGTAGAAATCAATCTTCACGTCCTTCATCTTCCTCAGTCCGTAATCCTGGGCAAAGCGCTGCATCTTCTGCTCGTCACCTATTATATATAGTATGTCGTGCTCCTGAATGGTACTGCTGCTCTTCGCCATGTTCTGGTTTACGTCCTGCACCAGTCCGAGTCTCGATTTCTTCTCGTTTCTAATCTCGATGATACTCACTCCGTATTTCTTCTGGATGCTGAGTTCCTTCAGGGTCTTTCCCACGATGTTCATCGGCTCGCCGTTTTCATCCTTGGCGGCAGAAGTCCGGTTGCTTGGCACGATGTAGCGATGCAGATTGTCGAGCAGGCGGTATTCATCCACCAGGTCGTCGAGCGACTTGGTTTTCTTCTTCTTTCCGCTCTGTTTCCTGCTGAGGAAGATTTTGCTGAGCGGCATGAGCACGATGATGCCGATGGCGATGACGATGATGCCCACGGGGAAGAAGGAGAAGAAGGCGAGCGGCTTGAATCCCGACTCGGTAAGCACCTCGTCGATAACCAGGTTGGGCGGCGTACCGATGAGAGTGAGCATTCCGCCCAGGCTTCCGGCGAAGGCGAGCGGCATGAGGAAGCGCGACGACTGCATGCCCGAACCTGCTGCCAGGCTCATGATGATAGGCATCATGAGAGCCACCGTTCCGGTATTGCTCACGAAGGCTCCGATAAAGGAGGTTACGAGCATCACCAGCAGGAAGGTGATGGTTTCGTTGCCGCGCGAGAGTGCCATCAGTTTATTGCCCGTCAGCTTGGCGAGACCTGTCTGCATGATGGCACCACCCACCACGAAGAGTCCGACCATCATGACCACGATGGGCGAAGAGAAACCAGCCAGAGCTTCGGCTGGCGTAAGAATTCCGAAAACCAGGAGTGCTGCCAGGGCTGTGAGCGCCACGATATCGGCTCTCACCTTGCCCCAAATAAACATGGCAACCGTAATGATTAAGATAATAAGCGTTATTGTCATGCTATAAAAACTTTGATTTTTTAAAATATGATGCAAAGATACTTACTTTATTTCGCTTTTTTTACCTCTACAATGCTAATTTTTCTAAAAATATGGCAGATTATTGGTGAAAAACTGCACTTTATTCATCAGTTTTCAGTACCTTTGTCCTCAAATCAATCAATCAAATAAATAGAAGACTTAATAATTCATTAGAAATGGAACAGAACAATGTTAAACCAGCTGATGGCAAGCTGGGTATTATGGTTGTAGGTTGTGGTGCAGTATCTACTACATTCATGACAGGTGTGCTGATGGCCCGCAAGGGACTTACCAAGCCAGTAGGCTCAATGACTCAGTACGACAAGATTCGTGTGGGCAAGGGCGCAGACAAGAAGTATCTGCACTACAAGGACATCGTTCCTCTTGCCGACCTCAACGACATCGTATTCGGCACCTGGGATGTCTATCCTCAGAATGCCTATCAGGCTGCCATGTATGCCGAGGTTTTGAAGGAGAAGGACATCAACCCTGTGCGCGAGGAGCTGGAGCAGATTGTTCCGATGAAGGCTGCATTCGACAAGAACTACGCCAAGCGTCTGGACGGCGACAACGTGAAGGACTGCAAGACCCGCTGGGAGATGGTAGAGGCGCTGCGCCAGGACATCCGCGAATTCAAGAAGAAGAACGGCTGCTCTCGCATCGTGGTAGCATGGGCTGCATCTACAGAAATCTACGTACCGGTGGATATGGAAATTCACGGCTCTCTGGCTGCTCTCGAGGCTGCGATGAAGGCTGACGACCGCCAGCACATCGCTCCATCCATGTGCTACGCCTACGCTGCCCTTACCGAGGGGGCTCCTTTCATCATGGGTGCTCCTAATACTACGGTTGACATTCCAGCCATGTGGGAACTCGCAGAGAAAACCCAGATGCCTATCGCCGGCAAGGACTTCAAGACCGGTCAGACCCTGGTGAAGAGTGGTTTCGCTCCTATCATCGGCACCCGCTGCCTGGGCTTGAACGGATGGTTCTCTACCAACATTCTGGGCAACCGTGACGGTCTCGTTCTCGATGAGCCAGCCAACTTCCACACCAAGGAGGTGAGCAAGCTCTCTACCCTGGAGACTATCCTGAAGCCAGAGGAGCAGCCAGACCTCTACGGCCACGGCAACGACGAGGACACCCAGTATTATCATAAGGTACGCATCAACTATTATCCACCTCGCAACGACAACAAGGAGGGCTGGGACAACATCGACATCTTTGGATGGATGGGTTACCCAATGCAGATCAAGATCAACTTCCTGTGCCGCGACTCTATCCTTGCAGCTCCATTGCTGCTCGACCTCTGTCTGCTGAGCGACCTTGCTGCCCGTGCCGGCCGTTACGGCATCCAGCGATTCCTGAGCTTCTTCCTCAAGGCGCCAATGCACGACTACACCAAGGGCGAAGAGGCTGTGAACAACCTCTACCAGCAATATACCATGCTGAAGAACGCCATCCGCGAGATGGGCGGTTATGAGGCTGACGAGGAAATCGACTAAGATTTTTCCGATAAAGGACTGAAGTGGATGATTTCACCCACACGCCCTGAAAGGGCAGAAGCTCTTAGCCCAGGGCAACACCCTGGGTACAAACAGCAACCAACAAGGCGCCCTGTAAGGGCAAAAGCTTCATTACCAACACTTTAAAGCTTTTGCCCTTACAGGGCGTATGTTTATAACACCGAACAACCCAGGGCGTTGCCCTGGGCTAGGAGCTTCTGCCCTTTCAGGGCGTGTGGAGCTTACTTGCAAGGGATGGAGCATACTTTCTGAGCATATGGAGCTTACTTGCAAATATTGACAAACATCTAATAAATATCAGAAGAATGACAAAGAAAGGTAAACATACCGTATTATTTATCTGCCTCGGCAACATCTGCCGCTCGCCTGCCGGAGAGGGCATCATGAAGAGCCTGGTAGAAAAAGCAGGGTTGCAGGATGAGTTTGAAATCGATTCTGCAGGAATCGGAAACTGGCACGTGGGTCAGCTGCCCGACAGCCGCATGAGAAAATGCGGAGCCGAGCATGGCTACAATTTCAACAGTCACGCCCGCCAGTTCCAGAAATCCGATTTCCAGAGATTCGAAACCATCGTAGTAATGGACAACGAGAACTACCGCGCCATCACCTCCATGGCTTCCTGCCAGGCTGACAAGGTCAAGGTGGTGCGCATGGCAGATTTCCTGACCCACCATCGTGAATACACCACCGTGCCCGATCCATACTACGGCGACTACAGCGACTTCGAGCTGGTAATCACGCTCCTGGAAGATGCCTGCCAGGGATTACTGAACAGCCTCGTAGAAGGATAACAAAAAAGAGGATGTGCCATAACTCCATGACACATCCTTTTTTCGTTTCTTCATAGATTTTATTCATCGGATTACGCTGAATAACAATTCCACCTTATTATATTTATACAGTAATTTCCCCCGAACCATAGCAGCGATGATGATTCTCATCATACACCACGCAGAACTGGCCGGGAGCCACGCCGTGAATCGCCTCTTCTGAATGTATCATCCAGCGGCCATCTTCGAGTTTTTCGATAGTGGCTGGATGATACTCCGGTGTATGGCGAATCTTGAACGTTACCTTCTGCATCGCCACCTCGCGGGTGAGGAAATGGAAATCCTGAAGCGGGAAATCCTTCTTGTACGCTGTCTGAGGGTCGTAGCCGTGACTCACGTAGAGAATGTTCTTCTCCACATCCTTCTTGATTACGAACCAAGGTCCGCCGCCGAAGCCCAGCCCCTTGCGCTGGCCGATGGTATGGAACCACAAGCCCTTGTGGGTGCCGATTCGCTTGCCCGTCTCCATCTCTATCACGTCGCCCGGTTTCTCGCCCAGGTATCGGCGGATGTAATCGTTATAGTTGATCTGTCCCAGGAAGCAAATTCCTTGACTATCCTTGCGCTTGGCATTAACGAGATGTTCCTCTTCTGCTATCTCACGAATTTCATTCTTGATGTGATGACCGATAGGGAAAATCGCTTTTCGTAATTGCCAACTCTCTATCTGAGCCAGAAAATCGGTCTGATCCTTTACGGGGTCAGGACTCGTAACGAGCCATTTATCGCCGTTTTCATCCATTTCGGTCTGCGCATAATGACCTGTGGCGATGAGGTCGTAGTTGTGGCCCATCTTCTCATCGAAGGCACCAAACTTGATGAGCCTGTTGCACATCACATCAGGGTTCGGGGTGAATCCAGCCTTCACCTTATCCATGGTGTAGCGAGTCACCTCGTTCCAGTATTCCTGGTGGCAGTCTATCACCTGCAGCTTGCAGCCATACTTGCGTGCCACGGCAGTAGCCATCTCCAGGTCTTCCTCTGAAGAGCAGTCCCATTCCTCCTTTTCTTCCGGTCCTATCTTGATATAGAAGCAGTCAGGGTGCAGGCCCAGTCGGGCAAACTCCCACACCACTACCGAACTATCCACGCCGCCCGAAAGCAGCACGGCCACCCGCTTGTCCTTTACCTCGGCAAGGAAGAGCTCGTCTCTGGTCTCCAGTTCCTTCTCTCTTGGAGTATCCGTTATCATCTTATTGTTATTATCCATTGTCTATTCGCTATTATTCATTTGTGAAGGCAAAGTTACAACAAATTCTGCGAAAAGCCGCCATCTTATGCCGAAAAATCTCATATTTCGCCTAAATGTTTTTTCTTGCACTACATTCTCCCCTTTATCCGCTCCTTCAACTATCGAAATTCCCGATAGCAGAAATCGGCTTATTCCAACATCAATTCTTTTTTGCTTTCGATTTTATCCATACCTTTGCAATCGAAATTCAGCAAAATGCGGTTATAGTAAAAATCAATAACATAGTTTAATATAAGAACATGGATATCTTAAAAAATCTGTTTTATGGCTTCCCTGACCTATGGGGAGGCGGAGTAGCCCACTCCGTGCTGATCCTGGCGTTGGTCATCACCCTGGGTTTGAGTTTAGGAAAGTTGAGAGTAAAGGGAGTTTCCCTGGGATTGGCTTGGATTCTTTTCATCGGCCTCATCTTCGGTCACTTCTCCCTCAATCTCGATGAGCATCTGCTCCACTTCCTCAAGGAGTTCGGATTGATTCTCTTCGTCTATTCCATCGGTCTGGAGGTAGGACCAGGTTTCTTCGCTTCGTTCAAGAACGGCGGCAAGAGCCTCAACCTGCTCAGCATCATCGTGGTAGCGTTGAGTATCGTCACCACCCTCGCCATATTCTCGTTCTCGGGAACATCCATCACTTCTATGGCAGGTATCCTCTCGGGTGCCGTTACCAACACCCCTGGACTCGGTGCTGCCCAGCAGGCATTCAGCGACCTGCGCCACATCGACGCTCCATCCATCGCAGCCGGCTACGCCATCGCCTACCCTATGGGTGTGCTCGGCGTTATCCTCTCCTTTATTATATTAAGGTATGCGCTGCGCATCAACAAGAGCGAGGAGGAAGCTGCTGCCAAGCGCGGTATGGGACACCTGGAGGCGATGACCCTGAACACCTTCTCCGTGCAGGTGACCAACCAGATGGTATTCGGCGACACCATTAAGCAGATGAGAGAAATCTTGAAGCGCGACTTCATGGTTTCCAAGATTATCCGCAAAGATAGCGATAAGCACGATGAGGTGGTGAATGGCCAGACCCGGATTAACGAGGGCGATATTCTGCAGATTGTTGCCAACCCTACCGTAGTGGAGCCTGTCATTGCCCTGCTCGGCAAGAAGGTGCAGGTGAGCGATGAGAAGTTTGGCGAAGACCTGATTACCCGCCGCATCCGCATCACCAAGCCAGGCATCAACGGCAAGAGCATCAGCCAGTTGCAGATTCGTTCAAACCTCGGCGCCAACATTACCCGTGTTAACCGCAACGGTGTGGATCTGATTGCCACTCCACAGCTGAAGCTGCAGCTGGGCGACCGTGTTACCGTGGTGGGTACCGAGCTTGCCATCGCCCATACCGAGAAGGTTTTGGGTAACCAGATGAAGCGCCTCAACTACCCTAACCTGATTCCTATCTTCCTGGGCATCATGCTGGGTTGCATCGTGGCAAACATCCCATTCTTCATTCCAGGCATCAACGAGAACCTGCGTCTCGGTTTGACCGGCGGTCCTCTGGTAGTAGCCATCCTGATAGGTTATTTCGGTCCGAAATACAACCTCGTGACCTACAACACCATCTCGGCCAACCTGATGCTCCGCGAAATAGGCATCTGCATCTTCCTGGCTTGCGTGGGACTGGGCACCGGCGAACAGTTTATCCAGACCGTGGCATCAGAAAGCGGAATGACCTGGATTCTCTACGGCGTTGCCATCACCATGATTCCAATCATCATAGGCGGCATCATCGGAAGATACGTGTTCCACATCAACTATTACACATTGCTCGGAGTATTGGCAGGCGCCAACACCAACCCATCTGCCCTGGCTTACGTGCGTGAGCAGACTTCGGCAGATGCACCATCTGTGGGCTATGCGAATGTTTATCCATTTGCCATGTTCCTCAGAATCGTAACTATTCAGATTATCATTTTCGTATTCGGATAAATTAAATATATGGAAGAAAAAAACATGAAGACCTGCGACTGCGCAGAAAAAGGCATTGACAACTGCAACTGCAAGGAAATAGCAGAAACAGAACTGAGAAGAAAACTCGACTTGTTGTTACGCACCGGCAGCATCCTTATGGAGAGTGCTGCCGACACATCGCGCATCATGCGAACGATGAAGCGTGCAGCAGCGTTCCTCGGTCTCGACGAGCGCTACATGCACCTCTACATCAACTGGAATGTGCTGATGGTGAACTATAGCGACGAGGCGCACTCCTTCTCCAAATTCCAGCGCTGCGAGAAGCACGGCATCAACCTTACCTCCATTTCGATGGTAAGCAAGCTCACCTGGACAGCCATCAAGGAAAACTATTCGCTCGAACAGTATGAGCAGGCCCTGAACGACATCAAGGCCACTCCACGCAGCTTCACCCCATGGCAGGTGGCTATAGGCGGCGGATTTGCCTGCGGCGGATTCTGCATCCAGTTCGGTTGCGACTGGCCAGCATTCTTCTTCTGTTCCCTGGCAGCCATCCTGGGCTTCCGCCTGAGAATGTTCCTGCCTACCAAGGGCTGCAACAACTATGTAGCCATCGGTATTTCGGCATTCGTGGCAACGCTGATTGCGTGGCTCACCTCGTTCCTTTCGCTCAACCCATCCATCGCAGCCGCCCTTCCGGGCTTCATGCATTCAGATACCCCTTGGCACCCGTTGATGGCGTGCGCCCTCTTCATCGTGCCGGGAGTTCCGCTGATCAACTTCGTGAGCGACATGCTCGACGGCTACATCGAGGTGGGAATGGTTCGTGCTCTGAACACCCTGCTGATGCTCTTTGCCATGGCATTCGGTATTGCCTTTGCCATCCAGGTTTGCCACATCGACAACTTCGTGACGGATCTCACCATGACTCCTCACCACGAATACTGGGAGTTCGCCATTGCAGCAGCCGTATCGGCGATGGGCTTCTCTACCATCTTCAGCATTCCTAGACGCCTGTTGCCAGCTGTGGCTGTGGGCGGTATCATCGCCGTTTGCTTCCGCAACTTCGTGAACCTGGGTCCATCCAATGGCAACATCGGTCTCGACATGGGCTTGAGCATCGGTTCGCTTGCCGGTTCTGCGCTCATCAGCGTCATCGTCATCAAGGCACGCCACTGGTTCCACACCCCTCACCAGTGCATCACCATTCCTAGCGTCATCCCAATGGTACCTGGAGTTTTGATGTATCGTGCCCTGTTTGCCTTCATCGACATGCACGGCGTGGTAGGCGAGGTAACCGTGGGAATGAACAACCTGATCAAGGCTTCGCTCGCCATCATCTGCATCGCCCTGGGTGTAGCCATTCCTAATGTATTCTTCCGCCGCTTCATCGCCGACAACCGCAAGCGCAAACTGCTCAACATGCTGGTGGAGAGAAAGAAGAAGAATGGCGAATTCGTGGATCTGCACGAAGTGGAAATCAAGTAAGATTGTTTTTCATCTCTCACAGATTACAGGATTTATCTGATTATTTTGCCCGAAAGCAGGGCTAATTAAAATAAAAGTTTTATCTTTGCACGCGTAATTATAAGACTAGTGAAAAAAGGAAAATGGAAATACGACAACTCAAATATTTTCTGAAGGTAGCCGAGACGCTCAATTTCTCAGAGGCATCGCGCAAGCTCTACATCACGCAGAGTACCCTCTCGCAGCAGATTTCGCATCTGGAACAGGAAATAGGCTTGCCGCTCTTCGAACGTAACTCGCACGAGGTTTATCTCACCGAGGCAGGAAAGGAGCTTCTTCCCTATGCCCAGAATGCCGTAAACTGCACCATGGCATGCGTTGACCACATGAACGACCTGAAGGAGATGCTCACCGGCGAACTGAACATCGGCGTCACCTACTCCTTCAGCAACATCATGGCAGAAACACTCATCGCCTTCCTCCATGCTTATCCTCACGTGAAGCTGAACATCCAGTACCGTTCGATGCAGGAGCTGATGGATGGATTGAAGAAGCGTGAGCTCGACCTTGTGCTTGCCTTCAAGCCAATCAAGACAGACAAGGCGATTGACAGCCGTGCCATCTTCAGCAACCGTCTGGCGGCGATCGTGAACGAGAACCATCCCCTGGCACGACTTTCATCCATCAAGCTCTCAGAGCTGGAGCGCTACGACCTCATCCTTCCATGCAAGGGGCTGCAGGCCCGCAACGCCTTCGATTACCTGATAGAGGGCAAGGATCTCGACTTCAAGATCATGGTAGAGGTGAATAATGTGAACATCATCTTCGACCTCTTGCATCGCAGCAACCTGGTAACGGTTCTTTCAGAATCCACCACCATCCTGGAGAAAGGCATGAGAGCGATTCCGATAGATGCTGCCGACAACGAGATGGATGGCTGCATCCACATCCTGAAGGATGCGTACATGAAGAACTCGGCGCAGGAGTTCATCCGCATGCTGAGCCAGAGCACCAGCATCCTCGCCAATTTTGCGCTGAAGGATATTCTGAGATAGAATCGGGAAAGGATAGAAAGAATAAAATGAAATAAAGGGAAGATTGTAATTCAATCTAAAAAGGCTGTCTCCGACTTGATTGCGGAGGCAGCCTTCATTTTTTTCTAATAAAAGTTCTTGCTCTTTAAAATTGAGAATGCATTATTTCTTTGTTTAAGAGAATGCATTATTTCTTTCGGGCGATAATGATGGTTACACCAGCCAGGATAGCAAGGATGCCGATGGCAAGCTGGAAGGAGAAACTCTCGCCGAAGATACAGACGCCGATGATAACTGCCGTTACAGGCTCCAACGCTCCCATGATGGCAGCAGGAGTACTGCCGATGAGATTGATGGAAATCGTCATGAAGAAGAGCGACAGTACCGTTGGCAACAACGCCAGCTGGGCAGCATAGAGCCAATGCATAGGAGTCTGCAGCATCTGAATCTTCTCGCCTGCAATAAACGAATAGATGAACATCGTGATGAGTCCGAACAACAGGATGTAAAAGGTGAACTTGATGTTCGACATTCCCGGATTCTTCCATTGGTTCACGGAGATGATGTAGAGCGCATAGAGCAGGGAAGAACACATCACCAGCGCAAAACCAGCCGTGCTCAACTTATCGTTTCCATCGCCCTGATAGAGCAAGCCCACACCCGATACAGCCAGGAGGATAGCCAGGGTGGTGGACCACGTCACCTTCTCATGGAAGAATACCGTCATCAGAATCGCCGTCATGATCGGATAGACAAAGAGGATGGTACTGGCAATACCTGCCGCCATATAGTGGAAGCTCACATAGAGCGTGGCAGAAGAAAGAGAGAACATGCAACCCAGCGTAGCGAGTCGGATCAAGTGTCCCCACTTTACCTTGAAACTCTCCTTGCGGAACAGCATCACCACGGCAAACATCGCCACAGCCAGGAGATAGCGGTAGATGAGTACCGAACTGGAATTGAATCCATCCCCATAAAGTTCCAACGTACCCAAAGGATTGGTACCATAACACACGGCGGCTATAACACCCGCCGCAAAGCCCTTAACTTTATTACTGCTTGTCATTGAACTAAAAATGCTTTTTTATTTTACTAAGTTTTTTCTTATACCTTATTATATAATATCATTTCTTTCGAGAATCTATTCTGAGAATCAATATCGAGAATCTATTCTGAGAAATTATTTCGAGAATCTATTCTGATAATTTATTTCGAGCTGCAAAAGTACGGCATTTTTTCGAGATAAACTAACAAAATCGTATAAATCTCTTGCCATCTTTGAGAAAATCAGCCCGATTCTTGCTCTTTATCAAAATAAATCGTATCTTTGCAAAGATTATGTAGCAAAGCAGAAATCAATATGATACTAAACAATAAACATTTGTAACTATGGAACAAATTAAAAACGATCAGCTCACCGTTGAAATTTCAGCGCACGGAGCAGAGCTCAAGAGCATCAAGGATGCTGATGGTAACGAATATCTCTGGGATGGCGACAAGGATTTCTGGGGCGGACAGTCTCCTCTCCTCTTCCCTATCGTTGGCGGATTGTGGAAGGGCGTTTACCGCATCGGCGACAAGGAATACACCCTGCCACGTCACGGCTTCGGCAAACTCGTAGATTTCAAGCTCGTTGGCAAGACCGGCGACCGTCTCACCTTCGCCCTCATCGACAACGAGGAGACCTTCGAGAACTATCCATTCCACTTCAACCTCGCCGTTTCCTATCGCCTTGCCGGCAACGAACTCCACGTTATCTGGCACGTTGAGAATACCGACGACAAGGTAATCTACTTCCAGATTGGCGGTCACCCTGCATTCAAGGTACCAGGCTGCAAGAAGGGAGAGAAGCTGAAGGCATTCCTCAAGCTCGACAACGAGGCTCCTACCCGTCTCTTCGCTACCATCGGAGGCTGCATCGACCCTAACGCTCGCGAGACTGTTCAGACCGACAACGGTATCCTGGAGGTAACAGACGAATCATTCGCAGACGATGCCTACATCTTCGACAAGAGTCAGGTAAAGCAGATTTCCCTGCTCAACGAGAAGGGCGAGCCACACGTAACCGTAGAGTTCAAGACTCCAGCCGTAGGTGTCTGGAATCCGGGCAACCACGCTCCATTCGTCTGCATCGAACCTTGGTTCGGTACCTGCGACTGGGCAGAATACACCGGCGAATTCAAGGATAAATACATGATGAACAGCCTGCAGCCAGGTGCCAGCTTCATGAGTGAATACATCATCAGAATCGAAAAATAATGGAAGAAAAAGAAAATTTGCAGCTCCCCGAGAACGCATTCCACGAACTCAAGGACGGGGAGGAATACAAGCCGCTGATGTCGCCCGACAAGGTTTATCCTGAGGTAAACGGATGGTCAGTAACATGGGGTATCGTGATGGCGGTCATCTTCTCTGCCGCCGCAGCCTATCTGGGCTTGAAGGTGGGTCAGGTGTTCGAAGCAGCCATCCCTATCGCCATCATCGCCGTAGGCGTAAGTACCGCTTCAAAGCGAAGCAAGGCACTGGGCGAGAATGTCATCATCCAGAGCATCGGAGCCTGCTCGGGTGCCGTAGTGGCAGGAGCCATCTTTACCCTGCCAGCCATCTACATCCTGCAGGCTAAATATCCGGAGATGACTACTTCGTTTATGAAAATCTTCATGGCTTCTGCCCTGGGAGGCGTGTTGGGAATCCTTTTCCTGATTCCTTTCCGCAAGTACTTCGTAAGCGACATGCACGGAAAATATCCGTTCCCTGAAGCTACAGCCACCACGCAGGTGCTGGTGAGCGGAGCCAAGGGAGGCGACCAGGCTAAACCCCTGCTCATCGCCGGACTGGTGGGTGGTCTTTACGATTTCATCGTAGCCAGTCTGGGATGGTGGAACGAGAACTTCACCTCTCGTGTAGTAAGTCTGGGATGCGACCTTGCCGACAAGGCGAAGCTCGTGTTCAAGGTGAACACAGGTGCAGCCGTATTGGGATTGGGTTACATCATCGGATTGAAATACGCCTTCTACACCTGTCTGGGTTCGCTCGTAGTATGGTGGCTGATTGTGCCAGGCATGAGCGTCATCTTCCACGACAGCGTGCTCAGCGCCTGGGATCCTAGCATCGTGAAGACCGTAGGAGAGATGAGTCCGGAGGAAATCTTCCGTGCCTACGCCCGCAGCATCGGTATCGGCGGTATCGCCATGGCAGGAATCATCGGCATCATCAAGAGCTGGGGCATCATCAAGAGCGCCGTAGGACTGGCTGCCAAGGAACTGAAGGGCAAGAGCGATGTGGATGAGAACGTGAAGCGCACCCAGCGCGACATTTCTTTCAAGATCATCGCCATCGGTTCGCTCGTCACCATCCTCATCACCTTCCTCTTCTTCTGGTTTGGCGTGATGGATGGCAACCTGCTCTTCGCCATTATCGCCATCCTGCTGGTGGCAGCCATCGCCTTTCTCTTTACTACCGTGGCAGCCAATGCCATCGCCATCGTGGGTTCCAACCCTGTATCGGGAATGACCCTGATGACGCTCATCTTCGCCTCTGTGGTGATGGTGGCTGTAGGTTTGAGAGGCCCAGGCGGAATGCTTGCAGCCCTGATTATGGGCGGTGTGGTTTGTACCGCTCTCTCTGTGGCAGGTTCGTTCATTACCGACCTGAAGATTGGTTACTGGCTGGGTACTACGCCTAAGAAGCAGGAGGGATGGAAATTCCTCGGCACCCTGGTGAGTGCGGCTACCGTGGGCGGCGTGATGATGCTGCTCAACGAGACCTACGGATTTGCTTCCGGCTCTCTGGCTGCTCCTCAAGCGAATGCGATGGCTGCGGTCATCGACCCGCTGATGAATGGTGTGGGTGCACCTTGGATTCTCTACGGCATCGGAGCCGTGATTGCCATCGTGCTTACCTACTTCAAGATTCCAGCCCTGGCTTTTGCCCTGGGTATGTTCATTCCGCTGGAACTGAACGTTCCGCTGCTGGTAGGTGGTGCCATCAACTGGTATGTTACTTCACGCAGCAAGGATGCCAAGGTGAATGCGGAGCGTGGCGAGAAGGGTACGCTCATCGCCAGCGGTTTCATCGCCGGTGGAGCCTTGATGGGTGTGGTTAGCGCCCTGCTGAAGTTTGGCGGCATAGAGGCCAGCATCGCAGAAAGCTGGTGGGTTAACCCAATGTCAGAGGTTTGCTCACTCATCGCCTACATCTGCCTGATCGGCTTCTTCATCAGAGCCACCAAGAAATAATCAGATTCAGAAAGAATAATCTGATTAAAAAGAATAAAAACAAAAAAGAGAACATCGCGTTTTGCAATGTTCTCTTTTTCATTTTTTATCCCATTCCTGTTTATCCCATTTCAGCAAATTCGGCAGGTTTCATGCCAAACTGCTTCTGGAAACATTTTGTGAAATAGCTAGGACTGCTGAAGCCCACCATGTAGCTCACTTCGGAATAGTAAGCCACTTTCAAAAATACCCTTCACCATCCTTCACCTCTCGCAACCCCAGTGTTTATCGGGGTTTCAGCCGATTTGGTGAAGAGTGAAGAGTAAAAAGAAGAGTGGTGCTTTTATAAAAAAAACTCCCGACGTATCGTTTTGTGCCTGGCAATGGCAAGTTATTGCCCTGGTAAGGGGCAATGTTGTGCCATAGTGAGGCAATAAGCGCTACAAGCCGTTTTACACATCGTCAGTACTATCATGGCAATCTCTCAGTAACGTCTTTGCGCCTTGTAAGTACTATCGTTGCAGCATCGTTTTTACATAAAAAGTCTTCGGAGTAACCTTTACTTGTTGCCGGAAGAAATAATAAAAACAATGCCGGGCCATCTTTTTCAAGATGCACCCGGCATTTTTTCTTTCATCCGATAGCATATTCAAAAAAATATCCGTATCTTTGCAGCTGTTTTTAAAAACAAAGAAAAATGAAAAAAGCAATATTCTCTTTGCTCCTCATGGCAGCATCTGTCATCGGAGCCAGCGCTCAGGGCAACGCAACAACAGCCCAGAACCCACAGGATGTGGATGTACTCTATGCCAAGAATCTCCTGGCTGTAGGAACAGAGGCCCCAGCCTTCCCTGCTCTCAAGAAGGGAACATGGACGGTATTGGATTTCTGGGCTACCTGGTGTCCTGATTGCCGTAGAGAGATTCCTACCGTCAAGGAGATGTTCCAAAAGTACGGCACCCGTGCCAAGTTCATCGGTGTATCCATGGATACCGACAAGCAGAAGCTCGACAACTACACCCAGGCAAACGGTGTGGAATGGGAGCAGTACAGCGAGTTCAAGAAGTGGAAGGAAACCCAGATTTCCAAGGATTACAAGATTTCCTGGCTTCCTACCATGTACCTCATCAACCCGGAGGGCAAGGTAGTTTATACCACCGTACTCGCTGAGCGTATGGCAAAGAAGCTGGCAGAAATCTTCCCAGAGAAGTAAGAAAGAAAAATGGCAACCGAATTATTTCCGGTTGCCATTTTTTTGAGATGACATAGCAAAACGCTATTTCTTCCTCAAACTTTCGCGGTATTTCAATGGCGACATGTGGAGATGCTCCCTCACATACTTGCCAAAGAAAGATGTGTTGGAGAAACCGAGAATGCCCGAAATCTCCTTGATGGTCTTCGAGGTGGAACGGAGGAGATAAGTGATGTCGGCAAGCGTATATTCCGTAATCCACTCTATCGCCGTCTTGCCCGAATGGCGCTTGCAGATGATGGAGAGATACTTCGGGGTGATGCAGAGCTTGCGGGCGAAATTCTCCACCGGCTGATGCTTCACCTCCGCCTGCTGCAACAGCTCCAGAAACTGATCGAAAAGTTCGCTAGAACTGGAATTCAGCTCCTCCTTCGGCATATCCTCCAGCAGCATGTTGCTCACCGCCAGGAGCGCACTCTTCAAGAGCGTCTCCACAATCTCTCGGCGATAAGGCTTCCACGAAGTGCGCTCGCAGAACGACGGATCCAGGCACAGACGCACCAGATCGGTGAACTTGGCATAGAATACCATATCCACCTCGTTCATCTTCAGCACAGACACCTTGCTCACATACATCGCCCGATTCCATACCGAAATATGAGAACGAAGGATATTCAGCATGCCGTGATTGCTCACACACATCGCCGTGCACGCAAAATCGCCCGACACTTCCACGATGTCGAGTGTAGAGTTGGGAGGACAGATAAAGATATCGCCCTTCTCTACCAAGAGGATATTGCCATTATACTCTACTTTCAGACTGCCACGCAAGCAGGATGCAATCATGTTCATCTGCAATCTTACGGGGTCTGGGTTTTGCAACACCTTGACATTGTCTATGATCAGGATGTCTTCGTCGAGATAACTGGCAGAAATCTCTGCGCTCTGTGCAAATTCGCCTTCCTCTACGCGCTGTTTAAAATCCTTCAGTTCCTGTTTTGCCATAATTTTTATTTTATATCCACTCCGGAAACCATGGTTTCTAGAATGCCTCACGATACTTATTCTCGTCCTTATCTTCGAGCATAGAGATATAGCTCTGATAGCGGCTGGCAGCAATATAATGCTCCTCCACAGCCTTGATGACGGCACAGCCCGGTTCGTGGGTGTGGGTACAGTCGGAGAACTTGCAGTTCTGCGAAAACTTGAAAATTTCCTTGAAATAGCTGGTGAGTTCCTCCTTCTCGATATCAAAGGTACCGAAGCCCTTGATACCCGGAGTATCAATGAGATAGCCCCCTTCCGGCAGTTCCAGCATCTCGCTGAAGGTGGTGGTATGCATACCGCTGTTATGCGCCTCGCTGATTTCGGCGGTGCGCTGTCCGGCATCCGGAATGAGCTGGTTGATGAGGGTTGACTTGCCTACGCCACTGTTGCCGCTGAGCAGCGACTTCTTGTCTCGGATGAGCGGACGCAACTCATCTACGCCCTCACCGGTAGCAGCCGAAATCTCTACACACTGGTAACCAATGGTCTCATAGAGGGTGCGCATCATTTTCTCGTAGCGCAGCTCTTCTTCGGTTAGAAGGTCGCACTTGTTGAACACGATGATGACGGGCACTCTGTATGCCTCGGCTCCAGCCAGGAATCGGTCGATGAAGGTGGTGGAAGTCTCAGGGTAATTCACGGTAACCACAAGCAGCGCCTGATCGAGATTAGCCGCAAGGATGTGACTCTGCTTGCTGAGGTTGGGTGATTTACGGATAATATAGTTCTGGCGGTCTTCGATGGAAGAGATGAACGCCGTGCCCTCCTGGTTGGTGATGAGCTGCACATAGTCGCCCACAGCCACAGGATTGGTGCTGCGGATGCCCTTCAATCGGAAATTGCCCTTGATTTTGCTTTCAATCAGCTGGCCATCGTCAGTCTTGACGGTGTACCAGCTGCCTGTATTCTTAATAACGAGTCCTCTCATTATCACATATTAATAATGTAAGTCTGATAAACATGACGTCTTTCTAGACAGTCATGATTTCCTTTTCCTTCTCGTCCATCAAACCTTCGAGCTGCTTGATGTACTTGTCGTGAAGCTTCTGCAAATCGTTCTCTGCATCCTTCTCCAAGTCCTCAGAAAGACCATCCTTGATAGCCTTCTTCAGCTTCTCCTTGATTTCCTGACGCACGTTGCGAACCTCAATCTTGGCACGCTCCGCAATCTTGTTGCACTGCTTAACCAGCTCCTTACGGCGCTCACCAGTAGGCTGAGGGATTCCGAGGCGTACGATTTCACCGTTGTTCTCTGGTGTAATACCCACGCCACTGTCCATGATAGCCTTCTCGATATCCTTGATAGCCTTCTTGTCCCAAGGGCGGATGGCGATAGTGCGGGCATCTGGAGTGGTTACGGTAGCCACCTGGTTCAATGGAACCATGCTGCCATAGCTGTTAACACGCACGCCGTCGAGGATAGCCACGTTAGCGCGACCAGCACGAATATGAGAGAGCTCTTCTGCGAGATACATTGCAGCCATCTCCATACGCTCTGCTGCAGAATTCAAAGTTTCTTTTACGTCGATCATAGTCTGTATATATTTTTTTGTTTATTATTTTATTAATTCCAATCGTTTCAGTTCTTCGCCCACATAGTTGGTGAGTTCCACAAACTGCTGGATGCTGAGCTGCTCAGGGCGCTTGGTCATGATGTCGGTGGTGTAGAAATCCTCACGTGGGGTTACACCCGGGAACATCTGCTTGAGGCTTACTCGGAGCATCTTGCGGCGCTGGTTGAACACGGTCTTCACCAGTCGCTTGAAGAGTTTCTCATCACATCCCAGATCGGTCACCTTGTTACGGGTCATGCGGATGACGGCACTCTTCACCTTTGGCGGTGGATTGAACACGCCCTCATCTACGGTGAAGAGATACTCCACATCATACCATGCCTGGATGAGTACGCTGAGGATACCATACGCCTTGTTGCCCGGCTCGGAAGCCATGCGCAAAGCCACCTCTCGCTGAATCATACCCGTGCAGCAAGGAATGAGATCCTTGTAATCGAGCATCTTGAAGAAGATCTGCGAAGAGATATCGTATGGATAGTTGCCCGTGAGCACGAACTGCTTTCCATCGAATATCTGATTGAGATCCATCCTCAGGAAATCCTCTCCGATAATATTATCCTTCAGAGTCGGGAAATTCTCGTGGAGATATGCTACCGACTCTGAATCGATTTCCACCGCCTTTACCGGGCGAGGCTTCTCTACGAGATATTGGGTAAGAACGCCCATACCCGGTCCAATTTCAAGAACAGGTATATCAGGGCAGGCATCCACCGTGTCGGCGATGCGCTTGGCTATGTTGAGGTCAGTAAGGAAGTGCTGACCTAGATTTTTCTTTGGCTTTACAGCTTTCATACGTTCTATACGATATTGATATATTTATTTTGCAAAAATACGATTATTTTTCGAGAAATCACCCCTTGAATGCTTTTTTTTTCATCTTTTATATAAAAAAGAGGAAATAAAAAGGAGTCTAACCGTTTATTTATGCTAAAAATATGCGAAAGTAGTGCCATATAAGCGATAAAAGTGTTACCTTTGCAGCTATGATGGAAAAGAAAAAGATAGCAAACAATATTTGGCAGGTGGCACTCTCCTTGTTTCTGGGCGGTGCCATCCTCTATTGGATGTATCGCGGATTCGATTTCAAGCAGGTGGAGGAGGTACTGCTCCACAAGATGAGCTGGACCTGGATGCTGCTGTCGTTCCCCTTCGGTATCTCGGCACAGCTCTTCAGAGGATGGAGATGGAAGCAGGCGCTGGAGCCCATCGGCGAAAAGTCGCGCAGCAGCGTAAGCATCAACTCCATATTCCTCTCGTATGCCCTGAGCCTCGTCATCCCCCGCTCGGGTGAATTTGCAAGATGTGCCGTACTGAAGAGATGGGACGGCGTTTCGTTTCCGAAAGCACTGGGTACCGTGGTGACCGAGAGAGCCATCGACTCGCTGCTCGTACTACTTATCACAGGACTGGTGTTCCTGATGCAGATTCCCGTCTTCCTGAACTTCTTCGACAAGACGGGCACGAGCATGGACAGCATCCTGGGCAACTTCACAGCCACAGGATATCTGGTTACCGCCATCTGCGGCATCGCCGTACTCTTCCTGGCTCACATACTGCTCAAGAAACTGGCTATATATAATAAGGTGAAAGCTACGCTGAACGGACTCTGGCAGGGAGTAATCTCGCTGAAGGGCGTGAGAAACGTACCGCTCTACATCGCCTTCACTCTGGGCATCTGGCTGAGCTACTTCCTGCACTATTATCTCACCTTCCAGTGCTTTGAATCTACGAGCCATCTCAATCTGATGTGCGGACTGGTGACCTTCATCGTGGGAAGCATAGCTGTGATTGTACCTACACCCAATGGAGCGGGTCCATGGCATTTCGCAGTGAAGACGATGCTTATCCTCTATGGCATCCAGCAGAACGACGCCCTCTACTTCGTACTCATCGTTCACTCCGTACAGACCCTGCTCGTCATCCTGTTGGGCATCTACGGATGGATAGCACTAGCGTTTACGAAGAAGCATCAAATTCAGAAATAAGCGATGTTTTCGAACACAGGAACAAGAAGCATAACATTCAAAAACAAATAGAACATTAACAATTTAAATAAAGATATTATGGCTGACATTAAGAATCTTAGTCCAGTGGAAATCTGGCGTAATTTCGACAAGTTGACACAAGTTCCACGTCCATCAGGACATTTGGAGAAAATTCAGGCTTATTTGCTCGACTGGGCAAAGGAAGCTGGCGTAGAGGCTTTCCAGGATGCTGCCGGAAACATCGTGATGCGCAAACCTGCTACTCCAGGCATGGAGAACAGAAAGGGTGTTATCATGCAGGCACATATGGATATGGTGCCTCAGAAGGCTCCTGAAAGCAACCACGACTTCGAGAACGATCCAATCGAGACCATCATTGACGGAGACTGGGTACGTGCCAATAAGACCACTCTGGGTAGCGACGACGGTCTGGGTGTAGCTACCATCATGGCAGTGATGGAAGCTAAGGACCTGCAGCACGGACCAGTAGAGGGTCTGATCACTGCAGATGAGGAGACAGGTATGTTTGGTGCCAACGGTCTTCCTGAGGGCGAGTTGAACGGTGACATTCTCCTGAACCTCGATACAGAGGTATGGGGCGAGTTCGTAATCGGCAGCGCCGGCGGAATCGACATTACAGCAACACTTGACTATAAGGAGGTTGAGACAGACAAGGAAGATGCAGCCGTGAAGGTTACCTTGAAGGGACTGAAGGGCGGTCACTCCGGCATCGAGATCAACGAAGGCAGAGCCAACGCCAACAAGTGCATGGTTCGCTTCGTACGCGAGGCCATCTCTGAGCTTGACGCACGTCTGGCTTCATGGCAGGGCGGCAACATGCGCAATGCCATCCCATTCCAGGCACAGGTAGTCCTCACCCTGCCTAAGGAGAACGTAGAGGCACTGAACGACATGGTAGCCGACTGGAAGGACGAGATCTGCGACGAGTTCAACGGCATCGAAAACATCGAGAACATTGAATTCTTCACCGAGAACGTAGAGACTCCAGCTACAGAGGTTCCTGCAGAGATTCAGGACAACCTGGTAGATGCCATCTATGCCTGCCACGACGGTGTATTGCGTATGGCTCCATCTATGCCAGGCATCGTAGAGACATCTTCTAACCTCGCCATCATCGAGATTGGCGGTGGCAAGGCAGCCATCAAAATCCTGGCTCGTTCCAGCCACGAGTATTACAAGATGTATCTCGCTACCATGATGGAGAGCTGCTTCAACATGGCTGGCATGAAGGTAGAGTTCAGCGGCGCTTACGGCGGCTGGAATCCTAACCCTAAGAGCGACATTTTGGAGCATGTACTGAAGGTTTACAAGGAGCAGAACGGCAAGGATGGCGTAGTACAGGCTGTTCACGCAGGTTTGGAGTGCTCTATCATTCTGGGCAAGTATCCTCACCTCGATGTAGTATCATTCGGCCCTACATTGCTCAGCCCTCACACAGCCAATGAGCGTTGCCAGATTAGCTGCGTAGCTCCTTTCTGGAACCTGATGAAGCAGCTCCTGGCTGAGATTCCTGCTAAATAAGAAACAAGAAATTACAAAAAGATGAAAAAAGAAAGCCGAGAAAGAAATTTCTCGGCTTTTTTGTTCCTTTTCTCAATTAAAATCATTACCTTTGCAGGCGATTTGGCAAGAACTGTAAAACTGCGAAGAACAGAATACAGAAAAGCTTGCAGATGTTTCATTAAATAACAACCAAAATGGACGATTATCACGCGGAGAACAATAACGAATTGTAAGGCGTGGAGATTCAGCAACCGTAAGCCCACAAGAAGGGCGCAACCCAATGCTCATCTCCATACCCAAACCTTTTATTATTTGGAGATTAGCAAACAATGAAGACTTTCTGGAATATCGATAAGAATCTGACTGCACTCAATGAGTGGCAGCCAAACTGTTGGGTACAGGTAACATGTCCAACCGATGAAGACCAGCGACTGCTGGAAGAAGAATTCAAGATCCCTGATTATTTCCTTTCGGATATCAGCGATACCGATGAGCGTGCCCGCTACGAATACGACGACGGTTGGATGCTCATCATCCTCCGTATCCCTTACGTCAAGGAAATACGCAGCCGCACCCCATATACCACAGTGCCGCTAGGCATCATCCACAAGCGCGACGTAACCATTACCGTATGCTTCTACGAAACCAATATGATGATAGACTTCGTAAGCTATCAGCAGAAACGCGGCGAAGGATTCACCGACTATGTGGATATGATATTCCGACTCTTCCTCTCTTCTGCCGTATGGTATCTGAAACGACTCAAACAGATCAATTCACTTATCGAGAAGGCAAAGAGAAATCTTGACCACGGCGTGAACAACGAGAGCCTGATAGGCCTGAGCCGCCTGCAAGACTCCCTCACCTACTTCACCACCTCTATCCGCGGCAACGAAACCCTGCTCTCTAAACTGAAGTTCAAGCTGCAGGTGGATGAGCTGGATGCTGACCTGATCGAGGACGTAAACATCGAGATGACGCAGGCTAGGGAAACCACCAGTATCTACTCCGACATTCTGGAATCTACGATGGATACCTACTCGAGCATCATCAACAACAATATGAACACCACGATGCGTACCCTCACCAGTATCAGTATCGTCATGATGTTGCCAACGCTGATTTCATCCTTGTTCGGTATGAACCTGATCAACGGCATGGAAGAGAGTCCTTACGGATTCGCCTTCGCCCTGATACTCTCGTTCATCGTCTCAGGCTTAAGCTGGGGCTTCCTGAGATACAAGCGACTGTTATAAATATTGGAACAATTATAGCTGGAAAATGCAGCCCTAAGGGCTTCTATTGTTATAAAAGTATAAAAAATCGAATATCTTGACTAGATATTCGATTTTTTTGTTTAAGTTTGCAGAATTAATATAATAAATATTTTTGTGGGTCGAATCGTCTGAGACGACTACCGGCCAAAGAAACTCGAATCATAAACTAAACAAAGTGACATGATGGACTCTCAAGAAAACGCTCTGTTGCAGCAGAGCACCCTGGATCCTGCCAAGAAGGCATACGCCACCAAGCAGGAAGTACTCGAAAGAGTAAAAGAAATTGCTCATAGTGCAGAAGTTCCTAACAAAGAGGAGCTTGATATGCTGAAGACAATTTTCTACAAGATTCATCTCGCAGAAAGAGATGCGCAGACAAAAGAGTATCTCGCAGCAGGTGGTGATCCTGAAAAGTATGTTCTCTTACCAGATGACACAGAAGAAGCCTTCAAGGCCGAAATGCAGATTATCAAGGAAAAGAGAGCCAAGATCTTCCTTCAGCAGGAAGAGGAAAAGCAGGAAAACCTTGCGAAGAAACTTGAGATTATCGAAAAGATCAAAGCAATGACCACTTCGCCAGAAGAGGCCAACAAATCATATCAGGAATTCAAGACCCTGCAGCAGGAATGGAAGGAAATCAAGGCTATTCCTGCCGACAAGGCAAACGAGGTATGGAAGAACTACCAGCTCTACGTGGAGCAGTTCTACGACCTTCTGAAACTCAACAACGAGGCTCGCGAATACGACTTCAAGAAAAATCTTGAGGCAAAGACCAAGCTCTGTGAGGCTGCCGAGAAGCTCGCAGAAGAGCCAGATGTAATCTCAGCCTTCCACCAGTTGCAAGACCTGCACCAGGAATACCGCGAAATCGGTCCTGTAGCAAAAGAGCTGCGCGAGGAAATCTGGACCCGCTTCAAGAACGCAAGCACCGTAATCAACAAAAAGCACCAGCAGCACTTCGAGGATCTGCGTGCCAAGGAGGAGGAGAATCTTGCCAACAAGACTGCCCTCTGCGAAAAGATTGAGGCTATCAATCTGAAGGAGAAGAAGCAGGCTTCCGATTGGGAGGATGCTACCAAGGCTATCATCGAGATTCAAGGTGAATGGAAGAAGATAGGCTTTGCTCCTCAGAAGATGAACGTGAAGATCTTCGAGCGCTTCCGCATCGCCAACGACGAATTCTTCAGCAAGAAGGCTGAATTCTTCAAGAATATCAAGAGCCAGTATGCAGAGAATCTCGAGAAGAAACAGAAGCTCGTGGAGAAGGCTAAGCAGTTGGCAGATAGCACTGAGTGGAAGAAGACCGGTGACAAACTGATTCAGATGCAGAGAGAATGGAAAAACATCGGCTACGTGCCTCGCAAGCAGGGCGACCAGCTCTGGAAGGAATTCCTCGGCGCATGCAACAAGTTCTTCGATGCACGCAACAAGCTGAATGCCGGTGCACGCAGCGAGGAGCATGCCAATCTGGACAAGAAGCGTGAGATCATCGCCAAGCTCAACGAGTTGGTTGAGAACGCCGGCGAGCACCTGCAGAAGAATATGCAGGACCTCATCGCAGAGTACAACGCTGTAGGTCATGTACCATTCAAGGAGAAGGACAAGGTTTACCAGGAGTATCACGAAGTGATGGACAAGCTCTACAAAACCTTACGTTCCAACAATGCCAAGCGCCATATCCACAACTTCAAGAACAACCTCAAGAATGTTGCCGAGAAAGGTGTCAACGCATTAGACAACGAACGTGGCAGACTGCTGCGCCGCTACGATCAGCTGCGCGCTGAGATTACAACCTACGAGAACAACCTCGGCTTCCTCAATGCCGCAAGCAAGAAGGGTAATAGCCTGGTAGAGGAAATGAACCGCAAGGTAGAAAAGCTCAAAGAAGACTTAAAGCTCGTAAAAGAGAAAATCAAGGCTATTGATGCAGAGAACAAATAAAAGATTTTATTGAAATCAAATAAGAGGGTGTGCCATAAGTCCATGACACACCCTCTTTTCTTTTGAAGAACATAGTAGAATGCAAAGTTCTCCCTCAATCTCCAAAAGGTAAATATACGAAAAAAGCATCTTTCGAAATGAAAGATGCTCTCTAGTTGGGATACCCGGACTCGAACCAGGAATGACAGGACCAGAATCTGTAGTGTTA
>DAWDAD010000022.1:0-35986 GCA_052356385.1 Prevotella sp.
GGTGGGTTCCTGTCTTGTGCAGGATTGTTGCCCTCGCAGATACTGACCATTACATTTTTCTATTGCAGTTGTTCCATTGTCGGTTGATGGTTGGAATGAAACCGATACCTCGTCTGTCTTCGGACTTGCATATTTCGGAATATGGCTTATACTTTTGCGAATCATCCTTTATACAAAATGACTCAATGTTTGCAGAAAATGGAACATTTTTTTCTGTTTTCAGTGAAAAATGTTTCCTTTGCAGCCGTAATTGAATAAAAATATAAGAATTATGGCAGAAAATAGACAAGAATTGAACCGCAACTTGGCTCAGATGCTCAAGGGTGGTGTGATCATGGACGTAACAACTCCTGAACAGGCAAGAATCGCAGAGGCAGCAGGTGCATGCGCAGTAATGGCTTTGGAACGTATTCCAGCTGACATCCGTGCAGCAGGTGGTGTTTCTCGTATGAGCGACCCTAAGATGATTAAGGGTATTCAGGAGGCTGTTTCTATCCCTGTAATGGCTAAGTGCCGTATCGGTCACTTCGCTGAGGCTCAGATTCTTCAGGCTATCGAAATCGACTATATCGACGAGAGCGAGGTGCTCTCTCCAGCAGATAACGTTTATCACATTGACAAGACTCAGTTTGACGTACCATTCGTTTGTGGTGCCAAGAACCTGGGCGAGGCGCTCCGCCGTATCGCTGAGGGTGCTACGATGATCCGTACCAAGGGTGAGCCAGGAACAGGTGATGTGGTTCAGGCTGTTACCCACATGCGTATGATGCAGAGCGAAATCCGCCGCCTGGTTTCTATGAGCGAGGATGAGCTTTATGAGGCTGCCAAGCAGTTGCAGGCTCCTTACGACCTGGTGAAGTATGTTCACGAGAACGGCAAGTTGCCAGTGGTTAACTTCGCTGCCGGTGGTGTGGCTACTCCAGCTGATGCTGCCCTGATGATGCAGCTCGGTGCTGAGGGTGTATTCGTAGGTTCTGGTATCTTCAAGAGCGGTAACCCAGCTAAGCGTGCCCAGGCAATCGTAAAGGCTGTTACCAACTACAACGACCCTAAGATGCTGGCTGAGTTGAGCGAGGACCTCGGCGAGGCAATGGTAGGTATCAATGAGCAGGAGATTGCTTTGCTCATGGCTGAAAGAGGTAAGTAATAGATGAGATAACGGATAAGAGCCCCTCCTGCACAAGAAGGGGCTTTTATATTAGATAAGTATGTTATGAGAATAGCAGTATTAGCTTTACAAGGCGCTTTTGCTGAGCACAGACAGAAGTTGGCTCAGTTGGGCGTGGATAGTTTTGAGGTTCGCCAGTTGAAGGATTGGGATCAGCCTAAGGATGGCTTGATTATTCCGGGCGGTGAGAGTACCACTCAGGCGAAACTCTTGAATGAACTGGGATTGATGGAGCCTGTGAAGGAGGCGATTGCTGCCGGCTTGCCAGTTTATGGAACCTGTGCCGGTTTGATTCTTCTTGCCAAGAAGATTGAGGGTGAGCCTAGTCAGCGCATTGCTTCGATGGACATCACGGCTTTGAGAAATGCCTACGGTCGCCAGTTGGGCAGTTTCTACATTGAGGCTCCGATGAAGGGCATCGAGGGAAATATCCCAATGACTTTCATCCGTGCCCCTTATATTAAAGAGGTGTGGGGAGATGCTGAGGTTCTGGCGGAGGTAGATGGCAAGATTGTGGCTGCCCGTCAGGGTAACCAGCTCGTTACCGCCTTCCATCCTGAATTGAACGAAAGTCTGGAGATTCATAAGTATTTTCTGGGGATGTGCAGCAAGTAGGCTTCATCCTAAGATGAAACTTATTTCGTTGGCCGATGAAACAGGCTTCATGGGCACATGAAGCTATATTGCAAAGTATCTTAGGATACATTGCCAAGTATCTTAAGATACATGAGCAAGTATCCTAAGATACTTTTTTATTCTTCTTTATATCCTTGAAATCAATTTTTCAGGGTGCATTCAAATTTCTTATAACAACTCCGGAAGCTGGAAGAGCTTCACGCTGTTGCTGCCCTTGATGAGGATGTAATGGTCGTGAGGTTGGTTCGCCTTGAGCGCTTCCTTCACTTCCTCTACATTCTGGAACTTGCGGTAGCTGCATGGAATATCCTTGAACTCATCGCCTACCAACCATACATTCTCCAGACCGGCTGCCTGCAACTGATCTACTACCTTCTGGTGCTCCTCGTGGCTCACTTCGCCGAGCTCGCCCATCTGTCCGAGAATCGCCATCTTATGAGGCACATCCATCACGCGGAAGTTCTCAATGGCGGCTGCCATGCTCGATGGGTTGGCATTGTAGGCATCTACTACCAGCTTGTTGTGCGCCGTCTCTTCCAACTGTGAACGGTTGTTGCTCGGGATGTAGTTCTCCAGAGCATGGTCTATCTGCTGAGGCTTCACGTCGAAATGAAGTCCGATGGTGATGGCGGCAAGCATGTTGTCGATGTTGTAGGAGCCGATGAGATGAGTCTGAACCTCATGCCAGTCGAAACTCTCTGTGCGCCAGCGGAACTTCAGGAATGGGGCGCAGGAGATGACTTCTCCCCATACATCGCAGTTCTCATCCTTGCCGTAGGTGATGAGGCGGTTGATGTTGCGCTGCTCAGCCATCTGCATCAGATGCTCGTTGTCGGCATTGATGAAGACGAGGGCATCGTTGGCTGCGAGGTAATCATAGAGTTCTCCCTTGGTCTTCTTCACGCCTTCGAAGCTTCCGAATCCCTGCAGGTGGGCACGGCCCACATTGGTAATCATACCGCAGGTTGGCTCCACGTATTCCACGAGTTTCCGGATGTCGCCTGGATGGGAAGCACCCATTTCTACAACGGCAATCTCATGCTCTGGTGAGAGACGGAAGAGCGTCTTTGGTACGCCTACATCATTATTGAAGTTACCCTGGGTGAACATCACGTTGAACTTCTCGCCGAGAACGGCAGAGACGAGTTCCTTGGTGGTGGTCTTGCCGTTGGTTCCGGTGATTCCTACCACAGGAATATCGAAGTGGCGGCGATGCTCACGGGCTAATTCCTTGAAGGTGGTGAGGCAGTCCTCTACGAGGATGTAGCGCTCGTCGCCCTCCTTGGCATACTCTTTTTCATCCACAATCACATAGGCACAGCCTTTCTCCAAAGCCATGTCGGCAAACTTGTTGCCATCAAACGATGCGCCCTTCAAAGCCAGGAAGATGCTGCCCTCTGGGCAGTCGCGGCTGTCAGTGGTAATCACTGGGTGCGCTTGGTAAATCTGATAGAGTTCTGAAATATCCATAGTCTATAACTGTTGTTTTGAGTGCAAAAGTAATCTAAATTGTGGACATAACAAACAATTTTCCCAAAAAATGATGGTAATCTCGATTATTCTTTCTATTTTTGCAGAAATATTCGATATATCTTAGGAAAGCGAGGCTTTTTATGGGTAGTAGAGATGAAAAAGATAAAACGAAAGTGAGGAAGGAAAAGCTTGCAGGCTATTTCTTCAGTTTATCCCAGTTGACTTTTACTGGGACTGGTGTTGGTGGTATTGCTCCAATTCTTCAAGGAGAGTTTGGAGTTAAAAATTATGTAGTAATTATATTTGGTATAGTAATGACCATCATTTTTGCGGGCATTGCTAATCGAATTTTAAAATATTAAGTTATGGAAGTTTACAATGGGCTATTGTTTTTCTTTGTGGTTGGAACAATCATAGGTGGAAGCTTTCTTGCCTGGACTTATACTAAGCCCGGTAAAAAATGGCTTAAGGAATTGTAGTGTTATGAGCTATTTGGCATTGTTCTTTTTAGTATGCTCGATTTTCGGCCTTGGTTTTATAGCTTGGACTTATACTAAATCGGGTGAAAAGTGGCTTAAGGAATTGTAGAATTATGAGCTATTTGGCATTATTTTTTATGATAACTTCTATTGTTGTTATTGCTCTTATAGCTTGGAGTTATACAAAGCCTGGTAAGAAATGGCTTAAAGAGTTATAATCCGATGGAATATACGATTAATATCAAGGGGCGCTTGATGGATTTGAGTACCCCTCAGGTGATGGGCATCCTGAACGTTACGCCCGACAGCTTCTACTCTGGCAGTAGAAAACAGACAGAAATGGAGATAGCTCAGAGAGCTAATCAGATTATAGAAGAAGGTGGAAGCATCATCGATGTGGGTGCTTTCTCCACCCGTCCCGGTGCCGATGAAGTATCGGAAGAGGAGGAGGGAAGACGCCTGAAGTTTGCTCTCGACATCGTTCGCAGGGAGCAACCGGATGCTGCCGTCTCCGTAGATACCTATCGCCCTACCTTGGCACGCAAGTGTATCGAGGAGTGGGGAGCCGATATCATCAACGATGTTTCAGAAGGTGGAATCACAGGTATCGTCAATGTGCCGCTGGAGCAGAGACAGGAGGAATATCCTGAAATGTTCCGGGTGGTGGGCGAACTGAAGGTACCTTATATATTAATGTCGGTGCAGCCAACGCTCGAAACGATGATGAAGGGCTTTGCCAGAGAGGTACAGCAGTTGCGTGACCTGGGAGCCAAGGACATCATCCTCGACCCAGGCTTCTGTTTCGGCAAGAATCTCATCCAGAATTATCAGATTTATAATGAGATGGAGAAGTTGAACGTGATGGAACTTCCGGTTCTGGTAGGCATCTCCCGCAAGAGTATGATACAGAAGCTGCTGGGTGGAGATGCTACGACATCGCTCAATGGAACTTCCGTTCTCGACACCATCGCTCTGATGAAGGGCGCCAGCATCCTCAGAGTGCACGATGTGAAAGAAGCTGCTGAGGCTGTGAAGATAATAGAAGCAATGAAGGAGGGACGCACATGATAGAATTTGGAATCAAAGACTTTCTCGATATTCTCCTGGTAGCCTCGCTGCTGTTCTATGTTTATCGTCTGATGAAGGAATCGCGCTCACTGAACATCTTCGTGGGCATCATGCTCTTTGTGCTTATCTGGCTCTTTGTGAGTCAGATACTGGAAATGCGCCTGCTGGGTTCTATCCTGGATAAACTGGTGAGCGTGGGAGTCATCGCCCTCATCGTTATCTTCCAGGAGGATATCCGTAGATTCCTCTATGAGATAGGTTCGCAGAAAGGTATGCGCCGGCTGGTTCGCTTCTTCCACTCCAGCAAGGAGAGCCAGAAGGAGGCTAACAAGGAGACCATCATGCCGATTGTGATGGCGTGTATGAGTATGGCGAAGAAATACGTAGGTGCTCTTATCGTTATAGAGCGAGGCGTTCCGCTGAAGGACATCATGGATACGGGTGAGGAGATAGACGCCAAGATTAACCAGCGGCTGATAGAGAATATTTTCTTCAAGAATTCGCCGCTTCATGATGGAGCCATGGTGGTGAGCAATAAGCGCATCATGGCAGCCGGATGTATTCTGCCTGTGAGTCATAACCTCGATATTCCGAAGGAACTGGGACTCCGCCATCGTGCCGCTCTCGGAATATCACAGAGCAGTGATGCCATCGCCGTCATCGTATCCGAGGAGACCGGACGAATCAGCGTGGCCATCAAGGGCGAGTTCAAACTCCGACTCTCTGCCGAGGAACTGGAAAGCATCCTTACTCTGGAGATGATATAAGTAAAGTGAAGAGTGAAGAATTCATCACTTTTCCTGCTACGTAAACCTTTACGATATGAATAATCTCCCGATTTAGCTTTTTTTACACATTTTAATCGCTGCTATTTCAAAGAAAATGTGTACTTTTGCAAAGTCGATGTGGCAAAAAGGTGAAAAACAAGATAACATCACCTAACACTTTGACAGATCTACTTAGGAAACAACAAAATATATAAAATATTAAAAAGTAAAATGGATTTATTACAGCAAATCGTAGCTCGCGCTAAAGCTGACAAGCAGCGCATCGTGCTCCCTGAAGCAGAAGAGGAGCGTACATTGAAAGCAGCCGATAAAGTTTTGGCTGATGATCTCGCAGACATCATCCTCATCGGTAACCCTGCCAACATTAAGAATCTCGCTGCACAGTGGGGTCTTAACAACATCGACAAGGCTACTATCGTTGATCCACAAAACAACCCTAAGACTGAGGAGTATGCTGAGAAGCTCGCTGAACTTCGCAAGAAGAAGGGCATGACCATAGAGCAGGCTCGTGAACTCGTAACTAAGAATAACCTCTACCTCGGTTGCATGATTATCAAGACAGAGGGTGCTGATGGTCAGATTTCTGGTGCATTGAGCACAACTGGCGATACTCTTCGTCCAGCTCTCCAGATTATCAAGTGTACTCCAGGTATCACTTGCGTAAGTGGTGCTATGTTGCTCATCACAGACCAGAAGCAGTATGGTCAGGATGGCATTGTAGTAATGGGTGACGTTGCTGTAACTCCAAACCCTACAGCAGACCAGCTTGCTCAGATTGCCTATACTACAGCTCATACAGCTCAGTCAGTGGCAGGTATTGCTGATCCACAGATTGCCATGTTGAGCTTCTCAACAATGGGTAGCGCCAAAGATGCCATCAACAAGGAGACAGGCAAGAGTGTTTATATCATCGACAAGGTAAAGGATGCCGTAGCTATTGCTAAGGAGAAGTTCCCAGAGCTTCACCTCGACGGTGAGCTTCAGGCTGATGCAGCCCTCGTTCCTGAGGTAGCTGCCAAGAAGGCTCCAAAGTCAGAGGTAGCTGGTAAGGCTAACGTTTTGGTAGTTCCTAACCTCGAGGTTGGTAACATCGGCTACAAGCTCGTTCAGCGCTTGGGTGGTGCCATCGCTATCGGTCCTATCCTTCAGGGTATTGCCCGTCCTGTAAACGACCTCTCTCGTGGTTGCTCTGTAGATGACATCTACTACATGGTAGCTATCACAGCTTGCCAGGCACAGGACGCTAAGAAGGCTTAATTCAACATTCAACATTTAACATTCAACATTTAACATTATGAAAGTATTGGTTCTGAACTGTGGTAGTTCATCTATCAAGTACAAATTATATAATATGGACGATGAGTCTGTATTGGCACAGGGTGGTGTAGAGCGTATCGGTCTTGATAACGCTTTCATCAAGGTTAAATTGCCTAATGGCGAGAAGAAGCAGATCATGCACGACATGCCTGACCACAAGGAAGGTGTGAACTTCGTGTTCAAATGCCTGCTCGACCCAGAAATCGGCGCCATCAAGGACTTGAAGGAAATCGACGCTGTAGGTCACCGCGTAGTGCAGGGTGGTGACAAGTTCAAGGAGAGTGTCATCGTTGACCAGAGCGTAGAGGATGGTATCGAGGAACTTTGCGACCTCGCTCCTGTTCACAACGCAGGTCACCTGAAGGGTATCCGTGCCGTAGATTCATTGATGCCTGGCACTCCTCAGGTTTGCGTATTCGACAACGCATTCCACAGCACAATGCCAGACTACGCTTATCTCTATGCAATTCCTTACGAGTTGTACGAGAAGTATCACGTACGCCGTTATGGTTTCCACGGAACATCTCACCGCTATGTTTCTAAGCGTGTTTGCGAGATTCTCGGTCTCGACCAGAACAACTCTAAGATCATCACTTGCCACATCGGTAACGGTGGCTCTGTAGCTGCTGTATTGAATGGTAAGGTATTGGATACTTCAATGGGCTTGACCCCATTGGCTGGTTTGATGATGGGTTCACGTTGTGGTGACATCGATGCTTCTGCCGTTACATACTTGATGGAGAAGTTGAACATGAAGCCACAGGAGATGGCTGACTTCCTGAACAAGAAGAGTGGTGTGCTCGGTATTACAGGTATTTCTTCTGATATGCGCGACATCGAAAAGGCAGCTAACGAGGGTAACGAGAAGGCTCAGTTGGCTCTCCGTATGTATGAGTATCGTATCAAGAAGTACATCGGTGCTTACACAGCTGCTATGGGTGGCGTTGACGCTATCGTATTCACAGCAGGTGTTGGTGAGAACCAGACCGACCTCCGCGAGGATTCTTGCAAGAACCTGGAATATCTTGGCATCAAGATTAACAAGGAAGTAAATGACAAGGTTCGTGGTGAGGAAGCTATCATCTCTACTGACGACAGTAAGGTGAAGGTAGTTGTAGTTCCTACCGACGAGGAGATTGTTATCGCTCGCGATACAATGGAGTTGGTTGCTAACAAGTAATCATACGCTATATATAATAAGGTGAAGACTAGAAACATAAGTGAATGGTCTTCACCTTTTTAAATTTTTAGAATTATGAAAACAAAGATTGTAACTTTCGGAGAAATATTGCTTAGAATTTCTAAGCCTGGTTATCAACGTTTATTTCAGGGACATCATATGTTTGGCAATTATGGTGGCAGTGAGGCTAATGCAGCCATCTCTTTGGCTTATTTAGGCGATAATGTAGAGTATGTAACCCGTGTGCCATACGGTGAGATGGGTGAGGCAGCGTTGATGCATCTCAGAGAGTACGGTCTGAATGTTTCTCATGTTGTGCGTGGCGGTGAACGTCTCGGAACTTATTATTTCGAGGAAGCTGTAGCTATGCGCAATTCCCGTGTGGTTTACGACCGCAAGAATTCTTCTTTCTATACGCTGAAGCGCGGAATGGTGAAATGGGAAAAGGTGCTGGCTGATGCTGCTGTATTCCATTGCTCCGGTATTACCTGTGCTATCAGCCGCGATGCGATGGAATCAACTATGGATGCCATCAAACTTGCTGTTTCTGACGGGTTGACCATTGCCTGCGACATTAATTACCGTAAGAATCTCTGGGGATATGGCCTGGAGCCTCATGATGTGCTATTCCAGATGATGCAATATAGCGACATCATCTTTGGTGACCAGAATGAGTGGGAGGTAGCCAGCGGTGTGCCTCATATTCCTTTCGAGGCTTTGGATGCAGACTATGAGATTGACAAGGAGGCTTATCAGAAGTATTTCCGCAAGATGCATCAGCTCTTCCCTAAGTGTAAGAAGATGCTGATGGCGGTAAGAAATCAGATTGCCAGCAGTCATCATACCTTGAGCGGCTTGCTCTATGATGCAGTGGAAGATCAGCTCTATACTACAAGAATCTATGATATTGAGCCGATTGTTGACCCGATGGGTGTAGGTGATGCCTTTATTGCTGCCTATATTCATGCCCATCAGAAGTGGGGCGACAAGAACCAGTATTGCCTGGATTTCTCACTGTCAGCAAGCGCGATAAAAAATACGGTTCCGGGTGATCAGAATCTGGTTACAGAAGAAGAAATCATCAATAACATGACTTCTTCAGGAGGTCGCATACAGCGATAACAATAAAGGGCAGCTCATAAAGCTGCCCTTTATTGTTATGGTTGGCTTTCGCCTTCCACATATTCTTCCATAAACATGTGTTCGCCATCAAACACGGCATAGGTGAACTGCCATATCCAGTCACCCAGAATCATCAGTCGGGTCTTTTTGCTCAACATCAGATCCAGTTCGATGTGGCGATGGCCGAACATGAAGTAATCTATATCCTTGTGGCCTTGCATATACTGTTTGGCAAAGCGTACCAGGAACTCTTTCTTTTCGCCCATATAAGGCTCTTCCTTTCCGTCAGCACGTTTCTGTCGGCTATGCTTAGCCCAGTTCAAGCCCAAAGCCATTCCCCAGCGAGGATGAATCGCATTAAGGAGGCGTTGGCAGGTATGATTCTGGAACATTCTTTTCAGAAACTTGAATTTCTTGTCTGGGTCACCCAGTCCGTCTCCATGTGCCAGATAGAATACTTTATCGTATATCTCTACGGTCTGAGGCTTGTAATGTACGGTAACGCCACACTCTTCCTCCAGGTAGCCATAGGTCCAAAGGTCGTGGTTACCCGTAAAGAAATGTACTTCCACTCCCATATCGGTCAACTCCGAGAGCTTACCTAAGAAGCGTGTATAGCCTTTTGGTACGACATATTTATATTCGTTCCAGAAGTCAAACATGTCACCCAGGAGATAAACTGCCGCAGCCTTCGTCTTGATGCTGTCCAGAAAACGGACCAGGCGGCGTTCTTGCATGCGGGCATGCGGAATGGCTAATGAGCCAAGGTGCGCATCTGAGAGAAAATATACATTTTTCATAAGCGATTCTATTTAAATGAAGAGTGAAGAATGAAGAGTGAAGAATTCAACGGCTTTGTCTTTATTCAAAGCCGAGTTCTACGCGAGCTTCCTCGCTCATCATACTCTGATCCCAAGCCGGTTCGAATACAAGGTTCACATTGGCAGATTTTACGCCTTCCACGCTGTCTACCTTGCTTCTTACATCCTCCAGGATGAAGTCGGCAGCAGGGCATGAAGGGGCTGTGAAGGTCATGTCGAGATCTACGGTGGCATCGTCTTTCACATCTATTTTATAAATCATACCGAGGTCCCAGATGTTGACAGGAATCTCAGGGTCGTAAACGGTCTTAAGCACATCTACGATCTTTTCTTCTATCTTTGTCTTTTCTTCTTGTGTCATAATAATCTTTGTTTTTGCCTACAAAGATAATAATTATTGCAGACAAAACAAAAAGAAAAGCTGTTTTTTTCTTGCAGAAGGTCTAATATACCCCAAATAGCCTACAATTTACCTTTGTCGTGATATGAATAAAAGGCACCATCGGTTATGATGACATGGTCCATAAAGAAGAGGCGCATGATTTCGCAGGCTTTGGCAATCTTCTGGGTAAGTACATCATCGGCTTTGCTTGGCTGAGGATTGTTGCTGGGATGATTGTGGCAGAAGGCGATAATGGTAGCGTTGTTGAGTACCGCTTCTTTGATGATAAGACGGATGTCGGTTGCCGTTTCTGTAATGCCGCCTTTTGAGATGCAACTCGCTTTGATGAGCTTGAAGTTCTGGTTCATCATCAGGAGCCATGCTTCCTCTGTATCTAAATCCTGCATCTTCGGAAGCATATAGTTGTAGATGGCAAGGGATGAGCCTAAGTCGGGACGTGTGCCAATCTTATCGAGAGCACGGCGTTTGCCCAGTTCGCAGGCTGCAAGAATGGTGATGGCTTTGGCGGGCCCCATTCCTTTATATTGCGTCAGTTCTCTGATGGTCTTCTTTCCTAGCTGGTTCAGGTTGTTGTCGCAATCCTTCAGAATGCGTTTCATCAGGTCTACGGCACTTTCGTCAGTAGATCCCGAACCAATCAGAATACCTAAGAGCTCGGCATTGGATAAAGCTGAGGCTCCCAAGCGCTCCAGTTTCTCGCGAGGCTTGTCTTCTTCTGCCCAATTGGCAATGGTTAGTTTCTCTGCCATAATAATAACTGATTAGTAGATTATTATTGGCTTCTCTTTTGGCGGGGAAGTCTTATTTGTAGAAAGTCTTGTTGTATGCGCTGAATTCGCTCTGTCCCAGTACGCATCTCTTCCACCATGCAGAAAGAAATCCGCATCCGTAACCCATCAGCTGTGTGAAGGCAGCGCGAATGCTCAGCAAGCCTATCTTCACGCTGTGATTCTCTCTGCTGCTGTCGATAAACAGTGCGATGGTATAGAGAATGATGCCGGCGAGACCGATGCTGCCCAATGCTGCCATCGCATTGCCCAAGGTTGGGAATACGTGAACGGTGCCAAGCATGTATGGCAGGAAGCCGAAGAAGAGCAGAAGCAGCGTGCCTATTACGCCCACGGTGAAGACCATAGGGAGGAGATGCACGAGTTTGAGACTCTCTGGATATTTCTTGTAGAGATTGATGCGGGCGATGCCACTGTTGTAGACCTGTCGCCAGAACTTGCGGAAGTCGGTGCGGCGCTTATGCCATACCCATGCTTCAGGGAACAGACGGCAACGGCAGCCTGCCTTGAAAATACGGATAGAGAAATCTATGTCCTCACCGAAACGCATGTTAGAAAAGCCATTCAACCTGAGATAAACATCCCTGCGGATGCCCATGTTGAATGAACGGGGATAGAACTTATCCATCTTCTTCTTTCCGCCACGGATGCCACCGGTGGTAAAGAAAGAAGTCATGGAATAAGAAATGGCTTTCTGAGTATCTGTAAATGATGAGTGTGCCTTGTCGGGACCGCCGAATGCATCGGCAGGTTCGCGGCTCAACTCATCACTTACAGCCTTCAGATAACCTTCTGGCAAGACCACGTCGCTATCGAGTATCAAAAGATACTCACCCTTGGCGCGCTCGGCACCATAGTTGCGACTCTGGCCCGGACCAGAGTTCTCCTTATAGTAATAATGTATATCCATCATGTGCTCATATCGTTTGCACACCTCCTCGCAGGGAGTCTGTGAGCCATCCTCAACGATGACAACTTCGAAGTCTTTCTCTGATTGATGAGTCAGACTCTCTAAAAGTTCGTCCACTTCGTCAGGACGATTAAATACAGGTACTATGATGGAATATTTCATTCTTCTTACTATTAAGGGTTAGTTTTACTCAATAAGAGCACAATCTTCCTGTTGGAGGATGTATTACTCGCTTACACGACCGAGGTAGCTACCGTCACGGGTGTCGATCTGGATAGTCTCGCCTTCGTTGACGAACAAAGGAACACGAACCTCAGCACCAGTCTCCAATGTAGCAGGCTTTGTAGCGTTGGTAGCAGTATTACCCTTTACACCTGGCTCAGAGTGAGTAATCTTCAAAGTAGTCTTCACTGGCATTTCAGCCAAGAGGATAGTACCATCAGTTGTATCAGTAACCACCTCAACAACGTCACCCTCCTTCATGTACTGGCCACCAGTAACGTTCTCCTTAGCGATAGGCACCTGCTCGAAAGTCTCCTGGTTCATGAAGATGCAACCAGTAGCGTCCTCGTAGAGGTACTGATAAGGGCGACGCTCAACGCGAACATCCTCCAATTTGAAACCAACCTGGAATGTACGCTCCAGCACGCGGCCGTCAGCAACATTCTTCAACTTAGTGTTCATTACGGTGTTACCTTTACCTGGCTTTCTGTGCTGAAAGTCGATGCAAACCCATACTTTGCCATCCATACGGATGCAAGTTCCAATCTTAATTTCCTGTGAATTAATCATTTCTTGTTTTATCTTGAATGTTATTATTATTCTCGTAATCGGGTGCAAAGTTACGGCAAAATGATGAAAAAACAAAGGGAAAATCGAAAAAAACATAAATATTTAAGCTAAATTTGGTAGTTTTCTTGGTTATTTGAGAAATTATGCGTAATTTTGCAGCCCAAAAAGGGCTTATTTTGCTCTTTTGTGAAGAATATTAATTAAAAAATAAATAAGAAAAATGAAAAGAACATTTCAGCCTCACAATCGTCGTCGCGTGAACAAGCATGGTTTCCGTGAGCGTATGGCAACAAAGAATGGTCGTCGCGTATTGGCTTCTCGCCGTGCTCATGGCCGTAAGAAGTTAACTGTATCTGACGAGCACCACGGAAAGTAATTCCGAGGAAAGATTCGTCTGTTGACGATGACATTAAAAGCAGCAAGGATGTATTCTTTGCTGCTTTTTGTTGTTTATAACGCCCCTTTCTTTTCTGAGATTGCTCTTTTGGGAACAAAGATGTTTTGTTTTTATATCATAAAATAGGTGGTGAGAGTGCAAAAACTTTCCTTTTTATTTTGTTCTTCCCCCAAATACTTGTATCTTTGCACCAAAAAATAATATATGACTTCATCAGAGTTTATAAATAAGTTTAAGAGTAAGTACCTTTGGGGGAATATCGGTGCCATGATTCTGGTGCTGGTGTTGCTCTGTGTCGGTGTCAAGTATGGCATCGATATCTATACCCATCATGGTGAGGCCATCCGTGTGCCGGATATTCGATATAAGAATATCGATGATGCTACACATATCCTCGACGATGCGGGATTGGAAATTGTTGTAACGGATACGGGATATGTTCGCACTTTGCCGCCTGATGTCATTCTGGAGCAGACTCCGGTTTTCGGAGAAGTGGTAAAGTCGGGACATGTTATCTATGTTACCATCAATTCTGATCATTCTCCACGTATCACCATTCCTGATGTCATTGACAACAGTTCGTTGCGAGAGGCAATGGCTAAACTTACTGCTATGGGATTCAAACTGGGTACACCTGAATATATTCCTGGCGAAGAGGATTGGGTTTATGGTATCCTCGTTAAGGGTAAGCATGTTGTAGCCGGTGATAAGGTTTCTATCGATGATGTGCTTGTCATACAGGTTGGTAATGGTAAACGGAGCGTTGATGATTCTATCGATGTGGTAGATCCGGTTTATCACGGCGAAGAAGATGTGATGGAAGGCGAAGGTGACATGAGCGGAGAAACTCATGAAGACAACTTCGAGGTGGTTCCTGGTACGGAAGCCACAGAGCCTGCTCCTTCGCATGAGCACCACCAGAAGGAAGTGGTGGAGTAGGAGAAATGAAAAGTGAAGAGTGAAGAATTCAATAGTAATACGAATGATATTTTTAGATTATATATATAATAAGGTATATGCTCCTGTAGAGGATGACTTCGGGTTTGATGATGCAGGAGATATGGACGAACTGGATGATGAACTCCAGATGGAGGAAGGAACCGCTGCTTCTGGTGAAGGAGGAGATGAACTCTATGAGCACTGGAAGGTTCAGGTGGATGCCAACCAGGATCCGGTCCGCATCGATAAATACCTGGCTGATAAGATGGCCTATCAGAGCCGTAACCGTATTCAGCAGGCTGCTGATGCTGGATTCATCCATGTCAATGGTAAACCGGTAAAGAGCAACTATAAGGTGCGCCCTAATGATTTGGTTACTCTGATGCTCGACCGTCCTCGTCATGAAACGAGTATCAAACCTGAAGAAATTGCTATCAATGTGGTTTATGAAGACGACCAGCTGATGGTGGTTAACAAGGAAGCAGGTATGGTGGTGCATCCGGGTGCGGGCAACTTTCATGGAACCTTGATTCAGGCGGTAGCCTGGCATTTAAGGGATATGCCTGAGTTTGATGCCAATGATCCGGAAGTGGGCTTGGTGCATCGCATCGATAAAGATACCAGCGGACTGCTCGTTGTGGCAAAAACTCCTACGGCAAAGACCGCACTGGGTAAGCAGTTCTTCAACAAGACTACCCATCGCAGTTACAATGCGCTCGTTTGGGGCAACATTGTAGAAGATGAAGGGCGCATAGAAGGCAATATCGGCCGTGATCCGAAGAACCGCCTCCGTATGAAGGTCTTCGATCCGGACAGCGGAATAGGCAAGACTGCGGTTACGCATTACAAGGTGTTGGAGCGTTTCGGTTATACCACCTTGGTGCAGTGTGTGTTGGAAACAGGCCGTACCCATCAGATTCGTGCCCACATGAAGCATATCGGTCATCCGCTCTTTATGGACGAAACGTATGGCGGAACAGAGATTCTGAGAGGTCAGCGCAGTAGCAGCTACAAGGCATTTATCCAGAACTGTTTCAAACTCTGTCCGCGTCAGGCTCTCCATGCCAAGACACTCGGCTTCGTGCATCCTACAACCAAGCAGCAGATGGATTTTGACAGTGAGTGGCCAAATGATTTTAGACAATTAATAGAAAAGTGGCGCGGCTTCATCGCTGGCACCACACAAGATACATTCAAAAATATTTAGTAATTATGGAAAATAGCAAGAGAACGATAGCCATCGTATGTGGTGGTGATTCTTCTGAGCACGACGTATCATTGCGCTCAGGACAGGGTTTGTACTCTTTCTTTGATAAAGAGCGCTACAATATTTATCTCGTCGATGTGAAGGGCACCGACTGGCATGTTGCTTTGGATAATGGTGAGACTATCGAGATTGACAAGAACGATTTCTCTTTCGTTATGAACGGCAAGCATGTCTATTTCGATTATGCTTATATCACCATCCACGGACAGCCTGGTGAGAATGGTGTGATGCAGGGCTACTTTGACCTCATCCATCTGCCATACTCTACAAGCGGTGTTCTGGTAGAGGCAATGACTTTTGATAAGTATGTGCTCAATAATTATCTGCGCGGTTTCGGTATAAACGTAGCAGACAGTATCTTGCTCCGTCGCGGTGAAGCTTATGATGAAGAAGAGATTGCCAAGCGCATCGGTATGCCTTGTTTCGTAAAGCCTGCTGCTGACGGTAGTAGCTTTGGTGTGAGCAAGGTGAAGAATGCTGACCAGCTGGCTCCAGCCCTCCGTGTGGCTTTCATGGAGAGCAATGAGGTAATGATCGAGGGCTTCCTTGATGGAACAGAAATTTCACAGGGCATCTACAAGACAGCCGAGAAGACTGTTGTTCTGCCAGCTACCGAAGTGGTGACCACCAACGAGTTCTTCGATTACGATGCCAAGTATAACGGTCAGGTACAGGAAATCACTCCAGCCCGTCTCTCTCCAGAGACTGCAGAAGAGGTAGCCAAGACCACATCCCGCATCTACGACATTCTTCATGCCAACGGTATCATCCGTATCGACTATATCATCTCTAAGGATAAGGATGGTAAAGACAAGGTGAACATGCTGGAGATCAATACCACTCCAGGTATGACCGTTACCAGTTTCATTCCTCAGCAGGTTCGTGCAGCAGGTCTTGATATCAAGGATGTGCTCAGCGAAATCGTGGAGAATCAGTTCTAGAATAACAAACTCATATATGGTTCTGCGACTTTTTCGCAGAGCCATATATATTAATAGGTATATATTATGAATATCCCTCAAGAATTTGATACCATCCGTCCTTGGGAGCCTGAAGATCTCCCAGAGGTATTCGACCGTTTGCTTTCAAACGATCAGTTTAAACAAGTGCTTGCCTATCTCTATCCACAAGTACCTTTCGAGATGATTGCCCAGAAGTTGAAGGCATGTAAGACCAATCTGGATTTCCAGTTGGCTTTTGCTTACGATTTTGTTCATGGCATTCTGAAGAAGGCAGCAACAGGTTGCGAGATGGATTGTACATCGCTCGATAATACCCGTAATTATACTTTCATCAGTAATCACCGTGATATCGTGCTCGATTCAGCCATCCTCGATGTCCTTCTTATCGATAATGGGTTTAAGACCACTTGCGAGATAGCCATCGGTGATAATCTCCTTTCTCTTCCTTGGGTCAAGGACCTGGTACGTGTCAACAAGGCGTTTATCGTAGAGCGTGCCCTGAGCATGCGACAGATGCTGATGTCGAGCAAGCGCCTCTCTGACTATATGCATTTTGCCATCAAGGAGAAGAACGAGAACATCTGGATAGCCCAGCGCGAGGGTAGGGCCAAGGACAGTAATGACCGCACCCAGAAGAGTATTCTGCAGATGATGTCGATGGGCGGTGAGGGCAGCATTATCGACCGCCTGAAACAGCTTCATCTCGTACCGCTCTCTATCAGTTACGAATATGATCCATGCGATTTCCTGAAGGCAAAGGAGTTCCAGCAGAAGCGCGATAATGCCGACTGGAAGAAGGGACCTATGGATGACCTGGTAAGCATGCAGACCGGTATCTTCGGTTATAAGGGTCATGTGCATTATCATGCAGCCCCATGTCTTGATGATTATCTGGCCAGTCTTGATCCTGATATGCCTAAGCAGGATATATATAATAAGGTAGCAGCCTATATGGATGAGCAGATATTCAAGAACTACCGCCTCTATCCGGGCAACTATGTGGCTCTTGATTTGCTTGAAAACTCAACTGCTCATCAGGCTGAATATACTGCCGAAGATAAGGCAAAATTTGAAAAATATATGGCTGGTCAGCTTGCGAAAATTGACCTTCCAAATAAGGATGAAGCTTACTTGAGAGAGAGAATTCTCGAGATGTATGCCAATCCTGTACGTAATTACCTTGCTGCCCAATAGCGGCAAGGTAATACTTTTTTGCTCCGAGTTAACAAAACATACATATATAATAAGTGTAAGGAAAACACAGAATTTTAATAAATCTTTAGTGTTTATCGGGATTTATTAAAAAAAATAACTAAAATCAAAATAATACTTCAAATTAGCAAAATAGTATCGGCTTTTTTCGTAAAAGAAATGTAACTTTGCAATCGTAAATCTGTTTGTCACTTATAGTTCCACTAGAAATGACTTCAGATTGATGATGAAATGAAACAACAATAAACAATATAAACGTAAACAATAACCATTATGAAGATGAATTCAACTTAACCTGTTTGTTTCCTTCGTATCTGATAGATATGTCGGGAACTAAAAGAATGACTATTATGATAGTCTGAGTCAACAAACGTTTAATTCTATTCAACCTTGAAAGTACTAAAGTATGAATTTGAACTTAAAAAAATCAATGCTGCTTGTGGGAGCGTTAGCATCGTTAGGCTTGAGTTATACAACTGAAGCATGGGCGGCATCTCCTAGTCAGAGCGTAAATGCTGTACAGCAGGCAAAGAAAGTAACCGGTAATGTGAGCGATGCAGAAGGTCCTATTATTGGTGCAAGTGTAGTAGAAAAGGGCAACCCTAGTAATGGTACCGTTTCAGATCTTGATGGTAACTTTACCTTGAACGTAAAGCCTGGTTCTACTATTGTAATTACCTATATCGGTTACCAGAAACAGGAAATTGCTGTGGGTAACCAGTCAAATCTAAAGGTTACCATGAAGACAGACGACAAGACTCTTGATGAGGTTGTTGTCGTAGGTTATGGTGTTCAGAAGAAAAAACTCGTCACAGGTTCTACTATCGAAGTGAAGGGTGATGATATTCAGAAGATGAATACCACACAGGTGCTCGGCGCTTTGCAGAGCCAGACTCCTGGTGTTAACATTCAGGCGGCTTCCGGTCAGCCTGGTGATGGCTTTAAGATTTCTATCCGTGGTGCCGGTACCAACGGCAACACAGCTCCTCTTTATATTATTGATGGTGTAGCAGGTGATATCAACAACTTGAACCCTGCCGACATCGAACGTATTGACGTCTTGAAGGATGCCGCATCTTGTGCCATCTATGGTTCTGCCGCTGCCAATGGTGTTATCTTGGTAACAACCAAGCAGGGTAAGCTGGGTAAGATTCAGGTATCTTACGATGGCAACGTAGGTTGGGCTAACGTATATCGCATGCCTAAGATGCTTACTGCCAAACAGTATATGGAGGTAATGGATCAGGTGCGTTTCAACAGTGGTGAAAGTGGCTACGATTGGAAGAGCTTTATGGGCGAAGACCTCTACAACTCTTATATGGATGGTTCTAACGAAGGAACCAACTGGGTAGAGGCAATCCGCAACAAGAATGCCGTTACCACTAGCCATGCTTTGAACGTAACGGGTGGTTCTGATCGTTCTACCTTCTCAATGGGTGCTGGTTATCAGTATCAGGATGGTGTGTTTGGCAATGTTGTTAAGTCTGACTACCGCCGTTTCACCTTCCGCATCAATTCAGAGCATGTCATCTATCGCAATGACAAGGGCATGGATGTTGTAAAGATTGGTGAGAACATCTACTATCAGCACAAGCAGAATCAGGGTATCCAGATTGGTGGCCAGTATAGCAATGAGCTTTCTAACATGCTCCGTGCTAACCCTGCTATCCCTATGTATAATGCCGACGGCAGTTATACCAAGGCTGAGGATTTGAAGAACTGGGTTGATAATTACAACTCATATTCAGTAAACCCAGTCTATAAGATGTTGAACCAGCAGTCTGGTCACAACAAGAGTATCAACCAGAATCTGCATGCTACAGGTTATTTGGAGATCCAGCCAATCAAGAATCTGGTTTACCGTGGACAGTTGAATTACAATCAGAATACTTGGACATGGCGTACATTCCTCCCTATATTCGATGCCAACAGAACCAATGCGGATTATTTCCGAACAGAGGATAAGGCAACAAACCAGGTTGGAACAAGTTGGGGATGGAGTACAACAAATACCTTGAGTTATAAGTTTGACTTGCAGAAGAAGCACAACTTCGACATCCTGGTAGGTACAGAGTATGGTGAGAGCCGTCCTGACTTCGGTTTCTCCTTGAATGCTACATCTTCTAATTCGGTGTTTGGCGATATGACTCATGCTTACATGACCTATATGAAGAATAATAATGCTGCTGCCGTTACTGGTACTCCTTGTGATGATTCTCGCAGTATGTCTTACTTCGGTCGTGTCAACTACAACTTCAATGAGAAGTATATGCTTTCAGCCATCATGCGTGCCGATGGTAATTCTAAGTTTGCTCCAGGTAAGCGTTGGGGCTATTTCCCATCAGTATCCGCAGGTTGGGTTATCTCTAACGAGAAGTTCATGGCTAAAACAGCTTCCTGGCTTGATTTCTTGAAACTTCGTGCAGGTTGGGGACAGAATGGTAATGCACAGACCATTAACAACTTCCAGTGGCAGGGTGCTTTCGCATTCGATACAAGTAGCTATTATACCTTCAATGGTAATCCTGATCAGTATGTTTCCGGTGCAGCTCCTTCACGTCTGCCTAATGAGGATTTGACTTGGGAGACTTCTGAGCAGTTGAACATCGGTTTGGATGCCCGTTTCCTGAGTGGACGCCTGGGCTTCACCTTGGATTGGTATAACAAGAAGACCAAGGACTTGCTGGTTGCGGTTCCTGTAGATCCAACAACAGGTTTCTCTACCCAGATGAAGAATGCTGGTACTGTTGAGAACAAGGGTATTGAGCTTTCTCTTTCTTGGAACGATAAGATTGGTAAGGACTTCCAGTACAACGTAGGTTGGAATATGGCTTACAACCACAACGAGGTAACAGAGGTGAAGTCTAACCAGACATACAACAATGGTGGTAGTGACCTCTTGGCTCAGAATACCGGTTATATGGCTCGTTTCGAGGAAGGTCATCCTATCGGTTACTTCTGGGGCTACAAGACAGAAGGTGTGATGCAGAATGAGGCTGACGTTCAGGCTTACCTTGACAAGAACTGCAAGGGCAATGCCGCTAACTCTAAGCAGGGTACCGGTATCAAGCCAGGTGACTTGAAGTTTGTGGATGTAAATGGCGATGGTGTTATCAATGATGACGATAAGACAGAGCTTGGCGATCCACATCCAGATGTAACCATGGGTATCACTCTCGGTGCATCTTACAAGGGCTTCGACCTTTCTGTTACAGGTTTTGGAGCATTCGGCCAGCAGGTGGCTCGTTCATTCCGTAAGTTCACCGATGGTGAGTACGAGAACTTCACTACAGAGGTGTATGACTACTGGCATGGTGAGGGAACTTCCAACAAGTATCCTTTGCTCGCCCACATGAATGCAGGTCCAAACTGGCAGACCGTTTCTGATATTTACATTGAGAATGCCAGCTACTTCCGTCTTCAGAATCTGACCGTGGGTTACGATTTCACCAAGATCTGGAAGAGCAGCCCATTCCAGCAGCTCCGTCTCTATTTCGCTGCCCAGAACCTCTTTACCATTACCGGTTATAAGGGTATGGATCCAGAGAATGGTACAGCTATCGGCTCAGACTCATGGGTAACAGGTGTTGATGTAGGTAACTATCCTCAGCCTCGTACCTATATGGTTGGTGTAAATGTAAAGTTCTAATCTAAAATTGAATTCACAATGAAAAAGTTAAATATATTTTTGGCTTCAGCCATGGCGGTACTTAGCTTGGCATCCTGCGACATCAATGATGTGCAGAATGTTGGCGAGTTATCTACCAGTACCTTCCCTGTTTCCAAGGAGGATGGTGAGGCTGTATTGGCTGGTGTTTACCAGAATTTGAACCAGGTTTGTGCAGACCCTCAGATGAGTTTCCTTTACTATGCCCAGTTGGCTAGTGATGATATGCTCGGTGGTGGTGGTGTCAACGATAAGTTGATGCAGGCAGATGATTTGCTCTGTAACTACAATGCCGATATGACCAACGTGTTCTATGAGGCTCGTTACAAGGGTATCAACCGTGCAAATACCCTGATAGAGGCTCTTCCTAATACCTCTATGAATGAGGATACCAAAAACTCAATGATGGGACAGGCTAAGTTCCTGCGTGCCTTCTATTATTATGAGTTGGCTTCTATGTATGGAAATGTACCTATGCGTCTGAAGCCAGGTTCTGAGGCTATCACCCAAGGTAATATTGAAGACCCTTGGAAGCAGATTCTGATGGATCTTCGTGATGCTGTCGCTCTCTTGCCTGCTGCAAAGAGCACTGATGGCCATATTGATAAGTATGCTGCTGAGGCTCTGCTGGGTCGTGCATGGTTGTTCTATTCTGGTTTCTTTGGCAATGGTTCTACATTGGCTGATCTGACCAGCACTACTTACAATCCTCTGACTTCTGTAGAGCTTCCTGATGGAACTACTCTGTCTAAGGAGAATGTCATTACAGCCATTGATGACTGTGTGGCTAACTCTGGCCGCAAGTTGGTGGATAAGTATCAGAATCTCTGGGCTTATACCAACAGATGCACTGTAGAGGATTACGATTACACCAAGGGTCAGGGCTTCAAGTGGGTTGAGGATGATGCAGCTCAGAACCCTGAGACTTTGTTCTCTATCAAGTTTAACAAGTACGCTGACTGGGGTACAACGATTGGTTATGCCAATAATTATGCTCTTCACTTTGGTGTTCGTGGTGCTCAGGCTTATGGCAATACCTTCCCATTCGGTCAGGGTTGGGGTGCTGGTCCTGTAGCTCCAAATCTAGTAAAGGATTGGGCTGCTGCCGAGCCTAATGATGTACGCCGTGATGCTTCTATCCAGGACTGGTCTAAGGTAGAGACATATAAGAAAGGTGGTTGGGCAGACTTTGTTCAGGAAACTGATTTTTATGCCAAGAAGTGGGCTCCTGTTACCTGTAAGAATGATCAGTTGGAGGATGGCTATTCTTGTACATTCGAGAATGTGATGTATCCAGGCAACTGGGATACTCCGGGAAAGGAGAACATGCAGTTGAATAACATCCACGACTTGGTACTCATCCGTTTCGCAGATGTCTTGTTGATGCAGAGTGAGTTGAAGAAGGATGTAGCTGGTATCAATGAGGTGCGCAAGCGTGCAGGTTTGAAACCGATTGGTGCTTATTCAGAGGAAGCTTTGAGAAACGAGCGCCGTTGGGAGTTGGCTTGCGAGGGTACCCGCTGGAACGACCTCCGTCGTTGGCATATTGCCGCAGCTGCTCTTGAGAAGCAGAATGGTGTTGCTGTTTATTATTGCGGACAGCCTGATAAGAATACTCCACACAATGGAGGTTATACTGCCCGTTACAATGCTACTGCCGGCTTCCAGAAGATGCCTGAGACACAGGTAGCTCTGGGTACTGTGGTGCAGAATGAAGGTTGGACTGGTGCTGATTCTGAATATCAGGGCTGGAAGTAATCAATTCTTTAATCTTTTAAATGAATAAGTATATGAAAAAGATATTTTTTGCATTGTCTATGCTGACATTGCTTTATACTTCTTGTGATCCTTCTACCGATTCAGGCAGCACAGGATTCTCTGAGAATGTAACAGCTGAGAGCGTAGAGGCGAAGGTAACACCTGTTCAGGTGAATGGTAAGAATAGCAACCGTATCATCATTGAGAATCATTCTCCTATCACAAGCCAGTGGACTGCTGACCAGTTGGCTGAAGGTGCGGTAACTTCTTCCAAGGCATACGATACCATCTATGTTACCAAGGTAGGTGCCAATACCGTTACTATGCACTGCAAGAACGTGGCTGTTGACTTTACCAAGGACTTCACGGTGAACGTGGATGAGATTACTTATCTCTCTGCAGAACTTCAGAAGCGTCTCTGCGTAACTGGTTCTGAGGGTAATTATACTTCTACTGTAGGCGAGTTCGCTGGCCAGCCTGTACAGTTCGGTACTGCTTTTGATGCAGGCAAGGTAAAGGTTATTCAGGAGGTCAAGGAAGGCAAGAAGGGTAATGTCTTCACTGTTGAGAATGGTAACGGCGTGCTTTCTGACTGGGCTATTACTAAGGAAGGTGCCGATGAGGCTGCTGGTACAGCTTCTCTGAATGGTGATCAGCTGATGGTTGTTGAGGAAGGTAAGTTTAATATTACCTTGACTTATACCAAGGCTGATGGCACTAAGGAGACTTACAATGCTGGTTCTTTCGATGTTGAGTCTTTGACTACCAAGCCAGAACTTCTTGAATATCTCGCTGGTGGCGAAGATGGTGATGGAACTACTACCTGGGAATGGAATGAAGCTGCCGGTGGCGTATGGGGTAATGGTCCTTTCGGTAGTGGCAACAAGCCTCAGTGGTGGGCTGTAAACTATGGTGCTGATATTGATGGTCAGGGTAGCTCGAAGGTTGGTGGCGTAGCCCGTAACGGTAGCGGTGCATGGTTCACTATCGACATCACTAACAAGCAGGCAATCGGTTCTGATGGCGTCAAGCTTCCTATCTCTGTAAGTGTATTGGAGCACAAGGACCCAACCTGGGATAAGGGTACTATCTCATTCCCAACTGCAACCAATGACAACTTCGTTATCCCTATGGGTGTAAACGTGAATGGTGGCAATGCTGTATTCCAGAAGTATTATGTATTGGTAGCCAGCGATGATAAGTTGGTATTGACTGCAGCAGAATTACCAGAGAATGGTTGTGCATGGTTCTATGTCTTCAAGAAAAAGGCAAAATAGGTATGTGAAATAATCGTTGTGATTATAATATAAATAAGGTTAGGCCTCGGCTGTAGTGATTACAGTCGGGGCTTTTCTTTTTTTGATATACTGAATGCTGTTCTTATTTGTCTGTTTTAACCTGTTGTGAATTGGTAAAAAGCAGGCTGTTTAATACAGACAGTTAACTGGCAAACCACAGACAGCCTACTGGCGCTTTAGCTGCTAGTGGGCTGTTTGCCTAGAACAGCCATCCCAAATGGCTTTATTTCGTTTTTATACAAGGCTTACGTAGAAATACTCTTCACTCTTCACCTTTCGCTCGGAATCCCCTGTGTTTATCGGCATTCCGAGAGGTGAAGAGTATTCGGGCACTCTTCACCTACTCTTCACCACTCTTCACCTTTCTTCACCTCTTTGTTTCGGCAGATTTGCGTTTCTTCTTATGCCTCGAAGCCTTGTGCCTTGGTGAAGAGTGGGTGAAGAGTCGCCAATAACTCTTCACCCCTTGAAACGCCCTGTTTATGGGCGTTTCAGGACATAAGGTGAAGAGTGAAGAGCTTTTGGTGGAATAAGGCTAAGCCCCGACTGCCGTTTCATAGTTGATACTTTTGTGTTGTATCAAGCGAAATAATTGCCAAAATATTTGGAGGTTACAATTATTTATCGTACATTTGCAGCAAATTTTAGAATATAGGGAATGGATGAAAATTTATCTAAAAATAAGATTTCAGAGCGTAATCAGAAGAGAAGAGAAATGTTAGCTGGTTATTTCTTTGATTTATCCAAGTTGATGTGCAGCGGTGTCGTTGTTGGCGGCTTGTCTCCATTGTTTACGGGAGATGAGATGGGGATTTTTAATTATCTGTGCATTAGTTTTGGTATCACGGCAACGGTACTATTTGCTTATTTTGGTAACGAAATTCTTAAAGTGAAACTTAAATAATATAGATATGGAAATGTTGACAATTATATTTGCCTTGGCTAGTGCTATTGGCGCAGGGTTAGTTATTTGGTCTAAGACGAAAGCTGGTCAAAGATGGCTTGAAAGTCTTTAGTAAATGAGTAAGTTTGATAATCGTCATGATTATCATATCGATAAGGCTAAGCCCCGACTGCCGTCCAGCAGTCGGGGCTTTTCGTAGCATTATGTTAGCAGGATTTGACTTTTCTTGCTTTTCTTCTGTACTATCTTGTTGAATTGTATGTTTTTGTTTGGAAGTTACAATATTTTATTGTAACTTTGTACGGGTATAAGGAATGTCCTAAATCGTCCACGGACGTTGTGGAAAGAACATGAATTTAAAATATAATCTCATGAAGAATTTGATGATAAAAACTTGGAAACCGCTGCTGTCGCTGCTCTTCGGTGTGGCGGTCGTGATATTCTGGGCAGTGCCATTCGTAGGCGGACTCTGCTTTCAGGAACAGTATCAGATGTTTCTCTTTGATACCGGCTATTTCCTGGAGCGCATTGTACTGCCGGGAGGATTGGCTGACTATATCAGTGAGTTTCTGGTACAGTTCTATTATATGCCTGTATTGGGCGGTGCCATCATCGCTTTGCTGCTGATGGGCATTCAGACTGCCGTATGGGGACTGATGAAACAATATGGAGCAAGGCATGATTTCCCAGGTTATCTCCTGAGTTTCCTTCCAAGTATCGCCTTATGGTGTGCCATGGGCGACCAGAATGTGTTGCTCTCTTTTGTAGTTGCACTTTTCGGAGCCTTAGTAATAGGATGGATTCATAACCGATTCCACAACCGGTTGGTAAAGGTGGTGTTCGAACTGGTTAGCACGGCATTGGTTTATTGGTTCCTGGGTCCGGTGGTATTCCTTTATGCCGCCCTGATGATAGGTGATACGTTGAAGAATGCCAAGCAGAAGGGAAATGTTCTTTCCGGAATAGGCTATTCTGCCGGCATTCTTATTCTTACTATCGCCTGGATATTATTGACCACGCAGACTTTGCAATATCCTTTGTATCGCATCTTTGCCGGACTTAATTATTATCGCTATCCGGGTGCCATATCTCCGTTGCCTTTTGTTGTGATGGTATGGGCAGTAGTGATTCCTTTTCTGGGGATGATTCCGTGCCGCCAGAAATCCTTGCAGAAGTTGCAGCAATCCAAAGTGGTCATAGTATTGAGCTATGTATTGGTGATTGTGGCTTCATGGTTCGGTATCAAGGCATCTTTTGATGAGATGACCTACGAACTGATAGATTATGATTTCCTGGTTCGCACCGAACAGTGGGATAAGATTATAGAGAAGGCAGAGAAGAAGCCGGCAACCACACCGCTCAGTGTTTCGTGTGTGAATCTTGCCTTGAGTCAGAAGGGTATGCTTGCCGACCGTCTTTTCGAGTTCTATCAGAATGGAGGCGAGGGCTTGTTCCCTACCTTTACCCGCGATATGATTTCGCCGGTATCTACAGCAGAAATCTTCTTCCGTCTGGGTATGGTGAATGATGCCGAAAGATATATGTTTGAGGCGCAGGAAGCGATACCGAATTATCGCAAGAGTGCCCGCTTGACTCGCAGGATTATAGAGTGCGAAATCATCAACGGCAACTATCAGGTAGCAGCCAAGCTGCTCCGCCGCCTGCAGAAGACGCTCTTCTATAGCAACTGGGCGGACCAGACCATGGCGCTGCTGGGTAATGAGAAGGCTATCAACCGGCATCCTATCTATGGCAAGTTGCGCAAGTATCGTGAGAAGAAGCAGGACTTCCTCTTCAGCGACCGGGAGATGGACCAGATGCTGGGTTTGCTCTTCCTGAACGATAACCATAACAGGATGGCATACGAATATCTGATGTGCTACGAACTCCTGCAGCGCGATATGGAGAAGTTTATGCAGTATTATCCGCTGGGCAGATTCGTGGGTTACGACCATATTCCACGTACCTTCCAGGAGATTCTCATCGGCAACTGGATGAAGACGCATAGCGATCCACGTACCATCCCATATAGTGTGAATGCGCAGAACGTGAACAATACGCTTAACTTCATCCAGCTCTATATGCAGAATCCGAAGGCTCCTCAACTCAGTCAGCAGCCGTATGTATCCAATGCCTGGTACTATATGGTGATACAAGACAAGGAGGAAGCTAAGAAGGAGGAGAAGAAAACTATATATTAATGTTGAATGTTAAGTGTTAAATGTTAAGTTGGCAATCTTGCTGATAATTAGTGCATAATACACGTTGATAATATTTGGTTAGAAAATGAAAACGATAAAATCTTTATTGTGCTCTCTGTTGGTTGGAGTGGTGATGGCTTCGCTTAGTGCATGTTGTTACCCTCCGGCGTGGAAAGATGCCAAGGAAATCAATCAATTCCCTAAGATATTCCCCGATTATGTTGGGGTTACAGTTCCTGCCAATATCGCACCGCTCGATTTTAACATGGCGGACGAGGATATTGAGGATATGTATGTATGTGTGCAAGGTCCGAAAACCATAGAGGGGCTATATTCTTACGACAAGAAGTATGCGGAGTTTGAGGTAGATGAATGGCATGATTTCTTGAAAAAGAACAAGGGTGAAAAACTCATAGTTTCTGTGTTTGTAGAGAAGAATGGCGAAAAATTGAAGTACAAGGACTTCAATATCTATGTAAGCCCCTACGAGTTAAAGGACTGGGGCTTGACTTATCGTCGTATTGCTCCTGGTTATGAGGTGTATGGCAAGTTGGGCATCTATCAGCGCAACTTGAGTAACTTTGAGGAAACGGCAATCCTTGAGAATACCGCAGCGCCGGGTGCCTGTCTCAACTGTCATACGGCAAACAGAACCAATCCCGACCAGTTTACCTTCCATGTGCGTGGTGACCATGGCGCTACCTTGGTTTCTCAGAACGGCAAGCGGGAGTGGCTGAAGGCTAAGAATGATTCCCTGAAGGGTTCGATGGTTTATCCTTATTGGCATCCATCGGGCAAGTATTGTGCTTATAGCACCAATACCACCCATCAGAGTTTCCATGCCGTGAAGGATGAGCGAATTGAAGTCTTCGACCAGGCATCGGATGTCTTCGTTTATCAGCCATCAACCCATGAACTGATATTGGATTCTCTCCTGATGACGAAAGACCATTACGAGACTTATCCGGTATTCTCGCCTGATGGCAAGACGCTCTACTTCTGCTCTTCTACCGCAGTGCCTATCCCAAGTGGGTATAAGGATATAAAGTATAATATCTGCAAGATTGATTTTGATGCGGCTACGGGTAAGTTTGGAAATAAGGTGGATACCATCTTCAATGCCCGTGAACTGGGCAAGAGTGCTACCCATCCACGTCCTTCGTATGATGGCAGGTACATCATGTTTACAATGAGTGATTATGGCTGCTTCCCTATCTGGCATAAGGAAGCGGATAACTGGCTGCTGGATTTGAAGACGGGGCAGGCTAAGCCTCTGGCTGCAGCCAATAGTAAGAATACGGACAGCTGGCACAACTGGAGCAGGGATTCCCATTGGTTTGTCTTTACATCCCGCCGTGGCGATGGACTCTATACCCGTCTTTACCTTGCCTGCATTGATGATAAGGGCAATGTTAGCAAGCCGTTCCTGCTGCCACAGCGCAATCCTAAGAAGTATTACGATGAGTTGCTGGATTCCTATAATACCCCTGATTTCACATCCAAGCCTGTAGAGCTGGATGCCCGTGCGGCAGGAAATGAAATCATGAGTGATAAGAGAATTCCGACGAAGGTTAAGTAAGTGAAGAGTGAAGAACGAAGAGTGAAGAATTCAAATGTATGTTTATAAAAAACGCTCCTGTTGCAATATGGCAACAGGAGCGTTTTCTGTTTTTTCTTATTTGAACTTTTCAGCTTCTTGCTTCATCACATTCTCTATATCGATGGCATCGAATGGAACGGGGCCGCGGCTCAACTCCGGTATGTTGAAACTCTTCAGGCAATCATCGTAGAAGGTTGGTTCCCTCTGTGGAAGAACGAAAGGCTTGTGAGCCTTGCCCTGGCGGTCTACGTAGCAGAAGTAAGGCTTGCCGTAAAGTCCGTCGTCGCGCTTGCTGGCAAAGACAAACCATCTGCCGGTATGCGACCAACTGTGATAGGTATCGCTCTTCTCGCTGTTTACCATGCTGAGGCTATCCACTTTCCCTGTCTGCAAGTCCATCATATAGAGGTCTGCCTCGGGATGCCAGATAGGGAAGGTGCCGTAATCGGCTACCGTAAAGAGACAGTATCTGCCGTCAGGACTTATCTTAGGATGACAAACGGAACGGGCTGTATAGAGGGTATCTACCTTTTCGCCAAACTTGCCGTTTTCTTCATCGAAAGGAATGCGTACCAGGGAATATTTCAGTCCCTTGAGGTTCTTCGTATTCAACCCTTTCCGGTCGGCTGCACAATAATATATGTAGGCACCATTAGGCGAGAAGGTCGGGAAAGTCTCCAACTTCGTGCTGTCACTCGTCAGGGGCGATGAGATGATGCGGTTGTTGTCTAAATCGGCAACATATACATCGCTCTTCGAATCATATACTTCCAGTCGCTTTTCGGCGTTGGCATGAAAGGCTGGAATGATGATATTGGTAGAGAAGGTGACGTATTTGCCCGAAGGACTGAAACCGTAATATACACTTGAAGAAATCATGTTGGCGTTCTTCAGGTTCAGCTTGCGCAGCTTGCCATTGCGGTTAAGGATGGCTCCTCCGCCTTCACCTCTTATATATACCATACTGAGGTTGGAATCCTGGTTGCCAAAAGCATGACAGTTCATACAGCGGTTTTCCTGCAGATTGTGGTCGGCGAGAATCTTCTCCTGCCAATTCTCTATGCAGCGCTGCTTAATCTGTATCTTGTTCCATACTTCGTAATCGGGTTCTATCAGTCGGTAGGTGAGATAAGCATCCAGACTGTCGCCCACTACCTGCCAGGTGAAGGGTTTGAACGCCGTCCATTCTCCCTCATTGCTCTTTGAATATATCTGAACTTTGATATTCTTGCCCACAGCCTTTTGCAGGAAAGCCTTCCAGTCGTCCATATCAAATTTCAGATTCTGGCTGTTGCTGGTGGCTGTAAAAGTGTTGGCAGCATCGTTGGCATCTGCTCCCTCAATCGTGAGTGTGGTTTCGATGTTGGTAAGGTTCTTGTCGCGTATCTCGAAGTTGAGAGGAGCGATATTGACAGGAATCGTTACATCGGCATAGTCGGGATACATGTTGGGCAGATGGTCTACCTGCTCAGCATTATCGTGAGTCTGGGCACATGAGGCGAGCAGCAGTATGCCCGCCATGGCACTGTATAGGATATTCTTGTATTTCATTTTTCTTCTTTAATAAACAGTTAGCGTCAATTATTTCCTCAGTTGATGTTCAACTTAGGCACCTCTGCCTTGTCGAAGTAATACCAGTAGGTATCGCTGAATGCCTGGTTGCCCCGTTCTTCATTATACTGATGGAAACGCTGCAGAACATCTTGACGCTTGATATACTTTGCCCATTCTTCCGGCTTTGCCTTGGTTCCCGCCAGATAAATCATGAGAGCCTCCTGGTACAGGCGTTCGTAGGAACCGTTTTTCTGTTTGAGACAATAAGTATCATAATCCCGCTTGAAGGTTTTCATGTCTTTCAGGAGGAGATCGCTGCAGAGCATGTAGTCGATGGCGATTTTGTTGTTTGGATTACTTTCTGCCAGTTCGCACATGATGGTGTGGCAATTCTCGTTCAGTTGTAGCGTATCCTTCCGGTTGATGAACGGACGCTTTTCGATGTATTGTTGAAGGAGGGCTTTTTCATCGGCTGTTGCTTTTCTGCCAAGTGAGGAGAAAGCACGGTTTGCCCATCTGCTCCATACGAAGGTCTTTTGCAGGATACGGAGATATTTGCGGGTTGCTGCGTAGTCGCCCTTTACCAGATTGATTTCGGCAAGTCGCTTTACCATTCTGATATTCCGGTTGTTCGGAGAGCAGACATTGGCAAGCATTGTGGCACGTTCGCAGAAAGTCATGTCGCCCAGAACCCAATACAGTTCGTTCAGGGTCTTGATGGTGAGGGTTGGGGTGTCTGGTCCCAGTTTATCGAATGTACCCAGGTTGTTGCTCTGGAATCTCAGCAGGTTGTCTGGAAGATATCCGTTTTGCGCCATCACGAGGTTATAGTAGAACTTCATGTATTGGTCTGGATTTTCCGTCTTTTCTACGATGTTGATAACCTTATTATAATTACCGAAGTAATATTCACAGTCTACCGCGAATGTTTTCTCCAAATCCATTTGCGGTTTTACCAGTTTTCCGAACCCCGGATAGGTATAAAGGGTTTGGAAGTCGCAGAAGTAGAGTCGCTTGGACAGCATCAGCAGGAAGAAAGGAATCACGAGGGCAGCCAGGCGATAGTAGGTTCCCACTTTCTTGATGTGGGAAAGACATCCTGTAAATACCAGCGCTCCATAAATCCATACTCCATTTCCAAAGAACCAGTGGCATACGAATACGGAAACAATGATGCTGAAGGCGGTAATCCAATGCGCTGTTCCCAAACCTGCTGCGGCAGAAGGATTGTCGTCCATCTTCTCTATCTTCTTGAGAAACATTCGGGTGGAAGTAAGCAGCTTGGTGCTGACACGGAACACACTGGCACCACCTGCTATTGCCAGAATGCTGCAAAGCCGGTAGTCGTAGTGAAAACTGAAACATACCAATAGGATCATCATGATGAAGGCTACGATATGTGCCGTCTTTTTCCCTTGGATGTCTGCATCTCTTACTGCGCATTTTACATTATGTCCCGTAATAAGAATACAGAGGGTAAGGATGATAGGACCGGCATAGCGGAAATAATAAAACTGGGTCAGGAAATCGCCTGCCAGACAGGCCAGCCATCCCGGTTTGTCCAGATAAGTAGTCAGATAATCCCATGATGACAGAAACAGTTGATTCTGCTCCTGATAAAACAGATGGTAGGGATAGAAGAATTGGAAGAACACAAAGCATGCGATGGCTCCCAATGCATATAACGAATATATGCCAAAACTAGACTGGCTTGTTTGCTGTTCACTCATTTTTGTCGATTTATATGTTTTTATATCTGTGCATCTTGTTTGGTATAAGTAGTGAAGTTTTAGCATTTACTCTTTGCCAAGGTGCAACTTATCAGGGGCAAAGGTAATAAAAATATATTAGAATGAATCATAAAAAATGCAGAAACTTACTCTTTGAAAGTAAATTTCTGCATTTATCAGCATTTATTTCTGTTCTTGTTTTTCTGCAATGCATTCCATTTCTATCAGCCAGCCCGGTCTGCATACTCTTGCCTCTACGATGATATGTGGTATCTGAGGGTAAAACTGATTCATCAGTTGCTCTACGGTATGATAGTCTGAGATATCGCGCAGGTAGATGATAAAGTATTGGATATCGTTCATCATCGCATCGCCATCCTTCAATAAAGCACCGATGTTCTCGAGCAATCTGCCGGTTTGTCTTATAATATCGCCTTCGTATACAACTGCTCCATCTTTATCTATGCTGGCTGTTCCTGATATGAAATATTGTTTCTTCTGGGGCAGGGAAAGGCTGGTTCCCCGTTCAAAGGCTACTCCGTATTCGTGAGTAGGATTCAGATGGTTGAGTGCCTGGAGATATTGCTTGTCTTCTTCCCTGATGCCGGGAACGGTCAGAAAGTCGATAGCTACAGATGCATGACGTACGGATGTTGCTCCGCCGATGCCTGTACTGGCTATATAATGGGTCTCTGCCGTCAGACCTTGCTGGTCGAAAACATCATTGCGCGCTTCTACTACTCCCTGATAGTTTACATCGATATGAGTTACGTATATCCATGTTCTTACCAGGTTGCGCTCCATCGTCATATCTGTACCGGCGATAAGTTGCAGGTATTTGTCGAATAGCATTCGGGTCTGTTCGTATGAATCCTTTCCCTTCGCTTCTTCCTCAGTGAGGCGAAGACTATGGAATAAGATAGGGGTAGCATCATCAGTAGTCTTGATCAGCAGACTCACCTTGCTGCCATTCAGTGGAGTCTGTTCCACGATAGTGAGGTTTGTGCCTTTCAGATACTCCTGATAAAGGAGTGACTCTTCTAAATCCTGAGTCTGGTTCTGGGCGTCGCTGAGGAATACTTTACAATATTGCAAAGTACGATTTTCTAGTTTCTCTGTATCGAGATAGTTACCTAGTTTCAGATACAGAAAATTGAGACGGTCATTGAACGTCCCCTTAGCTTCTGGTGATAATATTATGTATTTGTCCATCTTGTTCTTGTCTTTTTTCAAGATGCAAAGGTACGGATAATATCTGGAATATAAGAATATAGACTGGATGAAAAGATGAAAATACCGAGAAATGGGGATAGGATGATGTGGAGTAGAACGAAAAAGAGGGTGTGTCATGAACTTATGACACACCCTCAATCTCTTTCTTATATCCTGCTTTAAAGTGATTCGAGCATGCGCTTGATGACAACCTCGGCAGAAATCTCACGGTTGGCTGCCTCTGGAATCACCAGACTGTTCTTGCTCTCGATGACATCATCGGTAACAATCAGTCCACGGCGTACTGGCAGACAGTGCATGAAGCAACCGTCATTGGTCCAGCTCATGTGCTCCTCGTCGATGGTCCAGCTCATATCCTTGCTCAGAATCTCACCATACTGTGCTGGGTCTTTCACGCCCGGACAGCTCCAGTTCTTGGCGTAAACGAAGTCTGCACCTTCCAGCGCCTTTTTCTGGTCGTACTCCACCTTGGCATTGCCTACGAACTTAGGGTCAAGTTCATAGCCCTCTGGATGAGTAACCACGAAATCTACATCGGCTGCGTTCATCCACTGGGCGAATGAGTTTGGCACAGCCTGAGGCAAGGCACGGCAATGAGGAGCCCAGGTCAGGACTACCTTTGGACGAGCCACCTTCTTATGCTCCTCGATGGTGATGAGGTCGGCGAATGCCTGGAGTGGGTGAACGGTAGCTGTCTCCATAGCGAAGACTGGGCGACCGCTGTACTTTACAAACTGGTTTACGATGGTCTCGGCATAATCGTAGTCGCGGTCTTTTAAACCGGCAAAGCTGCGCACACCGATAAGGTCGCAGAAACTACCCATTACTGGGATTGCCTCCAGCAGGTGCTCACTCTTGTCGCCATCCATGATAACGCCACGCTCTGTCTCCAGTTTCCATGCACCGGCATTCACGTCGAGCACGATTACATTCATGCCCAGGTTCATCGCAGCCTTCTGTGTACTCAGTCGGGTACGGAGACTGTTATTGAAGAATATCATCAGCAAGGTTTTGTTCTTGCCTAACTCCTGATAACCGAAACGGTTTGCTTTCACTTCCTGTGCCTCGGCGAGTGCTGCTTTCAAGTCGCCAAGGTCTTCAACATTAAAGAATGTCTTCATTGTTATTTCGTTTTTTTGTTTGTTATTTCTGATATATATTGCTCTTAGATCTTTCTTCTTGAATCTTGATGTTTGCAGAGTTTGCATGCAAACCTTGCAAACATGGCAGAAACTAAGACTTGGTACGGAGAGGGTACGGAGCAGGTACGGAGCGGGTCTTGTTAAGCTCTTGTTTGTCCATTTCCTGTAATCAACCACTTGTAGGTGGTAATTTCTTCTAGCGCCATTGGTCCGCGTGCTCCAAGCTTTTGGGTACTGATGCCAATCTCTGCGCCCAATCCGAACTGTGCGCCATCGGTAAAGCTGGTAGGAGCGTTTACATAAACGCAGGCTGCATCTACCATTGCCTGGAACTTCTTCTGGGCAGTTTCATTGTTGGAAACGATGCTCTCGCTGTGTCCGCTTCCGTAGGTAGCGATATGTTCGAGCGCCTCATCTTCCGAAGCTACGGTCTTGATACCCATCTGCATGCTGAGCCATTCGGTGTTCCAGATGCTCTTCACGTTGGCATCAGCCTCTTTCATCTTCGCTTCGCTTTCCTCTGCCTTATATAATAAGGTGTCTGGATAGTGTCCCTTTAAGACTTCGTAAGCCTTAGCATCAGCATGAATCTTGGTTCGCTTCTCGGCGAGAGCCTCGCAGAGGGCAGGGAGGTCGCTTAATCTGCTTTCGTGAATCAGCAGACAGTCGAGTGCATTGCATACGCTCACTCTTCTGCATTTGGCATTGGTGATGATGCGCTTGCCCATCTCCAGGTCGCCATCCTTGTCGAAGTAACAATGTACCACGCCGGCTCCGGTTTCGATAACCGGAACTTTGGCAGTATCACGGACGAAGTTGATGAGCTTCTTTCCTCCACGAGGAATGCAGAGGTCAATATAGCCCACGGCATTCAGCATTTCGCCGGTAGCTTCGTGGGTAGCAGGGAGCAGTGTAACAACATTCGGATCAATACCAAAAGTTATCAACACCCTGTGGATAAGTTCGACACCCGCTGAGTTTGAGGCATTTGCATCCTTTCCACCTTTCAGTACGCAAGCATTTCCGCTCTTGAAACAGAGTGAGAAAACATCGTAGGTTACGTTAGGACGAGCCTCGTAAATCATGCCGATAACTCCGAATGGAACGGCTACTCGCTGCAGATGCAAACCATTTTCGAGTGTTTTGTCTTTGAGAACTCTTCCGAGCGGTGAGGGCA
>DAWDAD010000023.1:0-35901 GCA_052356385.1 Prevotella sp.
TCTTCCTCGGAGTAACGAGTGTCAAGCGCAGGCTTAAAGATTTCCACCTTCTGCTTGGCGAACTTCGCACGCTTCATTCTTCGGATCAATTCCTCTGTTTTTCCGGAGAACATCGATCCGCACACCACTTCAATTCTTCCGGGACGGTGCGCCTCCCCAATTAGATTTTCTGTCATTTCGGGGGCAAAATTAATAATAAGGTTTTAAAAAATGCAAAGAAACGCGTTTTTTTTTTGCTATGAAAGATTAATTAACTACATTTGCGGTCAGTATGGGCACATTATACATCGTTCCGACTCCAGTTGGTAACATGGAGGACATGACAATGCGAGCCATTCGCATACTGAAAGAAGCGGATTTGGTACTCGCTGAGGACACTCGAACATCGAGTGTTCTGCTGAAGCATTTCGATATCAGAAATCGATTAGTGGCTCACCATAAGTTTAACGAACATGGCACATCTTCTGCCATCGTAGAGCGACTGAAAGGTGGCGAAACCATCGCCTTGATCAGCGATGCCGGAACACCGGGTATCAGCGATCCTGGTTTTTACCTCGCCCGCGAGGCAGCCAAGGCAGGCATCACGGTGCAGACATTGCCTGGACCTACGGCATGCATACCGGCCATCGTTTCATCGGGTTTGCCATGCGACCGTTTCTGCTTCGAAGGATTCATTCCGCAGAAAAAGGGCAGACAGACCTATCTTGAATCATTGAAGGATGAGGTGCGCACCATGATTTTCTATGAGTCGCCTTATCGTGTGGTGAAAACCTTGCAGCAGTTTGCCGAGGTTTTCGGGGATGACAGACAGGTGAGCTGTTGTCGTGAAATATCCAAACTCCACGAGGAGAGTGTGAGGGGTACGCTTGCCGAGGTTATCGCTCATTTTGAGGAGACAGAACCAAGGGGCGAATTTGTCATCGTATTGGCAGGAAAAGATCCTAAACAGCTCAAGGAAGAGATGAAGGAAAAGAAGCGTGAAGAACGCCGGCAGAAGAAAAACGGGGCTCGCAGGGATGAAGAAAGTAATGAATAAAGTATAGGAAGCGACGCGTTTTACGCGAAAAGATAATTTTTTAAATCAAACATTAAAAAGGAAAATGATTATGAAAAAGCTATTATTTGCGGCATGTTTAGCTGCTTTTTGCTTGACCAGTTGCAACAACGGCAAGAACAACACCCAGGATTTGGCAAATCAGCAGAATGATTCGCTAAACAGTATCATCGCTCAGAAAGATAGCGAAATTAACGATATGATGGGTACATTGAATGAAATCCAGGATGGTCTGAACCAGATCAGTGAGGCTGAGCACAGAGTAACTCTCCTGAAGAACGGTGAGGGTGCCAGCAAGAGACAGCAGCTCAAGGAGGATGTTCAGTTCATCGCTACCCGTATGCAGCAGAACCGCGAACTCCTGGCTAAACTGCAGAAGCAGATGGCTAACAGCTCTTTGCAGGCTGACCAGTTGAAGAAGACCATCGCAAACCTTCAGGAGCAGATTGCACAGAAGGATAAGGAACTCCAGGTGCTTCGCGAGGAGTTGGATAAGAAGGATATTCATATTGCAGCGCTCGACGAGACTATCAACAATCTGAATACCAAGACCTCTCGTCTTACTACTGAAAGCAGCCAGAAGACAGAGACAATCAATGCACAGGACAAGCAGCTCAACACTGCCTGGTACGTATTCGGTACCAAGAAGGAGTTGAAGGAGCAGCATATCATGGAAAAGGGTAAGGTAATGACCGGCAATTTCAACAAGAGTTATTTCACCAAGGTTGATATCCGCAACATTTCTGAAATCAAGTTGATGTCAAAGTCTGCTAAGTTGCTCACTACCCACCCATCCAGCTCTTATGCATTGGTACGTGATGCCAACAAGCAGTATACTCTCCGCATCACCAATCCACAGATTTTCTGGAGCACCAGCAAGTATCTTGTAGTGCTCGTTAAGTAATTATCTCTTTCTCTGAAAGAAATCCTGCATGAGTGCGCGGCACTCATCTTCCAATACGCCCGATGTAACTGTCGTCTTAGGATGCAGTGCATCGGGCGCATATTTTGTATACCCCCTTTTCTCGTCGCTGGCACCATATACCACGCGGCTGATCTGTGCCCATCCCAGCGCTCCGGCGCACATCACGCAGGGTTCTACCGTAACGTAGAGGGTACAGTCTTTCAGGTATTTTCCTCCCAGCATGTTGGCTCCCGAAGTGATGGCCTGCATTTCGGCATGAGCCGTAACATCGGTCAGCATCTCCGTAAGATTGTGGGCACGCGATATGATCCGGTCTTTACAAACGATGATGGCGCCTACCGGAATCTCGTCTTCATCGAATGCCGCCTGAGCCTCCATCAGGGCACGGCGCATGTATGCTTCGTCTTTTTTCTTGATATCTTCCATTGTTTTTCGTGCAAAATTACATAAAAAAGTTTGAAGTGTGGACTTTTTTTGTTATTTTTGCAAGGTAAAAGCATCTTTTGGTGCAAAATAAAGGAAATAGACTATGGCAGAGCATAATGAATTAGGCAAATGGGGAGAAGACGAGGCTACGCTCTATCTCGAGAATGAAGGCTATGTCGTCATCGACAGAGACTGGAAAGCCGGCAAGCGGGATCTGGATATCCTTGCCGTTTCGCCGGATGGTAAGACGCTGGTTGTGGTAGAAGTAAAGACCCGTTCGGGTGAAGAATACCAGCAGCCCGAGGAAGCCGTAGATGTCAGGAAGATGCGTAATCTGGCAATAGCCGCCAATACTTACGTCAAGGAACAGAAGGTGGAAAAAGAACTTCGCTTTGATATTGTTACCGTGGTAGGGGTAGGCCATCAGGTGAAACGCATCGAGCATCTTGTGGATGCCTTCAACCCGTTGCTGATTGGATAACCCGTTGTGATTCGCTATACATTATTATATAGACATGGAAAAGAAGATTATACGATTAAAGGAAGTGGATTCCACGAATACCTTCCTCAGGAATTTGGATACTTACGATGAAGATGCGCTGACCATTGCCATTGCTGACTATCAGACAGCAGGCAGGGGACAGGGCGTGCATACCTGGGAGAGTGAGCCGGGCAAGAACCTCCTCTTCAGTATGATGATGTGTCCTAAGTGGGTACCTTTGCGCCAGCAGTTCCTCCTTTCCGAGGCTGGTGCGCTCGCCGTGAAGGACGCTCTAGATTCCTATACGGACGGCATTACGCTGAAATGGCCGAATGATGTGTACTGGTATGACAAGAAAATCAGTGGCACGCTGATAGAGACTGCCATCGACTCCAAGGGCATCAAGCGCTGCATCTTCGGTATCGGCATTGATGTCAATCAGACTGAGTTCCACAGCGATGCGCCCAACCCTGTATCTCTGGCTCAGATTCTGGGTCATGAGGTGGATAGGGAAGAGGTGCTGCAGAAGGTGATTGAGGCTTTCTGCAAATACTACGAACTTCTGCGTCGTGCCGACTATATGGATGTGTCGGGACTCTATCATCTTTCGCTCTACCGTCGCAAGGGCTATCACTGGTATGAGGATAAGGACGGTAAGTTCGAGGGCGCCTTCGTAGAGGTGGAGGACGATGGTCATCTCATCCTTCATGACAAGAAGGGAGTAATACGCTCGTATGCGTTCGGAGAAATCAAGTTTATAGTTAATAGTTAATAGTTAATAGTTAATAGTTTATAGGAGGCTACGCCCTATAAACTGTTAACTGTAAATTGTAAATTAAAATAAAATGGCAAAGTTTAAAAGAATTCTTTTGAAATTGAGTGGCGAGAGTCTGATGGGCAAGCAGAGCTTCGGCATCGACCCAGAGCGCCTGAGTGATTATGCTAAGCAGATTAAGGAGGTCCATGAGATGGGCGTTCAGATAGGCATTGTGATTGGTGGTGGTAACATCTTCCGCGGTTTGAGTGGAAGCCAGAAGGGTTTCGACCGTGTCAAGGGCGACCAGATGGGTATGTGTGCTACCGTTATCAATTCCCTGGCATTGAGCAGCGCACTCGGAGCCTTGGGCGTTAAGAACAAGGTGCTTACTGCCATCCGCATGGAGCCTATCGGCGAATTCTACACCAAGTGGAAGGCGATAGAGGCGATGGAGGCAGGCTATATCTGCATCTTCTCTGCAGGTACAGGTAGTCCATACTTCACTACCGATACCGGTTCTTCTCTCCGCGGTATCGAAATCGAGGCTGACGTGATGCTCAAGGGTACCCGTGTAGACGGCATCTATACCGCCGACCCTGAGAAGGATCCTACAGCTACCAAGTTCAAGGACATCACCTATGATGAGATTTATGCCAAGGGCTTGAAGGTAATGGATTTGACTGCTACCACCATGTGTAAGGAAAACAACCTTCCTATCTACGTGTTCAATATGGATGTTGTAGGTAACCTCAAGAAGGTGATGGATGGTGAGGAGATTGGTACGCTCGTACACAACTAATCCTCTCTCTCAACAGGAAGAAAAAACAAATGCGACTGGATTCACATCTAGCCGCATTTTTCAATTAATAATCTACATAAATACCTAAATATCCCAATAAAGGGGATTTCTTCTATTTCGTCTTCTTCAGATAAATAATCGCCGAGATGATGACGTATGCCACGATGACAAGCCACCAGCCGGTGAGGAAACCGGTCAGACCATCGAGTGCTACCGAAGTAGCGAGGATGATGAGGGTGAGCGCGGCAAAGCCATATTTCACCTCATTGCCCTTGAAACCCCACTGCTTGAACTTCAAGGCGAAAAGAGGCATCTCGCAAACCAGCAGATAGCTGGTGATGAGTATCAGAGCCAGAATGATGAATACCGACCATGAATATCCTTCGAGCCAGCTTGGATTGAACACAATCAGCGAACCCCAGAACAGGGCGTTGGCTGGTGTAGGAACACCGATGAAAGAGGTAGTCTGGCGCTCATCAAGATTAAACTTAGCCAGTCGCAATGCCGAGAAGGCTGCGATGATGAAGGCTGCGTAAGGCAACCATGGGCGCAAAGGCTCCAGAAAACTCGGATATTCCATCACAAAGAGTTGTGAGAATACGATGGTGGCAGGAGCCACACCGAAGGTTACGTCATCTGCCAGTGAATCCAGCTCCTTGCCTATTGGCGATGAAACGTGCAGCAGGCGGGCGCTCATGCCGTCAAAGAAGTCGAATACGGCTCCGATGATAATCCATAACAATGCCATCTTTGGGTTTCCGCCGAAGGCAAACGATGTTGCAATGCAGCCCGAAACCAGGTTGCAGCAGGTTATCGTGTTTGGAATATGTTTCTTGATACTCATTTTTTCCAGTATATTATGATAGAGTGAAAGCCGGAAGTATGTTCCGGCTTGCCCTCTATCTGTCAATATGTTATTTCAATTTAGCGATGATGGTCTGGTCGCCAGTAGTTGACTGTCCCATCTTTACGCATACTTCTGTACCTACAGGCAGGTAGACATCCACGCGTGAACCCAGCTTGATGAATCCCAGGTGCTCGTCGATGAAGCATTCTTCCCCTTCCTTGGCATAGGTTACGATGCGGCGTGCTACTGCACCGGCAATCTGGCGGCAGAGTACATCCACTCCCTCAGGTGTGGTAATCATCACGTCGGCATGCTCGTTTTCCTCGCTAGCCTTAGGCAGCCATGCTTTGTGGTAGTTGCCGTCCACATGCTTCACGAATTTTACCTTACCATCCACCGGGAACCAGTTGGCATGAACATTCCAGAGGCTCATGAAGATGGAAATCATCAGGCGGCGGTCACCGAAGTAGGGAGCATTCTCCACCTCTTCTATCACCACAATCTTTCCGTCGGCTGGTGCTACTACCAGTTTCGAAGTATCCTCTACGTTGAGGTATCTGACAGGACAACGGTAGAAGTTGAGCACGATACCATATACCGTACCGAACACAACAACAAAAGCCCAGAACGGAATCTTGTTGTCTAGGGTTGTCCACAATATAGCCGCAATGGCTACTAACGCTATCGCTCCGGTTACCAGCTGATCGGTACCTTCGCGGTGCAATCTTATCTTCTTTAATTTCTTTATTTTCTGTCCCATATAGTAGGATTAAGTTTTTATTGGTGCAAAGGTACGTCATTTTTATCACTTTTGCAAATTTTTTGTGGGTTTCTTTTACCTTTTTCAATATTTTCGCATATTTCTTTTGGCTTTTTCAATATTTCGCCGTAACTTTGTTGTCAAAATTCGAATTTTAAACAGATAATGGAAGATTTTGTTCATTTGCATGTACACACCCAATACTCCATCCTCGACGGCCAGTCGAAGATACCGCATCTGGTAGATAAGGCCATCAAGGACGGCATGAAGGGTATGGCGGTAACCGACCACGGTGTGATGTTCGGCATCAAGGAACTCACCGACTATTGCGGCAAGATTAATAAAGACCGCAAGAAGGAGGGACTCGAACCTTTTAAGCCTATCATAGGCTGCGAGATGTATGTGGCACGCCGAACCAAAGCCGACCGAGAGAAGGATAAGGGCGATATGAGCGGTTATCACCTCATTGTACTTGCCAAGAATTATAATGGATACAAGAACCTCATCAAGCTGGTGAGCAATTCGTGGGTGGATGGTTACTACATGCGCCCACGAACCGACCGTGCCGATCTGGAGAAGTATCACGAAGACCTCATCGTCTGTTCGGCATGTATTGCAGGCGAGGTGCCATCCAAGATTCTGCATGGTGACCTGGAAGGAGCCCGCGAGGCTTGCCAGTGGTACCACAACCTCTTTGGCGATGATTACTATCTCGAACTCCAGCGCCATAAAGTGCCCGATGATCCAAGTCTGCTTGCCAACCGCGAGGCTTACGAGTTGCAGCAGCGTGCCAACAAGGAACTTATCAAGATGGCAAGGGAGTTTAACATCAAACTGGTGTGCACCAACGACTGCCACTTCGAGGATAAGGAGACTGCCGAGGCTCACGACCATCTGCTCTGTATCGCTACCGGCAAGGATCTCGACGACCCTAACCGTATGCGCTATTCCAAGCAGGAATGGTTCAAGACCCGCCAGGAGATGAACGATGTGTTCTCGGATATCCCCGAAGCGCTTTCCAATACCCTCGAAGTATTGGATAAGGTGGAGATTTACAGCATCGACCATGGTCCTATCATGCCTTTCTTCCCGATTCCGGAGAGTTTCGGTACCGAGGAGCAGTTGCGACAGAAGGTATCAGAAGAAGACCTCTACAAGGAGTTTACCTCTGATGAGAACGGCAAGAACCCGCTGCCACCAGAGGAAGGTCAGAAGGTAATCGACCGATTGGGCGGTTACGATAAGATATACCGTATCAAGTTTGAGGCAGAATATCTGCGCCACCTCGCCTACGAGGGAGCCAAAAAGCTTTATGGCGACCCGCTGCCCGAGAATGTAGACGAGCATGTAAACTTCGAGCTCCACGTGATGAAGACCATGGGTTTCCCGGGCTACTTCCTCATCGTGTCAGACTTCATCAGGGCGGCGCGCGAGGAACTCGGCGTGATGGTGGGCCCGGGCCGTGGATCTGCGGCAGGTTCGGTGGTGGCTTACTGCTTGGGCATTACCAAGATTGACCCATTGAAGTACGACCTCCTGTTTGAGCGTTTCCTGAACCCAGACCGTGTGAACCTTCCGGATATTGATACCGACTTTGATGATGACGGCCGAGGCAAGGTGCTGAGATGGGTAATGGATAAGTATGGTCATGAGAACTGTGCCCATATCATTACCTACGGTTCCATGGCGACGAAGAACTCCATCAAGGACGTGGCGCGTGTCGAGAAACTGCCGTTGGATAAGGCGAATGCACTCTGCAAGGCTATCCCAGACCGATTGCCTGACGGTGCCAAGATGAACCTGACCAATGCCATCAAATATACCCCAGAGCTGCGCGAGGCAGAGTTCTCCAACGATCCCCGCGAGAGCAATACCATCAAGTATGCCAAGATGCTCGAGGGAACCATCCGAGGCACGGGTATCCATGCCTGCGGATTCATCATCTGCCGCGACCCTATCAGCAACTGGGTGCCTGTATCTACTGCCGATGACCCTGATTTCCCGGGACTGAAGACGGCGGTAACGCAGTACGACGGCCATGTCATCGAGACCACCGGTCTGATTAAGATGGACTTCCTGGGCTTGAAGACCCTCTCCGAGATGAAGGAGGCATGCAAGGTTATCAAGCAGACTACGGGCGATGTCGTTGACCTCGATACCATCCCTATCGATGACGAGCTGACCTATCAGCTCTATCAGCGCGGTCAGACCATCGGAACCTTCCAGTTCGAGTCGCCGGGTATGCAGAAGTATCTCCGTGAGCTGAAGCCTACGGTGTTCGAGGACCTCATCGCCATGAATGCCCTCTACCGTCCGGGACCTATGGATTATATCCCTGATTTCATTGCCCGCAAGAACGGCAAGCAGGCGATTACCTACGATATCCCGTGTATGGAGAAGTATCTGAAGGATACCTACGGCATCACGGTCTATCAGGAGCAGGTGATGCTTCTTTCCCGTCAGTTGGCGAGCTTCACCCGAGGCGAGTCAGATGCGCTGCGTAAGGCGATGGGTAAGAAGAAAAAGGCTATCGTAGATGCGATGAAGCCTAAGTTCATCAAGCAGGGGCAGGAGAACGGCCACGACCCGAAGGTGCTGGAGAAGATATGGGGCGACTGGGAGAAGTTTGCTTCCTACGCCTTCAACAAGTCGCATGCCACCTGTTATTCGTGGGTAGCCTACCAGACTGCCTATCTCAAGGCGCACTATCCTGCCGAATACATGGCGGCGCTGATGACCCGACGCTTTGCACAGATTACCGAAATCACTAAGCTGATGGAGGAGTGTCAGTCGATGGGCATCAAGACCTTGGGTCCGGATGTGAACGAGAGTTACCGTGTGTTCGGTGTGAACGAGCATGGAGAGATACGTTTCGGTCTTTCAGCCATCAAGGGTATGGGTGCTCCGGCAGCCGATGCCATCGTGGCAGAGCGACTGAAGAACGGACCTTATAAAACCATCTTCGATTTTGCCGAGCGTGTAGATTACTCCAGCGTGAACCGCAAGGCTTTCGAAACCTTGGCGCTGAGTGGCGGTTTCGACAGCTTCGGCATCCGTCGCGAGCAGTTCTTCGGTAAGAACAACAAGGGCGAAACCTTCCTCGATACGCTGGTGCGCTATGGTCAGCTCTTCCAGCAGGAGCAGCACGAGGCTGCCAACTCACTCTTTGGCGGTACCGAGGCGATAGAGATAGCTACGCCGCCTATTCCTGATGCAGAGAGCTGGAGCACTATCGAACGTCTGAACCGTGAGCGCGAGCTTGTGGGCATCTATCTTTCTGCCCATCCGCTCGATGAGTACAGCATCATCCTCAACTCCCTCTGCAATACTCATTGCTCTGAACTGGGCGACAAGCAGGAGCTGGCAAAGAAGGAGGATGTGGTGCTGGGCGGCATCATCACGGGTGTGAAGTCGAAGTTTACCAAGACGGGCAAGCCGTGCGGTTTCGTTACGCTCGAAGACTTTGAGGGCTCAGGCGAGCTGGCTCTCTTTGGCGAGGACTGGGGCAAGTGGCGCGGCATCATGGTTGAAGGCAGCACCATCTACATCACCGCCAAGTGCGTTTCCCGTTACGGCAATGCCAACTATCTCGATTTCCAGATAGGCAATGTAGAGTATCTGCAGACGGTCAAGGAGAACCGCATCGACCGCTTCACCATCAATGTGGAGAGCGATGCGATAGATGAAACGATGGTCAGCGACCTGCAGACCATTCTGGAGAATGACGAGGGCAAGGCGCAGCTTTTTTTCCAGATACATGATGTAGACAGCAATACCTATCTGCTGATGCGTGCCCGTGAGCATACGGTGGGTGTGGGCCATGCCCTCATCCAGTATATCGAGCAGCATCCTAAGATGAGCTATCAGATCAATTAGAAGTAATTTTAGTTTTAATATAAAAAGGTATAGAAAAATGGAAGTAACAATTACAACCGAGAATTTCGAGAGCTACAAGAATGGCGAACTGCCATTGGTAGTAGATTTGTGGGCAACATGGTGCGGTCCTTGCCGCCAGATTGCTCCTATCGTATCAGAACTTGCTGAGGAGTTTGACGGCAAGTTGGTAGTAGGTAAGTGTGATGTAGAGGAGAACGACGACATCGCTATGGAGTTTGGTGTTCGTAATATCCCTACCATCCTCTTCTTCAAGGGTGGCCAGCTGGTAGACAAGTATGTTGGCGCAGCCTCTAAGGCAACCCTTACCGAGAAGTTCCAGGCTCTCCTGTAATCAGCCCGGATAGAAAATGATAAAAGCATCTGGCTTGAGAAAATATATTCTCAGCCAGATGCTTTTTTTTTGTTCGGGGCTGTCGGTGACTTACCATTCTACGCTTCTTGTTCCGTCTTCTTCTACGGTGATAGTCACTTTGGTGCAGTCTTCCGGCAGCAGTTCTTCTATCAGTTCCGGCCACTCCAGGAAACAGAGGTTACCGCTGTAGAAATAATCTTCGTAGCCCATATCGTATACCTCCTCGAGTTTCTTGATGCGGTAGAAATCGAAGTGGTAGACAGGTGAGCCGTCGCCCGCTGTATATTCGTTTACGAGGGCGAAGGTAGGAGATGTGATGACATCTTCTACGCCCAGTTCTTCGCAAATGGCTTTTACAAATGTTGTCTTTCCGGCTCCCATCTTGCCATAGAAGGCAAAGACCTTGCCGTCGCCCATGTTCTGCAGAAATTCCTTGGCTGCTTCATGGATCGTGTCTAATGAGTCAATTTTTATCTTCATATATTTTACTTTGAACTTTGAATTTTGAACTTTGAACTTTATGATTACTATTAATTCTTACCTTTTTCTCGGTGTCAGCGTGATGAGCGGTATGAGCATTTCCTCCATCGAGATGCCACCGTGCTGGAAGGTATCCTTGTAGTATTGCACATAATAGTTGTAATTATTCGGATAGGCGAAGAAACTGTCGCCTGTGGCAAATACATACGAGGTACTCAGGTTAGGTGCCGGCAACTGGGCACGCTGAGGCTCCTTGATGGTGAACACTTCCTTGCTCTGGTAAGCCAGATTCTTGCCCAGCTTGTAGCGCAGGTTGGTGTTCGTATTGCGGTCGCCTACAATCTTGATTGGTTTCGATGCCCTGATGCTGCCGTGGTCGGTGGTGAGCACTACCTGGTAATCGCTCTGCGAAAGGAGCTTGAAGAGTTCGGAGAGAACCGAATGGCGGAGCCAGCTCTGCGTGATGCTGCGGTAGGCACTCTCGTTGTTGGCAAGCTCGCGCACCATCTTAGATTCGGTACGCGCGTGAGAGAGCATGTCGATGAAGTTAATCACCAGCACGTTCAGGTCGTTGTTCCGGCACTCGTTGTAATGCTCCAGGAAACGGTCGGCACCCTGCGAATCGTTCACCTTGTGATAACTGAAGGTATAGTGCTTTCTGAATCGCTCTATCTGGGTCTGTATCAGCGGCGCCTCGTTCAGGTTCTTGCCTTCCTCCTCGTCCTCATCTACCCAGAGGTCAGGGAACATTTCGGCTATCTTGTTCGGCATCAGACCGCTGAAGATGGCGTTGCGTGCATATTGCGTGGCGGTAGGAAGGATGCTCATGTAGAGCTGCTCGTCGATGTCGAACAGGTCGCCGATGTCTTCTGCCAGCATGCGCCACTGGTCATAGCGGAAGTTATCTATCACAATCAGGAACACCTTCTTGCCCTCATCGAGCAGCGGGAATATCTTGCGCTTGAAGATGTCGGGACTCATCAGATGTCGGTCTCTGTTGTCGGGACTTACCCAGTCGAGATAGTTCTTGGCTATGTATTTGGCGAAACCCTGGTTAGCCTCTTCCTTCTGCATGCCCAGCATCTCTGCCATCGGACTTGCCGTATCGCTCAGCTTCAGTTCCCAGCTTACCAGTCGCCTGTAAATCTCCATCCAGTCTTCCGCCGTTCTGCATTCCATCATCTGCATGGCTATCTGCTGGTAGTCCTGCTGGTATCCGCTCTGCGTCACCTCCGCTACGATGTCTTTGCGGTGGATGTTCTTCTTGAGCGAAAGCAGAATCTGGTTCGGGTTTACGGGTTTAATCAGATAGTCGGCTATCTTTGAACCGATTGCCTGGTCCATGATGTTTTCTTCTTCGCTCTTGGTGCACATCACTACCGGTGTGGCAGGCTGGATGTCCTTGATGCGTAGCAGGGTTTCCAGTCCGCTGAGTCCCGGCATCATCTCATCGAGCAGGATGAGGTCGAAGGTCTGCTGGCGGCAAAGTTCAATGGCATCAGGGCCGTTGCTTACCGTCTGCACCTCGTATCCTTTCTTTTCCAGAAAGATGATGTGAGCCTTGAGAAGTTCTATCTCGTCGTCTATCCAAAGTAATAATCCGTTGCTCATATTTTATATCCTTTTTCTTTTCGGGGTGCTAAAGTACAAAGAAAAATGGAATGAGGAACACGACTTCGTGTTAAAGAGAGTTAATGATGAAGATTCTTTGGTACTTTTTATGAAAACGTTTGTATTACCTTGTGACAAAACCTGAAAACATAGGTTATTTGAAACTTATTTGTATAACTAAACGTAAGCATTATGATCAGACGCAATTACTTGAAAAGTTTGATGATCTTCATCCTGATGTGCCTTCCTCTCTTGGGAGCATCGGCACAGCAGAAAGTAACTGTCAATGTTGTGAATGCCTCTTTGAAGCAGGTGTTCAGTACAATCGAAAACCAGACATCTTATAGGTTTTCTTACAAGAGTGATATCATTGACCATCGCAAGGATATCACCATCAGGAAGAGTGGCGTTCCTGTAACAGCTGTACTCGATGCAGCCTTGAAAGGACGCAACTTGAAATACTCTGTGGTTTCGCAGAAATCTATCGTTGTTTCTGAGAAGCATGCGGCAGCCGCTCCTCAGCAGAGCAACAAGCGCAAGATGCAGGGTGTTGTGAAGGACGACAATGGTGAGCCAGTCATTGGTGCTACAGTTTCTGTAGTTGGTACCGACGAACTCGCAGTAACCGATATGGACGGCCGATTCACCATCAATGCAGCTAAGGGCGCTAAGGTGAAGGTTTCTTACCTCGGTTTCGTAGACCGCGAGGTGAAGGCTTCAGAAAACATGAACATCGCCATGAGCGAGGACACACAGGCTTTGAGCGAAGTCGTTGTAGTAGGTTACGGTACCATGAAGCGTAGCGATATGACTGGTGCTCTTTCTTCTGTCAATACCAAGGAGATGGCTAAGCGCACTACTACCAACCCAGCTGAGGCTTTGCAGGGTAAGGTAGCCGGTGTGAACATCCTGAAGAGTGGTGGTAACGCCGGTGCCGGTGTGAGCATCAAGATTCGTGGTATCAAGACATTCGGCGATAACGAACCTCTTTATATTGTGGATGGTTTCCCTGGCGATATCAACAGCGTGAACCCTCAGGACATCGAGTCTATGGAGATTCTGAAGGATGGTGCTGCCGCTGCCATCTACGGTTCTGTAGCTGCCAACGGTGTGGTTCTGATTACAACCAAGAATGGTAAGAAGGGTGATGTAAAGGTGGATTTCAGTACCTATTTGAGCTTCACTCAGGTTGCTAAGGACCTTGATATGCTTGATGCAGATGGCTACAAGACCGTACATAAGATGATGTATGAGAACTATAAGAACCAGTATGGTGAATATCCTGGTACAGACTTGCCAGCCTATATTACCCATGAAACTGGCGTGAATACCGATTGGCAGGATGCTATCCAGCGTAACGGTTTGGCACAGAACTATATGGTCAGCCTACGCGGTGGCGGTGATAAAGCACAGTATTCTATTTCTTATAACCATGCCGACGAGAAGGGTATCTTTATCGGTAACGAGCATCGCCATGATATCGCACGTATGAAACTCCATGCTACCAAGGGCATCATTGATCTGGATGCCAACATGGATTTCAAATATACCAACAGCCGTCAGCCTCAGTATTCTCTCAAGGAGACTTATATGATTTCTCCTCTTGTTCCTATTTATAATGAGAATGAGAAGTATGGTTTCGGTTTGACCAACTTTGACGGTCTGCCAAACAACCGTAACGTTGTTGCAGATAACTACTATAAGAACGAAGTAGATAAGAAGTATCATACTTCTGCCAATGTAGCATTAACCTTCAAGTTCTTCCCTTGGCTCAACTTCAAGACCAGCTATGGTTATCGTGGTGAGCACGAGATAGATTCTTATCATGCACCTGATTATATAGCAGATACGAAGAGTCCTGATAATTATCCGAATAGCAGCGAGACCCGTGCTTACTGGGAGGAGCAGGTGTTCGAGAATGTTCTCTCTTTTAACAAGGAAATCCAGAAGCACAGCATCAATGCCATGCTCGGTACTTCGCTCACCAGCCGCAAGTATAACTGGAGTTCGGTAGGCGTAGAAGGTAAGACCATCGTATATAAGGTAGAAAACGGACAGTTGCAGCAGAGTGAGAAGGCAGCAGGATTTCTGGATTCCAGTTTTGCTACCATCGGTGCAGGAGCAGGCGGAACCTTCAGCGGTGATGGTTCCTGCTGGAAGTACAACCGTGCTTCTTTCTTCGGCCGTCTTAATTATAATTTCAACGACCGCTATCTCTTCCAGTTCACCTTCCGTGAGGATGGATCTTCTAAGTTCGGTGCCGATAGTCGTTGGGGTTTCTTCCCATCTGTAGCTGTAGGTTGGAGAATCAGCGAAGAGCCATTCTTCCCTAAGAATACAGTAATCAGCAACTTGAAGTTCCGTGCCAGCTGGGGACAGCTCGGTAACGAGAATGCTTTGGGCTACTACGATTTCCTGGCGCTCATTTCTACATACAATGATCTCTATCAGGGCTATGTTCAGGGTTCTGGCTCTTCTGCATGGCCAGGCAGTATTGCACGTGGATTGGAAAACCGCTCTCTGAAATGGGAAACTACTGATACCAAGAACATCGGTTTCGATTTCGGCTTCTTCAATAACCATCTGAGTGGTAATGTAAACTATTATATCAATGAGACACGCGACCTGCTGATTACCCGTAAGCTGGCTCCTTCTGCTGGTATTGCCAATCCTACCATGAACGTAGGTAAGATGCGCAACCAGGGTTTTGAGCTGGAGTTGAACTGGAACGACAAGGTAAGTGATTTCGAATACAATGTAGGTTTCAACCTCAGTACGGTATCTAATAAGGTGGTTTCTCTTGCTGATAAAGATCAGACCATTTATGGTATGGGTTTGAAGTATGGCTCAGAGCACTTCCCAACACAGACTAAGGTAGGCAAGCCAATCGGTGCTTTCTATCTCTATCAGGCAGATGGTATCTTCCAGAGTATGGATGAGGTTAATGCTTATAAAAATAAGGATGGCAAACTCCTTCAGCCAAATGCTCAGCCTGGTGATGTACGTTTCAAGGATATGAATGGTGATGGTGTGATTGATGAAAACGATAAGACCTACTCTGGTACAGGTATCGCTAAGGTTGAGGCGAACCTTAACTTGAGCGCCAGCTACAAGGGTTTCGACTTCTCTGCTGTCATCGGTAGTGCATTCGGCAACAAGATTTACAATGGTATCCGCTACTACTACGAGGGAATGAACTCAGCTTCCAACTTCCTCAGCAGCACTCTGGATGCCTGGACTCCTACCCATACCAATACCAGCGTGCCACGTGCCATCTATGGTGACCCTAACGACAATACTCGCGAGTCAACCCGCTTCCTGGAGAATGGAGATTTCGTACGCTTGCGTCAGGTACAGTTGGGTTATACCTTGCCAACATCATTGGTTAAGAAGATTTATTGCGACCGCATCCGTTTCTACGTGAGTGCAGAAAATGTGTTTACCATCACTGGTTATTCTGGTGCCAACCCAGAGTTCTCTATGGGCGTATTGAATAGTGGTATCGACCGCTTTACCTATCCGTTCTCTCGCTCTTATACAGTAGGTGCACAGGTATCATTCTAGTATTAACATATAAAGGAAAATCTTATGAAAGCATTAAAATATATAGCAGGCATTTGCCTTGCTCTGTCACTCACATCATGTGATGACTATTTGACGCAGACTTCGCCAGATAAACTGACTTCCGATTCTTACTGGCGTGATAAAGCAGACGTAGAGTCGGCAATGTCATCAGCTTATTCCCAGTTGTATTTTGCAGAATATTCCGGAGACCAATGGGACTTCTCTGAGGTGAAATGGCCTGTTGAGGCTTATCGCCAGGACGACGTAGATTTGGGCAAAGATGTGCAGAACTATCCAAACTGGGTGCAGCTACGTAACTTCAGCTACAACAACGGAAACTCTCAGTTCTCTATCTACTGGAAGAGTTACTATCGCGGAATCAGTTTCTGTAACCAGATTATTGACAAGGTGGCTACCATGAGTGATGGTCAGCTTGCTGCTGCAGACAGAAAGCAGCTCTTGGCTGAGGCTCATTTCCTTCGCGGTTTCTATCATATGCAACTCTTGCTCAACTGGGAGAAAATCATTATCCGTGATACATATATCACTTCTACCAGCCAGTTGGATAAGGCTCTTTCTGACCGTGCCGATACTTGGCAGTTTATTGTAGATGAACTGAAAGCCGGTACAGCGATGAATAACTCGCGCAGCAATGAAGAATTGGGACGTGTTACCTCAGGAACAGCTTATGCTTATTTAGGCTATGCATATCTTACGATGGCTTCTGAGCAGGCTGATAAGAAAGCAGAATATCTGAATGCTGCTGTAGAGGCATTCAATAATGTGAAGGGATATAGTCTGGAAAGCAATTATGCCAGCATGTTTGATGGTACAAACAAGAACTGTAAGGAGAGTCTTTTCGAGGTGCAGTTCTCTCTGAGTAGTGCCAATGGTGCCAACTATGCTACCCAGCTGCATCGCTGGATAGGTACAGAGGAGTTAGGCGGATGGGATGAGATTACCCCTTCAGAGACCCTGATGAACGAATTTAAGAAGGAAGGCAAGTTGAACAATGGCTTGTATGATGCCCGTCTCTATGGCTCCGTATATTTCCAGGATCCTTACTTCAATGATGGAACCGGAAAGGTATATGGATACGATTGGGATGCTTGGGTCAAGAAGATTATGGAGGTAGATGAGGCTTACGACCGTCCTTCTTTCCGCAAGTTCATGCCTGCAACATATGAAGCCCTGACACAGTCAACTACCGACGTGAACATTCCTCTGATGCGTTATGCCAATGTTCTTCTGATGAAGGCTGAGGCTCTCAATGATTTGGGACGTACCGGAGAGGCTATTCCACTGATTAACGATGTGAGAAGAGTTCACGGCAATATGCCAGCCATGACCGGTACAACACAGGCTGAGGTTCAGGCTCAGATTGAGCACGAGCGTATGATAGAGTTCCCATTGGAGAACTTGCGCTGGTATGACCTGCGCCGTTGGGGCAAGACTGCTGAGGCGCTGACTGCTGCCGGTCGTACTGGTTTCGACAAGAGCAAGCTGTTCTATCCAACTCCTCTTACAGAGTTGAACTCAAACAGCCTGGCTAAGTAATAGGGGCGAGTAACCATTGAAGATTACTTATAAATATCATCAGGATTCTCGGTCTATTTAGCAATAATACGATCGGGAATCCGTTTTTTATGGTAAGGTAATTCATAAAAACAAACAATAAAATAAAGAAGAAAAACAAGAAACAATGCTCAAGATAGTAATGATTATGCTATGCGGAATAGGTACCGGCTATCTGCTCCGCAACAAGAAAATGAGTTTTATCGGCCGTATCATCACGGCGCTGATATGGGTACTCCTGTTCCTGCTCGGTATCGAGGTAGGTTCTAACCCTCGTATCATCAGCGGTCTTCAGACCCTGGGACTTGAGGCGATAGCCCTGACCTTTGGAGGCAGTCTGGGTAGTGCACTCTTTGCTTGGGCATTGTGGAAGTATGTTACAGCAAAGCAGGCTAAATCGTCGGCTCACGCTGAAACCGGGAAAGGAGGCAAGGCATGAAAGGCAGTTTGATTATCGTAAGCTTCTTTGTTCTGGGTATCATCGTAGGCTTGTGTGATGTGATTCCGGCAGGTCTTCTGGATAGCGACGTGAGCTATTGTGCACTCTGCTGCCTGATGTTCTGCGTAGGTATCAGCATCGGTTGCGATACCTCTGTGCTGAAGAGTTTCAAGAAGGTGAATCCCCGTCTGATGATGCTCCCTGTGATGACCATTCTGGGTACGCTGGCAGGTTGTGCTGCCGTATCTCTCATCTTGAGCCACCGCCAGCTTACCGATTGTCTGGCTATAGGTTCTGGATTCGGATATTACTCTCTTTCGAGTATCTTCATCACCGAATACCGGGGCGCCGAACTGGGGACCATCGCCCTTCTTGCCAACATCTGCCGCGAGATTCTCACCCTGCTGTGTGCTCCGCTACTGGCAAAATACTTTGGCAAACTGGCACCTATCAGTGTAGGTGGAGCCACGACCATGGATACAACGTTGCCTATCATCACCCGATATTCGGGCGAGAGTTTCATCATCGTTTCCATCTTCCATGGCTTCTGTGTCGACTTTTCTGTACCCTTCCTGGTTACCTTCTTCTGTTCTTTGTAGAAATAACTAAAAGCAGTTTTAAACCAAACCCGTATGAGACATATTTTCAGTTCATTCATGATATGTCTGAGCCTCTGCTGTGCCCATACCTCAGTAGCCCTTGCGGCTCAGGATGGCAAGCAGCCAGCAGCTTCAGACCCTTGGCAGGACGCCACCGTGACCCATATCAACCGCATGCCGATGACCGCTCATTACTTGCCTTTTACAAGTGAGAACGGAGCCTTGGCACAGTTGAAGATGGACGACGCCCGCCGTTTCCAGTTGAACACCCAGAATGAGCGTCGCCGCTCGCTGGATGGTGTATGGAAATTCAAACTGGTGAAGAATCCGAGTCTTGCCTTGACCGATTTCTTCAAGACATCCTATAATGTAAACGATTGGCAGAACATCAATGTGCCTGGCAGCTGGGAGTTGCAGGGCTTCGATGCGCCCATCTACACCGATGTAACCTATCCTTTCAAGCCAAATCCTCCTTTCGTGCCACAGGATTACAACCCTGTAGGACATTATGTACACGAATTTACCGTGCCTGAAAACTGGAAGGGCATGGATGTGATCATGGATTTCGAAGGCGTAGAATCTGCCTTCTATCTCTGGATCAACGGCAAGATGGTGGGTTATAGTGAAGATAGCCGTCTGCCTGCCCACTTCAATATCTCCAAGTTCCTGAAGAAGGGCAAGAACCGCCTTGCCATGAAGGTGTTCCGCTTCAGCGACGGCAGTTATCTGGAAGACCAGGACTACTGGAAGTATAGCGGCATAGAGCGCAATGTGTTCATCCAGGCTCGTCCTAAGAGCAGAATGAACGACTACGTATTGGGAAATAAACTAATCAATCAATATAAGGATGGCAATTTCACGCTCGACGTGAATATGCTCAATCCACAAAAGGGTCAGAAGGTTGAGGTGAAAGTGCTTTCGGCAACAGGTAAATCTCTCTTCAAACAAATCCAGAGCATCACCTCACCTGCTGATACCTTGATTCATTTCGAAAAACTGTTGAAGAGCGTGCAGCCTTGGAGTGCCGAGAGCCCTTATCTCTACACCCTCGTCATCAATACTACCGACAGGAATGGTAGAGTAGAGGAGAGTGTGGCTCAGCCTTTCGGCTTCCGTACCATCGAAATGAAGAACGGACAGCTTCTGGTAAATGGTATAGCCATCACCATCAAGGGTGTGAACCGACAGGAGCACAATGCCGTTCACGGCAGAACCCTCAGCATCGGTGAGATGGTGAAGGATGTGAAGATGATGAAGCAGTTCAACATCAATGCCGTGCGTACCTCTCACTATCCAAATTATTCGGAGTGGTATCAGCTCTGCGATAAGTATGGTCTCTACATGGTAGGCGAGGCGAACATCGAGTGTCATGGTATTCTGGATACAGAATATAAGCAGCTGGCAGACAGAGAAGACTGGTATCCTGCTTTCCACGACCGCATGTGCCGCATGATCAAGCGCGACCGCAACCATACCGCCATCATCATCTGGTCTATGGGTAACGAGAGTGGATATGGCAAGAGTTTCGAGAAACTCTACGATATGAGCAAGGCGATGGATCCAACCCGTCCGGTACAGTATGAGGGCGGCGGTTACTACGCCAAGTCGGATATCTACTGTCCGATGTATGCCCGCATCTGGGCTTTGCGCCGCCATGTCAACCAGCGTGATGAGCGTCCGCTGATTCTCTGCGAATACGCCCATGCCATGGGTAACAGCGAGGGTAACCTCAAGGATTACTGGGATCTGATTAATAAATACGACCAGTTGCAGGGTGGTTTCATCTGGGACTGGGTAGACCAGACCATCGCCAAGACCGATGACAAGGGGCACAAATATTGGGCTTATGGTGGCGATATGGGATTCGTAGGCGTAGTAAACGATTCCAACTTCTGTGCCAACGGACTTGTAGCAGCCGACCGCTCTCTGCATCCACATATCTGGGAGGTGAAGAAGGTTTACCAGAACATCGCCTTCGAGCCAGTAGCCTTCATGCAGAACCGCATCAAGGTAACCAACCGATTCGACTATACCACGCTTGACAATTATCAACTCGTCTGGGCAGTAGAGGCAAACGGCGAAACCATCAGAAGCGGCAAGATGAACTTCCCGACCCTCCTGCCTCATCAGACTAAGGAGATGGAGATTCCGATGGGCACACTTCCTGCTGCCGACAACAAGGAATACTTCCTCACCCTGCGCGCCTTCAGCAAGCAGGCTACCGGAGCCGTTCCTGCAGGTCATGAGGTAGCCATCGAACAGATGCAGCTGCCTGTAAGACTGGAAAAGGCTCAGGAACAGGTAAGTGGACAGATAGAGAAGACCGAGACAGCAGAGGCTATCACCATCCAGGGAAAGACCAAGGATTTCAGCATCAGCTTCTCTAAGAAGACCGGCGAGATGACCTCACTGAAATATGACGGTAAGGAAATGCTGCTGGCAGGCTTGCAGCCAAACTTCTGGCGCGGTATCACCGACAACGATGTGGCTAACGGTACTCAGAAGCGCTGTGCTACCTGGCGTGAGGCTGGAAAGAAAATGGTACTAAAGGGCATCAAGACCCAGGCAGACAACCAGAAGGCTACCATCATCGCAGACTTCGATATGCCTGAGCAGGAATCTCAGATGCAGATTACCTATCAGACGCTTGCCAATGGAAATGTAGAGGTGAACATGCACTTCATGCCTGGCAGCAAGGCGCTGCCGGAGATGCCTCGTCTCGGTATGCGCATGATTCTGAAGGGCGACTACGACCAGATGACCTGGTTGGGTAGAGGTCCGCAGGAGAACTATGCCGACCGTAAGAGCGGTTACCTCATCGGTAAGTATTCTGCCAGCGTATGGGAGCAGTATCATCCATACGTAAGAGCACAGGAAACTGCCAACAAGTGTGATGTACGCTGGTTCACCCTCGCATCGAAGGCTGGAGCCGGTATCAAGGTGGAAGGTGCTGAGCCATTGAGCGTAAGTGCCTGGAACTTCCCACAGGATGATCTCCTCTATGTTCCTTCTACCATCGAGCACCGTCATGGCGGCTGTGTAGACAAGAAGGACATGGTATGGGTGAACATCGACCATTTGCAGATGGGGGTTGGTGGCGATAATACCTGGGGCGCTATGGTGCATCCGGAATATACCATCACACCAAAGGAGTGGAGCTATAGCTTTACTATTAAGAACTTAAAATAAACGATATGAAGACTAAGTCTATAGCTATACTGACTATGGGGCTTGCCATGTTGTCTATGGACGGCATGGCACAGACCACCCGTCAGGAGTATAAGGATATTCTTGACATCCAGCTGACACCGGGGGCTCCCCGCCGTCAGAACGGATGCTTCACGGATATGGGTTCATGGATGGGTTTCACCCTCTCAGAGAAGGAGAAACCTACCGCAGGCTTCTGCGGACCTTTCAGTATCTATTACCGCAACTGGTATGCCCGGTCGCTGGTATCTCTCATTGATGGTACCGTGCAGGAACAGAGCTATTATCCGGGCGAAATCAGAATGAGTCTGAAGAAGGATGGTGCCGATTTCTATGAGAGTCTGCAGTTTGTAGATGCCCGTACGGCGTTGCTTACAGTTACCAATCCGTCCAAGGTTCCGTTCACGTTTACTGCCGACAGCATCAGTACCCGTGCCAATGTATCACGTTACAAGAACCGTGTTACCATCGGAGACTTCTACGGTGAACGCGTCATCATCGACTTCCCTCAGGAGGTTAAGGTGACTGATACCGACCACAACTATCTGGCTACTGTGCCAAGAGGTGTAGAGCAGCTCACCATCGCCATTTCGCTAGTAGAGCAGGATACCGAGGCTTCGGTTCAGCATGTGCATACAGCTAGTCTGCTTGCCAATCCGAAGGTTGCACTCGATGAAAGCGAGAAGCGCTGGAACGGTTATCTGAAGAAGGTGATACGTGATGATATGCCAGCAGAATACAACCGGGTGGCTGCGAAATCCATCGTCACCCTGCTTTCCAACTGGCGTGCCAAGCGAGGTGCCCTGTATCATGACGGCATCGTGCCTAGTCATGCTGTTGGCTATTTCGTAGGTTGCTGGGCATGGGACTGCTGGCGTTTCTCTGCCGGTATGGCTTCCTTCTTCCCGGAGTTGGCGAAGGATAACATCCGCGTGATGTTCGACTACCAGCAGCCAGACGGCATGATTATCGACTGCATCTATCCGGATGCTTCTGAGAACAACTACCGCGACAGTAAGCCTCCTCTGGCAGCCTGGTCGGTGAACGAGATTTACGAGCATACCCAGGATCTGGCTTTCGTAAAGGAGATGTATCCGAAGCTTCTGAAATATCATAAGTGGTGGTATGAGAAGAGGGATCATGACAAGAACCATATCTGTGAGTTCGGTTCGGTTGATGGCACGCTGGAGGCAGCTGCCTGGGAGAGCGGTATGGATAATGCCATCCGTTTCGACGGCACCAAGATGTTGCAGAACGGCAAGGATGCATGGAGTACAGATCAGGAGAGTGTTGACCTGAATGCTTATCTCTCGCTGGAGTATACCTTGCTCAAGAAGTTTGCCGGGTTGCTGGGCGAGCCTTTCGACTTGCCTGACTATCGTGGACTGGTTGCCGATTATTTCTTTGACCAGAAAGATGGCTTCTTCTACGACCGCCGTTTGGATGCCGACAGAAGTTTTGTACGTGAAGCAGGTTGTGAGGGCTATATTCCTTTCTGGGCGAACATAGCAACGCCTAAGCAGTTTGCCAAGGCAAGAAAGTTGCTCGACAATAAGAAGAAGTTCTCTACCTTCATCCCATTCCCGACGATAGCTGCCGATAATCCGAAGTACAATCCGCAGGGTTACTGGCGCGGCCCTATCTGGCTCGACCAGACCTATTATGGCATTAAGGGCTATCGCAATTATGGTGAGAAGAAGAAGGCAGATGCCTATACCGACCAGGTGTTCCGCAACTTGCAGGGTATTTCGGCAGGTACCCCAATCTATGAGAATTATGACACGCATACCGGCAAGCCTATGCAGGCTTCTCACTTCAGCTGGAGTGCCGCTTGCCTGATCATGATGTACAATGATTATGGAAAATAAACGATAATCTCATGTGTTAAACGTCATGCCAATGGGATTTGGCACATCTTAAGACCTAAATAAAAAAGCCTTTGAGCGTATCGGAAATGATAGCTCAAAGGCTTATTTTTTACCCTAAATGATTGAACTGTAACAAGCAAATTCCATACGCTTGGAAAGCGTGTGGTGTATATTATCTCAAAACATACTTTCCGGCTGGTGTCTTGCTGAACTTTACCTGATAGGCTTCAGAGACAATCTGCAGCGCCTCGGTAAGGTTGTTGTTCGGCAAGGTTCCTGTGAAAGGTTCGATGGTATCCATTTTCACAGCAATCTCAACCCCGTAATTCTTCTCCAGACTTCTGATGACTTTGCCCAGCGATGCATCGCGGAATACCAGCTGCTTCTTCTGCCATGCACAGGCATCCTCGATATGCGATACTTCGCGTACATCCATCCTTCCTGTCAGTTTGTTCACCACCACGATTTCGTTTGGCTTCATCGTATAGGTGCTGCCGTTGGCAAGGGAAGTGAGCATTACGCTACCGTTGAGCAGCGCAACTTCTGCAGTCTGTTCTTTCTTTCGGTTGATGACGTTAAACTCAGTACCCAACACCTTGATTTCCATTCCCTGCATGTGGATGATGAACGGATGCCGGGCGTCTTTGGCTACCTTGTAGTGAGCCTCGCCTTCAAATTCAATCTCGCGATTGTCCTTGCAGAAATCCTGTGGTGCATACTTGATGCTGGAGAGCGAATTGAGCGCTACCACACTCTTGTCGGGTAGGGTGATGCTCACCTGTTCACCTTCCTGGGTAGTGATTTCTGTCAGCGGAATCGCGGCATATTGCCTGTTTTCCTTATACATCATTCCCATAATCACCATGCAGATAGGCAGGGCAATAGCTGCCGCTATCTGGGTCCACTTGAGGACGCGCTTCAGGGTGAATTGTTTACGGGTTCCTATCTGTTCATGAATTTCAGCCTTGATACGTGCCAAATCTTCGTCAGAGATACCGCTATCCGGGATGATGCCGTGCAGCCATTCCTCTTCCATGGCTGCTGCTAATTCTTCATCTGAACAGTTGTTGATCCGTTCCTTCAGATTAGCTAAGTCTGTACTATTCTTGATGTCGTCTAACATAAAACAATCTTTTTTTAGATTATACACGGTTCGGTAGAGAATGTACCGTTAAATTATACTAAAAACAAGAGCCACATCAGGTTGGTGCGGTTGTTGATAAGCTGTCGGAGCTGTTTCAACCCCATGGACAGCTGGTTCTTAACGGTCTGTTCACTATAGTTGAGCTTCTCGGCAATCTCCTGATTGTTGAGCATCTCCAACTTGGAGAGTCGGATGATTTCCTGCTGCGTCTTGGGCAGCTTGGCAAGCATCTGGTTGAGCTGTCTGACGAAATCATCATACTCCAGCTGACTGTCTGCAGTGGTGCTGTTGTGATGGTCAAGGTAATCCATGTAGTCTTCATACACGGGTGAATTGATGACCTTCCTGTAGGCGTTGATGAGGTAATGCTTGGCTCTGAGGAAAAGCAGCGGCTTTACGCTGTCTGCCTCTTCCAGCGTGCTTCTGTTGTTCCAGAGCCATACGAAGGTATCTTCCATGATTTCTTCGGCATTCTCCTTCGACTTGGTATATTTCAGGCAAAAGGCAAAGAGTCTGCGGGCATATAGCCCGTAGATCTCATCGAATGCCTTCATAGATCCTTTTTTGAGTTGAAGGATAAGTTCTGTTTCTGTCTTTTTAAACATGATAACTGTCCACTAAAATCCATCTAAATCATATTCTTCGCTGTCCAAATCCAGACTGTCGTCGTTGTCGAAAGTTGTATTTGGTGCTTTTTCTTCCTTTATATCCGCATCGGTTCCCTGGGTTCCGGTGGTTCCGTTTTCGGATGTTTCGGTTGTTCCGTTGCTGAAAGTTCCGGTCGTGCCATTATCGAATGTTCCGGTTGTTCCGGTTTCTATTTCACCGGTAGTTCCGCTTTCGGCAGTTCCGGTTTCTTCTTCATTTTCTTCTGAATCATCCGTCTTTTCCTGCTGGATGATTTCTTCCGGTTCTTCAAGCAGTGGGTCCTTGCTGATTTTCAGCGGTGCCAGATGCTGGGTATAGAAGAGGGTATAGTCATCGTAGCTCAGACTGGTGCCCAGCAGCAGGAGGTTTGGCTCGCTGATTACGATGCCTCGGGCTCCCTTTGAGAGGAGCTGGGTGATGGCCTGATGCTGGTAGATGTCGTTGGCATACTGGCGTGCTTCGTCGTAATTGCGGAAGCCCTTTACCTGCATGCGGTGCAGACCATTCTGCTCGTCAATGACGAGGTCGAAATTGCGAACGAGATAGGAGGTGAAATTATATTTCGCCATCTCGAAGAGCAACTGGTTCTCGTCCACAGAATCGGGAACGTAGGCGAGCATGAAGACGAACGGCTCGTTGCGCTCAATGCTGAATACCTTTGCTTTGGATTTGACATCATCATTGAGTACGGCGTTGCGGCGCGACCATACATTGCTCAGGTCGAATGTGCCGCCCTTGAGCTGTCTGCCGGCTTTCACTCCGTTGAGAATCATTCCCGCCATCTCGCTGAGTCGGCTGTTCGGATATTTCTCTACCACCTGCTGCATATCATCAAGACAAGCCTGGATATTACCCTCGTGGAGCTGGGTGAGTCCGCCGATAAAGAGGAACTTGTCGCGGTTGGCTCCTTCAGGATAGCGCTTGTCTGAGATAGCCCTGTTGTGTACCACCTTATTATATAGGTTAGCCTTGAAGGCGTCGTAGGTGGCAGCATAGAGCGAGTCTTCGAGATGAATGCCCATCTTCGCATCTTCCTCATAATAAGGAGAGGTGAGCAGGGCGGTCCATTGACTCTCCGGATAATTTGCTTTCAACAGGTCGAGATAGCGGCTGGCGATGGCTGGCCGCTTCCTGATGTTGTAGAGCAGGTAGAGGTGATAGTAGGCATCATCGAGATGTTCGTATGCAGCGTTCTTCTTCACCAGTCGCTGCAGCATGCGTTCGCTTTCGTCCAGATCATTAAGTTTGTCTTTCAGAATGATGCCGGCATGCAGCAGTCCGTCGTCCAGAATCTGATTGCTTTCTGCCATCTTCTCTTCGGTGAGCGGAATCTGAGCGAGATAGTAGGCACGCTGATGCGGATCTTCTTCTGCACTCAGGTTCTTCTCTTTCTCCTTCTCAAGGTCTTTCTTCTGTGCCTCGTTGAGGAGTGAATCGCGCTGTTCATCAGTCATTTCTTCTACACCTTTGGCATCGGCTACTACGGTCTGGTTGCTCCGTCGCCAATTGTCGATGTTCTTTCTCTTGCCCCAGAGGCGTTCAAACTGCTGTTTGCCTTGGGCTACGGCAGATTGGGAGTAGAAATACCAGGTATTGGTATTGCCGAAACCGCCGTTGCCCATGGCTCCGTTTCCGAAGCCGGATGAGGCATTGCTGTTTCCCTGATTCCTGTTATTTCTGCTGTTATTACCATTGCCGTTGTTTCTGCCGGCACTTGGGTTGTCTTGTTTTTCTGCCAATTCCTGGTCGGCAAGTCTTCTCTTTTCTTCCTTTTCCTGCTTTTTCAGGGCATCTATCACCTTGTCAATGGCGACATTCCGTTCTGTTTCGCTCATGCGGACAAGCGATTGCAGAGAGTCCTGCAGATGGATGGCGTCGGTATAAGGCACCAGTTCATCGAGTACCTTCGAACGGTCGGAGAGCTGTTTGTAGTCTTTGCGGTCCTGGTCTAGGAGTCCGATGGCAGCATCATAGCATCGCTTGGCATCGCCATATCGGTGGCATTGCCAGTATACATTGCCCAGATGCAGCAGCAATACACCTTTCTCAACTCCGTTTCGGCTTGATTTCGCGGCACCCTTTTCGTATGCAGCAATAGCCTGAAGGGTATCGCCCTGGTTGAGATGTATGTTGCCGATGGCATAATAAATCTGGTCGAGATATTCCTGATTCTTGTCGCTCGCTGCCATTCGCTTCAATTTCGATACCATCTTCCGGGAGTTGTTGGTTGCCAGTACCTCGGTCATGGAGATGCGGGCATTGAACTCCAGTTCGTAAGGCGGATTGAGACGGATGACATGCTTGAAGGCACGGTAGGCATTCTGGGCATGTCCCTGTTGTGCTTCTACCTGTCCCATCAGATACCAGAGGCGGGCTTTCTGCTTGCGTCGCATCTCATAGCCGATGGCTTTGCGGAGATACGGAACGGCTTCCTGATAGCGTCCGGTCTTCAGATAGTAGAGGGCATAGGTCTTGTCCCATTCCTTCTGGGCACGCCAGTGGATGGAATCGCGCTCGATATTACGGATTACATCTTCGGCATCGTATATCCATCCCGATTCCAGATAACTCTTGGCGAGCCAGGCACGTGCCTTGCCGTAAATGCCGGGTTGGGTAGCGTAGAGACGGCTCATATAGGCGAAAGTGGCTGCTGCCGACTGGAAATCGCCTTCAAAAAACTGGGAACGGCCCATCAGCATCCATGCCTTCCAGAGGAACGGGTTATATTCACGGCGATGCAGCCATTCCAGGTCTTTGGCAGTCTTGCGGCGTTTCTTGTCCCATACCGGGCGGCGCTTGATGCTATGCTGGTGAATGGCTTTCTCGCATTTCTCGATGGCGCGGTCGTAGTTCGACTTGCCCAGTTCGCGGCTGTTCTTGTTGCCAACCGTATAATAAGGAATCATTTCAGAGTAATTGTCCTTATTTCCGTTTTCCTTTTCGAGCGAGCCTTCGATATAGGCTACGGTACCATTATAATAGGTGTTGTATCGGGCGTTGAAGGCATGCCACCATCTGCTCTTCGCCGTATTCTTCTGCGTAGAGCATCCTGCTATGGTCATTGCAAAGGCAAGGATAACCATAGCTGGCAAGAGGTTTCTGAATGGGAAATGCTTCAACATAAGTTTCTTCTTTATTTAAAATTTTTCTTTCAGGGCGTGTGAAATCCTTAGTGCTTTCTGGCTGCCAGTATCCTTGCTGCTGCAAACAGGATGATGCTGACGAAGATGATGGTTGCACCTGATGGTACATTGAGCAGATAACTGGCATAGAGGCCTACGATGCAGTCGATGCAGCCTATCACGATGCTGGCTCCTATCATGCGTTTGTAGCTGTAGGTGAAGAGGTTGGCAGTCATCTGTGGTATGGTGAGCAGACTGATGGCAAGTACGATGCCCACCATCTTGATGGTTGCCACGATGGTCATGGCGATGAGCGTCATCATCATATATTCTATCGCTGTAACCGGCAGATGTTGCGATTTGGCAAAGGTGCTGTCGAATGCGATGGTCTGGATAGGACGCAACAGAAAGATGAACAGCAATGCAACAAACAGGGTAAGACCTGCCAGAAGCCAGAGGTCTGTGCTGTCGATGGCAAGTATACTTCCGAAGAGGAAAGAGGGCAGGTCGGGCATGAATCCCGGAGTAAGGAAGCAGCAGATGATGCCCACGCTCATGCCCAGGGTCCAGAACATGGCGATGGCAGAGTCTTTGCGCACATCTTTCTTCCTCGATACCCATTGAACGCCGAAGGCGCTCAAGATGGCGAATACCATGGCAGAGAGTATGGGGTTGATGCCTGCAAATACGCCGATACCGATGCCGCCAAAAGAGGCATGCGTAATACCACCGCTGATGAAAACCAGCCGGCGGGTGACGATGTAGGTGCCTACAAAGCCGCACAGGATGCTTGCCAGTAGGGCACCAATCAGCGCGTTCTGAAAAAATGTATATTGCAGTATATCCATGTCTTTACTTTGAACTTAAAACTTTGCGCATTGCATGTTTAACTTAAAAAACTGATGACTTCGTCCTTAATCTGGTTGGGCAGGTTGATGCCTCTCAGTATCAGACTTCGGTTCCATCCCGCCACTTCGTCTGGCTGCATCGTATAGAGCACTTCCGAGAATTCCTCTACCTCCTCATCGGTATAGTCGTCGGCAGCTCTTCCTGCAAACCGGTCTAGTTCTTCGTCATCGTAGTATTCTATTTCCTTGGTGGCGGCTTCCATCATGCATTCCTGTTCGCATTTGGAGTTCTCTCCGTTGCATGTATTGCACGAAACTCCTTCCTGCAGCGGTTCTTCATCCTCTCCCTTGCGATGAGAGATGATGCCGAAAATGGCGCTTATCAAGCCTAGAACCACCAGGGCCAAAACTAAATATAGCATAAACTGTTAACTATCAACTATTAACTTTCAACTATCTCAAACCCAACTTTCTCCAGGTCTTCCCAATAATGAGGATAGGATTTGCTCACCACCTCAGGATTGTTGATTTCTATCTGAGGGAATTTGAAGGCAAGAGGGGCGAAGGCAAGTGCCATGCGATGATCCTCGTAGGTGTCGATAGGCTCGAAACTAGGCTCGCAGGTCTCGCCATCCCAAATCAGCGTGTTATCGTTCTCGTCATAAATCACGTAACCCACCTTCTTCAGCTCCTTCTTCAATGCCTCGATGCGGTCGGTCTCCTTGATCTTGAGACTGGCAAGACCGGTGAACTTAAACTTTACGCCCAGGGCACAGCAGGCTACAACGATGGTCTGTGCTAGGTCTGGAGAACCGCTGAAATCATAGTCGAAACGAGGCAAGAGACAGCGCTGGACTTTCAACTTGACAGGAGAAAGAACATCACGGTTCTCAAATTCTGATTTCACGCCCAGCAGACTGAAGATGTATTTCACGACAGAATCGCCCTGCTTGGAACTGTCGAACAAGCCTTCGAGTCTTACCTCAGAATCAGGGTTTCCGTTCAGCGCCATCATTTCATACCAGTAAGAAGAAGCGCTCCAGTCATTCTCGATGGTGTAGTCGGCTACGCAGCTGTAAGGTTGTGGCTTAACGGTGATGGTATCTACATCGGTCCATTCGGCGCTGGCTCCGAAGTTCTGCATCGTCCACAGCGTGAGGTCGATGTAAGGACGTGATGCTATCTCGCCCGTCAGTTTCAGTTCCAGACCGTTTTTCAGGATAGGACCAATCATCAGCAGTGCCGAGATATACTGCGAACTGATGTTTCCCACCACTTCGAGATGTCCACCTTCCAATGGCTTACCAACGATGTGGAGTGGAGGATAGCCCTCTTTCTTTTCATACTGTATATCAGCTCCGAGGTAACGCAGGGCATCTACCAGAATAGCAATAGGGCGGTTCTGCATGCGCTCGGTACCTGTGATAGTATGCTCGCCCGGTGTAGCTGAAAGATAGGCGGTCATAAAGCGCATGGCAGTACCGGCAGCCTTGATGTTGATGACATCAGGCATATCGCGCAGTGCCGCAATGATGACTTCTGTATCATCGCAATCGCTCAGGTTGCGGGGCTGCAACTTGCATCCCGCCATGGCATTGATTACCAATGCACGGTTGCTGATACTCTTGGAAGCTGGCAAGTTGATACTTGCATTGAGTTGGCGTGGAGCCTTGATTGTATATTTCATTTTCTTCTTGTTTCTGTTTCTTTTAATACTCTTTTTTCTGATTTTGCTATTTCTCAGCCTTCAGTATCCGGATGTCCTTGATGCAGACAGCCTTCTCTTTGGCATATCGGATAGGGAGGTCATCTTCTGTTTCCGGCATCTCATCCCATGCACGGGTTCTTGGACGAATCTTCTTCGGACCCGGTATCAGGGGCGAATAATACAGAACCTGACGGATGCGGTTTGCCTGTTCTGGGGTGAAACGCATGCTGTAACAGATGCTGTAGTCCATCAGATTCTTGCTGTTGGTGCGTTTGGCAAGCTCTCGCATGCTGAGCGTGGTATCCTTCTTGTTGGCTTTTGCATCACTGATATATTTTGTATACCACTTGCCGTATGCTATTCGGTTGTAGCTAGGCGTATCATCGCAATAGTCTGAGTCGTCATCATCATCGGCAGCCTCTGATTTGTCTTTCACTGTCTTTTCTGAGAAACTGTGGAAGAGCCCCAGATAATGACCCAGTTCGTGAGCCAGCGTAGCATTCGGGTCGGTTGTATTGTAGGTATATCCCTTATGATTCTTATCTGTAGTATATCGGGTTCCTTCATTCTCCCTTCCCACATAGATTGAATTGAGCGAAACGCAATACGGAAAATTGCCCGGTTTGCTCAGCGGATAGTTCTTGCGATTGCTCAAACCATCTATCTGTGGATAGCCGCCTGCCTGGTAAGGCAGATGACTGATGCCCAGCGTGGTGCTGTTCTCATCGGTCTTCTTGAAGGCATATACCATCACATTGATGTAGTTGTTCTGGTCCCAGCAGTACTGTACATACTTCTTGTCCTTCATGAAGCTCTCGCAGTCGAACTCCGGTTCTGAAACCTTGATATATTCCACACCCGGTGTACTGAGTCTCTTGCCGCTCTCATTCTTCTCAGCCAGTTCGAACTGGATATGCAGGTTCTCGCTCGGGATGGTATCCATCTGATAGTTGTATACATCGCCCTGGTAAAGTTCGTTCACATTGGAGAGAATCTCCTTGAGGCGGGTATATTCGATGTATTGCGTGGTGTTACTGTAGAAGACATGAAAGATGACAGGCAGATGATAAACATAATCATCGCCTGTAATGATATCTGTGTCACGGTCTTGTCCGTGGGATATGATAGGGTCGCCGATAGATCCTTCGGTATCCTTGCATGATGCAAAGCTGAGGACGGTGAGGGCGATCATGAAATAAAGAATTTTTCTCATGCGCGTACCTTATATTATATATTTTCGTGCAAAAATACAAAAATAAAAGAAGATAGGCGAGAAATATCCTGAAAAAGTTTCTCAAAATGCCAAAAAACTTGTGCTTTTATCTTCTTGATGTATATCAATTCAGTTACATTTTGTAAGCTAGACTCCATGAAAATGGCATTTTGTAAGGTATGTCTTCGTGCAATATGCGAAATTTTAGGCCCTGAAATTGCAAATTGTAAGCTTGTGTGCGTTCAAAATCAAAAAGTATTACTTGCTCAAAAAATAAGATAAAATAGCGTTAAGGAATTATGAATTTTTCGGAAATCGTTGTATCTTTGCACCAGAAAAAGAAACAAAGACAATTACAATAACATCCTAAAAATAAACGATATGAAACGAATGATATTATTCTCATTGATGGCTTTGATGACCATAGCAGCTTTCGGTCGTAAGCACGTAGAGAATGCAACAGTTGTAGCTGACACTATTTTCTATGCAGAAAATATGAGCAATGTAACCAGTGCAGATCAGGCTAGTTATTACAGACTGCTGATGACTACTGGTTCAGGCCTTAACAAGAAGGACGTTTTCCAGGACTTCTATATGAATGGTAATCTCCGTGCTGAAGGTGGTTATAGTTTTATCGACCTCGGCAACGATCGCAATACTATCTTTAATGGTGAGGTTACTACCTATTATAAGAATGGTAAGGAGAAGTGGCATGGCAACTATGTCAATGGTAAGCGCGAAGGCTACTTCACACTCCAGCTCCGTGAAGGCGGTGTAGCTGTCGTTCAGTTCAAGAATGGCAAGTCTGTTCACGATTACTTCATGGTAACTTACAAGGACGGTTCTTCTGAGAAGAGAAATCTCTCTGAGTTGAAGCAGTTCATGTAATCAGAAATAAGCAACTATAGTTTTGTTACTTCATTGAATTAGAAGAAAATCTCTCTTATATAAATTAAAATTTTATGTTGATATGACCAATATGGGGATGGCTTCCGTGAGGAAGGTGCATCCCCTTTTTTTATGACCTATATTTACCAACAACAAGAAGAGGGTGAATCATAAACTTTATGATTCACCCTCTTCTGATTATTCTTATTGCTGTTGGATGAAAGGTAGGATTAGAACGTTAAATCTACTTCTACCGGGCAATGGTCGCTGCCCATGATTTCAGTATGGATTTTAGCTTCTGTAATCTGTTCCTTGATACGGTCGGAGACTAGGAAGTAGTCGATACGCCAACCGGCATTCTTCTCGCGCGCCTTGAAACGGTATGACCACCACGAATAGGTTACCTCATCAGGATGGAGATAACGGAAACTGTCGGTGAAGCCATCATTCAGAAGAACGGTCATCTTTTCGCGCTCCTCATCGGTGAAACCGGCATTTCGACGGTTGGTCTTCGGATTCTTGATATCTATCTCTTCGTGTGCTACATTCAAATCGCCGCAGATGATAACAGGTTTCTTGGCGTCAAGAGATTTCAGGAACTTGCGGAAATCGTCTTCCCAAGTCATGCGATAATCCAGGCGCTTGAGCTCTGTCTGCGAATTTGGGGTGTAGCAGGTAACGAGATAGAACTGGTCATATTCCAGCGTGATGATTCTGCCTTCATGATCATGTTCCTCTACGCCCATGCCATAACTTACGTTTAATGGCTTGTGCTTGGTATAGATAGCTGTACCAGAGTATCCTTTTTTCTCAGCGTAGTTCCAATAACTCTCGTAGCCCTCAAACTGAAGGTCGAGCTGTCCCTCCTGCATCTTTGTTTCCTGCAGGCAGAAGAAGTCGGCATCGAGTTCCTTAAACTGGTTCTCGAAGTCCTTGCCTACGCAAGCGCGCAGGCCATTTACGTTCCAGGATATAAACTTCATTTTTGGTAATGTTGAATGTTGAATGTTGAATGTTGAATTGGGGAGGAGTGTTGAATGGGGAGTAGTGTTGAATGTTGAATGTTGAATGATGAATGATGAGTTGATATGGCGTATGCCTAATTCAACATTCAACATTCAACATTCAACATTAAAAAATTAGATTCTCTTCGTTTCTCCTCTCAGCAGACTCATAAACTCCTGGCGGGTGTTCAGTGAATTGAAAACTCCGCTGTAGTCGCTGGTGGTGGTAATGGAATTCTGTTTCTCTACACCTCGCATCTGCATGCACATGTGCTTGGCTTCTATCACTACCATCACGCCCTGCGGATTCAATGTTTCCTGAATGCAGTCTTTAATCTGCTGGGTAAGACGCTCCTGTACCTGGAGGCGATGGCTGTAGATATCTACCACACGTGCTATCTTGCTCAGACCGGTAATCTTGCCGTTCGGGATATAGGCAACATGCACCTTGCCATAGAAAGGAAGCATGTGGTGCTCGCACATCGAGAAGAAATCAATATCTTTCACGATGACCATCTGGTTGTATTTCTCTTCAAAGAGGGCATCGGTCAATACCTTGTGTGCATCCTGTGTATAGCCACGAGTCAGTATCTGCATAGCCTTGGCTACTCGCATCGGTGTTTTTACAAGTCCTTCACGTTCAGGGTCTTCTCCCAAGAGCTTTAATATTTCTGTATAGTGTTCTGCGAGTTCGTCCAATCCCTCGCGAAATTCTGTTTCTGGATTCATCTTATTTACTTTGAACTTTGAATTTTGAACTTTATGAATAGTAAAGCTGTTGAATTGGCTTTCCCTTCGGCCGCCGAACGTTGTTTCTTCACTATTCACTTTTCACTTTAATTTAATACTGCACGGTAATCTGTCCCTTTACAAGGCATGCCTGTCTGTATCCCAGGGAACGAACCTTGGCAAGCATCTTCTGGGCTTCAGCTAAGCTGCGGAAGTTGCCCATTCGGCAAATCCATCTTGGAGAGTAGAAATGAACATAAACCGGCTGCTCAGGGAAATGAACTTTCAGCTGGTTGCCAGTCTGTTCTGCTTTCAGGCGGTCGTTACGCGAATTGCCGCCAGCGAAAGCCTGTACTCTATATCCTGTAACCTTATAGCTTTTGCGCATCACTTTCTTGCGCATATCCACTACAGGTGTCTCTGTTTCTTCTTTTTTGTTCTCTGCCTTTTGGGCATTGTTCACGTGGGCATTCTCTCGGGTTGCCTCATGATGCTGTGGCTCAGTCTTCTTCAGGGAATCAGGCCCCTGCTTGTGCTGAGTTTCAGGCTCTTTTTCTTTTTTCTGTGGGGTAGTCTTAGTCTTGTCGTCTTGTGGAATCACTTGTTTGCCGTTTACCAGTTCATCAATCGCCTTACTTTGGTTCACGGTTACAACACCCTTTCCCGGTTCCTTCTTTTTGAGATGGTCCAGGTAGTTCTGCGCATTAGCTGTGAATGTTGAGCAGAGGATCATAATCAATAATGTGACGAATTGTTTCATGACTATTCCTTTTATGTTTGTCGTCTTGTTTTTTAAACAACACCTTATTTTTAGTTCTCTCTATATATAATAAGGTGTAATGTAGAATGAAGGGATGCGCTTCACGAAGAAGGCATCCCTTCGGGAAATGTAATATCCTTATGAGATTACTTCTTCCAAGCGTCGATGATACCCTTGAAATCAGCAGCCTTCAAAG
>DAWDAD010000024.1:0-35661 GCA_052356385.1 Prevotella sp.
AACTTAAAAAATGCGCCTAAAAATGAATAATTTGCATAATAATAAGGAGAAAAGGTCGAGTTTTTAAAGAATTCTCAGTAAATTTGCAGCTAAAAATAAAATAGGATAGAATGAAAAGGAAGTTTTTTGCTTTCATAGCGCTGATTACAGCTACGCTCTCGCTCTCTTCTTGCTTGAGCAGCGATGAAACAACAGTAGAATATACACATGATACAGCCATCACGGCTTTCTCGTTGGGTAGTCTTGACAGATATACCAAAACGAAGGCAGGTAAAGATACCTTGCTCAAGGCTAATGTGACGGGGTCTGACTATAAATTTTCCATAGATCAGGCACGACGCTTGATTTATAATGTAGATTCCTTGCCTTGTGGGGTGAGGGATACTGCCATGTTGGCTACTATCAGCAGCAAGAATAGCAGCCCTATTCTCCTGATGGATATCAACAAGCGTGATTCTGTCGCAGCATACTATTCAAGCTCTGATTCCATCAACTTCTCGGTGCCTCGCTATATTAGAGTTTACAGCAGCGACTACTCTGCCTATGCCGAGTATCAGGTTACCGTATACGTACATAAGGAGTTGCCTTATGAGTTTAAGTGGCATGAGCTGGCTCAGAACAACAGTCAGTTGGCTGCGTTCTCTGATCTGAAGGCTGTAGCTTGTGGTGATGACATCTATGTATTCGGCAAGACTGCCGATGGTACTAAGGTGCTGAAGTCAGCCATCAATGATGGCAGCGCCTGGTCATCTATTACGATGAACGAAAGCTTAAGTAGTGACGCTTACCAGAGTGCAGTAGCGCTGGATGGCAAACTTTATATCTCAGATGGCGGCAAGGTTTATGCTTCTGCCGATGCTGCAATATGGACAGTGGTTTCTGACAACGCAGATATCAAGCAGCTCATTGGTGCAAGCAGCAAGAATCTCTATGCTTATACAGCTACAGGTATCTCTGTTTCAGAAGATAAGGGTGCCAACTGGAAGGCAGAGAAACTTGATACAGATAAAGCCTATTTGCCAAAACAGAATATCTCAATGAATGTGGCTGGCGTACTCTCTGCTAAGGATGTAGAGAACGTAATGCTGCTGGGTACTCGCGACAAGGCTTTGAAAGATACGGTTGCTACCACATGGTTGCGCACGGTTGACTATGCAAATGAAGACGGACAGTGGAACTATCTGGAAATCGAAAACAATAAAAGTGGAAAGATGCCTTGGCTGGATCAGGTAATTACCTGTGCTGCCGATACAGGCTTCGTTGCTTTAGGCAGTAACGGCAAATGGTATAAGAGCCAGAATGCCGGATTGACTTGGAAGCAGGATAAGATGGTTGTTCTGCCTGCTAAGTTTGCTACTGAAGGTCGTTTCGCTTTCTGTCGTGACAATCAACATTACTATTGGATTATCAGAAACGGATACGTATGGAGAGGACGTTTCAATATAGATGGCTGGAGGAGCAAGGAAGATTAATCATCCTGCTTGCCTTCTTAACTCTGGGCTGTATGGCGGTTCGTGCACAGGACGATCCGCAATATCGCATGGAGATAGGCGCCGGTGTGGGGGTGATGACCTATGAAGGCGACTTTAACGGAAATGTGCTTGGCGACATGCAACCTGCCGGTTTCCTGGTGGGAAGATATAATTTCGACCCCTACAAGGACTTGAAACTGAGCGTGGGCTTTGGAAAAATAAAAGGTTCTTCGGCAAATGTGGATACTTTCTATCCTGATTATGCGGAGAATCCCTATAGTTTCAATCATACGCTGGTGGATATGAATCTGGTGTTTGAGTACAACTTCTGGCCCTACGGAACAGGCAGAGACTATCGCGGAGCCCAGCGCCTGGTTCCTTATATACTGGGTGGCCTGGGAGCAACCTATGTAAAAGGTAACGAAAAAAATGTATTTACAGCCAACGTGCCTTTAGGCATCGGCGCAAAATATAAAGTAAACGAAAGGTTGAACTTGGGATTGGCCTGGACTTTCCATTTCTCGCTCAGCGATGAACTGGATGGTGTGAAAGACCCTTACCGGGTAAAGAGCAGTGGCATTTTCAAGAATTCCGACTGCTATTCTACCATAGCCGTTTCGGTGACCTATAGTTTTAGTGCAAAATGTAAAACTTGTAATAAAGAAGAATGATGGACAACTTAGATATGAACAGGATTCCTGAGCACATCGCTATCATTATGGATGGCAATGGTCGCTGGGCAACAGAACGGGGCAAGGAGCGTAGCTACGGCCATCAGGCTGGAGTAGATACCGTGCGCCGAATTACATCGGAGTGTACCAGGTTGGGGGTAAAATATCTCACCCTCTATACTTTCTCTACAGAGAATTGGAACCGTCCGGCCGATGAGGTTGCTGCCTTGATGGGACTGGTACTGACTTCGCTCGAAGATGAAATCTTCATGAAGAATAATGTCCGCTTCCGTGTGATAGGCGATTTGAAACGCCTGCCACAACAGGTGCAGGACAAGCTACAGGAGACCATGGACCATACTGCGAAGAACGATTCGATGACTATGGTAGTGGCATTGAGCTATTCTTCACGTTGGGAAATCCTGAATGCTACAAAGAAAATGGTAAAAGAAGCGCTCGAGTCTGGTTCAACCTATGAGCAGATAGAGGATAAACTGACAGAGGAGAACTTCGAGAAGCATCTTGAGACTAGTTTCATGCCAGATCCTGAACTTCTGATACGTACAGGAGGTGAACTCCGTATCAGTAACTATCTTCTTTGGCAGATAGCTTATTCAGAGTTGTATTTCTGTGATACCTTCTGGCCAGACTTCAATGAAGAAGATCTGCACAAGGCAATAGCAAGTTATCAGAACCGCCAACGTCGATTTGGAAAAACCGAGGCACAGGTGGAAGAGGAGGAGAAATAGGCAAACCTCATACAAGCATAGAAAAATCATATTATATATAATAAGGTATAAATGAATAGATTTAAAAAGATTTTCATCCTGCTGTTCGGCGTAATGGCATGCATGCAGATTCAGGCACAAGATAAAATCGTAAACCCTGACATCTCGTATGCTGGTACACCTCGTACCCTTAAGATTGGTGGTATCAATGTTTCGGGTGTTGAGGGTTACGAAGACTATGTTCTCACAGGTATCTCAGGCCTCAGTGTGGGCGATGAGATTACTGTGCCTGGCGACGAGATTACCAATGCCGTAAAGCGCTACTGGAAACATGGACTCTTCTCGAAGGTGGCTATCGCTGCCGACTCTATCGTAGGTGAGAAGCTTTATCTCCATATCTATCTTGCGGTTCGTCCACGTATCTCTAATATCAACTATGTAGGTTTGAAGAAGAGCGAGCGTGAAGATATGGAGCAGAAGTTGGGTATGGTAAAGGGTACTCAGGTAACTCCGAATATGCTCGACCGTGCCAAGATTCTTGCCAAGAAGTATTTCGATGATAAGGGCTTCAAGAACGCTGATATCCAGATTAACCAGCGCGATGATGTCGCCAACAAGGGACAGGTAATCCTGGATGTTGTTGTTGACAAGAAAGAAAAAATCAAGGTACATCAGATAACAATCGATGGAAACGAACAGCTTTCTGACCGCAAGATTAAGGGTGGACTCTTCTCGAAGGGTGCTTTTGCCAAGACTCACGAGGCTGGTAAGTTCGCTACTTTCTTCAAGTCGAAGAAGTTTACCCCTGAGCGTTGGAAGGAAGATAAGCAGAAACTCATCGACAAATATAATGAGTATGGTTTCCGTGATGCTCAGATTCTGGAAGATAGCGTGAGCAACTTCGATGAGAAGCACGTTAATATCTACATCAAGGTAGATGAAGGTAAGAAATACTATATCCGTAATATCTCCTGGGCAGGTAATACCGTTTACTCTTCAGCTTATCTCGAAGCATTGCTCGGTATGAAGAAGGGCGATGTATATAACCAGAAGATATTGGGTAAGCGCCTGAATGAAGATGATGACGCTGTTTCTAACCTCTACTATAATAATGGTTATGTGTTCTCTCGTATCGAACCGACTGAAATCAATATTGATGGCGATTCTATCGATTTGGAGATGCGCGTAACAGAGGGACCTCAGGCTTATCTGAGCCATGTACGTATCAATGGTAATACCCGTCTTTACGAAAACGTAGTGCGTCGTGAACTTCGTACCAAGCCAGGCGACCTTTTCTCTAAGGATGCTCTGATGCGTTCGGCTCGTGAACTTGCTTCTATGGGACACTTTGATCCTGAGAAGGTTAGCCCGGATGTAAAGCCTAATCCTGAAGATGGTACGGTTGATGTAAACTGGAACCTGGAGCAGAAGAGTAACGACCAGATTGAGTTCTCGCTCGGTTGGGGTCAGACGGGTGTCATCGGACGTGTGGGCTTGAAGCTCAACAACTTCTCTATGGCAAACCTCTTCAACAAGAACAAGGAGCATCGTGGTATCATGCCTATCGGTGACGGTGAGGTGCTGAGCATCGGTGCACAGACCAACGGTACCTACTACCAAAGCTACAACGTAAGCTACTCTACCAACTGGTTTGGCGGCAAGCGCCCTATCCAGTTCAGCGTAGGTGCATACTACAGCAAGAGTACAGACGTGTCAAGCAACTATTATAATAGTGCCTACATGAACAACTACATGAGCTACATGTATGGTTATGGTACGGGTTACTATAATAACTACGAGAATTATTACGATCCAGACAAGTACATCCAGATGGTGGGTGTGAGCCTCGGTTGGGGTAAGCGCCTCCGTTGGCCGGATGATTACTTCACCTTGTCTGTACAGTTGGCTTACCAGCGCTACATGATGAAGAACTGGAGCTATATGTTGATGACCAACGGTAATGCGAACAACTTGAACTTGACCATCGCATTGAACCGAACATCAACCGATAACCAACTCTTCCCACGTCGTGGTTCTGAGGTTGAGGCAAGTGTCAACCTTACTCCACCATGGAGTGCGTTCGACAACAAGGACTACAAGAATCTTGCCAACGATTCTAAGTCGCCAACCTATTCTGCTGAGCAGCAGGAGAAGTACAGATGGATTGAATACCATAAGTGGAAGTTCAAGGCAAAGACTTATACTGCACTCACAGAGGGTCAGAAGTGCTTCGTATTGATGACCCGTGTAGAACTCGGTTTGCTCGGTTCTTATAACAAGTACAAGAAGAGTCCGTTCGAGACCTACTATGTGGGTGGTGACGGTATGAGTGGATACTCATCATATTATGGTGAGGAAACAATCGGACTCCGCGGTTATGAGAATGGTTCTGTATCTTACAGTCCTACAACCGGTTACTATGCTTATGCATACGACCGCTTCTCATTGGAGCTTCGCTATCCATTCCTCTTAGGTAACACAACCATTTACGGTTTGACCTTCGTAGAGGCTGGTAACGCCTGGTATGAAACCAAGAAGTTCAACCCATTCAGCATGAAACGTAGTGCCGGTGTCGGTGTACGTATCTTCTTGCCTATGGTTGGTCTGATGGGTATTGACTGGGCTTACGGTTTCGATACTGTATGGAATGGTAGCTCATATAAGAAGGGTGGAAGCCAGTTCCACTTCATCTTAGGTCAGGAATTCTAAAAATGGGTTTTATGAAGAAAATAGTATTGATGCTGATGATGGCTGTAGCAGCCATCTCAGCACATGCACAGAAATATGCATTGATAGATATGGAGTACATCTTGAAGAATGTACCCGCTTATGAGCGTGCCAACGAGCAGCTGAATCAGGTAAGCCGCAAATGGCAGGCTGAGGTAGAAGCTCTTAACACAGAGGCAAGCACCATGTATAAGAACTATCAGAACGAGGTAGTGTTCCTTTCCCAGGAGCAGAAGAAGGCTAAGCAGGATGCCATCATGCAGAAAGAGAAGGAGGCTAGCGATTTGAAGAAAAAATATTTTGGTGCAGAAGGCGACCTCTATAAGATGCGTGAGGCATTGATGGGACCTATTCAGGAAGAGATTTATACAGCCGTAAAAGAGATTTCAGACCTGCGCGGATATTCGCTTGTTCTCGATAGAGCTAGCAACAGCGGCATCATCTTTGGCTCTCCTAAGATAGATATTAGCAACGAAGTGCTCCAAAAATTAGGTTATTCCAAATAATAATTGTATATTTGCAGCCGGTAAGTACATGTGCCAATGGTTGGCGGCGTGAAAACTTCATTTAGAAATTAATAATTAAAAAGAATAGAACAATGAAAAAGCTTATTTTAATGTTGATGCTCTGTGCACCAATGACTATGATGGCTCAGAAGTTTGGTAAAGTAAATACTCAGCAGATTATGCAGTCTTTGCCAGATGTAGCTAAGGCTAATGGCGAGATGGAAGCTCTCCAGAAGCAGAAGGAGAATGACTTGAAGTCTATGCAGGATGAGTTCCAGCGTAAGGCTGACGAGTATCAGAAGGGTTCCAGCACAATGAACGCTACAGCAAAGCAGCAGAAGGAAACTGAGTTGCAGACTCTCCAGCAGAAAATTCAGCAGGCTTACCAGGATGGTCAGCAGGAGTTGCAGAAGAAGAGCAGCGAACTCATGCAGCCTATCGTGGCAAAGGTACGTACAGCTATCGAGGCTGTAGGCAAGGCTGGCAACTACACCTTCATCTTCGAGGATGGTGCAGCTGTATATACAGGTACTAACGTAGTAGACGTTACTAAGGAAGTACAGGCTAAGATTAAGTAATCAAGGCAAATAAAAAGAATATAGATTGAGGGCAGGCAGAAGTGCTTGCCCTTATTTCTCATTTTCAATAACGAGGTATTTATAAGGTATTCATCATAAACGGTATCACTCATCATGAAAAAGAATCTCTTATTTCTGGCTTTTGCTTTCATCTCTTTGACTGTTTCAGCCCAGCATACAACGCCTGCAGCAAAGGTTCAGCAACAACAGATTGCTGTATCTGCTCCTTTGCATTTTGGCTACTTTAGTTTTGATAAGGTTTTTCATACTATGCCTGGTTACGCTATAGCCAAGCATAATATGGATGAACTCCGTGAGAAATACGATGCAGAAACGAAACGTGTAGAAACTGAGTTTAATGCTAAGTATGAGGAATTTCTTGATGGACAGCGCACTTATGCCAAGACAATTCTGGAGAAACGTCAGGCTGAATTGCGTGAATTGATGGAGAAAAATATTGCCTTCAAGGCTGAGGCTACCCGCCTGTTGCAGCAAGCAGAGAATGATGCTTATGCTCCGCTCAAAGCAAAAATAAACGAGGAAGCTAAAAAGATTGGCAAGCTGAAAGGCTTTGCCTTTATCATCAATACAGACAATAATGCAGCTCCTTATCTCAACGAAGAGATGGGGGAGAATATTACAGCTTTGCTGGAGGAGACTTTGAAATGATGTTGCCTTCTAATCCCGGACCAATCGGTGTCTTTGATTCTGGTTATGGCGGACTGACCATCCTGCATGGGTTGCGCCAGACGATGCCTCAGTATGATTATATGTACTTGGGTGATAACGCTCGTGCTCCTTATGGCTCGCGTTCGTTTGAGGTGGTTTATAAGTTCACACGCCAGGCTGTGCTTAAACTTTTCTCTATGGGGTGTCATCTCGTTATCCTGGGATGTAATACGGCTTCGGCTAAGGCACTACGTTCTTTGCAGCAGCGCGATATTCCTGAGTTGGATCCCACCAGAAGAGTTCTGGGTATTATCCGCCCTACTGCCGAAGTAATTGGTACTATTACCAAGAGTAATCACGTGGGACTTCTGGCTACAGAAGGTACTATTAAAAGCCAAAGTTATAATATGGAAATTTCGAAACTTTGGCCAGAGATTCAGGTGAGTGGCGTGGCTTGTCCGCTTTGGGCTGCCATCGTGGAAGCCAATGAAGCAGATAGTCCGGGAGCTGATTATTTCGTTAAGAAACGCATCGACCAGCTGATGCTGAAGGACGCTGATATTGATACCATTATTTTGGGTTGCACGCATTATCCGCTTCTTATGAGCAGCATTGTGAAGAATCTTCCTGATGGCGTAAGAGTGGTTCCGCAAGGACAATATGTAGCAAACAGTCTGAAAGATTATCTGAAGCGCCATCCGCAGATGGAACAGATGATAACCAAAACAGGCTCTTGCCGATATCTCACAACAGAGAGTGAGGATAAATTCAAGGAATCTGCACAGATTTTCCTTCATGAACAGGTGGAGGTTACACATGTAGATCTTGAATAGTATTATAGTTAATAATTTATAGTTAATAGTTATGCAAGAAACAAGACAAAACCGTATATCAAGACTTCTCCAGAAGGAGTTGAGTCTTATCTTCCAGTCACAAACCCGCATGATGCATGGTGTGATGGTAAGTGTTACTAAGGTTAGAGTAAGTCCAGATCTCAGTATCTGTACTGCTTACTTGAGTGTGTTCCCTTCTGAAAAAGGAGAGGAGATTTTGAAGAATATCAATGCAAATGAGAAGACGATCCGTTTCGACTTGGGTAAAAAAGTGAGAAACCAGTTACGTATTATTCCAGAACTCCGTTTCTTCCTTGATGATAGTCTCGATTATTTGGAGCACATTGATGAACTCTTGAAAAAGTAAAAGAGTAAGGAAGTAAAAAGACAAGGGAGTTAAGACGGCAATTCTTGACTCCCTATACTGTTATATAAATAAGGTAAGATAGAATTATGAATTTCCCATTCTTTATAGCTCGCAGGTATCTTTTCTCAAAGAAGAGTACGCACGTCATCAACGTCATCAGTTCTATTTCTGTAATAGGAGTGGCGGTTGCTACGATGGCTCTGGTCATCGTTCTGAGTGTTTTTAACGGCTTCCATGACCTGGTAGCTTCACTCTTTACGAGTTTTGACCCACAACTCAAGGTTGTGCCTGTTGAGGGAAAAACTGCACCTGCAGATGATCCTATTCTTACTAAGATTCGTCTTTTGCCGCAGGTGGATGTTGCGACAGAAACCGTAGAAGATCAAGCTCTTGCAATCTATAATGATCATCAGGCTATGGTGAAAATCAAGGGTGTAGATGATAATTTTGCAGAACTTTCTCATATTACAGATATTTTATATGGTGATGGCTCTTTCTCCTTGCATGCTGCCAATCTGGAATATGGAACAGTAGGTATCCGTCTCGCCCAGAATTTAGGCATAGGAGCACAATGGGATGGTTTCCTGAAAATCTATGCTCCTAAAAAGGAAGGACAGCTGGATATGACTAACCCTGGTGATGGCTTTGTTGTTGACTCGCTCAACTCTCCTGGCGTACTTTTTGCCGTCAAACAGGCTAAGTATGATAAAAACTACATCATCACTTCTATTTCATTTGCCCGTAATCTCTTTGGTCAGCAAGGTATGCTCTCTGATTTGGAATTACGCTTGAAACCGGGTAGCAATCTGGATGCAGTAAAGGCTGAGATGCAGCAGATAGCCGGTAATAAATATAAAGTGCTTGACAGATTTGAACAACAGGAAGATACCTTTAAAATTATGTCGATAGAGAAGATGATTGCTTATATCTTCCTGACCTTTATCTTAGTTGTTGCATGTTTCAATATCATCGGGTCGCTTTCTATGCTTATTATTGATAAGAAAAATGATGTAGTGACTCTTCGTAATCTTGGAGCTAACGATAAGCAGATTACCAGAGTATTTCTTTTTGAAGGTAGAATGATAGCTGTGATAGGTGCTGTTATCGGTATTGGATTGGGCTTGCTCCTCTGCTTTTTGCAGCAGCAATATGGATTTGTACGTCTGGGAGATTCTGAAGGCTCCTTTATTGTTGATGCGTATCCGGTAAGTGTCCATTACTCAGATGTTGCCATTATCTTCGTTACTGTAATTGCTGTAGGTTGGCTTGCTGTATGGTATCCTGTAAGAGCGCTGAGTAAAAGGCTGTTGAGTTAAAATCTACAGAATTTCTTATACTTGGGTGCATATACTAAAAGAAATGGCATGAATCTTTCATGGGGGATTCATGCCATTTCTTGTTCTAATTGATTTTTTATTTTTTCCTGATGAGTGTAAGACCATCGCGTAGTGGCAAGATAACAACCTCTACCCTAGGATCTTTTGCTATTAAATCATTGAAAGCCCGAATGCCTTGAGTCTGGTGGTCTCGGTCGTAGGCAGGATCGATGACGTGACCATCCCAAAGAGTATTGTCTGCAAGGATGTAGCCTCCAGGGTTCAGGATGCTCATAACCATTTCATACGTTTCTATATAGGTACGCTTATCGCCATCAACAAAAGCCATATCGAATTTTACGCCTAGTTGGGGCGCTTCTATGTTGGCATCACCGATGCGGAAGTCAATCTTGTCGGCAACATTCGAACCTTCTATCCAGGGACGGGTAAAATCTTCCATCTCATCATTGATTTCGAAAGTGTAGAGTTTTCCACCTTCCTGCAATCCCTGGGCCAGGCAGATAGCACTATAGCCACTAAATGTGCCTACTTCCAGAATATTCTTCGGGCGAATCATCTCTACAAGCATCTTGAGAAGTCTGCCCTGAATATGGCCGCTAGCCATACGTCCATGGATAGTATGTATATTGGTGGCGCGGTAAAGACGATACAGATAATCGCCTTCTGGCTCTATATGCTGGCAGATATATTTGTCTATGAGTTCAGTCTCTGTCATAATCTGATGGATTTAGAGTAACGGAAATCTTACTCTTCTGTTTCTTTCTGTGCTAAGATTCCTGAAATGGCAAGTTCGTAGGAAGCCAGACCGAAACCGCAGATTACGCCCAGGCAAGCACAGGAAATATATGAATGATGGCGGAACTCTTCACGTTTATGCACATTAGAGATGTGTACTTCAACGCAAGGGCATTTCAAACTGCGAATACAATCCTGCAAGGCGATGCTGGTATGAGTATAGGCGCCAGCATTGAGTACTACACCATCATAGGAAAAACCTACTTCCTGCAGCTTGTTGATTAATTCGCCTTCAATGTTGCTCTGAAAGTGCTCTATCTCAATATCAGGGAATTTCGCTTTCAGCTTAGGCAGATAACTCTCGAAAGAATTGCTACCATAAATACCCGGTTCTCTTACACCAAGAAGGTTCAAGTTTGGACCATTAATAATTTGTATCTTCATATTTACTTGATTTTTAATCGTAATCCATATTTTTTTCGTATCTTTGCGGCTGAGATCTTTTGTACTCTCCTGTCTTATGCAAAGACGATGCAAAGATACAATAAATTAAGGAAACTGACAAAAAATGAGGAATGAAATTATAAAGAACTATATGAGATACCTCAAGTTGGGGCGTAATTTCTCCAAAAATACGTTGGATGCCTATTACCATGACTTGAATTTTCTCTTGGAGTATGCTGATAAGAACAATTTGGTGCTGACGGAAATGAAATTGGAAGACTTGGAGAATTTTTCTGCAAGTTTGCATGATCGTGGTGTTTCTGCTCGTTCACAAGCTCGGATTTTGAGCGGAATCCGTTCATTCTACCGGTATCTGGTGCTTGATGATTATATAAAAGACGATCCGACCGAATTACTGGTTTCTCCCCAAATAGGAAAGCATTTGCCGGAGTATTTATCTGTAGAAGAGGTTGACATGCTTGAAGCGGCTATCGATTTGGAAAAATGGGAGGGACAGCGTAATAAGGCGATTATAGAAACCCTGTTCTCCTGTGGCCTTCGCGTTTCGGAACTTGTGAATCTAAAGAAAAGCGATGTGTTTGAAGAAGAAAAGTTTATTAGGGTCATAGGTAAAGGTAACAAGGAACGCATCGTTCCTATTTCTGGTAAGGCTCTGAAAGAAATCAATCTTTGGTATATAGACCGGAATCTGATGACAATCAAGCCAGGTGAGGAAGACTATGTCTTCTTGAATCGTAGAGGTGCTCATCTCACACGCAATATGATACTTATCATGATAAAAAATGCGGCTTATGATGCAGGAATCAAGAAAACCATTTCTCCTCATACTTTACGCCATAGTTTTGCTACAGCCTTGTTGAAAGGTGGAGCCGATCTGAGGGTAATTCAGGCCTTGCTGGGGCATGAAGATATTGGAACCACAGAGATTTATACTCATCTTGAAACTTCAGATTTGCGCAGAGCTATCTTGGAACATCATCCTCGAAATATCAAATATAGTGAAGAAAACCAAGTGCTTGATTCTGATAAAACAGACAAAAGATGCCCGAATAACAGATAAAGCACAAGGAATTGACGTTTTTTATATAGGAATATGACAAAATCTGAAAAAATATGAGTAACTTTGCAGCCGCAAAATAATGAATATCAATAATTAATAGAAATAAAGTAAGAAAATATGGCATATTTGTTTTCATCAGAATCAGTTTCTGAAGGACATCCAGATAAAGTGGCTGATCAGATTTCAGATGCATTGCTTGACCAGTTTTTGGCTTACGATGACCACGCTCATTGCGCCATCGAAACCTTTTGTACTACTGGTCAGGTAGTAATCATGGGTGAGGTTCGCTCTAACGTTTATGTTGATTTGCAGAACATTGCCCGCAAGACTATCAAGAAAATCGGTTATACCAAGAGCGAATATCAGTTTGACGGCGACTCTTGTGGTGTGCTTACTGCTATCCATGAACAGAGCGATGATATTAACCGCGGTGTAAGTCGTGAGGAGGATGAGAATCAGGGTGCAGGCGACCAGGGTATGATGTTCGGTTATGCTACAACGGAAACCGAAAATTATATGCCGGTATCACTTGACTTGGCTCAGCTCATCATGCGTGTACTTGCAGATATCCGCAAGGAGGGCAAGGTGATGACTTATCTCCGTCCAGACTCTAAGAGCCAGGTAACTATCGAATACTCAGACGATAATATTCCACAGCGCATCGCTACCATCGTAGTTTCTACCCAGCATGATGATTTTATCAAGAAGGCAAATGGTGAGGACGATGATGATGCTATGCTGGCAAAGATTCGTGAGGATGTAATCAATATCCTGATTCCAAGAGTAAAGACTCACCTGAGTGATAAGGTGTTGGCTCTCTTCAATGATGACATCAAGTACTTCGTAAACCCTACAGGTAAGTTCGTGATTGGTGGTCCTCATGGAGATACAGGTCTTACCGGTCGTAAGATCATTGTAGATACTTATGGAGGTAAGGGTGCTCATGGTGGTGGTGCCTTCTCAGGTAAGGATAGCAGTAAGGTTGACCGTTCGGCTGCTTATGCTGCCCGTTATATTGCAAAGAATATGGTTGCTGCCGGCGTTGCAGATGAAATGTTGGTTCAGGTAAGTTATGCTATCGGCGTGGCAGAACCGGTTAGTATCTATGTAAATACTTACGGCAGAAGCCATGTGAATATGACTGACGGCGAGATTGCAAAGAAAATTGCAGAAATGTTTGATCTTCGTCCTAAAGCAATCGAGCGCCAGTTGAAGTTGCGCCAGCCAATGTTCCAGGAAACTGCGGCATATGGACACATGGGACGTAAGAATGAGATAGTAGAGAAAACCTTCACCAGCCGATATCATGAGGCTAAAACTGTGAAGGTAGAACTCTTTACATGGGAAAAATTAGATAAGGTAGACGAAATCAAGAAAGTTTTCGGACTTTAAGGAATGGTGCAACAGGCAGATTCGATACAGACAGATGCCGCACTTGAGACTGAATCGCAACAGCAAGTGCTCAGGCAACATAGCAGCCAGCTCACACCCAAAGAGGTGTTGAGCTGGCTGCCTAAGAATGCAACGCCAGCTCAGCAGGACTCCATGATTAGGGCACATATCAAGCCCAGTGAGATTCATTGGAGCGAGATGCCGGATACATTACACTTGCCAGGACATAAGGCAGGTAAGAGTTTTAGGGATGTAAGTTTGCCACAATATTATCGTGAGTCATTCTTTTCAAAAGATTCTCTGTTTCATCCGGAATTAAAGGGTGGACGCTTAGGGGTGGCAGGTGATCCTGTTCCCTATACGGTAGCTGGTGATAGCTTTATTACTTCATTGCTGTTGGTCTGTTTTCTCTTGGCTTGTATAGCATTCTCTAAATCTAAGCATTTTGTTATACGCCAGGCAAAAACCTTCTTCCGTACTCCACGCATCGGTACAACAGAGGTGACGGAGACCAGTTCTGAAGTAAGATACCAGTTCTTCTTCGTGTTGCAGACCTGTCTTTTGTTGGCAATCGGGTATTTCATTTATTCGAAAGCATCTATCAGCGATACGTTTATCGTAGACCAATATCAGGTAATCAGTATATATGCTGGTTGTATGGGGGGCTATTTCTTGTTGAAGGCGTTCCTCTATGTGATTTCTGGTTGGGTATTCTTTGAAAAGAAAAAAAATGTACAATGGCTCAAGGCATACTTGTTCCTTATATCATGTCAAGGAGTGGCCTTGTTCCCAATGGTGATGCTTTTGTCGTATTTCGATTTCCCATTGCAAATTGCAGTGATATACACGTTGACTATCCTTGGATTAGTTAAATTGTTGGCTTTTTTGAAGGCTTACATTATCTTTTTTAGAAGAAATGGCGTGTTTCTGCAAATATTTTTGTACTTTTGTGCCCTTGAAGTGATACCCTTGTTCGCTCTTTGGGGTGGACTTGTGTTAATCAGTCATTATTTGAAAATAAACTTTTAAGACAAAATGATAAAGAAAATTTTAGTTTCTCAGCCAAAACCTGCAAGTGAGAAGTCTCCTTACTTCGATATCCAGGCTCAATATGGAGTAGAATGCGTGTTCCGTCCATTCTTTAAGGTAGAGGGGCTCTCTTCTAAAGAATTCCGTCAGCAGAAAATAAATTTGCTTGACTATACTGCTGTCGTATTTACATCTCGTCATGCAGTAGACAACTACTTTAAATTAGCTAAGGAGATGCGTATCACAATTCCTGAAGATATGAAATATTTCTGTGTGATAGAGACTATCGCTCTCTACATCCAAAAGTATGTTCAGTATCGCAAGCGTAAGGTGTTCTTTGGTGATACAGGTAAAATTGATGGGTTGATGGGACAGATGGCTCGCCATAAAACCGAGAAATATCTGGTACCATTAAGCAGTGTTCATAATGATGATATTGCCAACTTGCTTGATGAGAAAAAACTCAATCATACAGAATGTGTAATGTATCGTACTGTAAGCAATGATTTCTCAGAAGAGGAAATCAAGAACTTCGATTATGATATGATGCTTTTCTTTAGCCCAACAGGTGTAAAGGCTCTGAAGAAGAATTTCCCTAATTTTGAACAAGGGAATATCGCTGTTGGCGCTTTTGGTCCAGCTACAGCAAAAACGGTTGAAGATGAGGGCTTACGCCTCGATCTGGAGGCTCCTAATAAAGCTTTTCCATCTATGACAGGTGCCTTGGCAGATTATCTGAAACGTCATAATAAATAGGAAATATTTAATAGAATAGATATGTCAACAGACAGAAATAAAACATTCGGAAAGAAAGAGCATCTATGTAAACTGACACTTATAGAACAGCTCTTTGGAGGTGGTGCTAAAGCAATGACGGCATGGCCTATGAGAATGGTGTTTCTTCTTGTTGACAAGAAAGATGAGCAAGCCCCTTCTGTTCAAGTCCTTATCAGTGTATCAAAGCGTTATTTTAAGCACGCAGTAAAACGCAATCGGGTAAAGCGACAGATACGTGAAGCTTTTCGTTATCAAAAACAAGAGCTGGAGACTTGTATGCAGAATTATGTTGGAAAACAATTGCTTGTGGCTTTTGTTTGGCAAACAGAACAATTGCAGCCTTCAAAGCTGGTTTCAACCAAAATGACTAAACTTTTGGATAGATTGGTTGATAATATCAAGGAGATGCAATCTGAAACAGGCATGAAAGAGAGCAGTTTATGATGAAGATTCTCTTTATGATAGCACATGGCATGAGAAAGGTGTTGGTATGGATTCTTATACTGCCGATATTGTTTTATCAGAAGTGTATTACTCCTTATACGCCACCTTCCTGTCGCTTTCAGCCCACTTGCTCAGAGTATGCGAGACAAGCCATCCTGAAGCATGGTCCCTTTAAGGGACTGGCTTTGGCTGTTTGGCGCATCTTAAGATGCAATCCTTGGGGTGGTTCGGGTTATGATCCCGTACCGTAAGTTTCCGACTGTATTGTTGGGCCCCTTATACATATTATATAATATAATAAAAAATCATATTCTATGGCAAAAAATTTTGTTGAAGAATTGAAATGGCGTGGTATGCTGGCGCAGATAATGCCAGGTACTGAGGAATATCTCAACACCCACATGGTGTCTGCCTATCTCGGAACCGACCCTACTGCAGACTCTCTGCACATCGGTCACCTTTGTGGTATCATGATGTTGCGCCACTTGCAGCGTTGTGGCCATAAGCCTTATCTCCTCGTCGGCGGTGCCACGGGTATGATTGGCGACCCTTCTGGCAAGAGCCAGGAGCGCAATCTTCTCGATTCAGAGACTCTCTATCATAACCAGGAAGCTATCAAGAAGCAGGTATCTAAGTTCCTCGACTTCGATGGCAATGAGCCTAACAAGGCTGAGTTGGTTAACAACTACGACTGGATGAAGGACTTCACCTTCCTCGACTTTGCGCGCGTGGTAGGTAAGCACATCACAGTTAACTATATGATGGCTAAGGATAGCGTGCAGAAGCGCTTGAACGGTGAGGCTCGTGACGGCTTGTCTTTCACAGAGTTCACCTATCAGTTGCTCCAGGGCTACGACTTCCTCTATCAGTATGAGAAGTATGGCGTCCGCCTCCAGTTGGGTGGTAATGACCAGTGGGGTAACATGACTACCGGTACTGAGTTGATTCACCGTACTTTGGGTAACGATGCAGAGTGCTTCTGCCTCACTTGTCCTTTGATTACCAAGGCAGACGGCAAGAAGTTCGGTAAGACTGAGAGCGGTAACATCTGGTTGGATCGCAACCGCACAACTCCTTATGCTTTCTACCAGTTCTGGTTGAACGTAAGCGATGATGATGCCGAGAAGTATATCAAGATCTTCACCGACCTTGACAAGGAGACTATCGATGCCCTCGTAGAGGAGCACAAGCAGGATCCAGGTCGCCGTGTACTCCAGAAGCGTTTGGCTGAGGAGGTTACCATAATGGTTCATTCTCAGGAGGATTTGGATATGGCTATCGCTGCCAGCAACATCCTCTTCGGTAAGGCTACCAAGGAGAACTTGGCACAGCTCGATGAGGCTACATTGAACGATGTATTTGCCAATGTACCTCACTACGACCTCGACAAGAACTTGCTCGGTGGTACAGCTGTTGACCTCTTCAACCAGGAAGGTATGCAGATTTTCCCAAGCAAGAGCGAGATGCGTAAGCTCGTTAAGGGTGGTGGCGTTTCACTCAACAAGGAGAAACTCGCTGCTTTCGACCAGGTTGTAACTGCTGATGACCTGATTGACGGCAAGTATCTTTTGGTTCAGAAAGGTAAGAAGAACTACTTCTTGATTACCGTTAAGTAATCGTTAAAAGTATTGAAAATATTTGGTAGTGGAGAAAAAATCCACTACCTTTGCATCCGATTTGCTTGTCCTATGGTGTAATGGTAGCACTACAGTTTTTGGTTCTGTCAGTGGTGGTTCGAATCCGCCTGGGACAACAAGTCATAAATAACCCTTCAAGTCTTTGCGGATTTGAAGGGTTATTTTGTTTATAATAAAGTTCGGATACAACAAGCTCTTTGCATCTATGATAGGTCAATTTTATGAAAAGTAGTCAATAAAATGAGAAAATAAGTAAAAAGGGTGCATCTTTCGTATTGATTTAGGGTGATATTCAAAATTATTTTGTATCTTTGCCCTCGTAACAAATCAAACAATTTATAAAAAATAAAATTATGGACTTTAATAAACTATTCTCATTAGAGGGTAAAGTAGCCCTCGTTACAGGTGCCGCTTATGGTATCGGTTTCGCTATTGCTGAGGCTTATGCCAAAGCTGGTGCTAAGATTGCTTTCAATTGCCGTAGCCAGCACCACATGGATCAGGCTCTTGCAGATTACAAAGCAAAGGGTATTGAGGCAAAGGGTTATATCTGTGATGTAACAGATGAGGAACAGGTGAAAAACATGGTAGCTGACATCGAGAAGGAACTTGGTGTTATTGATATTTTGGTAAACAACGCAGGTATTATCAAGCGTATTCCTATGACAGAGATGTCTGTAGATGACTTCAAGCAGGTTATTGACATTGACCTCACAGCACCTTTCATCGTATCAAAGGCAGTTATCCCTGGTATGATCAAGAAGGGTCATGGTAAGATTATCAACATCTGCTCTATGATGAGCGAGCTGGGTCGTGAGACTGTTTCTGCATACGCAGCTGCCAAGGGTGGCTTGAAGATGTTGACGCGTAACATCTGCTCAGAGTATGGTGAGTACAACATCCAGTGCAATGGCTTGGGCCCTGGTTACATCGCAACTCCTCAGACAGCACCTCTCCGTGAGCGTCAGGCTGATGGTAGCCGTCATCCATTCGACAGCTTCATTTGTGCAAAGACTCCTGCTGGTCGCTGGTTGGAACCAGAAGAGTTGGCAGGTCCTGCAGTTTTCTTGGCTTCAGATGCTTCTAATGCAGTGAATGGTCACATTCTCTACGTAGATGGTGGTATCTTGGCATATATCGGAAAACAGCCAAAATAAAGGATCAAACATGAAGATTTAAGTTTGAATAAACTTGAATAGAATAAAAAAATATAGGGCAGCCATAAAGGACTGCCCTATATTTATAATTAAAATAATCTTTACAATTATTTGTTGATTGCATCTGCAAGCTCAGCACCAGCCTTGAACTTAGCAACCTTTTTAGCTGCAATCTGGATCTTCTCCTTAGTAGCTGGATTGATACCCTCACGAGCAGGACGCTCGTTAATGCTGAATGTACCGAAACCTACCAACTGGATCTTGTCACCTGCAATGAGGGCTTCCTTCAATGCGTTTGTTGTAGCTTCAAGAGCGGCCTTAGCCTGTGCCTTTGTAATCTCAGCACCTGCTGCAATCTTGTCAATCAATTCTGTCTTGTTCATAATTTTTCGTTATTAAATGAATAATATTGTTGTTTCTTAGTTGAATTCGTTTACAAATATAGCTTTTTCTTGTGAAAGTTCAAATAAAAAAAGCAGAAAAGTGCTGAAATTATTGAAATTTAAGTGTAATAAGTCTATTTTTTGGTGTTTTCACGGATATTTTTCGTAATTTTGTCGCCAAAATACAAATATTATTCAGATTATTAAACTGTTTATAGAAATAAAGTTATGCGCAATATTCCAATTGTAACAAAGAATTTGCTGATAGTGAATGTAGTAGCATTCCTGGCATGCATGCTGATGGACAAGAGTATGGGTGGCGGTTCTGGCCTGACAGATATGTTTGGGCTTCATTTCTTCCTGGCATCCGATTTCCATATTTATCAGTTAGTTACCTACATGTTTATGCATGGTGGTTTCCAGCATATTCTCTTTAATATGTTTGCCTTATGGATGTTTGGCTGTGTGGTTGAAAGAGTTTGGGGACCAAAGAAATTCCTTTTTTATTACATAGTGTGTGGAGTGGGAGCAGGTTTGTTCCAGGAAGCTGCACAGTATATTACCTATGTGGCAAAGGATATGGCAGCTTATGATTATGTTAGTGTTAATGGAGCCAGAATAACAATGGAGCAATATCTGAACCTGTGGACTACCGTGGGTGCTTCAGGAGCTATTTATGCCATATTGCTTGCCTTTGGTATGATTTATCCAAACGAGCGTCTCTTCATTTTCCCGTTGCCAGTTCCTATTAAAGCTAAATTCTTCGTGATAGGCTATGCTGTCATAGAATTGGTTTCAACATTCTCTCTCTCTGATGACGGTGTGGCTCATATTGCCCATTTGGGAGGTATGGTCTTTGGATTCTTCCTGATCCGTTATTGGCGTAAGCAGATTGGTAATGGTTACTATCAGTCTAATTCTGCTGATGCATTCGATAAGTTGAAAGGTATGTTCGGCGGAAAGCGTCGGGCAGGTAGAACGCATTTTACTTATACCAAGAATGAATCTTATAATCCGACTTATGAACAGGATGCTGAATGTAAGACCAATGAAAAGGTCGTATCTCAGGAAGAGATAGATAGGATCTTGGATAAGATAAGGAAAAGCGGTTATGATAGCTTGACTCAGAGTGAAAAGCAGATGCTCTTTGATCAGAGTAATAAGTAGGAAACTATGTTTAAAGGATTTAAGGAATTTACATATAAGATGGTAGCTGGTGCTAATGTGGCAACTATCATCATCATGTTGCTGGTGGGCTTTTCTGACTTCTTTCAGCCAGAAAAGTTCGCCGCATTGGCTAATCTTGGCTTACTTTTCCCGGTTTTTCTTATAGTTAACTTAGGCTTTTTGCTTTTCTGGTTGCTCTTCCGGTCTAAGTATGCCATTATTCCATTCTTAGGCTTCTTGATCTGTTTTGTTCCTGTCCGCAAGTATATGCCAATCAACTTTTCTGGCGAAACTCCAAAAGGTTGTATCAAAGTTCTATCATATAATACCTGGAATTTTGGTGCACAGACAGAGGATGCCGAAGGAACTAATATCTGTATTGCTTATCTGCAGGAGCAGGATGCTGATATTGTTTGTCTGCAGGAAGCATGTCCTACTTCCCGGAATATTGAACAGATAGATAGTATGCTCAAGCCCATGTATGCTTATCAGGATACAACGATGCACGTGAATGGCGGAAACTGTCTTATGTTGCTCAGTAAATACCCCATTCTTTCAAAAGAGCGAATTCCTTATGAATCGAAAGGAAATATGAGTGTAGCGTATCGTCTGAAAGTGAAAGATAGAGAGGTCCTTCTCATCAATAATCATTTGGAAACTACCGGCTTAAGTTTAGAGGACAGACGCCAGTTCAAGAATCTGGTTATCGGAAAATTGCAGGTTGATACTGCAGAAGAAACGTCCAAGCTGCTCGTTGTAAAACTTGCCGAGGCAACAAAGAAACGGGCTCCGGAGGCTGAGGCTGTAGCAAAATACATTCAGCAGCATAAAGAACAGAGTATTATTTTGTGCGGTGACTTTAATGATGGTCCTATCTCTTATGCTCATCGAACGATAGCTAAAGATTTGACGGATTGCTACATTGCAAGTGGTAACGGACCGGGTATCAGCTATCATCATGGAGGCTTTTTTGTTCGCATTGACAATATCATGTGTTCAGACGATTGGGAGCCTTATGAATGTAAAGTTGATGATAAAATCGCCGTTTCAGACCACTATCCTATCATTTGTAAGCTAAAAATGCGCCCTAAAAAGCAAAAATAGAGCAAATTATTCTTATATAAGAAAAAAAATGCTTATTTTTGCACAACTTTATGGAGGTTTTTGAAAGAATCCCTAAAAGCAATTGAAAAGAAACAAATAATTAATAACAATAAATAGAAATGCAAAACAAAGGAATTGTAATTTGTGTAGCCGTCTTACTGACACTCGCAAGTATCTTCTATTTGTCATTCTCGTTTGCCACACGTTACTATGACAGCGAGGCTGCAAAGATCAAAGACCCTATTGCTCAGCAGGATTATAAGGATTCTGTAAAGTACCTGGGTGTTTATTCTTACCAGAACTGCTTGGAGACCCAGATTGGTCTTGGACTTGACCTGAAGGGCGGTATGAATGTAATTCTTGAGATTTCTGTACCTGATGTAATTGAAAACCTTGCCGATCACAAGACCGACGCTGGTTTTACCAATGCCATGAAGGAAGCCAGAGCTCAGGAAGAAGCTAACGGTGGTGACTTCGTGTCACTTTTCATTAACGCTTATCACAAGAGCGCACCTGGTCATAAACTCGCAGAGGTATTTGCTACCCAGCAGTTGCAGGGCAAGGTTTCTCCTCAGAGCAGCGATGCAGAGGTAGAGAAGGCTATCCGCGCTTCTGTACAGGATGCTATCGACAACTCTTTCAACGTTGTCCGCACCCGTATCGATAAGTTCGGTGTTGTTCAGCCTAACATCCAGAAGTTGGAAGGTCAGCAGGGCCGTATCATGGTAGAAATGCCTGGTATCAGCCAGCCAGAGCGTATGCGTAAGATGCTTCAGGGTAGTGCTAACCTTGAGTTCTGGGAGACATACAACTCAGAGGAAATCGCTCCTTATCTCCAGCAGCTTGATACCCGTATCGCAAATGGTGATAATGGTGAGGAGAAGAACGATACAGTTGCAGCAGATTCTGCAGCAGCTAAGAAGGTAGTTGCTAAGGCTGAGCCTAAGAAGGCTGAGGCTAAGTTCTCTATCAAGAAGAAGGACGATGCTGCAAGCAAGGTAGGCGAGGATGCTCAGAATGCTGCTGCTATCAAGGCTCACCCATTGTTGGCTCGTTTGCAGCTCGGTGGTGGTTTGAGTACTGTTGGTTATGCTAGTGTTCGCGATACTGCTGCCATCAACAAGATTATCTACTCTGCTGTGGCTAAGCGCGTTTTGCCATCAGACTTGCGTCTGCTTTGGAGTGCTAAGCCAGCTGATAACCTGAAGGTTAAGAATATCTTCGAGCTTCACGCCTTGAAGGTGACTACCACTACAGGTCGTGCTCCTTTGGAGGGTGATGTAATTACCGATGCTAAGGACGAGTTCGACCAGATGGGTTCACCTGTTGTTAGCATGAAGATGAATACTGAGGGCGCACGTAAGTGGGCTCAGATGACCAAGGCTAACGTAGGTAAGGCTATTGCTATCGTTTTGGATGGCGTAGTTTACTCTGCTCCTCGCGTAAACGGCGAGATTGATGGTGGTAGCTCTCAGATTTCCGGTAACTTCACTATCGAGGATACCAAGGACTTGGCTAACACATTGAAGTCTGGTCGTATGCCAGCTCCTGCACGTATCGTTCAGGAGGAGGTTGTAGGTCCTACTCTCGGTGCACAGTCTATCCAGATGGGTATCATCTCATTCGTTGTTGCTTTCGTACTCCTGATGGTTTACATGGTGATGATGTACAACGTCATTCCTGGTATGATGGCTAACCTGGCATTGCTCGTCAATGTATTCTTCACACTCGGTATTCTGACGTCATTCCAGGCTGCCCTGACATTGCCGGGTCTTGCCGGTATGGTCTTGTCTCTGGGTACTGCCGTGGATGCCAACGTGCTTATATATGAACGTATCAAGGAGGAGCTCCGCTCCGGTAAGGGTATGAAACAGGCTGTAGCTGCCGGTTATGGCAACGCTTTCTCTGCTATCTTCGACTCTAACTTGACATCTTTGATTACTGGTGTTATCCTGTTGACTACCGGTACAGGTCCTATCCGTGGTTTCGCTACTACATGGATCATCGGTATCGTAGTTTCATTCTTCACTGCTGTGTTCCTGACTCGTCTGGTTTACGATTATAAGTTGAACCACGATAAGTGGATGCACTGCAAGTTTGATACTCCAGTTTCTCACAACCTGATGCAGGGCAAGAAGTATAAGTTCATGTCTATGTACAAGACTACCTTCACCGTTGCCATCGTAGCAGCTGTGGTATTCATCGGTAGCTTCTTTGTTCGTGGCTTGAGCAAGAGTATCGACTTCACTGGTGGTCGTAACTATGTAGTACAGTTCGAGAATCCTGTAGAGCCTGAGCAGATCCGTACTGTTCTTAGCGATGCTTTCGTCAATGCAGACGGCACCAAGGCAACTACTGGTGCTATCGCTATCGGTACAGACGGTAAGACTATCCGTGTATCTACCAACTATATGATTGAGAGCAACAGTCCAACTGTTGACGATGAGGCTGAGACTATCCTTTACAATGCCTTGAAGAAGGCTAACCTGGTATCTCAGAAGAGTGTTGAGGCATTCAAGAACCCAGATGTTCGTCAGGGTGGTTCTATCATCAGTAGTACAAAGGTAGGTCCTTCTGTAGCTAAGGATATCACTATGGGTGCTATCTATAGTGTGCTCTTCGCATTGATTGCTATCTTCCTCTACATCCTGATACGTTTCCGCAACGTGGCCTTCTCTGTAGGTTCTACTGTAGCTTTGGCATTTGATGCCTTGACAGTAATCGGTTTCTACTCACTTCTGTGGGGTCTCGTTCCATTCTCATTGGAGATCGACCAGACCTTCATCGGTGCTATCCTGACCGTGGTAGGTTACTCTATCAACGATAAGGTGGTAGTATTCGACCGTATCCGTGAGAACTTGAAGTTGCATCCAAAGGGCGACCGTCAGCAGCTCTTCAATGCATCTATCAATGAGACATTGGCTCGTACCATCAATACATCTACATCTACATTGCTCGTGTTGCTCTGTATCTTCATCCTCGGTGGTGACAGCATCCGCAGCTTCTCATTCGCAATGATCCTGGGTGTTGTATTTGGTACATTGTCATCTATCTTCATTGCATCTCCAATGGCTTACATCGTTCTTGGTCGTAAGATTAAGGAAGAGCCAGCTGAGGAGGTTGCAGAAGTTAAGTAATCAGAAACTCTTCATTCTTTCTCTGTCCGATGTATGTCGGATAGAGAAAGATACTGGAAAGAATATAAAAATAATAAAGGTCGCTTCCTGATTGTCAGGAGCGACCTTTATTGTTTTATCATCTCTGGAATGATAAGGAAAGTACGTGGTCCCACCGAGAATCGAACTCGGATCAAAGGTTTAGGAAACCTCCGTTCTATCCGTTAAACTATAGGACCATTGTAAACCGACTGCAAAGATACATCAAATCGTTGACAATACAAAATAAAATGTTATGTTTTTCACTCTCATCTTATCAAGTTTCCTCACTTTTGTGGAGTTGAACTGCGAAAACCTCTTCGATACGAAGCATGATTCGCTGAAGAATGACTATGAATTCCTGCCACAGAGCAGTTACAAGTGGACGCCTTATCGCTATTGGCGCAAGCTGGCAAACCTTTCCAAGACTATAGTAGCTTTGGGTTATGAAGATTTGTCGCTTGTTGGTACCGCCTCCCCAGATAATCCTTCAAGACCCTCGGAGAAGTCCTGGCATGTTCCCGATTTTGTGGCGCTTTGCGAAGTGGAGAACGATAGTGTGCTGTTTGATTTAACCCGGCGTTCAGCTCTTCGCGGTGTGAATTATGATTATGTGATGACCGATTCGCCTGATGAACGAGGCATAGATGTGGCTTTGCTTTATCAGCCATCTTCTTTTGCGCTTATACAGTCCCGTTCCATCCGCATCAAGCCGCTGCCTGATACTCGCCCTACGAGAGATATTCTCTATGCTTCGGGGCGGATTATGAATGATGATACGCTCCATGTCTTTGTATTGCATGCGCCTAGCCGGCGTGGCGGCGAACAGGTTTCGCGTCCCTACCGCCTGCAGGTAGCCAGCCAGCTGGTTTCTGCTGTAGATTCTATCTATGCGCTCAATGATAGTGCAAGGATTATCGTAGCCGGCGATTTCAACGATTATTCCGATTCTCCGGCTCTTCGTTATCTTTATCAGCATCACCTTATTAATATATCTGTTGGCGTCAAAGGCTCTCATGGTGCCAAGGCTACTTATCGCTGGCATGGAGATTGGCGAAGTCTTGACCAGATTCTCTTCAGTCCTTCGCTTTCCCGACTTAAGATGAGTTGTCAGATAGGAGATTTGCCATTCCTCTTAGAAGATGATGAGAAATATGGCGGAAAGAAACCTTTCCGCACCTATCTCGGTCCCCGATATTTGGGTGGATACAGCGATCATCTTCCGCTTGTTGCCAAGTTTAAGATAGAGGGTGGATATGAATAAAAAAACAGGTATGCTCAGATTTTTACTGAACATACCTGTTTGTATATTAGTGAGATTTTTTCTCTTCTGCCTGATTATCCGTAGATAACATTACCGTTCTCATCCTCATAAGGAGCCATATCCTTAGCATACTGGTTCATGGCACGGAGGCTCATACCCATAGATGAGAAACCACCATCGTGGAAGAGGTTCTGCATGGTTACCTTGCGGGTGAAGTCAGAGAACATCATCACGCAGTAGTTAGCGCAATCCTCAGCTACGGCGTTTCCGAGTGGAGACATCTTGTCGGCGAAGTCCATCATGTTCTCGATATCCTTGATACCCTTACCTGCTGTTGTAGCTGTAGGGCTCTGAGAGATGGTGTTGATGCGCACGTGCTTCTCACGACCATAGATGTAACCGAAGCTGCGGGCGATACTTTCGAGCATGCTCTTGGCATCAGCCATATCGTTGTAACCGAAGAATGTACGCTGAGAAGCTACGTAAGTGAGAGCTACTACAGAACCCCACTCATTGATAGCATCCAACTTCTTGGCTACCTGCAACATCTTGTGGAAAGAGATAGCAGAAATATCCAAAGTCTTGTTCAAGAAATTGTAGTCGAGATCATCGTATGTACGATGCTTACGAACATTAGGGCTCATAGCAACAGAGTGAAGCACGAAGTCAATCTTGCCACCGAGCTTCTCCTGAGCCTCAGTGAATACCTTTTCCAAATCCTCAACGCTGGTCGCATCCGCTGCGATGATAGGAGCGTTGATCTGTTCAGCGAGCTTATCCAGCGTACCCATACGCAAAGCCATAGCTGTGTTACTGAGTGCGATGGTAGCACCCTCTTCAGCAGCCTTAACGGCTACTTTCCAAGCGATTGATTCCTCATTGAGTGCACCGAAGATGATGCCACGCTTGCCTTTTAACAAATTGTGAGTCATTGTTATCTTAATACTTTTGTTTATACTAACGACAATCCCCTACATATATCATTCTCTATATATATAATAAGGTGTAAAACCACTTTGTTTTGTTCTAGTCGTTGAAATCGTGCGCAAAATTACGAAAAATGTGCAATATACCCAAATTTTTTAACTAAAAAGTGCCGTAAACGTTTTCTTTTTTGTGGTATGTCAAGTATTTCGCTCCCTGCAGTCAGTATGATATTCTATTTGTTCTTTGCAGATAATAAGCCTGAAACAGATATATCTTATGCTTATAGATAACGTATCTGTTGGTCTGAGGAATTAGATTTGTAGGGTTCCTGACATATGCCAACAAGGTTCCTGACATATGTCAACAATGTTCCTGACATATGCCAAACGAGTTATTGACATATGTCAGCAACCTTGCTGGCATATGCCGGCAACCATACGGAACCAGTTGTTAGAACCGATGAACCGTAGAACTGTGACTACTTAATCTATTTGTTCTACGTATTTAAGCAATATGCCTAACCCGGCAGATGCCTGTATAGATAACTTAAGAACCGTCTTATTTCTGTTCTTACAAATTATAGCCTTATTGCTGCAAAAATATCCTTTTTGTTGCAATATGACAAGGTAGAAGTGTTAAAAACAGACTTTTTTATGTGCGTTATTAAATTTTTCTTTCAAAATATTTGCAAATATCCGAAAAAAAATCTAATTTTGCAGCCGATTATTATATATTTATTAATTATTATCTAATAAAGAGAGAGATTATGTTTAAAAGAATCGCTTTATTTATGGGGGGGGTAATTCTCAGTTGTGGAGTTGCCTTTGCTCAAACATCCGTTACTGGTAAGGTAGTAGCTTCAGAGGATGGTGAGCCTGTTATTGGCGCATCAATCAAAGTAGCTGGTACAAACACTGGTACTGTTACGGACGTCGATGGAAACTTCAGTTTGAATGTTCCAGCCGGCTCCAAGTTGGAGATTACCTATATAGGTATGAATCCACAAACTGTCAAAGCAAGTTCTAATATGAAGATTGTTTTGACTTCTGATAACAAAACCCTGGATGAGGTCGTAGTTACTGGTTATGGTAACTTTAAAAAGTCGTCATTTACTGGTTCTGCTTCAACATTAAGTACCGAAACTTTACAGGATGTGCCTACTGTTTCGCTTGAGGATAAATTGGCTGGTGGCGTTCCTGGCGTTTCTATGTCTAATGCTTCAGGTGCTCCTGGTGCTGTTAATAATATCCGTATTCGTGGTATGGGCTCCATCAATGCTGGTAATGAACCTTTGTTTGTTATTGATGGCGTGCCAGTACAATCAGGTAATTTGAGTGGTTTCAATACGCCTGGAGCTACTAATAGCTATAATGATGCTGGTACTAATGTGTTGGCAACTCTTAATAGCAATGACATTGAGTCAATGACTGTTATTAAGGATGCTGCAGCAGCTTCTTTGTATGGTTCTCGTGCTGCTAATGGCGTAATTGTTATTACAACAAAACGTGGTAGTCAAGGTAAGACTAAGATTAATTTCCGTAGTGATTGGGGCTTTTCTAATATGGCAATAGATTATCGCCCACAGCTGAATGGTGACGATCGTCGAGCTTTGCTTTGGACTGGCTTGAAGAATTATGGTTTGTACAATCAAGAGTTGAGTGAGGCTGATGCCACAGCTTTTGCAGATTCTAAGATTGATCAATTTGCATCAAAGCCTAAGGCTGGTTGGACTGATTGGAAAGATATTCTTTTCCGTAATGGTAGCCATCAGAACTATGAGGTAAGTTTGAATGGTGGTAGCCAAAACACAAAGTTCTATTCTTCTATATCATATACCAAGCAGCAGGGTATATTGTATAACCAAGGTCTTGAGAGATTTACTGGCAATGCTAATGTGACTCATACTTTTGGTCATTTTACAGTTAATGCAAGTACTTTGTTCTCTAAGATGACACAAAACTTGTCAAATGAGGGTACTTCTTATGATGGTACTATTGCTAACTATGTAGCATGGCAGAGTCCTTCTACTACTCCTTATAATGAGGATGGTTCTCTTAATGATGGAAGTGGTATGTTTGGAGTAAACCCTGTCTTTGAGCGTGCTCATTCATATGATCGTAACTATGTAACCAGAAGTTACAATACACTTAGTTTGACTTATAATATCTGGGATGGTTTGAATTTCACAGAGAAGTTAGCTTATGATTATATTGGTAACACTGAGGATGTCCTTTGGGATAAAGAATCAAACAATGGCTCACCTGCAGGAGTTATGCAGCGTATGATCTTTGAGAATACTCAGTTGAATACTCAGTCTCAGTTGTCATATATTAAGAGTTTCGGAAAGCACAATGTGGATGCTTTGTTGGGCTTTGAAACAGAAGACTATAAGCAGAACTATAATTATATAGCAGGTGATACTTATCCTGGCAAATTGTATGAGTTTGCAAATGCCAGCAACACTTCTGCAGAAAGTTTGAAGCAGTCTTATCGTATGACTTCATGGTTGGGACGTGTCAATTATAACTATGATAATAAGTACTATTTGGGTGTAAGTTATCGCCGTGATGGTAGTTCTCGTTTGGCTCGTAAGAATCGTTGGGGTAATTTCTGGTCTGTTTCCGGCTCTTGGAGATTTACTGATGAGGAATTCTTGAAGTCAATTACAGATGTTTTGAACGATGGTAAGATTCGTTTATCATATGGAGTAAATGGTACGCAGCCATCAGATTACTATGCTTATATGAATGTATATAAGTATGGTCTTAAGTATAATGGAGAAGGTGGTATGGGTATTGTTGGAGTAGGTAATCCTAACTTGAAATGGGAGAAAAACAAGGCGTTTAACCTTGGTTTTGACTTACAGTTCATCAATCGTATTACAGTGACATTTGATTATTACACTCGTAAAACTAGTGATTTGATTTATGATCTTCCTGTTTCTGCTATCCCTGGTTATTATGATGGTTCTACATATAAACCAACGGCTCCTCAGAATATTGGCTCTTTAGAGAATAAGGGCTTCGAATTGACAGTTCAGTCAATAAACTTTAAAACAAAGGATTTTGATTGGACAACAACCTTAAATATGGGGCATAATAGCAATAAGGTATCCAAGTTGAATGGCACTGATAATGAAATTGTTGATGGCGTTTTGATTCACCGTGTGGGTCAACCTTATTATTCCTACTATGCTTATGAGTATGCTGGTGTAGATCCACAGACGGGTAAGGAGTTGTATTATATCAATGATGGAACAGAAAATGCTCGCAAGACAACAACTGATGCTGCAGAAGCTAAGAAAGTGATTATAGGCAAGCACCAAACAAGTATTGAAGGTGGTTTGACAAACAACTTACGTTGGAAGTTTATCGACTTAGGTTTTACGTTCACGTATGCCTTAGGAGGTGATGCATATGATTATACTTCATTCATGCACAGTAATGGTGGTAAATATGTTTATAATGGTGCTACCCCTGCGTATTATAAGTTGTCTGATATGTGGACTGGTCCTGGTGATACATCAGCTAAATTGCCTAAGTTTGAATATGGTAGTGCCGCTGTTCACTCATCTCGTTGGTTGATGCCTATGGATTATTTGCGTTTGAAGAACTTGACGCTTGGCTTCAGTGTTCCTAGAAACATTGTTGCAAAGGCTGGCTTGGATAAGGTAAGAGTTTATTTCTCTGCATCCAACCTGTTGACATGGAAGTCAAATGACTTATTGGTTGATCCTGAAATGCCAGTAAATGGTCTTTGTTCATTGCAGACACCTTCACTTCGTACCTTTACATTTGGTATCGATTTGGGCTTCTAAACATTATATCTAACATAAAGAGGAAATATAATATGAAATTTTCAAAGATAATATATAAGACAGCACTTTGTGCAACAATGGCTGTCAGTCTGTCTTCTTGTGGTGGCGATTGGCTTGATTTGCAACCATCTGATTCTGCGGATGCTGATAATGCCATTACTTCAAGTGCGGATTTGCGAACTGCATATGTTGGTATGTATGCTGCGTTTAAGGGTACAAGTAGCTTCACGGATTATTATGGACGAGTAATGAATGTCTATGGAGAAACCAGAGGAGAAGATGTGCAATATAATTATAAATATGGTAGTAATCGTGCGGCATTCTATTATTATATGGAGTATAAAACTGCAGACCAGTTTACTTCAGACAATGCTGTGTGGCAGTCTCCATACATTGTGATTAGTCGTGCTAATCGCATTTTGGAGGCAAACAATCTTTCTGATGCGGAAAGTGCAGCTACAGAAATTGCTCAATATAAGAATGAAGCAAAAGTGATGAGAGCTTATGCTTTGTTTGATTTGACTCGCATTTATGGCAAACCTTACACTGAAGATAATGGTGCTTCTCTTGGAGTTCCTTTTTCAGAGGCATCTTTGGAGTCTACTGCAAAACCTTCACGTAGTACGGTTGCTGATAATTATACACAAATCTTGAAGGATTTGGAAGATGCTATCAACTCTGGTGCACTTGAAGAAGAAGCAACTCCTGGTTACTTGAATGTTTGGGCAGCCAAAGCTTTGCTTTCTCGTGTATATCTTACGATGGGTAATTATTCAAAAGCTCTTTCTGTGTCAGAAGACATCATAGAGCATTCTCCTTATGTACTTTGGACTTCTGCACAATACGCAAAGGCTTGGGATAAAGGCGATGCTGCACATGGTAACGAAATGATTTTCGAACTTGTTATTAATGACAATACTGATTGGACTGATCGTGAAGGTATTGCTTATTTATATCGTGAGAATGGCAATTCGGCTCCTGGTTATGGCGATTTAGTCGTTACCAAGAAATTTTCTGATATGTTGAAGTCTGATCCTAATGACGTTAGAAACAAGGTGTTGCTACCAGCGGAGAAAGATCCAGACAATATCTTTAATGGTACTGCGGTATATATCAATAAAATGCCTCCTTATAATGGCGACGTACGATATGCTAATGTTCCAATGTTGCGTCTCTCGGAGGTTTATTTGACAGCTGCTGAGGCTGCTTTTGAGACAGGTGCAAAAGATAAGGCTGCATTGTATCTTAATAAGATTATTACTAATCGTACAACTGATGCTTCAAAGGTTGTGACAGAGGGTACGATTACAAAAGATAGAATTTATATTGAACGTCGTAAGGAGCTTGTTGGTGAAGGACAGCGATACTTTGACGCTCTTCGTCGTGGCGAGAAGATAGTTCGATATACTTCTGAGGCTGATAAAGGTTGGCATGATGTGCTTACAAAAGAAGCTCAGAGCTACGACCGTGATTATTATAAGGCTTATCCTGCTATTCCTCAGTATGAAAGAAATGCTAATAAGAATGTGGAGCAGAATGAGGGATATGGCGATTGATAGACCCACAATTTGATTAGACAAATATTTTTAATCAACGATATAGGAATGCCATGAGTGGCATTTTCTATAAATCTCTCGGGAGAGGCTGGCTGTGAAGCTCGCCTCTCTTTTTTTTGTCTTTTTATTTGCGTATCTGATATTTTATTCGTAACTTCGCACCGTCTAAAGTAATATGGCTATGGAAGAGATAAGAAAATACCCAGTAGGAATGCAAACTTTCTCTGATATACGAGAGGGTAATTATGTGTACGTAGATAAGACGAGGTATATTGTCGATTTCTTGCGTAATGGTTCTAAATATGTGTTTCTGAGTCGTCCAAGACGATTCGGTAAGTCGCTTTTTGTCTCTACGCTCCAGGCATATTATGAGGGCAGGAAGGAACTGTTTGATGGTTTGGCACTTGGCGAATATGAGAAAGAATGGGTGAAACGTCCTGTTCTTCACTTCGACATGAGTACTGCCAAAAATCAGACACCCGAAGGGTTAGAAGAGATGCTGGGCTACATGCTTTCAGAATACGAGCAGGTCTATGGACGTGACGAATTGGCGGTGCAGCCGAGCCAGCGTTTGCAGTCTTTGGTGAAGCGTGCCTATAAGAAGACGGGTCAAAAGGTGGTCGTTTTGATAGACGAATATGATGCTCCTCTCTTGGATGTCGTGCATGAGAAGGAAAGTTTGATGCCATTGCGCTTGGTTATGAGGAAGTTCTATAGCCCATTGAAATATCTCGACCCTTGGCTGGAATTTACTTTTATCACGGGTATCACCAAGTTCTCTCAGTTGAGTATCTTTAGCGAGATCAATAATTTGGATAATATCAGCATGTTCGATCAGTATTCTGCTATCTGTGGTATCAGCAAGACAGAACTACTGACGGTGATGAAGCCTGATGTTGAGTTGCTAGCCAAGTCTTTGGGAAAAACTTTTGATGAAACGGTTGCCGAGTTGAGTTCATATTATGATGGTTATCATTTTAGTAAAAAATCAGAAGATGTGTTTAATCCATTTAGTCTGGTTAAAGCGTTGAGAAGTAAGGAAATAGCAGCTTATTGGTTTAGTTCAGGTACTCCTGCATACATTATCAACACTTTACGCAAACATCATGTGGGGGTGATGGATATAGAACAGAAATCCGTAGGGGTGGATGATTTCGATGTCTCTCCTGAGCAGATGACTTCTGCTTTACCATTGCTTTATCAGAGTGGGTATCTCACCATCAAGAAGTATAACCCTATCTTGCAGAGCTATCAGCTGGATTATCCAAACAAGGAAGTGCGTGTAGGGATGGTTCGTTCCTTGGCTCCTAACTATCTCTCTCCAATATCGTTGAACAATAATAGTTTCATCTTCGACTTTTTGGAGCAACTATATAACAATAATATGGATGGTGCTTTGCAGAAAATGCAGGCTTATCTCGCCAGTATCTCCAATCGACTTGCCAACAAGAACGAGAAGGACTTCCAAACGGTCTTTTATCTCATTTTTAATTTGATGGGTGCTTACATCTTGGTGGAGGAGGATAGTGCAATAGGCAGAGCAGATGCCGTTCTTCACATGCCGGATACAATCTATGTGATGGAATTGAAGTTTGATAAGACGGCTGAGGAAGCTTTGAAACAGATTGATGACAAAGGCTATCTCATTCCTTATTCAGCTGACGGCAAACGAATGGTAAAAGTAGGAATCAACTACGACAGCCAGAAGCGAACCATTGGTGAATGGAAGATAGTAGAAGGGTAAATATTGCTTTTTGTTACTGTTTAAACGAGTGACATTGTATAACGTTTTATCTCCATGTTATTCGATTTTTTTGTGATAAATCACACTTTTGACGAATACAGGGGTAAGAATGTTGGCTGTAAAGCTCGCTTCTTTCCAAGAAAAAAAACACGGACAAATTCAATTTGTCCGTGTTATATTTTATTTATAGCAAGGGTGTCATATATATTGGCACCAATAAGGTCTGTCCATCTTTTTTGAAATCTTTCGTATATAATAGGTATCTTTTGTCGATTCTATCAGAGAACTTTTGGCAAAATTCATCTAGCGACTTGTGACTGTTATATCCTGATGATTTCACTTCTATCGGATAAATCTTCTTGCCACGAGATAGCAAGAAATCTATCTCATAGTTCTTGTGACTTGTTGCATGGGGAAATGTATAATAGAACAGTTTGTTTCCTGATGCGGTAAGCATTTGGGCAACGAGATTCTCATAGGCATACCCCATATCGCTACTCAGTTTGTCGCTCAACAACTTTTCGTAAATGGTGTTCTCTGTGTAGTCTTTATCCCAAAAAGCAAGTGTGACGAATAGCCCTGTGTCTCCAACAAACATTTTATAGTAGCCTTCGTCACTATGTAATGAAAAACCAACATTGGGATCATTTGCGTGATAGGCGAAATTGACCACCATGCTGTCTTTCATGTCTGCCAAGACTCCCATGAGATTCTTTCTGCCTGCATCATCCAATACGCTTGCTACCTGGTATCTGGCTGAATTTTTGTTTAATTCGGAAGGAATACTCTCGAATAACTTGGCAGCTCTTCCTGTTTTGTCAATCTTTCTGAAGTCGTCAAGATAAAGTTCTATGATTTCTCGCTTTACGGCATCTGTTTTGCTCAGATTGTTGGTATCTAAGTACTCGTTTACGGCTTGTGGCATTCCACCTACAAGCATATATAGACGAAGGTTGCGCATAGCTTCTCGATGCGCTGCTCCCAATGGAACTTTTGCATCGAGAAACTGCTTGAGAAGGGGAAATGTAGCAGTATCGCCCATTGCCCATCGAAATTCCTCGTAATCCATCGGATAGAGATCCAAACGTGTTTCTTCGCTTGGAATCAAAATGTTTTCTACATTCTTTTTGATACTGATAAGAGAGCCTGTCTCTATGTAGTCGTATCTTCCGTCTGCTACTAGGTATTTGATGGCTTGCCGGGCTTGTGGGCACATTTGTACTTCATCGAAAATGATGGCTGATTTGCGTGGCTCCAAGATTACTTGGTAGATTGATTGGAGGCGTAAAAATATGTAGTTCAAGTCCATGAGGTTGTCAAACAGCTGTTTCACTTCCTTAGATGCTTGTGCGAAATCTATAAGGATATAGCTTTTGTATTCATTTTCTGCGAAAGCTTTGGCTACTGTTGACTTTCCTACACGGCGTGCTCCTTTGAGCAAGAGGGCTGTGCTACCATTTCTCTCTCGCTTCCATTCGAGCATTTTGTCGTACACTTTTCTTTTAAATGTTCTTTTTCTCATAACTTGCTGATTTTGAGCGCAAAGATACATATAAGTTCCAAATCCCCCAAATGTTTTTTGTTAAAATGTTCCAAATCCCCCAAATGTTTTTGCTTGAAATGTTCCAAATCCCCCAAATGTTTATCTTTTAATCGGGATGAGGAAAACTTTCCAAGAAAAAAACACGGACAAATTGAATTTGTCCGGACAAATTTGTCTGGCATGATATAAATCGCTGACTATGAGAAGATTATAAAGCTGCCGGACAAGCATCCGGACAAATTCAATTTGTCCGTGTTATATTTTTAGGTCATAAACACAGCTTTGTCATGGTGCAAACTATGACTTATGCTCCAGAAAACGGTGAGTTGGAGGGAAGAAAACTATGAGTTGGTTTTGTTAATATAAAGCACTAAAGCAGCCAAAGGAGAATAAGAGAGGTTGGAACGTAAACAGTTG
>DAWDAD010000025.1:0-35423 GCA_052356385.1 Prevotella sp.
CTTGCTTCCGCAATATCGACATCAACCATGTCATCTGCCGCACAGCCCGTCGTGCAGCTTACTTCAACGGTCTCCCAGAGATGCCGGTAAGCAACATCCACATCAAGGATATGGAGGTAAACAATGCTGAGTATGGTATCGTCATCAACCGTACTGACGGCGTGAAGCTCGAAAACATCAAGGTTAGTGCAAAGAATCACACCTTCGATGCTAAGAACTCGAAGAATGTGACTGTCAACGACAAGACATACAAGAAGATTGACGAAAAGGGTATCACCCTCGATTTCTAATCAAAATTAAAAGCCGCTCAACAGGCAAATCTGTTGAGCGGCTTTTTTATATGGAAATCATAGCACTACAGCTATGATGCCTAGTCTTTAAAATCAAGTGAGAGTTCACCTGTTCCTAAAAGATTGTAACTCATGCGATGATATGGAGTGACTCCAAATTCCCTGATGGCAGCACGATGCTTCTTGGTAGGATAACCCTTGTTGCCTTTCCAGTCGTACTGCGGATATTCTTCTGCCAGCGCATCCATGTAATCATCACGATAGGTCTTGGCAAGGATGCTGGCAGCTGCAATAGACAGATACTTGCCGTCACCCTTTACGATGGTTGTATAAGGCAAATCCTTGTAGGGTTTGAAGCGGTTACCATCCACGATAACTGCCTCCGGACGAACCTTGAGCTGGTCCAGGGCACGGTGCATAGCCAGAAAACTGGCGTTGAGGATATTGATTTTATCGATTTCTTCGGGAGTAACAATGCCCACAGCCCAAGCTACAGCATCACGCTCTATCTGCTCGCGGAGCGCCTTGCGCTTCTTATCTGTGAGCTTCTTACTGTCGTTCAATTCGGCATTCTGATAACCGGGCGGAAGGATAACGGCTGCTGCATATACGCTGCCTGCCAGACATCCTCTGCCAGCCTCATCGCAGCCAGCCTCTACCATATCCTTATAATAATGACTTTCTAACATAATTATGATGAATTTTACGTTTATCTCTTCACTCTTCACCTCTATTTTGTAACCACCTAATTATAGGGTAGTTACAAAGATAAGAGCATTTCAACTCTTCACCAACTCTTCACCCACTCTTCACCTACTCTTCACCCTCATAGCACCAGGCGGTGAAGAGAGGGTGAAGAGAGGGTGAAGAGTCAGAACGTCTCTTCAGCGCGTAAGTATCAGTATAACAACACGTTACGGCAAAAGGGTGAAGAGTGAAGAGTATTTGGGCGTTCCAACCTCAACTTTCTGATAACTGCCAAACGCAAACAGCCAACTGTCCGCAGTAGCGCCAGTTGGCTGTTCTTTGCTTGCCAGTGGGTTGTCTTTCGCTCGCCAGTTGGCTAAATAAGGCTTTTACGTGCGCAGTATGCGGCAAAAAAGTCTTTATCTTTAGAACATCATAGCCACGCGTTTTACGCCCGCTACAAGCGCATCTATTTCTTCCTTTGTATTATATAGGGCAAAGCTGGCACGAACGGTGCCTAGAATACCGTAGCGGTCCATCAAAGGCTGAGCGCAATGATGACCGGTACGTACAGCGATGCCCAGACGGTCGAGCAAGGTGCCCATATCCATGTGATGAATATCACCAACCAAGAAGCTGACAACGGCATCTTTGCCCTCCTGTTCACCAAAAAGCCTGATTCCATCGATGGTTCGCATCTGCTCCATACAGTAACGGGTCAATTCCTGCTCATGCTTGGCAATGTTATCCATGCCGAGTGCAGAAACATAATCGATGGCTTTTGCCAGACCGTGGGTAGCTACATAATCAGGAGTACCAGCCTCGAACTTGAAAGGTAACTTCTCGAAAGTAGTCTTCTCGAAACTTACACTCTCAATCATTTCGCCACCGCCCTGATAAGGAGGCAACTTGTCGAGCCATTCTTCCTTGCCGTAAAGCACACCGATACCAGTAGGACCATAAATCTTATGTCCGCTGAAAGCGAAGAAATCGCAATCCATATCCTGTACATCCACAGCAAAATGAGGAGTACTCTGAGCGCCATCCACCATGACAGGTACACCGTGCTCGTGGGCAATCTTAATCATCTCTTTTACCGGATTCACCGTACCGAGCACGTTGCTCACCTGGGCAATGCTCACGATTTTGGTACGTTCGGTAAATAAATTGGCGAATTCATCGAGGTTAATCTCACCTTTATCGTTGATTGGGATTACACGGATGGCAATTCCCTTCTTGGCAGCCTGCAACTGCCAAGGCACGATATTGGAGTGATGCTCCATGGTAGAGATAATCACCTCGTCGCCCTCGCTCATAAAGGCATCGCAGAACGATGAAACCACGAGATTCAGACTCTCGGTAGTACCGCGGGTAAAGATGACTTCCTCAACCTTAGGCGCATTGATAAACTTGCGCACGGTTTCGCGGGCTGCCTCATGAAGGTCGGTAGCCTGCTGAGAGAGATAGTGAACGCCACGATGCACATTGGCATTTACGTTGAGATACTCGTCGCGCATGGCATCAAGCACGCACAATGGCTTCTGCGTGGTTGCCGCATTATCCAGATACACCAATGGCTTATCGTATACCATTCTCGATAAAATCGGGAAATCTGCTCTTACTTGATTGATATCATACATATTTTTAAGAACTTAACTCCTTTAAAAGGATATTATCTACTTGCAAAGCTTGCAACCCTCGCACTTATTGAGTTCACCACGGAATCGCTTCTCTACAAGATGATGCAGACGATCGCGTAATGGCTCCAGCTCCATCTTGTCGATGACTTCGTTGATAAATGCAAACTGAAGAAGCAACTTAGCCTCCTCGCGGCTCACACCACGCTGCTGCATATAGAACAATGCCGCATCGTTGAGCTGACCGACGGTACTACCGTGTGCACATTTCACATCGTCGGCATAGATTTCCAGCATCGGCTGGGTGAACATACGGGCAGTCTTCGTAGCACAGAGGTTCTGGTTAGTTTCCTGAGAAGTAGTCTTCTGGGCACCATGACGAACCAGCACTCTGCCGGCAAAAGCACCACGTGCCTCACCATCGAGTACATACTTATAAAGCTCGTTGCTGGTGCAATGACCCACCTGATGATCGATGAGCGTATTGTTATCTACCACCTGGTTCTTATCAGCAATCACACAACCATTACAGAAGCACTCGGCTCCCTCGCCCTTGAATACGAGGTCAAGGCGGTTGCGGGTGATACCGTTATGAAGGGTGATGACGTTATGGTTTACACGGCTGTTAGCCTGCTGCTCAATATAAACGTTGCTGACACGACGGTTCTTGTAATGAGTCTCCTCCAGACAATAGAGGTCGAGACTGGCATTCTCGCCAACATAAGCCTCGATAACCTGGGTTGCGAGGAAGTTCTTATCATCGGCTGCATGATCGCAGAAGAGGAACTTAGCCTCAGCACCCTGTTCCATCACGATGAGCACACGGCGGTTTACCATCAAATCTACATCCGAACGGAGAATATTGATGACCTGAATGGTTCGCTCCACCTTCACGTTCTTTGGTACGTAGATAAGCAAGCCATCCTGTGCCAGGAATGTATTCAAAGCAGTAATGCCGTCTTCATCGGTTTTGGCAATCTTTGCATAGTATTTCCCGATGAATTCAGGGTTTTCTGCAGCAATCTTGTTCAAAGAGTCCACGATTACGCCCTCCGGAAGCTCTACTTTAGGCAATGCTTTGTTATAAAAAGCATCGTTTACAACGAAGTAGAGCGAAGTGCTCAGGTTAGGCACATCGCAGCGGAAAGCTTCGTATGGATCTACCGGAATTTCCAGACGGTTCAAGTTCAAGCCATAATCTGGCTCGAAGATGGCGCTCATATCTGTGTACTTGTATCTTTCTACCTTGCGGGAAGGGAAGCCCAGGCGACGGAAGTCCTCGAAGGCAGCATCACGCACTGCATTGAGCACCTCAGCGCTGTTCTTCTTGATCATTCTCGAAGAAGACTGATACAAGTCTAAATATTGTTTTTCTGAAAGCATAGCCATCCTCCTTATTATTTCTCATCTACTTCAGCTTTGATCCAGTCGTAGCCACGAGCCTCAATCTCCTTGGCAAGTTCAGGACCGGCAGTCTTCACGATTCTACCTTTATAGAGTACGTGAACTACACTTGGCTTAATCATATCGAGCAGACGCTCATAGTGAGTGATGACGATGGCAGATGTCTTGTCGGTATGCATCTTGTTCACACCATCTGCTACAATACGCATCGCATCCACGTCGAGACCAGAGTCGGTTTCATCGAGGATAGAGAGCTTTGGCTCCAGCATAGCCATCTGGAAAATCTCGTTGCGCTTCTTCTCACCACCCGAGAAACCTTCGTTTACTGAACGGCGAGCCAACTTGCTGTCCAATTCCACCAACTCGCGCTTCTCACGCATCAGCTTCATGAATTCGCTTGTATTCAATGGTTCCAAACCCTGATACTCACGCTTGGCATTGATAGCCGCACGCATGAAGTTGGTCATGGATACACCAGGAATCTCCACAGGATACTGGAAAGAGAGGAACAATCCCTCACGGGCACGATCCTCAGGCTTCATATCCAGGAGGTTCTTGCCGTTGAAGATAGCCTCACCCTCGGTTACGGTATAGAGAGGGTTACCTGTGAGCACAGCGCTCAAGGTTGACTTACCGGAACCGTTAGGTCCCATGATAGCATGTATCTCACCGTCGTTGATAGTCAGGTTGATACCTTTCAATATTTCTTTGCCTGCAATAGTAGCATGCAGATTCTTTACCTCTAACATATTATTACTTAAAAAATGCGTTCAAAATATTGGAACATAACTCTTCAAAGAAAGATGGTGGCTTCTCCCAGCCCCATTGCACAAACAACGAAGGAGGGTCTAGTACCCAAAATGAGCACTCACCTGGTCGTATGATCTTACCCTTCATCTGCGGAACATAACTCGATGTCTGCATAATGGACTTAGTCAATGTAGGGTCAGACTCATCAACTTGACAATATCGACCACAACGAAGATACACATTTTGCTCTTGCTTGCATTTCGCAACAAAAGATGCAACAATGGAATCTTGCTGTGCCGTCAAGCCATTTTTTTGATGATTGAAAAGGTCTTGAGCCGTTAAGTTCAAGCTATCAACTAACAATAACATCAACAACATTCTTTTCATAACCACCTCTCTTTCTTATTATTCTTAGCCAACGGTGCCTTCGAGTGAAACACTGAGGAGTTTCTGAGCCTCTACGGCAAACTCCATAGGCAACTTGTTGAGCACATCCTTGGCATAACCGTTTACGATCAAGCCGACAGCCTCCTCGGTAGGAATACCTCGCTGATTGCAATAGAAGAGCTGGTCTTCTGAAATCTTCGAGGTAGTTGCCTCATGCTCGAACACGGCTGTGTCGTTATGAGCATCCATGTATGGGAAGGTATGCGCTCCGCAATCGCTACCCAGCAACAAAGAGTCGCAGGAACTGTAGTTACGGGCATTATCGGCATTGGATGTAGCACGAACCAATCCACGATAGGAATTCTGGCTATGTCCTGCCGAAATACCCTTAGAGATGATGGTACTCTTGGTGTTCTTACCCATGTGAATCATCTTGGTACCAGTATCAGCCTCCTGATAGTTGTTGGTAACAGCCACACTGTAGAACTCAGCCACAGAGTTGTCGCCACGCAAGATGCAGGAAGGATACTTCCATGTAATCGCCGAACCGGTCTCTACCTGAGTCCAGCTCAACTTAGAGTTCACACCACGCAAGTCGCCTCGCTTGGTTACCAGGTTCAGCACACCACCCTTTCCATGCTCATCACCAGGATACCAGTTCTGAACGGTAGAGTATTTCACCTCAGCATTATCCTTGACAATAATCTCTACGATAGCCGCATGGAGCTGGTTCTCATCACGCATTGGCGCTGTACATCCCTCTAGGTAAGAAACGTAAGCATCATCATCGGCGATGATCAATGTACGCTCAAACTGACCGGTGTTACGGGCATTGATGCGGAAGTAACTGCTCAACTCCATCGGGCAGCGGACGCCCTTAGGAATATAAACGAATGAGCCATCACTGAAAACACAACTGTTCAAGGCTGCATAAAAGTTATCACGATAAGGAACTACGGTTCCCAGATACTCTCTTACCAGATCAGGATGCTCCTTCACAGCCTCACCAATACTGCAGAAGATGACACCCTTCTCACGGAGTTTCTCCTTGAAAGTAGTCTTTACCGACACAGAGTCCATGATGGCATCTACGGCGGTACCGCTCAAAGCCAGACGCTCCTCCAGAGGAATACCAAGTTTATCGAATGTCTTCTCCAGCTCAGGATCAATCTCCTTATTCTTCGGCTTCTTTGCCAAAGGGTCGGCATAGTATGAAATCTCCTGGTAGTCAATAGGTGGCACGTGCACGTGTCCCCACTTTGGCTCCTTGAGCGTCTTCCAGTAATTGTAGGCTTTCAGACGAAATTCGAGCATCCAGTCTGGCTCTCCCTTCTTCTGCGAGATCAGGCGCACAACATCCTCGTTGAGACCCTTTTCTATGATTTCAGTATGTACATCGGTGGTAAAGCCGAATTCATACTTCTGCTCAGCCACCTGCTTGACAAACTGATTCTTTTCTTGTTCTTTCTCTGCCATTTTATTTAGAATAACCTTTCGTTATTTTAACCCTAAATAGGGATAAGCCGCTGAGGACTCATCCCTACCTTATTATATATAATATATGCTATATTACAACTTCTGCTCTACCTCGATCTCTGTGAAGGTCTCGATAACGTCGCCTTCCTGGATATCGTTGTAGTTGACGAGGCTCAAACCGCACTCCATACCGGTAACCACCTCCTTGACATCGTCCTTGTAACGCTTCAAGGCACCGATTTCTGCTGTACGGATCACGATACCGTCACGGATGACGCGAGCCTTATCCTTAGCGTGTACCTTACCCTCGGTAACGAGACCACCGGCAATAGTACCCACCTTGGAAATCTTGAAGGTCTGCTTCACCTCAACCTGACCGGTAACGATTTCCTTCTTCACCTTGTCGAGCATACCTACCATCGCACTCTTGATATCGTCGATAGCATCGTAGATGATAGAGTATGTGTTGATTTCAACACCCTCACGGTCGGCAGCCTTGCGAGCATCGGCAGATGGACGAACCTGGAAACCAACGATGACTGCATCTGAAGCAGATGCCAGCATCACGTCGTTCTCAGAAATCTGACCCACAGCCTTGTTGACTACGTTCACCTGAACCTTCTCAGTAGAAAGCTTGATGAATGAGTCGCTCAATGCCTCAACAGAACCGTCGGTATCACCCTTTACGATGACGTTCAACTCGTGGAACTCACCACGTGCGATACGGTGAGAAATATCACCCAAGGTCAAGCGCTTCTGAGTACGCAAGCCCTGCTCACGCTGCAACTGCTCACGCTTGTTGGCGATTTCGCGAGCCTCCTGCTCTGTCTCGATTACGTGGAACTGGTCACCTGCTGTAGGCGCACCGTTCAAACCGAGGATGATAGCTGGCTCTGCAGGAGCAGCTGACTTGATATTGGCATTACGCTCATTGAACATCGCCTTCACACGACCCCAAGAAGTACCTGCGAGCACGATATCACCTACCTTCAAGGTACCGTTGGCTACCAATACGGTAGAAACATATCCACGACCCTTGTCGAGAGAAGACTCGATGATGGTACCTGTAGCACGACGGTTAGGGTTAGCCTTCAAGTCGAGCATATCAGCCTCGAGGAGCACCTTGTCGAGCAAATCGTGAACACCGATACCCTTCTTGGCACTGATTTCCTGGCACTGATACTTACCACCCCACTCCTCAACGAGCAGGTTCATGTTAGCCAAGTCCTCACGGATACGGTCTGGGTTAGCACCTGGCTTATCAATCTTGTTGATGGCGAATACCATTGGCACACCGGCAGCCTGTGCATGGGCGATAGCCTCCTTGGTAGTAGGCATCACGGAGTCATCGGCTGCGATGATGATGATGGCGATATCGGTGGCCTGAGCACCACGGGCACGCATGGCGGTGAACGCCTCATGACCTGGAGTATCCAGGAAGGTTACCTTGCGACCGCTGTTCAGAGTCACACTGTAAGCGCCGATATGCTGGGTAATACCACCCGCCTCACCGGCAATCACATTGGTATTGCGGATATAGTCGAGCAAAGAGGTCTTACCATGGTCTACGTGACCCATCACGGTTACGATTGGAGCACGAGGAACCAAGTCGTTCTCATCATCCACTTCCTCGCTCACGGCCTCCTGAACCTCGGCACTCACGTATTCGGTCTTGAAACCGAACTCCTCAGCCACCATGTTGATGGTTTCAGCATCCAGACGCTGGTTGATAGATACCATGATACCTACACCCATCAGGGTAGAAATAACCTGAGTAACGCTGATGTCCATCATCGTAGCCAACTCGCTAACGGTAACGAACTCAGTGAGCTTCAGGGTCTTGCTTTCCTTCTGCTCCTGGCGAGCCTGATCCTGCAACTTCTCCTGAACAGCCTCACGCTTCTCCTTACGGTACTTAGCACCCTTCTTGTTCTGACTCTTGCTGGTCAAACGTGCAAGAGTCTCCTTAACCTGGCGTGCTACAGCCTCGTCATCAACCTCGATCTGGCGCTGGTTGCCGCGGTTGTTGTTATTGCCGCGATTATTATTGTTATTATTTCTGTTGCGGTTTTTGTTCTTCTTGTTATTACCGCCGTTGTTGCCATTACCTCCGCCATTATTCTTAGCTTCGGCATTGATGTCAACACGTTCTTTGTTGATACGAACACGCTTTTTGCGCTCATTGTGCTGTTGAGCCATTTTCTCCTCACGTTCCTTGCGGCGCTCCTCCTTGGTTTTCTTCTTAGGACGAGTGCTCTGGTTGAGAGAAGACAAATCTATCTTGCCCAACACCTTAGGCTCATTAGCAGTAAACTTCTTCTCACTCTTGAGAGTAAACACGCTGTTGTCTGCTGCGCCAGCAGAATGCTGTGCAGTTTCATTCTTAGCATGATGATGCTCTTTCTTTCCCTGAGGAGCATTCTGCTTATTCATCTGAGCGTTTGACTGCTGTGATTTCTGATGATTTTCCTGTTTCATTTGCTGTTTATGCTGAGAAGCCTGTTGTGGCTTCTGTTCCTTCTTTTGCTCAGCCTTAGGAGCGTCTTTCTTCTGCTCAGGACTGACGGCAGCAGTCTCAGGCTTTTCCGCAACAGACTCTGCAGCAGGCTTCTTACCGATATTGTCCAAGTCAATCTTTCCCAGCGGCTTATACTGCTGCTGTCCATTAGACTCCAACAAGCTTTCAGCGCGATTGTCCTTCTGCTCTGGCGCACGCTTCTTATCTTTTGCTTTTTTGGTAAAGAGTTTCTCAGCCTGATCACGAACCTCTCTGTCCTGACTGAAGGCATCATTCAATGCCTTGTATTGCTGGTCGGTGAGTTTGAAGCTCGGTTCTGCCTTGACATCTCCCAGGTCTTTTCTTTTCTCTAGGAATTCAACTGCCGTCTGAAGTCCTATATTTAATTCACGTAGTGCTTTATTTAATCTGATGCTCATAAATTATTTATTCTCCTATTTTTAAAGTTAGATTCCCTGCAAGCACTCGCTGGCAAGGGAATTATTGTTCGAATTCGGCGCGCAACACGCTGAGTACATGATCAACGGTCTCCTCTTCGAGGTCGGCCTTCTCAATCAGCAAGTTGCGAGGTGCATTGAGTACCTGCTTGGCAGTATCAAGACCGATGCCCTTGATAGCATCGATAACCCACTGGTCAATCTCATCAGAGAACTCATCCAAGTAGATATCCTCATCGGCCTCATTCTCGTCTACCTCACGGAATACGTCGATGGTATATTCTGTAAGCATAGAAGCCAGTTTGATGTTCATACCGCCACGGCCGATAGCCAAACTAACTTCCTCAGGCTGCAAGTAAACCTCTGCTTTCTTGTTCTCATCATCAACATTGATTGAAGAAACCTTGGCTGGAGCCAACGCACGCTGAATGAAGAGTTTGGTATTGCTTGAGTAGTTGATGACATCGAGATTCTCGTTGCAAAGTTCGCGAACGATACCGTGAACGCGGCTACCTTTAACACCTACACATGCGCCAACCGGGTCGATACGCTCATCGAATGTTTCAACAGCAATCTTAGCACGCTCTCCCGGAAGACGGGCGATACGGCGGATTGCAATCAGACCGTCTGCAATCTCAGGAACCTCAGCCTCCAACAGGCGCTGCAGGAAGATTGGAGCAGTACGGCTCAAGATAATCTTTGGATTATTGTTCTCGTTGTCTACACGAAGGATGACCGCACGAACAGTCTCACCCTTGCGGTAAGTATCACCAGGAATCTGCTCAGTCTTAGGCAACATGAGCTCGTTGTTCTCATCATCTACAATCAGAACCTCGCGCTTCCAAACCTGATAAACCTCACCAGAGATAACCTGACCTACGCGATCCTTGTATTTGTTGTAGAGTGAATCATGCTCCAACTCAAGAATCTTGGAAGCCAAAGTCTGACGAAGAGTCAAGATGGCACGACGACCAAACTTATTGAAGTCAACCGTCTCACTTACATCCTCACCAACCTCGTAATCCGGCTCAATCTTACGAGCCTCAGAAAGTGTAATTTCCTTATTTTCATCTTCAACTTCGCCATCAGCAACAACTATACGGTTGCGATAAATTTCGAAGTCACCCTTGTCAGGGTTCACGATGACATCAAAGTTTTCGTCACTACCAAAAATCTTGGCAAGTACATTACGGAAGCTCTCCTCCAATACACTTACCAATGTAGTACGGTCGATATTCTTTGTTTCTTTAAACTCGCGGAATGTATCAATCATACTCGCTGTCAATTCTTGCTCTTTTTTAGCCATAACTTAATTGAAACTAATTATGTATTTTGTATATTTTACTTTATCCATCTGGTAAACGTGATCAACCTCCTGCTTAACCGGACGTTTTTTACCTTCAACCTTTACCTTTTCTTCAACGCCAACTGTGAAGTCATTTCCTTCAACAGCTTTCAAGATACCCTTCACCTTCTTGCCGTCGGCATCAAGCACCTCTACCTCCTTGCCAATGAAATTGATATACTGCTGCGGAACTTTGAACGGTTGACCCAAGCCTGCAGAGCCAACTTCGAGCTCATAGTCTTCCTCGTCACGGTTCAAATGATCCTCAATATACTTACTCAAGGCAACACAATCCTCAATCCATACTCCATCGGCATGGTCAATCTCAACAACGATTCTATCGTCGGGACTGATTTCAATGCTTACCAAGAAATATTCCTTATCTTGGAGCCATTCTTCAACTAATTTTTTTACGACGTTTTTATCAATCATATATACCTTATTAAAATAAAATGAGGAACTCTTGTGAGCCCCTCATTCCACTGAACGTTGCAAAATTACAAATATTTTTGTGATTAGCCAAAAAAAATGCAACTTTTTATTCGCAACGTGCACATTTTTAATCGATTGTGCACGTTTTTGTACTTATTTCTTCACAGGATGCAGTATTTTTTCGTATTCTGATGGAGAATTCAGCAATTTTACTGCTTCCTTAATCTGCTTGTCATAGCGCATGGAATTCTGGATGGCACCGCGCTGGAAATAATAGGCAGAAACGATGTCATTTTCCAACAGATGCTTGATGTAATCCTTGTTATAATCCAGATCCTTTGCCACATTATGGCTCAGCTTTTTCTTCAAAGCCTCAAACTCTGCCTTGGCATCATCGTAGTAGCCTTCAAACTTAGCGAGTTTTTCCAAGTCCTTGAGATACTTTTCTGTTTCACGGTCGTACTGGAAGTTAGCCTTCAACACGCGTGTCTTGAATTCATCATAGTCGGCATCGGTCAGCGAGAACTCCTTCGCAGGAGCAATAGCAGGATGCTTGGCGATATAATCAACCTCATAATTAAGCATCACCTCATTACTGTCGCGGGCACCAGCCAGATAGAAGGCGATGTTTGGCAAAGAATCAGGCTTTACTTCTACATCCGGCTTCACGCCACCTCCATCTCTCACTTCTCTACCACCTGCGGTATAGAACACCTTGGTAAGAGAGTCGGGAACATGCTCCACATAACCACCCTTATCGTGCTTATAGTTGAGTGCCTGAACGCATCGACCGCTAGGAATGAAATATTTAGCAGTAGTGAGTTTTACCTGTCCGTTATAAGGCAAGTCCATGGTAGTCTGCACCAATCCCTTTCCATACGTGCGCGTACCTAATATTACAGCACGGTCATAATCCTGCAGACTGCCGCTCATGATTTCACTGGCACTGGCAGAATTCTCGTTCACCAATACCACCATCGGCATAACGGAATCTATCGGTTCAACTGTGGTCTTATAAACATGATTAGAACGCTGCAACTTTCCCTTCATCTCCAAGACTGTCTTACCTTTAGGCAAGAACATATTGATGATGCTGACCGCTTCGGTAACAGAACCACCACCATTATTACGCAGATCGAAGACAAGACTCTTGGCTCCTTGCTTTCTCAAATCGATAAAAGCACGACGCACTTCCTTGGCAGACTGCTCGGTAAAGGAATTGAAGTTGATGTAACCGATGCTACCCTCCAACATGCCATAATAAGGCAAGAACGGCAACTGGATGGTACGGCGTGTTACCTTCACCTTCATCGTCTTGCCTGTACTTGGACGCTTAACTTTCAGCATGAAAGAAGAACCCGGGTCACCACGAAGATGATCGCTGACATAGCTCACCTCCTTATTGGTCATATCCTCATCATCAATACTCAGGATGATGTCACCCTTCTTCAGTCCCACTTCTGCAGCAGGCATATTCTCGTAAGGCTCGCTGATACAGACGCGCTGCAACTGGAAATTGTAGCGTATCACCGCACCTACACCCGCATACTTGCCGGTGAGCAGGTTCTTGAGTTCCTTCATCTTCTGTTCAGGATAATAGGTAGTATAAGGGTCGAGACTACGCAACATGGCATTGATACCATTTCCGACCACAACTTCAGCATCGAGCGTATCAACATACATCAAATCGAGATTCTTGTAGATGGCATTGAATATTTCCATATTCTTTGCGGCTTTGAAGTCATGATCTTTGTCAACCTGGGCAAAAGTAGGAACTGCCAGGAGCACCATAAGCAAGGAGAACAGTATTTTTTTCATTGTTACCTTATTTAATTGTATATGATTCAACTTATTGGTTATTTCCTCCTCCTCTTCACGGCAATCGCCCTCGGGAGAAGATTTCGACCACAAAAGTACTCATTTCTTTGCGAAAAACACCATAAAATAGGCAAAAAGTGGCACAAAGATAAGAAAAAATACACTTTTTTAGGGAAAAAGCGAAAAAAGTCAGCAAAAAATTTGGCAGAATGAAGAAAAGTTAGTACTTTTGCACACGCAAATAAGGAACGTCATGTTCTTTACAGAAAAAACGCTTCAATAGCTCAGTTGGTTAGAGCACCTGACTGTTAATCAGGGGGTCGTTGGTTCAAGCCCATCTTGAAGCGCAGAAAAGAGTCACAAGTTTTGCTTGTGACTCTTTTTGTTTATCCACATATTATCCACACTCTACATTCTCCATTCCCATATACAAATACAATATCCGACAATAATTAGAGAAAGTACTATTAAAAAAAGGCACATTCCTATGCGGAATGTGCCTTTATATATAATAATGTGTCTAATACGCAGATTATTCTACATCATTGTTGTGATCCAAAGAGTCGTTGAACTCCTTAGGAGCCTGCTCATCATTACGATGCTCGTAACGACGTGGCTGACGAGCTGGACGCTCACCACGACCTTCATGACGATCATCACGACGACCGCGACGCTCACCGCGCTCAGGACGTGGACGACGCTCACGCTCTACATAACCCTCTGGCTTCTCCATCAATACACGATGAGAAAGTTTGTACTTGCCAGTCTTAGGATCAATCTCCATCAACTTCACCTTGATCTTGTCGCCTTCCTTGATGCCAGCCTCTTCAACTGTCTCAAGACGCTTCCAATCGATCTCAGAGATGTGGAGCAAGCCATCCTTACCTGGGAGAATCTCTACGAAGCAACCGTAAGGCATGATAGAGCGAACAGTACCCTCGTAAACCTCACCAACCTCAGGAACAGCAACGATAGCCTTAATCTTAGCCAAAGCTGCATCGATAGAATCCTTGTTAGGAGCAGATACCTGGACGTGACCCTTACCATCAGTCTCCTCGATAGTGATTGTCGCACCAGTATCCTCCTGCATCTGCTGGATAATCTTACCACCAGGGCCGATAACAGCACCGATGAACTCCTTAGGGATATCGAATGCTACGATACGTGGAACCTGTGGCTTCATCTCAGCACGTGGCTCAGAGATTGTCTCCATCATGCAGTTGAGGATGTGCTCACGACCAGCCTTAGCCTGCATCAAAGCCTCCTCAAGAATCTCGAAGCTCAAACCGTCGCACTTGATATCCATCTGTGTAGCGGTCAAACCATCGCGGGTACCTGTGGTCTTGAAGTCCATATCACCCAAATGGTCCTCATCACCGAGGATATCACTGAGGATAGCATACTTGTCCTCACCTGGGTTCTTGATAAGACCCATAGCGATACCAGAAACTGGCTTCTTCATTGGAACACCAGCATCCATCAGGGCGAGAGTACCGGCACAAACAGTAGCCATAGAAGAAGAACCGTTAGACTCCAGGATCTGACTTACCAAACGTACGGTGTAAGGGAAGTCTGCAGGAATCTGACCCTTCAAACCACGCCATGCCAAGTGACCGTGACCAATCTCACGACGACCTACGCCGCGCTGAGCCTTAGCCTCACCTGTAGAGAATGGAGGGAAGTTATAGTGAAGGAGGAAGCGCTGGTAGCTCTTCTCGAGCACACCGTCGATAAGCTTCTCGTCCATCTTTGTACCGAGCGTACATGTAGAGAGAGACATTGTCTCACCACGCTGGAAGATAGCGCTTCCGTGAGGCATTGGGAGTGGAGAAACCTCGCACCAGATAGGGCGGATTTCTGTAGTAGCACGGCCATCAAGGCGCAAGCCCTCGTCGAGGATGCAACGGCGCATAGCATCGCGCATTACGTCATCATAGTAACGGGTAGCCTCAGCGTGCTTCTCCTCCAAGTCTTCCTCAGAAAGATCGGTATGAGCAGCGTCATACTTCTCGAGGAAATCAGCCAAAACCTTATCGAAAGCATCCTGACGTGCATGCTTCTCCAAAGCCTGATGATTGATATCATAAGCTGGCTTGTAAAGCTCAGTCTTAATCTGCTCACGGAGTTCCTCATCGTTGATCTCGTGGTCATACTCACGCTTCACGTCAGTACCCTTCTCCTTAGCCAACTCATACTGGAGTTCGCACATAGGCTTGATAGCCTCGGCAGCAGCCTTGAGGGCACCGATCAGATCCTGCTCAGCAACTTCCTTCATCTCACCTTCCACCATCATGATGTTCTCCTTGGTAGCACCAACCATGATATCCATGTCAGCCTCTTCCATCTGCTGGAATGTAGGGTTAACAACATACTCACCATTGATACGAGCTACACGAACCTCAGAGATGTAGTGCTCGAAAGGAATATCTGAACAAGCCATGGCAGCTGAAGCAGCGAAACCTGCAAGGGCATCTGGCTGGTCAACACCATCGGCTGAGAGCAACATTACCTGTACGTAAACTTCTGCATGGTAGTTAGAAGGGAAAAGTGGACGCAAAGCACGGTCCACAAGGCGAGAGGTAAGGATCTCCTCGTCGCTAGCCTTGCCTTCGCGCTTGGTGAAACCACCAGGGAAACGGCCAGCAGCACTGTACTGCTCACGGTAATCTACTTGCAAAGGCATGAAATCTGTACCCGGAACTGCATCCTTTGCTGCACAAACAGTTGCGAGAAGCACTGTGTTACCCATGCGGAGAACCGCAGCACCATCAGCCTGTTTTGCAACTTTTCCGGTCTCAATTGTGATGGTTCTTCCATCAGGCAACTGAACACTTTTTGTAATTACGTTCATCTAAATTAAAAAACTTATTGTTTTGTCTAACATCTAAAATATCTAAAACGCTGCAAAGATACCTCTTTAATTATTAATAAACAAATAAATCAGCAATTATTTTCCACTTTTTTAAATAATTTATCTATAGAAGGTGCATTATTCGCAATTTTATTACTATCTTTGCACTCGATAATTTTGCAAAATAATAAAATTCATGAAGATAACTAGACTCTTTTCAGTGGCAGCGATTATGGTAGCTGCACTGGCTTTGACTTCTTGTAACAACAAGAAATTCCACATCAACGGCAATATCACAGAGGCTCAGGACTCTATGCTCTATCTGGAGAACATCAGCCTGAACGGTCCTGTGAAAATCGACTCTGTGAAACTGGGCGAGGATGGCGCCTTTGCCTTCGACGAGGCTGCCATGGACTCTGTTACCCCAGAGTTCTACCGCTTACGCATCGCCAATCAAACCATCAATCTTTCCATCGATTCTACAGAAACCGTCAAGGTAAAGGCGGCTTATCCGCAGATGAGCTTCAAATACGAAGTGGAAGGTTCTGAAAACTGCAACAAGATCAAGGAGTTGTCTCTTAAGCAGATGACTCTCCAGAGCAATATCAACGGGCTCGTGAAAGATCCTAACATCGGCAACGATTCTATCGAATCCATCGTAGGCCGCATGCTCCAGGCTTACAAACAGGACATCAAAACCAACTACATATTCAAGGAGCCAATGAAGGCATACGCTTACTATGCGCTCTTCCAAACGGTACAGTTGGGCAATGTGAATACACTTATCTTCAACCCTCGCAACAACAAAGACGACGTGAAGGTATTTGCTGCCGTAGCAACCAGTTGGGATACCTACTATCCTGGCGCTGAGCGTGGCAAGAACCTCCACAATATCGCCATCGAGGGAATGAAGGACATCCGCATCATCGAGAACCAGATGGCACAGCAGCAGATTGAGGCCAGCAAGGTGAGCGTAAACGGATGCATCGAACTTACACTTCAGGACAACAAGGGACAGGTACGCCGTCTCTCCGACCTCAAGGGCAAGGTGGTACTGCTCGACTTCCATCTCTTCGCCAGCAAAGAGAGCACAAAGCGCATCATGATGTTGCGTGAACTCTACAACAAGTATCATGCTGCCGGACTGGAGATTTATCAGGTATCAGTAGACCCTGACGAGCACTTCTGGAAGACCTCTACCGCTGCCATCCCTTGGATTTGCGTACGCGATGAAGATGGCATTCAGGGCAAGAGTCTGGCTCTCTACAATGTCCAGAGCATTCCTACCTTCTTCCTGATCGACCGCACCAACACCCTGCAGGCACGTGATGCACAGATTAAGGACATAGAGGCAGCCATCAAGAACCTTCTTTAAGATAACCAGGAGTTAGAAGTTTGGAGAGAACAGTTTCGGCTTTTCATCTTCCAGCTTCTAACTCTTATTCTTTAACGTCAGTTCTGTATCTGCTTTCATGATAACATAGATGGCAATATCAGAATACGAACCATACAAGAAACTTAAGAACAAAAAACGATAAACTTTTAAACCCTAAAAAATGAATAAGAAATTTTTAGCAATGGCAGCCTTGGCGCTTATCACAACTGGAGCACAGGCTAAAGTAAAGTTGCCACACATCTTGGGTGACAACATGATTTTACAGCAAAACACAGAGGCTAGCCTCTGGGGATGGGACAAACCAGGAACCACCGTAGAGGTAACCACCTCATGGTCTGGGCAGAAATATTCTGCCAAGACAGGAAAGGATGGCAAATGGGCTATCAAAGTACAAACCCCGAAGGCGAGCTACACCCCACTCTCCATCACTTTCGATGATGGCGAAAAGACCACTCTCAACAATGTGCTGGCAGGAGAAGTATGGGTTTGTGCAGGTCAGAGCAACATGGAGATGCCTGTAAAAGGATTCGGCAACTGCCCTGTAGAAGGTTACAACAAGGCGGTGCTCGAAGCGAACCAGTACAAAGGCGTACATTACGTAAAGATTCCTAGTGTGATGAGCAGTAAGCCGTTAGATGATGCCAACTGCGAATGGAAGGAGGTTAACCCGGAAACCGTAGGCGATGCATCTGCTACAGGATACTTCTTTGCACAGGTAATAAACAAGACTCTTGATATTCCGGTAGGTCTGGTCATGGCAAACAAGGGTGGAAGCCGTGTAGAAAGCTGGCTCGACCGCGACTACCTGAAGAAGAACACCAAGGAAGATCTCGACTCTGTAAAGATGACCAAGAACCCTAAGTTTAAGTGGGATTTCCTCTACCCTCTTCTCTGGGGTAACGGAACTTTCCACCCTATCCTCAACTATAGCGTAAAGGGTATTCTCTTCTATCAGGGATGTTCTAACGTGGGCGACCCGGACGGCCAGTATACCAAACGTCTTGCCGACCTCGTTGCCCAGTGGCGCAGAGACTTCAAGCAGGGCGAACTGCCATTCTATTTCGTACAGATTGCACCTTATCATAATGGCGACGTAAATGGCGATTGGGGACCTAAGCTCCGTGAACAGCAGTTCAATGCAGCCAAGGTGATTCCAAACAGTGGCATCGTCTGTACCGAAGACCTGGTTTACCCATACGAGGTTGAGCAGATTCATCCATGTCAGAAACAGCCTGTAGGCGAACGTCTTGCGCTCCAGGCACTCAGCAAGACCTATGGCATGAAGGGACTCTTCAGCGAGAGCATGACCTTCAAGGAGATGAAGATTGTAGGTGATACTGTAAAGGTGCATTTCGACAACACCTACGGAGCCTACAACCGCTTTGAAGGTATCGAAGGTTTCGAAGTTGCAGGCGAAGATAAGGTATTCCATAAGGCTACAGCCAAGCACTTCTGGCAGGAAGGCAACGATCCTTGGAATGAGTGCGTCATCGTAACCAGTCCTGAGGTAAAGAAACCAGTAGCCCTTCGCTACTGTTTCCGCAACTTCCAGCTCGGCAATATGGCAAATGCAGGCAACCTGCCTCTCTTCCCATTCCGTACAGATAATTGGTAAATAACAGATAACCAGCGGCCGATCTTTGTTCAGCAGTCAAAGACCGGCCGCTTTTCAATTATAACATGATGATAAATTCTTTTCCATTAAACATCAATCATTATACATTAATCATAATATGAGTCACGTATTAGATAAGTTTCAGTTTTGCCCGGTTTGCGGCTCTAATCATTTCGAAATCAACAACATCAAGAGCAAGAAGTGTAAGGACTGCGGATTCTCTTATTACCTCAATCCAAGCAGTGCTACGGTAGCTCTCATACTCAACAGTAAGGAAGAGCTCCTGGCAGTAAGGCGCAAGAAAGACCCAGCCAAGGGGGCACTCGATTTGCCAGGCGGTTTTGTTGACATGGATGAAACAGGTGAAGAAGGTATGGCAAGAGAGGTAAAAGAGGAAACCGGACTGGATGCAACTGAGGTTAAGTATCAGTTCAGCTACCCAAATCTCTACCTTTACTCAGGTTTCATGGTCCATACCCTCGATATGTTCTATGAAGTGAAGGTGAAAGACGACACTCATATAGAAGCAATGGACGATGCAGAAGAATCATTCTGGATACCATTGAGCAGACTCAATCCTGATGAGTTTGCATTCGATTCCATACGCAAGGGGCTCCATCGTTATTTGGAAACAAAATTGGGGTAAAAAGGGTTCAATACAGCCAAATATGGCTCCCAAACATTAAAAAAACCAAAAAAAACACCATATAATAAGGTATAAGCAAAAAGTTTACTTACTTTTGCCAACCGAAAAAAATTGTGTATAAGCTTATGCAAGAGAATTTAGTAATCGTCGAGAGCCCTGCGAAGGCTAAAAAGATCGAAGAGTTTTTAGGTAAGGACTATAAGGTTATGTCTTCTTACGGTCATATCCGTGACCTGAAGAAGAAGGAACTTAGTATAAACGAGAAAACCATGGAACCTGATTATGAGATTCCAGAGGAAAAGAAAAAACTCGTTACAGAATTGAAAACGAATGCGAAGAAAGCCAAGAAAATCTGGTTAGCATCCGATGAGGACCGCGAGGGAGAAGCCATCAGCTGGCATCTTTGCGAAGTACTGGGATTGGATGAAGAGAAGACAAACCGTATTGTCTTCCACGAGATTACCAAACAGGCTATTCTTGACGCAATCAAGAACCCACGCCATCTGGACATGAACCTGGTGAATGCCCAGCAGGCACGTCGTGTACTCGACCGACTGGTAGGTTTCAAGCTTTCTCCTATCTTGTGGAGAAAGGTTAAGCCAGCCCTTTCTGCAGGTCGTGTACAGAGTGTTGCTGTCCGTCTGATAGTAGAACGTGAGCGTGAAATCCAGAAGTTCCAGAGTGTTCCATACTATCGCGTTACCGCTATTTTCGCCCTGATCAGCGACAGCGGCAATGCAACAGAGGTAAAGGCAGAACTGGACCAGCGTTTCAATACCCACGAAGAGGTTGAAGCTTTCCTTGAGAAGTGTAAAGACGCTAAGTTTATGGTTGAATCTGTAACCAAAAAGCCTTTAAAGCGTTCTCCTGCACCACCTTTCACTACTTCTACTCTGCAACAGGAGGCAGCACGCAAGCTTGGTTTCACCGTTGTACAGACCATGATGATAGCCCAGAAACTTTACGAAAGCGGACGCATCACTTACATGCGAACCGATAGCGTAAACCTCTCTACGCTCTGTTCCAACGCCAGCAAAGATGAGATTATCAGAGAATATGGCAAGGAATACAGCCAGACTCGTGCCTACCACACCAGTTCAAAGGGTGCACAGGAAGCGCACGAGGCTATCCGTCCTACATATATGAATGAACCAACCATCGAAGGAACCGCTCAGGAGAAGCGCCTTTACGAACTCATCTGGAAGCGTACCATCGCATCTCAGATGGCTGACGCACAACTCGAAAAGACAACCATCAACATCAATATCGGCAACACAAGCGAAAAGTTTGTTGCTACCGGCGAGGTTGTTTCATTCGATGGCTTCCTCAAGGTTTATCTCGAGTCAACCGACGATGAAGAGCATGCTGAGGATTCTTCCCACATTCTTCCAGCCCTGAAAGAAGGCGATGAATTGCAGCGCAGAGAAATCCTTGCTACAGAGAAGTATTCTCTGGCTCCTGCAAGATACACAGAGGCCAGTCTGGTGAAGAAACTGGAAGATCTCGGCATCGGCCGTCCATCTACCTATGCTCCAACTATCAGTACCATCCAGCAGCGTCAATACGTGGTAAAGGGTGACAAGACGGGTGAAGAGCGCACATTTACCATAGATTCTCTGAAGGGCATCAAGATAACCCAGAAGTTGAAGAAAGAGATGGCAGGCTCTGAAAAGGGCAAGCTTCTGCCTACTGATATCGGCATCGTAGTAAACGATTTCCTGATGGAGAACTTCCCGAACATCATGAACTACAACTTTACGGCAGACGTAGAGAAGAAGTTTGATGATATTGCAGAAGGAAAGACCGAATGGACCAACTGGATGAAGGATTTCGACAAGGGCTTTGAGCCTGAAGTGAAGGAAGTCCTGGAAGCCCGCAACCAGCACAAAGCCGGCGAGCGCAATCTCGGAAATGATCCAAAAACAGGAAAGCCAGTATTCGTCAAGATTGGCCGTTTTGGACCTGTGGTACAGATTGGTTCTGCTGAGGATAAGGACAAGCCTCAGTTTGCCCAGCTGCCATCAGACAAGAGCATAGAAACCATCACCCTGGAAGAGGCTTTGGAACTCTTCAAGCTGCCAAGAGAACTCGGTGATTATGAAGGCATTACTGTAACAGTTGGATCTGGTCGTTACGGCCCTTACATCCTCCATAACCGCAAGTATGTTTCTATTCCAAAGGAGGATGATCCGCTGACCATCACCCTGGATAGAGCCATCGAACTGATCAAGGAAAAGCGCGAAGCCGAAGAGAAGCGTCATCTCAAAGTCTTCGATGAGGACGACAAGATGGAAATTCTCAATGGCAAGTATGGTCCATACATTGCTTACGACGGCAAGAATTATCGCATTCCAAAGGCAAAACATGAGAGTGCAGAGGAGCTTACATACGAGGAGTGTATGGAAATTATCAAAGCTGCTCCAGAACCAAAGGCTAGAGGCAGAAAGAAATCATAAACATGCCTCATTGACATAGAAACAGAAGAAAATGAAGTCAATCATCATCATAGGATACATGGGCGCCGGCAAGACAACGGTCGGCAAAGCCCTCGCCAAAGACCTTGGCGTTATGTTCTACGATCTCGACTGGTATATCGAGAGCCGAATGCGCAAGACCGTTAAACAGATCTTCGACGAAGTTGGAGAAGAGGGATTTCGCAAGATAGAGCACAATATGCTACACGAAGTGGCAGAGTTTGAAAATGTAGTGGTAAGTTGCGGAGGAGGAACACCATGTTTCTTCGATAATATGGACTACATGAACCAACTTGGCGAAACGTTTTACCTGAAGGCATCTCCAGAAACCCTTCACGCTCATCTGAAGATGGGCAAAGGCGTACGCCCTCTGCTGCTCAACAAAACACCGGAAGAGGTAGACAGGTTTATCCATGAGCAGCTGAAACTTCGAGAGCCTTACTACGAGAAGGCAAAACACATCATCGATATCAACGTGATGGACAATTATGATAAAATCAACGCTATTGTTCAGCAGATCAGAGACCTGCTGAACATATAGCCGTATCTAATAAAGTAATATATAATAAAGGTAACAAACAAAACTGATTTCCAGCAAGCAAGATTAGAAAATGAAGAAATGGACTATTGAAGACTCGAAGGAGCTCTACAACATCTGTGGTTGGGGTACTTCTTACTTTGGCATCAACGACAAGGGTGATGTCTATGTAACTCCATGCAAGGACAACACGCAGATAGACCTGCGCGACATCATGGACGAGTTGGCATTACGCGACATCAACGCTCCCGTACTGCTCCGTTTCCCAGACATCCTCGACAACCGCATCGAGAAGACAGCCAGCTGTTTTCAAAAGGCAAAGGAAGAGTATGGATACAAGGGAGAAAACTTTGTCATCTATCCTATTAAGGTGAACCAGATGCAGCCGGTCGTTGAGGAGATTATCTCTCACGGCAAGAAGTTCAACCTCGGACTGGAGGCTGGCTCTAAGCCTGAACTCCACGCCGTCATCGCCGTACAGGCACAGAGCGACTCGCTCATCATCTGTAACGGCTACAAGGACGAGAGTTACATCGAACTTGCCTTGCTGGCTCAGAAGATGGGCAAGCGCATCTTTATCGTAGTAGAAAAGCTCAATGAGCTGGATATCATCGAAAAGGTAGCCAAAAAGCTCAACGTAAAGCCAAACATCGGTATCCGCATCAAACTGGCTTCTTCAGGTTCAGGCAAATGGGCTGAAAGCGGTGGCGATGCATCTAAGTTCGGCTTGACCAGCGCAGAACTGCTCACAGCCCTCAAGAAGATAGACGAGATGGGATTCCACGACTGTCTGCGCCTTATCCACTTCCATATCGGAAGTCAGATTACCAAGATTCGCCGCATCCAGACAGCTCTCCGTGAGGCTGCCCAGTTCTATATTAGCCTCCACAAGATGGGTTACAATGTAGATTTCGTAGATTGCGGTGGCGGACTCGGTGTAGATTACGACGGCACCCGCTCTTCAAGCAGCGAGAGTTCCGTAAACTACTCTATCCAGGAGTATGTGAACGACTGTGTCTATACATTCGTAGATGCAGCCAACAAGAACAATATCGAGCACCCTAACCTCATCACCGAGAGCGGCCGTTCGCTCTCTGCCCATCATTCTGTCCTGGTCATCGATGTCTTGGAAACCGCTTCCCTGCCAGAAATGCCAGAGGAGTTTGAGGCGAAGGAGACTGACCACCAGCTGGTGAAGGATCTTTATGAGATATGGGACAACCTGAATCCTCGCAACATGCTGGAAGACTGGCATGATGCCGAGCAGATTCGCGAAGAGGCATTGCAGCTCTTCTCTCACGGCATCGTAGATCTGAAGACCCGTGCAGAGATTGAGGCAATGTACTGGAGCGTGTGCCACGAGATCAACAATCTTGCCAAACACATGAAGCATGTACCTGAGGAGCTCAGAGGATTGGATAAGATTCTTGCCGACAAGTATTTCTGCAACTTCTCTCTGTTCCAGAGCCTGCCAGACAGTTGGGCTATCGACCAGCTCTTCCCTATCATGCCTATCCAGCGTCTGAACGAGCGTCCTACCCGCAACGCTACCTTGCAGGACATCACCTGCGACAGCGACGGAAAGATTGCCAACTTCGTTACCGACGGACATATCGGCAACGTTCTTCCTCTTCATCCATTGAAGAAGAACGAGCCATATTATCTCGGTGTATTCCTCGTTGGTGCCTACCAGGAGATTCTGGGCGACATGCACAATCTCTTCGGCGACACCAATGCTGCCCACATCTCTGTAAAGGACGGCAAATATAGCATCGACCAGATATTCGATGGCGAGACCGTAGAGGAGGTATTGGATTACGTACAGTACAATCCGAAGAAGCTCGTCCGCCAGTTGGAGCAGTGGGTAACCAAGAGTGTGAAGGAAGGCAAGATTTCGCTCGATGAGGGCAAGGAATTCCTGGGCACCTATAGAAATGGTCTCTTCGGATACACATATCTTCAGTAAGAATTAACAGTTGATAGTTAATAGTTTACAGCAAGATTGCCCTATAAACTATTAACTATAAACTATAAACTATAAACTAAACTTAAAGATGGAAAAAGTAACAGTAGTAAAGGTAGGCGGTGCCATCGTTGAAGACAGCGAGCAGCTGGCACAGCTCTTGAAGGATTTCGCAGCCATTCCTGGCAAGAAAGTATTGGTACATGGCGGTGGCCGCCGTGCCACTAAGGTAGCCGCAGCCCTCGGCATTGAGAGCAAGATGGTGAACGGCCGCCGTATCACTGATGCAGACATGCTGGAAGTGGTAACAATGGTTTATGGTGGTCTGGTCAACAAGAACCTGGTTGCCAAGCTTCAGGCTAACGGCGTGAATGCTCTCGGTCTGACCGGTGCTGATATGGACGTAATCCACAGTCACAAGCGTCCGTTGAAGGACGGTATCGACTTCGGATTCGTGGGCGATGTAGAACGTGCCAACGGCAAGATGCTCCAAACCCTGATTAATGAAGGCATTACTCCAGTGATGGCTCCATTGACCCATGACGGCAAGGGCAACATCCTCAACACCAATGCCGACACCATAGCCAGCGAGACTGCCAAGGCTCTGGCTCCTTACTACGATGTGACATTGATATATAGTTTTGAAAAGAAAGGCGTGCTCAGTAATCCTGAGGATGACGACAGCGTGATTCCAGTGATTACCCATGCCGATTTTGAGAGATATAAAGCAGATGGTACCGTGGCAGGCGGCATGATTCCAAAGCTGGAGAATGCCCTCGCAGCCATCGATGCAGGCGTGAAAGAAGTGATTATCACCCTTGCTACCGCCATCGACGGAAAGCACGGAACTGTTATTAAGAGTTAAAAATAGAAATAATTCATAGTTGCCTGTAACTTTATGGCAGGTGAGTCGTCATTAATTATAGAGGGATGAAAGAAATCAGTTTCCAGAACGATGTTTTGCCGCTGAAGAACAAACTCTTCAGGCTGGCTCTACGCATTACTCTCAACCGGGAGGAAGCGGAAGACGTTGTGCAGGATACGCTGATTAAAGTCTGGAACGCCCGCGACAGATGGCAGGAGCTTGACTCCATCGAGGCATACAGCCTCACCATCGCTCGCAACCTCTCGCTCGACCGCATCAAGAAGATGGAAAATCAGAATGATTCGCTGGAAGAGCAGAATACAGAAAGGTTAGACGAAAACACTTCCACCCCCTCCGAAAGGATGATTCAGAAAGACAAACTGAACATCGTAAAGAATATTATCGACGAGTTGCCTGAAAAGCAGCGCAGCTGTCTGCAGCTTCGAGATATCGAAGGAAAATCCTACAAGGAGATAGCAGACATCCTCAGCATCACGGAAGACCAGGTCAAAGTGAACATCTTCAGGGCTCGTCAAACAGTCAAACAAAGATTTCAACAATTCGACAGATATGGATTATAAGTACATCAACCAACTTTTGGATCGCTACTGGAAGGGCGAGACTTCTCTCGAAGAAGAGGAGATTCTCCGTGCATTCTTCAGCCAGGACGAGTTGCCTGCCGAGCTGAAGCCATACCAAGCGCTCTTCTCTTACGAGATGGGCGAGGCTAAGCAAGAGGCGCTGGGTGATGACTTCGACCAGAAGATGATGGCGATGATTGAGGATGAATACACCAAGAAGCCTAACAAGGCAAAGGTCGTTTCATTGACAGAGCGCCTGAAGCCTCTCTTCAAGGCTGCTGCCGTGGTAGCTATCATCCTGACATTGGGCAATGCAGTTCAGGTTCCTTTCCAGAACAATGGCAATGATTCTGTTGAAAACGTAGGATACATCAAGAGTGGCAAGGGCGTGTCCGTAGCCATGGGAGATTCTGCTTCGGTTGATTCTATGCAACGCACAGGCATCGATCAGGTAAGCACTCCAACAACGTCTCCAACGTTATTAAAGTAGATTATTTCTATGCTTTCTCTATAAAAAATCATGTTTAGTAAAACAATTCTGAAGCTGTGAAGTTTCAATTCTCTCAAATTTTTCATAACATACTAACGTAATAGGGCTGCCAGGATGTACTGGCAGCCCTTACTTATTTTATATATTTTGCACGCAAGCGTATGATAAAGGATACACAAGTGGCTCAATTTATCGCCACTGCGAGGCTTCATTTAAGCCTCCTTCCAGTCATCATTGATGACACTTACTAGGCTTAATATAAGCCACTTAACCTATTATCAAGAAGCATCTGAAAGGCTATTTCCCCTAATGGGGGTTAACAGAGTTAACAGTTAACAGCCCAAAATGCCTACTTTCCCCCACTCACATATAGTAATAAGTATATATATTTATATATAATATAAGGTATGGGAGAGGGGGAGGATGCAAAAAACAGCTGTTAACTGTTAACCCTTTGCTCCTTTCGTTAAAAATCCTAACTCGCTCTAAATTGGACTTTGATTGAATATCAAGAACTTGGGCGTTTGCCTATATTATATAGGTAACAATATGGAAACGAGCGGACTTCTGCTCGTTTCTGTATTTTGCAATATGCAAAGAACGCCTCAATTCGGGGACAAAGATACGATATTTTTCTAAATATCCCATGACTATCTAGGAGAAATTTATGGAATTTAGAACTTTTGCGTAAAATTCTCTACCCGATAAGCCGGTTTCTTAGAAAATATTTGGAGAAGGCGAATTAAAGCCACATTTTTGTAGCTATAAATCCCACCACTCCTCTCAACGATGTGTACTAAGATGAGGCTTTACTTTTTATTTGGATATATGAGCTACGACAAACAACTGATATATATTGAACAATTACTCTTACTACAAAATAGGAGATTGATAATTGAAGATGTTGCACATGAGAAGACACACGTTCGCCACGATGGAGCTGACCATGGGCGCAGACCTATACACTACAAGCAAACTTCTCGGTCATACGGAGGTGCGCACGACACAAATTTACGCAAAAATCATCAATAAGAAAAAGGACGAGGCTGTTTCCCTATTGGACAGTGCGTTCGAAGAATAAAAATGGAACATAATAATACATCAAACAACCAAGGACGAGACGACTCCTCGTTCTCTCTTTTTACCCCAATGCAATGAATGCACCTTCGCTAACGGTGTAGGTGGCATTTGTGGTACCAACAAATTGTGGCTGTTCTTCAAGGAAGCCCATGAGTGCTATCAGACGGAAGTAATAGGATGCGGTAAACTGTATCACCGCTATAAAAAGGACTTTCTCAACAGCCATTCCTATACGGACTGCCAGTATGCGGCAGGAAAGAACGAGCACAAGAAGAACTTCTACATCATGGAGGAGTTTCTTGAAGAACGTGAGGACTTGGTAGTCATATTCTTTACCAAAGTGGATTTCGAGTATCATGACTACAAGGCTCTTCATCACAAGTTCAACACCACGGAGCCACCTCCAAACGGTCAGTATCTCCATGGTAAACCACCGTCAATATTACAAACAGCACAAGAAACCAAACCGAAACAGGACTTTCAATGTTACTTTGATTCTACTCAGTTGAACCTCATTGCGCGCCATGCCAATGAGGTTCATTTGTTCTCGGCCGATGTGTCGGAAGAGGATATGCGAAAACTCTTCTCGTGCCAAGTCAGCAAGCAGCTAAAGGCGAGAAGCAACAGACGTGTAGCATTCTTCTTTGATATACTCTGTGTATCAACAACTTATATTTGCAGATAGTACTTTCTGCGTGGGATAGTAGATTCTGCGTCGGAAAGTAGATTCTGCGTGGGTAAGTAACCTTATCTAACGTACTGAAAATCAATTAGTTACAAACTTCTCGAAAAACAATTTTTTAATTATTAGCAAAAACGTAACCACCTCATTATCAACGATTTACGTAATTTAAGCTTATTGAAAACAATTAATTTTGGACATTTTTTCTACCCTATTTCTACCTTCTAGAAAGTTTTTATTTTCATAAAACAACCCAAAATCGAAGCCAAAAGTATAAGAAAACGGCCTTAAAACACACGTTTTCACAATATTCATCGACCCAGTTCCTACTCAATTTAGCCCTTGTGGACTCATTTTATTATTTCTTTCTTCGCTTGGGATTCATGGGGAACCAGCCCTTCTCTACGCGTTTTTTCTGAGAGAAGAGTTCGCCGATGCCCCATAGGGCGGAAGCACCGAACACACCAAGGAATGAGGAGATATAGACATTGCTGATGAAGAGTGCTGCCACGCAACAGCTGATGCCAACGAGCAGATAGATCACCCAGGGACGAGTGCCAAAATAATATTCTGTCTTGATGACGATAGGATGCCAGAGACCTATCGTTAGAAAGGTCATCGCGGCTATGATAATACCTGTGAAATACATATTTTATTCTTTTGGTTAGATCTTATTTCCATGTTTCAGCAATCGCAGCGCCTTGATGGATGCGGTTACCCATACCAATACCGTCGCGCATGTTACCAGCCAACACCAGTCCCTTGTATTGGTTTTGTAGTTCCTCGATCAGTCTGAACCGTTCTCCACTGTCGCTCCAGTACTGGGGAATGGCATGTTGGTGACGGAAGATCCGGATGAAGTCGGGTTGTACATCTGACGGATATTTCAGCATCGAGTGGAAGGCTTCCAATACGATCTGACGAATCTCGTCGTCGCTCTTCTGCAAATAGTCGGTATGACGGGCACCTCCGATGAAGTATGAGTAAAGTGCTCCGCCCTCTGGCGCACGGCCTTCGAAGCATGATGACGGGAAGAGGATTCCAAGCACACGTTTCTGTTCCTTGCTGGGTACCAGACCACCGAAAGCGGGGAAGTCCAAACCCCTGGCATCACGGATGCCGACACAGACCTGAATAATGGGCGCATAGAACAACTGGGTGAATGGTTTGAGTCGCTCAGCAGGGATAAATGGCAGCAATGCCGGCAGGGCATAGGAGCCCACGGTGGTGACCACGCGCTGGCATCTGATTTCCTCCGAGCCGTTGAAGGTGACAGACCACTCTCCCCCATCTGCAGGCCGTATTTTTACATTATTGGCATCGAGGATGATATCAAGTCCTTTGGCCATCGCATCTACCATCTGACTCAAGCCGCCCACAGCCGAGAACACCTTCTTGGTGGCCAGTCTGTCGCGATCCGTCTTGGGCTCTTTGGCCTTCGCCATCGCACCACGGATGAAACTGCCGTAGTTGGCTTCGAGATTATAGAGTTTCGGCAGGGCATAACGGGTGGTGAGCTTCATCGGATCGCCAGCATAGACACCTGACACAAACGGATCGACGGCATATTCGTAGAACGACTTACCCAGACGACGTTGCGCCAAGGCACCTACCGGTTCATCAGGATCAGTGCCTCGTTTGCGCCAAGGCTCTCCAAGGATTCGGAATTTGTCGGATAGACGGAACAGCGGTGTGGTGATGGCACTCAACGGACCCGACGGCAGCGCATGAAACTGGTTGCCCTTCCAGATAAGACGCCGTTTCGAGGATTCCCTGGCAATCTCCAGTTCACAGTCACCAGCCAGATCATTGAACAGTTCCACGACCTCAGGGAAGGATACCACACCCGTATTGGGGCCGCTCTCAAACACAAAGCCATCCTCCTGATAAGTTCGGATCTGGCCTCCGATCCTACTTTCTTTTTCGACAATCACGACATCGTGGCCTTTTTTCTTCAGGTTGTGGGCCGTGCTGAGTCCTGTCAGACCGGCTCCTATAATGACAATTTCTCGATTCTGCATGATCAATAGCTTTTTTAAATGGGATTAGAAAAATGTTTGTCTGTATGCTGCATCAACGGGTCGAGGGCGGCAGCCACACAGCGCACAAACGGACGGCCGTCGGTATTGACGGTGATGTGATGGTCGTCAAACACCAGAATACCGTCGGATGCCATTTCCCTCAGACGTTCCTCGTCGTAATGACAGGTCTGGCGCAGCTGGGCGACGGATGTGCCCGTCCGCTCTGCCACATCGTTCCAGTCGAGAGTGTAGTTACACATCAGCGTCTCCACCACTTCACGGATCAGCTTCTGCTCTGCTGAGAGCTGGTAGCCACGACTAGTGTAGAGACGGTCCTTGCCAATCGTTTCGATATAGGCTTTGATTTCGCGTCCGTTCTGGGCATAGGCATCGTCGAGCTGACTAATGGCGGTCACGCCGAAGGCATAGACCTGCGCTGTGGTGCGACGGGTGCAGTAGCCCTGGAAGTTACGATGCAGCCTTCCCGTCTGCAGGGCTGTGTAGAGTTCATCATCCGGCAGCACGAAGTGATCCAGTCCGATGCTCTGATAGCCTGCCTGCCTTAATATCTCCGAGGCTGTCTCATACATCCGGTTTTTCTCTTCCGTCGCAGGCAAGCCCATACGATCGAGTATCTGCTGACGGGGGAAGAGTTTGGGTAGATGGGCATAGGAGAATGTGACCAGACGGTCAGGGCGCAACGCTGAAGCCTGTTCGATGGTCTTTCGGAAGGAGTCCACGCTCTGTAATGGCAATCCATAGATAAAGTCAAAGTTGACAGTCGCTCCCGAGGCCCTCAGAATCTGGAGGATCTCTTGTAAGGGCAACAGTGACGGACGACGGTTGACTGCTTTCAGCACCTCTTCTTTCATATCCTGAATACCAATGCTATAGCGGGTAAATCCGCATGCGGTGAGCTGTTGCCAGTCGTGCTCGGACAGATAGCCAGGATGGCACTCAATCGCAATCTCAGGACTTGCTATCGTGGGTGCAATACTGAGCAGATGATCGTTGAGTTCCTTGAGCATCGGAATGGGAATCGACGTCGGACTGCCACCACCATAGTGTATCTGTGAGATCTGCCGACTGTTGTCAATATGACGGGCCACCAGGTCGATCTCCCGATGCAGCGCCCCCACATAGGCCTCCACCGTCTCTGGCTTAGCAGCAGGATAGGAGTTACAGCCACAGTAATGACACAGGTGACGACAGAAGGGAATATGCAGATAAAACGATATCTGATTCTGACGGGCCGAATCCGATGCGTTGACGGCACACAGATAATCGGTTTCGGAAAACTCGCCAAAATAGTTGGCTGGCGGATAACTCGTGTATCGCGGTACTGGACGGTTGTATTTTTGAATAATCTCAGGCTGCATTTTTCTTTCTGAAAACGGTTAATATATAAAGCAGCGACAGGGCTGCGATAAAGCATTCTGTGAGGAAAAGGCCATGATAGCCGAAGTGGTCGGCCATGCTGCCGCTGACAGCTGCCATGATGATACCACTCAGGTGGGTCAGTACGGTCTGGATGGTGAAGTCGGTACCTTCGCGCCCCTTACGCACGCACTCCATCGCTGAGGTATAGACCACGATGGTGGCCATACCGTAGCTGGCCCACATCAGCACGATGCCCAAGTAGAGCAACAGTGTTGAAGGCTGCTCGAGATAGGACATGGTGAGGAAATAGACGGTTGTCAACAGGACAAAGCAGGCGAAGAGCAGTCGGGCTGTGTAGATGCCGATACGGCGCACAATGAATCCGGCACCAAAGGAGGCGCAGAATGCCGCAGAAGTGCCCACGATGCCACTCATCACACCAATCTCCTTCATGGAATAGCCCAGGTCAACCAGCCAGGGGCGCATCATCGACAAGATACCCACGATACTGGCATAATAGAGCAACAGGAAGCCGATCTGTCTCCAGATACTGCGCTGCGTGAAAAACGAGGCAAAGTCCGTCAGCCGCGCCCGTTCTTGAGGGTTCTTGACTATCATCCCGGTATCACGCCTCATGATAAGCGGCACCAACATCAGTAACACAAATACACCCAAGCACATCGTCACCGTCTGCCAGCCATACTCATGGAGTACCACCAGCAATAGACCGCTACCCACCAAGACACCCCCGAAACTACCCATCGACTGCATACTGTTCACCATACTCTTATCCCTTCCGCCATGCATCAGGATGGCCAAGGCATCAGTAGCGATATCCTGAGTAGCAGATGCCACCAGCGACAGGCACACTAAGGCAATGATCAGATACAGGTTGTCGCCGATATCCAATAGGCCTGCCAAGATGATAAACAGGGCATAGACACACTCGCTGCCGATGATACAGCGGCGGAAGTCACGTCCCGTCAGACAACGACGATCGACGATGGGTGACCAGAGGAATTTCAGGACCCAAGGCAACTTCACCAGCTGCAACAGTCCGATGGTGGCCAGCGAATAATGAGCCTCACGCATCATCACCTGTAAGGCGGTAGCGAAGAAGCTGGAAGGGAGACTTTGGGCAATATAAAGACAGAAGAACATCGGTAATCCAATGCCTCTGCCGTCACGACTGATATGGTTGTTTTCTTGGTTTCCTTGTTGCATACCTTATTTATATATCAAATATCAGAATTTATATATCAAATATCAGAGAAGTTCCGAAAAAGACAGGACGTCCTTTCTGACCATAGGCAGCACTATCCTTGAAGTAATAGGTCAGGTAGTCGGTATCTGTCAGGTTCTTGCCCCACAACTCCCATGTCACAGGGCCGAAGGTGGCACTCGCCTTGGCGTTCAACAAGGCATAGAAGCGCTGGCTTACCAGATTGTCCTCATTCCAGTAAATCTTTCCCATACCGTTCAGACCGACACTCAGTACCAAACGGTCCATGATGCCCTGACGCGGCGTGATGGTATAACTGCCGTTCAACGACAACGTGTGTCGCGGCACAAGCGGTAGCATGTTACCTGTGTAACTTACGGTCTCGCTCTTCTGATAATCCAAGAAGCGGGCATAAGTATAGCCATAGCTCAGTCTCAGCGTCAACGGTTGTACCGGACGGGCTATCAACGACAATTCCACGCCCTTACTGTCGGAGTGACCTGCATTGCGGGTGATATTGCCTACGCCTGGTACGGTCTGAGTGATCTGTTGATGGCGCCAATCTACGTAGAAGAGTGTCAGTTCCATCTGCAGGGCATGGTCGAAGAACGATGTCTTGGTACCCACCTCGTAATTCCAGTTGTACTCCGGGTCATAGGTGCGCTCATCATCCTGAAGGAAAGTGGAATTAAAGCCACCCGTCTTATAACTTCTTGTCACCGAGACGTAGAAGAGTTGGTCTTCGGTGGTCAGGTATTCTATCGAGAACTTCGGTGTCAGCTGCGTAAAGTTAAGCTTGCTATTATAAGTATCCTCAAGATTACCCAATGTCGTAGCCCAGGCAGCAGTGCGATAGGCCTGATAGTCCTCCTTGGCATGTTCGTAGTCGAAACGCAGACCCACACGAGCTTTCAATCCGCCTACGATTCTTAATGACGACTGGTGATAGACTGACACACCCGTGGTAGGCGAGTCGTAGAACTTCGGGGTGCAGTAATCCTGAGCAATGTAGGTCGTACTGAGATTCTTTTTATAGCTGTCGCTGAAGAAGAAGGCACCCACCATCCACTGATAACGACTATCGCTTGTCGATTTCAGGGTCAGTTCTTCACTAAAGATATTCTGACGCACACCCTGTTTCACCCAATAGAGATCCTTCGGCGAGAAATCCTGGTCGATACCCATCTGATCATCTATATACTGATAGGCAGTCTGACTGTTCAGGCTAAATCCGTTGCCCGTATAGCAGGCATTCAGACCCGCGGTGGTAATCTGGCGCAAATAGGAGCTGTAGCGGTTGTAGTTGATCTCACCAGTCTCACCAGTCTCTGCATCATAAATGGCATAAGGATAACCACCCTGATCGCTGTTACGATAGCTGATGTCAGCAGTAATCTGCCAACGCTGGGCAGGTCTCCAAAACACTCTGCCACGCAGATAGCCCTCGTTGAACTTGTCAACCTTACTACCATCGAACGCATTGCGGAAGAAACCATCGTTATGATGATAGCTGCCGTTCACGGCAAATCCAAACTTGTCGCTTACCTTATTATAATGATAGGCATTCACAACGGCATCGTTGTAACGACCATAGCCAAGCTTCACCCGTGTACCCTGATAATCGAATGGCGAGTGGGTATAGGCATTGATGATACCACCGATACAATTACGTCCGTAAAGTGTGCCCTGCGGTCCACGCAACACCTCCAGAGACGACAAGTCAAACAGGTCGTCATCGAAAGCAGAGCGCTCCATGTGAGGCACGCCATCCACATAAAATCCTACGGTGGGACCATTGGTCTTCGATCCTACGCCACGCACAAATACGGGCGATGTCTGTCGGCTACCGTATTCCGGTATATAGAAATTTGGCACCGTGTATCCTAGATCCTTTATACTAGTCATCTCCGTCTGACGCACAAAAAAACTGGAAAGAACGGTTTCCGAGATCGCTTCGCGTCTGGGAGCATCTTGTTTGAAGCCTATCACTTCCACACCTTCCATATCTACATAGCGGGCCACCGTCGTATCTGTCTCCTCTTCTATCTCGTCAGCAAAGACACTAAACGGGCAAAATAACATCATTAATAATGTAAACTTCAATTTCATTTCTTTTTGTCTTGGTTTGTTTTTACGCTGCAAAGGTATAGCTTTTATCGATACTGCACAATCCCCATTTATATGGATTTTAACTATATTCAGCATGATAGAACCAACTTATTAAAACCTTTGGCAGTCTTCGGGACTTGCAAATAGGCTCGTAGATAGCCTTTTTATTAATGTCACCTTTCATTCGGGGAGTCACAGTAAATTCTTTTATTCATTGAATATCAGCGAGTTGAGTATTTTAAAGAATGTAACTGCTAACGATTTAGAAACGAGATATATTCTTTTTCTTTCACAACTTTGCAATATACAAAGAACGCTTTGATTTCGAG
>DAWDAD010000026.1:0-35398 GCA_052356385.1 Prevotella sp.
CGCCTCCTTTTATCAAGAGCCTCAGATTTCGAAAGATTTCTGAGGCTTTTTTGTGTTCATGCAGTTTTGCTTTCTTATCGCCCAGCTTTTTCCCACAGCTAGATGGGTGCAGCTCCTTTTACCTTTTTACCCTTTTACTTTTTTGCCTTTAAATCCCTTTTACCTTTATATTTTTTTCTGTATTCTCATAGTCTACACTTTCATTTTCTCTCAAAAATGATGGTGAATCTTCTTGAGTGATGTTTATGTATAAAATGTTGCTTAATTGTGGATTTTACATTTATAAAATCAGCAAAATAACGTACTAAAATGTTTCTTTCCACCAAAAAGTTGCGAAAATTCCCCCCCCATTCATTTTTTTATTACCTTTGCCCCCCAGATAATGCGAACTATCATGTAAACGGTTAATTTTATAATTACCTATTTATATAGTAAAAGCGAAAAAAAATAGCATAAATTAAACTCTTTAATAGATGGTGAAACGATTAATTTTAGCTACAGTGTTACTCATATTTGTATCGCTAGCTAATTATGCGCAAAACACGGGAGTCAAGTCCAACCTCTTATATTGGGCTACAACAACTCCTAATCTCGGTGTCGAAACTGCCTTAGGCAAGAAGCATACCGCTCAGGTATTCTTTGGCTTCAATCCTTGGAAACAGTCCGGTGGCGACCAGTCAAGCCTTCGTCATTGGCTTTTGCAACCAGAATACCGTTACTGGTTCTGCCAGAGCTTCAATGGCTGGTTCTTGGGTGTTCATGCCATGGGCGGACAGTTTAATGCAGGAGGAGTGAAGTTACCCCTTGGCTTTTTCAAATCACTACGCGACCATCGCTATGAAGGATGGTATGTAGGTGGTGGTGTGACCGCTGGTTATCAATGGCCTCTTTCCAAGCACTGGAACCTGGAAACCTCTGTAGGTTTCGGATATGATTATATCCAGTACGACAAGTTCAAGTGCGGTGCCTGTGGCGAGAAGGAGAAGTCATCTCATGACAACTACGTGGGTCCTACCAAGGCAGCCATTTCTCTTATTTATATGTTGTAACTCATTAAACATAATCTATGAGTATGAAAGATTTTAAGAACTACATATTATTATTCAGCTCTCTTTTGATGGCTATGCCTCTTGCAGCCCAGGATTGCAAGAGTCTCAAGTTGGCTGCCGATAAGATACAGGTATCTAATGTACAGATGTCTCATCACAATGACCTGGTTACGGTTGCGATGGATCTGAATCTCGATTCCCTGGATCTCCCTACCAACAACCAGCTTGTCTATACTCCGATGATCAGGCATAAGGGTGAGCTGCTCAAGATGCCGGAGATTGTTATCAACGGCAGAAGACAGCAGATTATGTATGACCGTGGAGTAGGGAAGAAACAGTTGCAGCTTTCACCTCAGGCTTTGGTGGTGAAGCGAGACAACAAGAAGCAGCAGACCGTGAAGTATCTTGCCTCCGTTCCTCTCTCTTCTAAGGAAAGAAACTACGATTTGGATATTCACGAAGACCTCTGCGGTTGTGGTGATCTGCAGGATGGCAATGATTTCACGGTTTCTCGCCGTCGCCAGCCGGTAGCTTCTTTCGTCCGTCCGGAGGTAGAGGCAATCAAGGTCCGTCATCTGGATAAGCGCGCTTATATCGATTTCCCGGTAGACCGTATAGAGCTGCATCCTGATTACCGTCGTAATCCGGAACAGTTGGATAGCATCATCCGCACCATCAATGCATTGAAGGAAGACAGGAACCTCGAAGTGAGCGGCATCAACATTCATGGTTATGCATCACCTGAGAGTCCTTACACCCATAATGATTATCTGGCAAAGAACCGTGCCAAGACGCTGACCGAATATGTCCGCCGGATGGTGAAGTTGCCAAACAATCTCTTCACGGTTTCTTCTACTCCGGAGGATTGGGATGGTCTGATAGCTTATATTAAAGGTAGCAACCTGGAGCATAAGGATGCCATTCTGGCGATTATTGCCGATAAGAGTCTGAATCCGGATGCCCGCGAGTTGAAGATTAAGAAGCAGTATCCTTCAGAGTATCGCTTTATGCTCGACACCTGGTATCCAGCCCTCCGCCATTCCGACTACCACATTACTTATAAGGTGAAACCTTTCGATGTGGAAGAGGCAAAGGAGATTATCAAGACCAAGCCACAGCAGTTGAGCCAGGAGGAGATGTTCATGGTAGCCCAGACTTACGAGCCAGGCAGCAAGGAGTTTAATGAAGTGATGGAGATCGCCGTCCGCATGTTCCCAGAGAATGAGACAGCGAATTTGAATGCAGCCATAACCCGCTTGAATGCCGGTGATGCAGATAATGCGAAACAATATCTCGACAAGGCAGGAACCAGTGCCGATGCCCAAAATGCCCGAGGAGTCTATGAGATGCTGAAGGGCAACGAGAAGCAAGCTCGTTATTATCTGGAGCAGGCAGCCAAGGCAGGTGTTGCTTCTGCAAAAGAAAATTTACAGAATCTATAAAGTTATACATACTGTCTGTTTAGGACAATATAGCTATTCCTTAGAGCCAGGACACTGTCCTGGCCTGGGACAGGCTCCTAGCTCAGGCATATCTTTTCTAAGTATAAATATAGAAAGAAACTCAAATATAACGTATTAGATGAATTGTAAACCAAATATATAAAAATGTAATACAATTAGATTTTTAAGAGCGTTTATAAGTAAAGAAATAAAATATTAATAACAATAATAAAAAGTTAATAAGATGAAGAAAACTTTATTATTTTCCGTTGCATTGGCGGGGCTGATGCTCGGTTCTTGTTCAAGTAGTGATGATCTGAATGGTGGTGGTAACAACACAGGTTCTAATCAGAGTGGTGATGGCTATGTAGCATTTACAATTAATATGCCTAGTCAGCCAGCTAGTAGCTCTCGTGCTTTTGATTCTAGCAATGACCAGTTTAATGATGGTATGGCTAAAGAGTATGCTGTGAAAAATGCTACTCTTCTTTTATTTGATGGTGCTGATGATAATAGTGCGACATTTGTAGCTGCTTATAAGTTGAGTACAGAACCTTGGAAAGATCTTGCACCTTCAGATGATAACATTACTACTCAGTCAAGGAAGATTGTGCAGAAGGTTACAGCATCAATTAACAAAGCTAAGGCTCTGGTGATTCTTAACGATAATGGTATCTTGACAGTTGATGATACTGATAACTCTCTGAAAGTTAATGGTACAAGTTTTACAGGAACTTTTGCAGATTTTGTAGCAAAAGCTGATGCAACAGACGGCAAGGACTTTACAAAAGATGGTTTCTATATGGCAAATGCTCCATTAGCTAAAAATGCTGGTGGTAGTACAGCTCCAGCTACGGGTACAAAAGTTACTACTTTGACTGATTTGACAGGTAAAATCTATGATTCAGAATTAGCTGCTAAGACTGGTGATCCTGCAGAAGTTTATGTTGAGCGCGGAGTCGCAAAGGTAACTGTTAATAAGGGAACTGTTAATAAAGCAGATAATGGTACTCCAACTAAGGTTCCTTTTGAAGTAACAGGTTGGGCAATCGATAATTATAATCCGACAACATATTTGGTTCGTTCCACAGATGGTTTCGATTCATGGATGGGCTATGCTAATGAAAATGTTACAGCCAATCCTTATCGTTTTGTCGGACATACAGAAGTTGCTACAGGATTGTATCGTACTTATTTTGCTAAGGATGTGAATTATGATACTGATGCTAGTACTGTTTTGAAGCGTGCAACAGATTTCAAGGATGCTTATGGAGACAAGAATCCTCAGTACTGCTTTGAAAATACTTTTGACGTTGACCATCAGAACGAGAACCAGACAACATTAGCTACTATTAAAGCTAAGTTGAATGGTGGTACTTCTTTCTATATTCTTGCTGGTGATCAGACAACTCTATATACAGAGGATGTTTTGAAAACTTTGGTTGCAGGTAAGTTCATTACAGTAGAAGAAGCTTGGTTGAAGGCCAATGGTAAGGCAGGTGAAGAAATTACAACAAGCGATATTACGGTATCATTAGATACGACTGACCCTACTCATGTAGAAGTAACAGGTATTACTGTTGCTGACTCTAAATTGGCTGATCCAACAACAGTAACTTATCCTTCTTTAAATGATGTTAAAGCAGCTGTAGGTACTATTACTTATTATAAGAATGGAGAGTCTTATTATACTATACGCATCAAACACTTTGGTGATCAATTGACTCCATGGGCGAAAGGGGATCTTGGCGTAGCAGAAGGTAATATTTATCCTAATGATGGTACTACTAAGAAGGCAGAGAAAAACTGGCTTGGCCGTTATGGTGTTCTCCGTAACAACTGGTATGATATTACTGTAGAAGGTGTTAAGGGATTAGGTTCTCCTATAAATCCAAAACTTACAACGACTACTGATGACGAATTGGAGTCTTATATTGCTGTACGTATCAACGTTCTCTCTTGGGCTAAGCGTACACAGGGTGCAACTTTGCACTAAGATGTAAATACATTTAAGATAAAATATAGAAAATAATAATTGATTAGCGATATGATAGCGCAGAAGATAAATAAATGGTTGAAGGGTGTCATGGCAGCTGCCATGACCCTGACCGTCGCGACCTCATGCCACGATATGTGGCACCAGGATTACAGCGATTGTCCTAATGGTGTATATGTGAAGTTTAAGTATGATTATAACCTCCAGCGTGCCGACATGTTCAACGACCATGTTGGACAGGTAACGCTGTATGTATTCGACGAGAACGGAAACTATATAACCCAACAGACCGAGACGAATTCTGCGCTATCATCGCCTCTCAAAGACCCAAATTATGTGATGCACGTCGAGAACCTGCAGCCAGGTAAATATCAGTTCCTTGCCCTTGCCGGACAGAATGCTTACGCCGACCAGTTAACTTCAGGCCGCGCCAAGTTCGTTCGTACCGCTCCATCGGCTACAGGAGATAAGATGCAGACACTGGAAGTGAATCTCGATCATGAAAATAGGGGAGAGTATGATGAGGTTGTCAACAACAGCCTTCCTCTCGATACCCTCTGGCATGGTAAGCTGCTGGAGGCAGTAGAGGTATCATCCTCAAAACCTTCTTATGCAATCATCCCTCTGGTGCGTGATACCAAGAAGATTAATGTGGCGCTTCGTGACCTTGACTCTCCACAGGATATGGATGTCAACGACTACACGATGACCATCGAAGACCATAATGCCCGCATCCTTTGGGATAACTCTCTCGATGAGAGCCGTAAACTCATTTATACCCCTCATGCTACATGGAATACGGTAGATGAGGACGAGCAGGGCAAGATAGCCCATGCTGACTTTATGACTTCCCGCATTTTGAAACACGAAGATTACAACCTGGATGGCCGACTCCTGATTAAGAGTAAGGAGACCGGAAATACGGTAGTCAATGTAGACTTGCCAGACCTCTTGAGCCGTCTTCGCACCAGCGAGGAGTACAGTTACAGTGCACAGGAATTCCTAGACCGTGCCTACGATTACAAACTTCAGTTCTTTATCCAGGGTGGCAAGCTCAAGTATTGCTATATCACCATCAGTGTGAATGTACTGAGTTGGAGCAAGCGCATCCAGTTCGAAGAACTCCATTAAAACTCTCGAATCCAAATAGAATCGAAAATAAAAAATATTAGTCCTACTGGCTTCTTGTAAGCCCTAAAATATAAAGTATATGTTTAAGATGAAATCGATAATCCGCTCATTGCTAGTCCTTTTACTGGTAATGTCCTTCACATCCTGTGTGAGAGACAATATCAGTGACTTTCCAATGCACAATGGGGATATGAAAACATATCTTCAGGTACAGGTGACAGTGGAAAATAGTGGATATACACGAACGAGTAGGGCTGTATCAGGACCTCAAGGAGGTGAAGATGGAGATGGAAGAGAACAAGGAATCAATAAAGAAAATGATGTCAATTCCCTTACCGTCTTACTATATAAATCTGATAAAGATGACTTGTCGGAAGCTGATGCAACAATAGATTATGTATATACATTTACCGGTTTAAAGTCATTATCATCTACGAGTGGTGTAACTTATACTACTGGTCCGCGAGAAATTGATCCAGTCATTGTTGGTAAAAACTATCATGTTTTGGTTATCGCCAATGCTGGTGATATGACTTCCAGATGTAAAGGAAAGAAGATAAGCGAAATCAGAGATATGCAAATGGATAAGGTTTGCACTCGCAATGATGTTATCGCCAATTTCACTGATTTTGTCATGTCATCAAAGACAGATGCAAAGATAGATTTTACAAAGGAAGGTTCAGAAACAGATCCATATCGGGTAGATGTAAACATCGAGCGTTTGGCTGCCCGTATCGACATCATTCCAAATGAAACTTATGATGCAGCAAGCAATGCTTATTATTATAATGTAATGGATGGAACAAATGTAGTAGGCGGTTTTAAGCTCGAATCTGTTACTCCTAGCAAAGTCTTGACAAAGGGAGAATACCTGATAAAGCGAGTTTCTTCAGATGCAGCTGTATCTGCAGTTACTTATTTCGGATTGGAAGAAATGGATGCTACTACTAAGGCTTCTACTAATTATGTGGTTTGCCCTTGGACAAAAGATCGTGCAGGTCTTACTCTCTCGAATGCCGAAGGTCCTGCATCTTTATATAATGTAAAGAAGACAACTTCTACCAGTACTGCTGTAGAAGAAGCATCTTACATCCTCGATTATGTGATGGAGAATACAACCACCGATAACACCGAGGCTAATTCTACTGGCCTTATCTTTAAAGGCAAGTATTATGAAGAAACAGAATGGGATGCAACCAATAAACAGCCTAAAGCTGGTTTTACAGGTACTGATAAGGAATATACCTACACCATTCGTCATAGTGACCCAAATGGTACTGGCCCTTCTACCGCCCCAATGTATTACGGTATCGTCCGCAATAACATCTATCAGGTAAAGATAGAAGGAGTGGTGGGAAAGTCTAAAGGTATCAAGTTGACCATACATGTAATCCCTTGGGCACATTACGACCATGGGGAAGTAATATATTAAACTCTAAGATTAATTTACAAAGTATAATTAAAATGAGAAAACATATAATGAAATATATGGCTTGCCTGGTGATGCTGCTTCTGACTTTCGCAGCATGTTCGCCAGATAGTGATGCTTCTGATCCGGGAAGCACCACCAACAAGACATATACTCTCCATTTTAATCTGTCTCCAGTATCAGGAAGTTCTGCTTCTTCCCGTGCAGAAACCTATACTGCAGAAAGCCCCAATTCATGGGAGGACGGTTCTAAAGAAGAGAACATGAAGAGTTGGACAGTTGTCTTTGTAAAGTCTGATGGAACGGTAGCGAAAGTTGTCAAGCAGCCATCCGTAGCAGAAGGCAAAGATAAGGAAGATGATGTTACTGTTACCGGATTGGAAGCAGGAACCACTTATACGGTCTATTCTTTTGCCAATATATCAGATGCTGATCTCGGTACGATTACGGAGGGCTCTCGTTCTCCTGACTTCGATTCCAAATCATTTGCTGTCAATGGTAATGATATGGATATTACAGCGAATGGTATTCCTATGAGCAATAAACAGAAGGTAACTATCGGCTCTGACGGTCAACCGAATGTTAAGCAATTATATGTAGTAAGAATGCTATCCAAGATTACTCTCAAGTTCCGCAATATGACAGGTCAAGATATTACTGTAAAGAATGTGAGTATCAGTGATATTACAAGCAATCCTGCTACAGGAACAGAGAATATCAAGTTGCTTCCGGCAAAGCCAGTTTCATCTGCGAATGTTCCCCAAGCGCCAAATTTGGTAGAAAATGCTAAAAGAGATGATTTTACACATGCGATTACATCTGGTTTGACAGTAGCCAAGAACACAACTGATTATGATACAGATAACAGCTCGGTTTCTTTCTATGTCAACGAGAGTCGAGCAGGCAATGCTTATCCTTACTTTGTCGTAACGCTCGAAACGAGCGTTGGTTCACGGAGATACTTCATGTATACCGACTGGAATCAGATAGCCCGCAACGACCATCATGTCTTAAAGTTGGCACTGAGTGATTATAAGCTTCGACTCAAGGTAGAGGACTTTGGATCTATCGGTTCGGCTCCGTCATTGAAAGATGACGGAAAACAGCTCAATCTCACTTTCCATGATTTAGAGGAGTTCCATATCGTTCCTTCTGTTACGAAGTATAGTGATCCAACTGGTGCAGAAGTATCTTTCACGGATCTCAAATGGACGAAACTTTCAGAACCAGAGACGGATGCAGAGACGAAAGCTTTCTCTACTATACCAAAGATAGTAACAGGTGAAAATAGAATAGAGGCTGCAACATTAGGTGAGTTAGGCAAGAAGATAGGGCCAATCATCTATCAGCTTTCAGTAAAAGTTAATGATGCCACAGATTCACCAACGCTGGTATATCGTGTAGCAATCTCTCAGGATTTAACTTGGTACTCAGCAAGGCGTCATAACGGTGCATTTTGGATATGTAAACAATAATACTAATATTAAAAAACATTGAAGCTTATGTTTAAGTCTAAGATTTTTAATAGTGTAATGAGATATATGTTGGTAGCAATGCTTGCATTGCTGCCAAATACTATATGGGGATTAACGGAACAGACTAATTTAAAATTGGTGGAGAGTAATTCAATAACATTTAATAGTCTCAATAACTATATTCAGAAAGGAGAATATTCTGTTTGGTATATACTTGATTCATCTGGCAAAATGGTAGATGATTTTAGTAGCCAATGGAGTTTTCGTGGAAATGGTTATGATCCAAGCCAAGTTGCGCCTTATTTAAAAATGAATAAGTTTGATCATGATTTGTATGGTTGGGAAAACTTGACAATAACTTATTCTGGTGGTGCTCTTTCAGGTTATCAGATAGTTCTGTTAACTTCATCATCTGAAAATTTATATAATAATCCTAGTGATGAAAATGCAGAAAAGAAAATCACTTTTAAGTTGGTGTCACAGAATGATGCTCCTTTGCTGAAAGATTATACAGGTACAAACAAAATGTCTGTAACAGATTTTGTGGTAGATGGTAGTACAACTTATTCTTTTAATCTAGCTTCTTCTTTAGAGTCTCTATTATCTTTATCTTCTACTTCTGATGGAAGTTCGTTTGATACGAGTTCTAAGAAGATTTATTTGCGTATCAACTTGCGCAATAAAACAACCAATGCTACTCTGAAAGCTAGTGAATATAAAATAGAGAAATCTACCGAATGGGGTGCCTATGATGAAGTTAATAATGCAACTTTAAGTAATTATAGCTGTAAGAATGATAAAGGTACTTTTTATTATTCTGATCAGCTGACTTCTGCTAATAAAAAACAATTTGGATATAAGATTACATTACAGAATGCTGAAGATGTGATGTCTAACTATGCGATAGACGTCTATCTTTCTGATGAAGCTGCAGATGTTAGTAATAATACTCTTCTCCAAGAGCCAACTCTTAAGGCGATGATCACTTATAATTTGATGCCTCAATCAGAGAAGGATAAGCTGACTTTTGATGCAACCGATGATTCTTCATTAGATGCTTCTAAGGTTTTCAACTTCCGTCAGGCATTCACTTCGAAGACGGCAAAGGTACAACTGCTTACTGAAGAAAATAAGCAGCGACTTTGTAAAGCTCTTGGTGTAACCGATTTGAGTAAAGTAACTGACCTCTATGTACGATGGATGATTACGAACAAGAGCGGTAATGCTATACCTGGCATTACTGCATCTGGCTTAACTCTTCGTAAAGATAAGACAACAGAAAAAGAAATATATTATACATGGTTCTCTGAGAATGCAGCCAGCACATTGTCTGCAGCGTTGAATCCTACCTTCACTTTCCCTACCGAAATGTCATGGGATGATTTGAAGGTATCTTGTGTCGTATCCAATACTAAACTGATAGAAGATACGAATGTAAAGTATGGTATCATGATTAAGGAACCTGATGCATTCAACATCAAGTTTAACGTCAGCTTGGAGGAAATTCCACTCCTTAATGATTTGGATGCTGCGTATTCAGCTAATTTAAAGACAAAACTTCTTTATCTTAAGGAGACAACAATAAAGGATAAAAAACTTGTCATTACCGATATTGCTTCACAAATAAAGGATTTTAGTCTCTATAATAAGGATGCTAGTGGTAATTACGAAGCATCAGCTAATCCAATATACTATCGTGTAAGTATTATTGATAAAACAACGAACAAGCCGATGAGTTCTATAAATTATTCTACAGTGTCTGAAGCTGGAGATATTGATGGTGCAGTTTCTTCATCTAGTTTCGAATGGGGGTACAAATACAAGAATTCAAAAGGATTATTCTATTATTCAAAAGATAAGACTTCTGTTCCTAAGTCAGATTTATATATTGCGTTTAGCTATAATAATGAAACTGATTTTAAGAATAGTCGTATAGAAGTATATTTTTCTGATGAAGCCCCAGTGCTTGAAAATTATCTTGTTGTCGCAGAACCAACTATTAAAGGTAAGTTGGTTTATGATATCAAGAAAGCAACAGATGCGCCTTTCAAGCATTATAAGGGTTACGCCAATGCTGATAACGATTATGAGGTAATTGATAAATCGAAGAATCAGTTGCGCCAGAAGGTGTCTACATGGGAGTATACCTATGTTGTTGATAATGCTGACCATAAGACTGTGTCTCTTATGTTGCCTATACAGAATTTCGAATCCTCTGGTGACCAATTGGAGCCTTTAGGTTATTTCAGATGGTATAATTATGATACAGATAATGCATCAGCAAACTTATCTGTAGAGGGATCTTCTTCTCTATTGAATTCTGTGAAAGATGCAAATAATGTAGATAAGGGATTGATGGCTTTCAATTTGATGCAGCATGCTGTGCAGTCAACAGTGGGTGTAAAGTATACTCGTCCTAGTGACCCAAATTGGAAGGGTGAAACTATTGCTTGTGACGTAAGCCGCTATATCGATGGAATAGATGCTACTGGAACCTATATGGAACATGAACCAACCTTATCCATCAGATACATTTTCCATATTATTCCGTCTACTCAAATGGCTGATATTCTCAAGGAAGATCTTGTAAATGATAGCAAGGACCTTACGTTTGAGGATAATAAGAATGTAACGGTAGGATTTAAGGATGATAACTCGATGATGACTTTGCGATTGGATTTTGTAGATCCTAAAATGTATTATTTCTATCCAGTTACCAATACTAAAAAGCATGTATATTATCCTGCCGGTTCAACAGAAGCAGAGACAAATGCAATTATCGCTGAACGTAAGATTACGGAAGCAGACTTTTCTTCTGATATCAAGAAGGCTGCCACGATAGAATGGCGAGCTTATAATGGTACCAAAGACAAGATGTGTATTCTTGGATCAGGTAACGTTACTGATTTCCCACGTTTCTTTGATTTGAGCATAAGTCTTCTGAATAATGCAAAGTGGACAGATTTGGATGGTGGTACTGCTACCAAACCAACCTTTAATCCAGGTGATCACTTTTACGTAGTGGCTTATGTTAAGGATGAGAATGGGGAATTTAGTAGCCCGATGGCTAATTTCAGTATACGATACTTCAGATTCTATCCAAAGACTTTCGAAGAAATGGGTGCTGAAGATGTGACTCGCCAAATATCTTATCTTGATGAGAACTATAACAATATTGCAGTTATCTCTTTTGATAATGATAGTCCAGAACAAACATTGTCTGCGCCTACAAGTCCTGATGATAATCAAAGTAAGAATCCGTCATCATGGAACAGGCGCAGTTATGGTTTCGTTTATAAGGATTTGATAGATAAAAGTGCAAATAAGAATGGTGACAGTAATGTATATTATAATACCAAACATTCTCCTCAGCATGGTGAATATGGTATTTATAAGACGGCCAATATAAAAAGTGTCTCTGGTGCAGAAAAAACTGGTACAGATGGCTACGTGTGGTATTCGGGGAAGGAACTACATGATAGAACTTACGAGGCAACAGGTAAATCTCAGTCGGGTTCATTCCTTTATGTAGATGCTTCTGATGAAAGCCGTACCATCGCTTCTGCTGAGTTTACTGCAAGTCTTTGTACTGGTCAGCAGATGGCATTTAGTGCCTGTATTGCAGATTTGACCTACGAATCTGTCAAGCCTCAGATTATGTTTAGGTTATTTGGCTTAGAGAAGGATGAATATGGTAACATAAAGGGAAAAAAGTTATTACAGTCATTCTCTTCCGGTGATTTTGGAACAAACCGTCTTAATCCTGAAGATGCTAAATGGTATCAAGTGTATGGTAAGATTACGATTCAGCAAGATGCACAAGCAGAAAAGTATTCTGACTTCCGTATCGAAATAGATAACTATAGTAAGGGTACTCAAGGTGCTGACTATGCCGTTGATGATATCCGTATATATTTAAAGCCAGCTAAGGTTGAAATCTATCAGGACCGACCAGCCTGCGGTGAAACGGGTACAGGTAGCATCAAGTTGAAGATACGTGCCATTCACGAAACTTTGAATGCTATACTTAACCATAAGAATACGAAGATTCATTACCGTTTAGTGAACGAAGATGGTTCCCCTGTTACAGGAGAAGGTCTTTACAACTATTCGTTAAAAGGACCTGGTGATGCTACAGCTAAAGAAATTACGACGACCAAGAGCTATGCATCTGTTGATGTCTTTGATTCTGAGGAAACCTGTGCAAAGTATGAAATTGATGGTGTCAACATGATAGAAAAAGATACTGATGGTCAAACCTATATTATCTTGGCTAATCATCCTTTCAAACTCACAAAGGGTAAGAAGTATTATGTGTCAATATGTGCTGATAGTGATCCGGATGCACCTGATGCAAATTGGGGTAAACCTTCTGATGTCTGTTCTATCTATAGTGCTATATTTGAGATGATTGGTCAGACACCAATGATTACTGATACTGATGGTAAAGTCATTACAGAGTATCGTGTGAATTGTACTGATTCTGACCCTAAGGTTAAACTTACAGGTAGTCTTACGACAATTAATCCTGTTACTGGCGAGAAGATTACGCTTACTGGTGTGCCATTCTTGTGGTATATTGATGACAGCAGTACGCCTGTCGATGCAACAGCATCAACAACCATTGAGATACCTGTTAGCAAAATAGGATATGGTGCTCATAAAATTTATATGAAACCAGAAACGGCTGAAACAAATGCTGATGGGGAAATGGTATTTACTGTTGGTAGCGTCGAATATCTGATGTGTACGGAGAAGATTCCTGTGCCTCTGCGTATTGCTAAAGATGGTCCGCAACTAAACTTCGGATTCAACGATGTGGATTATCCTTTCAATGATGCCAGCTATGGAGCTTCGCTTCGTATCGGTTTGCCACAATTGAAGAAGCTGAAGGAAAAGAATGGATACTTGCAGGTTCCATTGCATAGCGCAAGCTATAAAAGCGGGGAAAGCGACAAGACTTTGACCTTCATTGATGATAGTAAGTCTACAACAGGTACGGCTTCGGCTGATGTTTATGTTGCAACTACCAATGATCCATTGTGGAATGCAGATGGGGCAACATTACTGTCAACTCCTGTTGCAACATTGAGTTCTAAGACTCTTCCTGAAATCGTGGCAGGTACACAGTCTACCCTCGACCTCAAGTTCTCTGATGATGTCTTGAATAATTTCCACGAGGGATACTACTACGAGCTTAGATTCGTCTTCGAGCAGGGTGCTGCTTCTGCAGGAACTACCAGCTGTCCAGGCGAGTCTTATCTCAAGGTGAAGATTGTACCGGAGTTCATTACCTGGACTCCTACTGCCGATGGCGGTATGAATGCCAACTGGAATAATGATGATAACTGGCATCGCTCATCATCTACAGAATTGCATGATAATGAGTATACAAATTATCTGGCTTATGGTAATGCATCTGGTATTACAGCAAAGGTGAATATTCCTACGCTGAACAGCTATGTGCCAATGAAGTTTACCAAGGTAACTATCGGCAATCTGAATGGTTTGCCATTCCCTGACCTCGGTAATGTGATTTACCGTAGCACCAATAAGATTGCTACCAAGCTGACTAACGGTAAGGGTAATGAGGCTACGAAGTATATCCAGTACGACATCATGGCTTACTGGGATGAGACGGCTACCAATAAGGGATTGGGTACTGACGGTAATCTGAAGTGCGAGAAGTTCTATGGCAATACCTGTCATCAGATTTACTTCAAGCCTCAGGGCGAGCTTCGCGACCAGTGCTATCTGGTATATGACAAGGCTTGGGTAGAAAAGGAGCTGGTGCCTAACAAATGGTACACCATGGCTTCACCTCTGCAGTATATCTACGCCGGTGATATGTATGTGCCAGCAAGCAATGGCCGACAGGAAACCAAGGCGTTTACGGATATCAAGTTTGATGATAAGGCTGCTGATGGTACTACTGCTGTGTATAGCCGAAGTAAGTATCCGGTTTATCAGAGAGCGTGGATGAAGAGTGGAGTAGAGGAAATCTCTCCTAAGGGAGATTATTCTGCATCGCATTATCCGGATGGAGCAGCTCCAGATGATGTTGATATGAATCTCGGCTACTGGAGTCACGTATATAATAAGGTGGATGAGAGCTATGCCGCAGATGGAACATTCGGTGGTTTCTCAATCAAGGCGGGTAATGCGCTCTTGCCAAAGAAACCTACAGATGGTACTCCATTGCCAAATGCGATTCTCCGTTTGCCAAAGGAAGATACCAGCTATCAGTACTTCGATTATGATGGATCAACAACTTCTGGTGGTAAATCAGTAACTGTTGGTAAGAACAATGGCCATGGCAAACTTCTCGTTGCTTTCAACAACGATGAGAAGCATCTCGCAGAGAAGACTCAGACCTTGGGAGATGGTAACAACAGCGGATACTATCTCGTAGCCAATCCATATACCTGCTCTATCTCTCTGAAGAAGTTCTTCGAGGTGAATACAGGATTGCAGAATGCTGTATGGTTGGTAGAGGGAGATGCGATAAGAAGCGTTTCTTCAACAGATTTAAGTAGTAAGGATTTTGTTATCCAGCCTACACAGTCGTTCTTTGTCAAGAAGATGGATACTTCTGTAAGTGAGGTGAAGTTCACTTCTGCGATGTATGTAGACCGTCTTATCTCACAAGGCTTCATCATTGCTTCTGATTATCTCAAAGACGTGAATGTCTCGGCTCAGAATGCTAAGGGGCAGACTTCTATGGCACGCATCGCTTTGCGTCCGGAGGCTTCTGCCGACTATGATGACCAGGAGGATGTGGAACTCTTGTATGATCAGAACCTCAAGGATATTCCGCAGGTCTATACCGTTGCCGGTAACGAGGCGGTGGCTGTGAATGCAGTTCCTGAGTTGTCCTGGATTCCGCTCGGTATCGTGAGCCAGCAGGCAGAAGAGGTTTCACTTACCCTGAAGGGTGTGAACAAGCTCGATGCGCCGGTTTATCTCTATGATGCTGCATCGGCAAACTTTACAGAAGTTCATGATGGCGAGGCTGTGAAGGTGAAGGCGGGTGACCACGGAAGATACTTCCTCACCCAGACCCGTACCTCAACCGGCATCGACCGCATGGAGGCTGAAGAGCAGAGCGCACCGGTGAAGGTTTACTCACCAGCTGCAGGCATGATTGTTGTTTCCGCCTTGGGTGGTGAGAAGCTCGACAGGGTTCAGGTATTTACATTGGATGGCAAGATGGTTCACAGTTATCAGTTGCCTGCCAAGCAGAGAATGATTCTCCGTGTTCCATCCGGCATTTACATCGTGAAGGCATCTACCCAGTCCTGTGCTCAGGCTAAGGGTCAGAAGATTTCAGTAAGATAGTATATTCTAGTTTTTAAATATCAATACTTATTTTTTGATAATCCTTTTATACCCATATTATCTGATACCTTACTATATATAGGGGCATCTTTGTTTCTTTGGTAGAGACGAAGGTGTCCCTATCATTTTTGTTATTTTTTTTAACACGCATAATTTGCTAGTTTCCAACAATTATCTTATATTTGCAAAGAGTTTCTGTGTCTCTTATGTAGAGATTCAGATGAACAACATCAAAAAACGAACTTGATTCGCATGATGAAAGAGACAAATATACACTTACAGGTTACGTCCACTATTGCAGGGGACGACGGCGAAGCCGTGGCAAAAAGTGAAGAAAACGCTAAGAAAAAGGTTCCGGAAAAGCCTAATGAAGGGCTTGAAAAACCAGCTGATGCAGGATGGTATGTGGCTGTAGTGAGAGTGAATTGTGAAACGAGAATAGCTGATTCTATACGAATCAATCTTAATTACAATCATGTCTGGTTTGATTACTGGATTCCCAAGGTAAAAGTAGTTTATCTCGACAAGCGTTCCAATAAGCGAAGAGTGAAAGAAAAGCTGTTTCTTTCTACCTTCATCTTTTGCAATGTCTCTCAGAGACAACTTGATAAAATCCGCTTCCGTTCGGATGTGTATAAGATGCTGACGATGCCAGGTCAAAGGAAAATATACCAGATTCCCGACCAGGTTATTGCCAACTATCGATATTTTGTTGAGAATGACGAAGAGCCTGTCACTGCTGCCCCTGTTCCTTTGAAGAAAGGTATCAAAGTGCGAGTGACAGCAGGTAGCATGAAAGGTGTGGAAGCATACGTACAGAGCTATAATGGCAAGAAAGCCGTCATCGGCAGCGAAATCAAGTATATCAGTGGTGCAACGCTTACGATAAGTAGAAATTTACTCGAAGTCGTTGAAGAAGATTAAGTTGTAGAATGATCTTGTTGCATAAAAATGGAACCGTTGGTATACATTCACGGAAAACCTTATTTTTGCACTTAAAAAAGGAGATACAATTATGAATACAGCTACATATACATTAGATGTCCCTGCAACCGATATTTCTCTTTTCAAATCATTGATTAAGAAATTCGGGTGGGTTGCCAAAAAGCAAAAAGCCCCTAAGGCTTGTAGATTAGACAAGGCATTAGAAGCAGCAAAGAACGAAAAACTCTTTGCTACTAATGATTTGGATGAATTAATGAAGAGTCTTGCTTTAACTGATACAGGTACACATAGTGACATTTTTGGCTGTTAGCCCACTAATATGAGTTATCTGAGTAAAATGTTATAGTAAGTTATAGCAAAGCGGTCCCATCCCGCACACCATGGCGAGGGCTTTGATGCCCCGCCAACCTTAGAGCGTAGCGGTTCCGAGCACCGGAGGGCGGTTACATCCCTAATCCCTATGGTAGGGATTTAGGGCTTGGGTATAGGGTAAGGACCCCCTCTTCGCCAGAGGGGGACAGGGGAGTCGAAACAAAACTTAAGTTATGACCATAGAAGAAAAAAAAGCAGATTTTATGCGTCGCTTCAAGGCTTCTAGGGAGCGGAAGGCAGAATACATAGCACAAATGGAAAAGCGAATGCGTGATGACTATCGCCGCAGAACCGGTAAGGAAGCAGAATCATTTTGTGTATTGTGATGTTTAGCCATAAGCCAAGTATAGGTTAATAAATGCATTTTTTCTCTTAATTCCTTGGTGATTACGAAAGAAAGTCGTAAATTTGCAGACAAAGATTAAAATAAAGGAGAATGTATTATGTTGATAAATAATGTATCACAAGATAGAACCATTCCTTATTGGGATGAAATCAGGAATTTAAGCATTGAGGATAAATATTCCTTGATAGCTAAAATTGAGTCTTCTTTGGGCGATGTTGATATAAGTGAGTCGACTAATTCGATTCATGGGATACCACGTGAGGTGATGATTGCGGCTGCAGAATATGCTCTGAAGGAAAATAGAGCAGGTCGCTGCATTCCAAATTCGCAAGTTGAGTCTTATATTAAAGCAAAAAGAGGATAATTGTAATTATGGGATAGTTCATGTCAAGCGGTCTCCGCAAGCCGTAACTTCCATGATCAAACGCTTTTTAGAAGAATATGACAAATAGGTAAGTCTTCAGAAAATTGATGCTGTCAGCAACTGTTCGGAAATTCCGAACAGTTAGTAAAGAAGGCAATCGTATGATTACACGTAATATGGATTACTCCGCCATAACCCTGATGGGTACCTCTCCAGAGGTAATCCTCTCAAAAGTAGAATAAAGATAACATCCCCATTCGAGTGACGACCAGTGCAGAGCGATACTGCAATGAGGAACCAAATATAAAATCATGAAATCCTTTTATCAATCAAACCAGGAGCAACCTTTTTCTTAGGTAGCTCCCAGACCCTCGTCTATCATAAAGACAGCTGCTCTCCCTTATCACCCATCAGTAGCCGATGGCATTGTCAAGTTAACAGAGAAGAGCCTCAAGCTCTACACCGAGATTTCCAAGAACTGCCCCCTGAAACTCAGGAAAGACCGTCTTGTGGCAGAATGGGGTGAAGAAACAAAATAGGTTGATATCTTATAAATTGGTTGCGTAATGAAGATTTTCTCTTAATTCCTTGGTATTTACGGAAGAAAGTCGTATATTTGCAGCCGAAAAGATATAAAATAATAGGAGATAGGAATTATGATTAACGATAGAAAAGAAGCCATATTGTTTATTGCAAACAAACAACATGGTAGCAAAAAAGAATTGATCGGCGAGATTGGAGAAAAATTCTTCAATCAATTCTGTCGTATGGGCTTTATCAAGAAAGGCATTACAAAAGATAAGTTGGAACAAGTAAACTCTACTTGGCAAATAACCAAGCTTGGCAAGGAGCAGGAAAAATTCTATCGTGAGCCAACTCGTTTGGAACGACTAGATGGACAATGCTTTTATGCTTTAGGGGTATAAATGATGAAAGGTTATTGCGTTTTTTGGATTCCATCCATATATCATGTGGCACCAGTTCCCTTGTCAGAGAATACCTTTTTAGAAAAAGAAGATATTTCTGATGAAGTAGGATGCCAGTGCCATTTGTCATTGAAGTTAGATTCACAAGAAAACATTATCGTGATTCTCTCCTTGCATGGAATTGATGTAGAATTTTCTTTGATGCATAAGGGGGCTAACGATAATGGCTTTATCCTCTATTCATTTGATGTGTCTGTTGCTGATACTGAATTGCTAATTAAGGCTTTGACAAACCCCATATATCATTATGTCAAGGGATTTTATCATGAACATAAGAATCATACGGATGACTGTGATTCCATTCTTGATGCTTATGTATGTACGGAGGAAAGCGACTCTCAGATTTCTTCTCCAGACAACAAACCTTTAATATTTTATTTGCGCCAATATGAAAAACGATTCCGAGACTTTACTGAACAATTGGAATTTGATGCATCCTATCTTATGAGTATCTTGGATTCACCAGATTATCGTGATGTCTTGTACAAGGAAAAGTTTGAAAGTTTTGATGCAAGATGTATAGATATCTTAGGGGAGGTTGTCTATTATCGTGCTTTATTGTATTCTCATAACAATGTTTCTTATCACAAAGCTCTTGGTGATAACCATACGCTACAGGCATGTGCATTTAATACAGACAATGCTATAAATAATATAAAGGTGATAAAGGAGCGCGTGGAAAATGTCTTTCAGGGCAGACGAGCTAATGCTACATTAGTTCATATCAAGATGGCTAATGACATGCTTGTTGCAGGAGATAAAATCTCGAAGTTAAGTGTTCGCTTGGGATGGCTTGGTGCTATTTTGGGAGTGCTAAGCTTATTACTTGGTATCATTTCTATATTATAAATGCTCAACTTCTTGAAGTCTTCTGTTCATATCAAGGCAAAGAGAGGATGGAAGTAGTTTGAAATCCGTGAAATCCGTGAGATCCGTGTGCGACTAAGAAATAATATTGAGTGTTTATTTTTGAACACGAATCTCTTGAATCTCTCGAATCTTTAGAGACTAAGCAACATATTCGTGTAATTCGTGCAATTCGTGTTCAGTAAAATCAATGCGTAATTCGCGTGCAGAGAAATATCTATTGCTGCGAAGCTTAGTGAGAACCGTTGCTGCAACGAGAGTATCTGTGCAAATCCGTGAATTGAAAATCGGCGGCCGAAGGGAGATTTGTCCACCGGACCCACTGACCAGCGGGAAGTAAAGCCAAATCTGTGGGAGATTAGAGCAAGGATCAAAAACTCCTCCAAAAATTTGGTAGTTTCACAGAAAACCCTTATCTTTGCTGCGAATTAAATATAGAAGTTATGGCACAGTTAACATTACAGATAGATAGTCCATCTTTGTTGGAGCAATTAAAGAATGTCCTCTCTCTTATGAGAGGCGTTAAAATAGTTTCAGACTCCTCTGTTTCAAGAAGTGCTGCTTTGGAAGATGTTCCAAACGCAGAAACTTTGGCAGCAATGAAAGAGGCTGAGAGTGGTCATGATGCGGGAGTAGTTCGAGTAGATAGCTTAGAAAGTTTCATGGCATCAATGGAGGAATAGGGTTTATGAAAGAAATTCGAAAGACCTCGCAGTTCAAGAAAGATTATAAGCGTTTTAAGAATGATAAAGAATTTGTAGAAACGCTTATGGGGATAGTTAAGCTTTTGGCAGAAGGCAATCAGATACCGGAAGAATATAATCCTCATTCTTTGAAAGGCAACTGGAAGAACTATATGGAATGCCATATAGAAAATGATACACTTTTGATTTGGTTTGATAAGAACAATAATGCAATAGAATTAGTTCGTTTAGGTTCGCATTCTGAATTATTTGGTAAAGGACGTAAGCGCTGATCTCCATAACAGTCAGGCGGTCCCATCCCGCACAACATGGCGAAGACCGCTTTGGTCCGCCAACCTTATAGCGTAGCGGTTCTGAGCACCGGAGGGCGGTTACATCCTTCCTTTCTGAGAAGGGAAGGCTTGGTTAGAATGTGGAGCTCCCTTTGGAAAGGGAGACGGAGGGATTCGAAAAAAATACCTTCTTTAATGGGAAAAAGCGATGCCAATGAGTGCAATGAAAGCTCGCTTTCAAATTGCCGAGTGCAGCTCGCTTTATCAACAAGGAAGGACGGGATGATTTGCATGCAAAGCTATTTTGACAATCATGTGATGTAATCAGAATGAATACAACGAACAAAGGGGAACGACCAAAGACTGGTTGTTCCCCTTTGTTCGTTTAGAGGCAATTGTATCAGGTGTATCTGTCATCTCTGATTTTCCCATCAATTATCGGCTTGCGGTATTCCTGCAAGGTGCGGCGACTGAGCTTTAAGTGCGCGGAGAGTTCCTGTGGACAGACAAAGCCACCGCAAATGACATATATAATAAAGTAGATGATGCCAACGCCATGATTCTGGCTGCCCTATAAGCTGCAAAAAAGAATAAAAAGAGGGATTTTGTAAAATGAACCAAAATGAACCATTTTTCCTGAATCTTTACATGAGAGATACAGAAAAATCTAAAACTTTCGTTCAATCAACGACTTAGGAAATTATGTACGAAAAGAATAGTAAAATAATGTTGATTTTCGTAGAATGATATTAATTTTTTAACACGCATAATTTGCTAGTTTCCAACAATTTTCGTATTTTTGCAAAGAGATTCTGTGTCTCTTATATCGAGATTCAGATGAACGTCATCAAAAAACGAACTTGATTCGCATGATGAAAGAGACAAATATACACTCACAGGTTACGTCCACTATTGCAGGGGACGACGGCGAAGCCATGGCAAAAAGTGAAGGATATGTAGCTGAAAATGGTTTTGTAGCAACAGATCCGACGCACTTTGGAAAGACGTATCATGATAAACTCCTTTAGCTAGCAAGGCCAGCCAAAAGGAGTTATAAGAGTTAATCAAGGCGGTGACGAGCAGCCCAGCTTCCAGCATCCAGACACGGACACTCCTTTGGAGTAGTCCCAGGCAAGTCCCGATGGCCCACAATCTTCGCTTTCGGAAAGAGAATCTTCAGATTCCTGAAAAGATCAATGAGTCTCGTTTCCTGCTCAGTTGTCATGGTGTTGCAAGGCTTGCCTTGCTCATCGAGCCCTCCCTCATAGCAGATGCCGATAGAGCATCTATTATAAGGTCGGGCATGAGCCCCCACCTCCAGCAGCTTACGATGCTGCGTCATCGTTCCATCCTTACGGATGTAGAAATGATAGCCGATGTCATAAAACCCACGAGCCTTATGGTCACGGCGCAGCTGTTCCACACTATAGTCCTGATTGCATCGGCTAGCCGAGCAATGCAGTACCAGAAATCTCACAGAGTCGGCAGACATCATGTTCTTGCCGTCTTCAACTCCGGCGAGGAGTCTACGCTCTGAGCGCACCTTCTCCCCACCAATAATCATTGGAAATAAATCACTAGTCATTTTAATATATAACATTCAACATATAACATTTAACATTCAACACTCAACACTTAACATTGCTATAAGGCACTCGCGCACGAGCTTACTCCCAGTGCCGTGAGAGCAGCAATCAGCGCCTGTACGATGGCATTCACGATTTGAGTCCAGGAAATCTTGTTTGGATTTGATTCAGAGTTAGAACGAAACATTTTCATAATCAATAAAATTTAAATGAAACAATAAGTTATCAGAGTTTAGCAGTGCCTCCCTTTCAGAGAGGTAAGGCACTGCCAGAGTTGGAGACTATTCCAATCCGTCACCATTGTCGGAACCAGTTCCGCCAGCCTCGGTGCCAGTGTTGGAGTCGGTTCCGGCCCCCGGGGTAGTAGCACCACCATCGTCAGATGGAGTTGAAGAGTTATCTTCATCCTTCTCATCCTCTCCATACTTCACGAGTGTCACCTTGCCAGGAAGCAACGAGTAGATACGGTTGCCGTTCAGAAGTGTGAATGAAGGACGGAAGGCTGGCACGAGAGCCTTTACCAATTTGGCATTGGCTTTCTTCTCATCACTCACGGCTTTGCCGTTAAGGAAGCGGATGTAGAGCTTGCCGAAACCGAGCAACTCGATGTCGTAACCCTTCTTCAGGTTCTCCTTCACGTAGTAGGCGTAGCGGTCGAGTACCGCCTTTACGTCACCCGGTGTAGCAGTTGACTCTTCCGAGATTTGCTTAGCTACCTCCTCGGTAGTCAAGATACCATAACTGTAAGGTCTTACTGTGTAAACAGTTTCGCCTTTGTGGTCACCCATGTTGATGACCTTCTTAGTGACTTTGTAACTTTTACTCATAATCGTTAAAGTTTAAATTGTTAATAAATAAGTTGTTGTCATTGATTGACGATGCAAAGGTACTGCTTTGCGGATGCCTCTTGTCCGTTTTGGTAATACTCTATCCTTTTGAGGGCATCAGTGTCACTTTCGGTTCATTTCTTGTCAAATGTCAATGGCGAACTTCTCGCATATTAACTTGACTGCTGCAGGAGGAAGAAGTTTCGACTCGCGGGTAACCCCCATGTCGTCTAACTCTGATTGACAACTGTTCATCCATCTTCTCAATGTCTTGGACGAAATACCTGCATAGGCAGCTAACTCGAATTTATACATAGCTTTCATGACTTAAACATTAATTATATATGTTATACATATCAGATATAGCTTTTGATGCATCGTTTGCTTTCTGAATTCGATGCAAAGATATAACAAAAAGTAGGCATAAAAAAAGGCATTCATTAGCGTTTACTGCACGTTTGTTTTTATTTACTGCCCATTCACAAAAGATATTTATTATGGAAGAAAAAGCTACAATTACATTCAATATTAGTGGTGGTAACAATCAGATTCTCCCCAATGCTACCCAAGCTGTGCAAAACTTCTACGGAAGCGAGTTTTCTGAGAATGCTTGTGATAAGGAGAGTGATAAACATTGCTCTTTATCATCGGCTGAGGTTCAAAAATTGCATGTGTATATAAAAGATATGTCTGTGTTGGCAGACTATGTATCTCGATTGGGACAGTGTAAGACTGCCAAAGAAATAGGCTTGGTAGTAGTTGATATGATTCTTGATGAACATGTTAGCGTAGACCAAGATTTGGCCGCAAAGGCTGTGTTTATTGAAATATTGAAGGATTTGTCTCCAAACTTAGATAAAGGTGGGACAACCAACAATATACGTCAGCGCATACAAGATGCGTGGTCTAAGAGACCTAATAAGAAAAACTAAAAAAGGAAAAATATGATGTCAGACGGAGAAAAGACAATAGGAGTAAGTGGTGGCAATAATCAAATTTTGCCCAATGCGGATACTGCTATTCAGCACATTTATGTAGGCGATGATGCGGTTGCGCAAGCCCTTAATGCCCAAATTACGCCTGTTGCGAATAGTTCTGTAGACGCTCGTCTGTTAACGATGAATAGCTTTAGCTTTTCATTGCCAGAGAACCCTATGCATGAAATTATTCGCAAAACAGAAATAGCTTTTGCGGAAAAGCGGTTGAAGGAGCATAATATCCTTTGTCTTACAGGTGAGGAAGGTGTAGGCTTGACCACATTGCTGGCACAGTTTGCGCGTACCCATTCTGAAAATTGTGTCAGTTATTTCTATGATGGCTTCGAGAGAATACGTTTGGAGCCAGAAATCATGGAGAAGAGTATCGTAGAGCAGTTGAGCTGGTTTGTCAATGGTGTCAACTATAATAAGATACCTTATTGTAAGATAGCAGACATATATAGTAATGTGATACGGAAGCTTAAGCAAATAGACAAGCCTTTGTATTTCGTCTTTGATGGATTTGACAAGGTTCCAGCCGAAAACTTTGATGGTATAAAGCGCATCTTGGGCAATCTTCTTTGGGCTAAGGCACGTTTTATATTTACAGGCAACCCCACGAATATTTTGAATTTCTTCTCCAAGAATGCTTCGCTAAAATACTATCATAATGAGGTTATGTGCTTTGGAGAAGCTGATGTAAAAGAATACTTTCGCAGTTTTAAGGCTGGCTTAGACGAATTGCATTTAGTAAAGCTCTATGAGATAACTAGAGGCAATGCTCATCGAATGGCTGTAATCAGCCAAAAGTTTATGAGCGAAGATCAGTTTGAACATTTGATGACATCGGGTATTACAGGTGAATCGGATTTGTATGATGAGGATTTGCGTAAAATCATTCATACAGAGGGGAGTTTTGTAAAAGAGCTCTTCGCATTGTTTACATACGCCGAATTTCCTCTTACGTTGTCTATGATTTCCTGTGTGTTTGGCAAGAAGGAGGAGGATATCATGACAACCATAAATGAGTACTCTGCTTTTATTGTCAAAAAAAGTGAGATCTGTAAACTTAAGTCTGAGGGATTCCGTAAATATCTAAATGAGCGACTGGTTGACTTTAGACAATCTGTTGAGTTGAAATTGATTAAAGTCCTGGAAAATGGCGATAATTCGATGAAATATAGTAGCTATATCCCAGCTATCTATAAGTCGTTGAATCAAACCGACAAGCTTATCAATTATTTGAATTCAGACAACATACATCGTATTTTTGTGAATAGGCAATCACAGGCTGCTTTGAATTTGCAATGTGACTATGGTTATGCGGCATGTCGGGATGTGGAAGAAAAATATATGTCCAATATCTTTCAGTTTGCCTTGACCAAGTCCACCTCCCGTGAGATAGAAAACAATGAATTGTGGGACAATGAGATAGAGGCTCTGTTGGCTGTTGATAAATTCGAGCAGGCTCTCGTTTTAGCGCAAAACATATATTTGCTGGAGGAACGTCTCAAGGCTTTTCTTTTGATAGCGCGGAAGAAGAAGGAAATGAAAGCTTCTGATTATGATGTAGTTAATGAAAATATCCATCAGCTCATCAAGCTAATAGATTTTGAGAATATTCCAAACAAGGGTATAGAGTTGGCTAAGTTATTGATGCCTTTTGACTATGAGGCAGCGGTAAAAATCATTGATGATATATCCAAGAAATACAATACGTCTTTCAATAGCGACCATATCTATACATTGCTTTCGCTTTCTGCCAATGAGGATAAAGATAGTGACATGAGTTGCAATTTCGATTTGGTCAGTTCTAAGATTCAAGATGATACGATGCGCTCTTTTGCCAAGGCCGCCAAGAGTCTTTTTGCAAATGATAGCGTAGAGTATGTCTTGCGGGAATTGGACAAGTTGCCAAAAGACTCACAGAAGTTGCATTTGCTTATGTTTTGGTTACCTGAACACAAGAATGCCAAAAATGTGGGTAAGGCGGTTCTCGTTGCCTTAAAGCTGATTATGGCAGAGTCTAATGTGGAAATGCCAAAGGCAAAGGTGCTGAATTCTTTTTGTGAGTCTATTAAATTCATGGATGAAGACAGTGCTCGCAAGGCTATGGTTTATTTGGACTCCATGAAAGAGAGCATTAAGTTTCCTACATTTGATTATGTGGATTTGAAACTCACCATCATAGGGGCTATCAAGGGTGTTTTGCCACAGGATAGTTTGAAACTCTTGGAAGATTTATATCTATATATCGATGAACTTCAAGATGCTTCTGTGAGGTTGACTTGCTTGTCTAAGTTGCTAGGTAGATTTGAATACTTAGGTAATAAGAGAAAGCTTGAGGTTGAGATGCTGTCTACTGTCGATTTGACTCATAGTATTCGTAAGGGGTTTAAGGATTTGTTGAGACAAACAGCCTACCATAACAAAGTGGTGGAAGGTCCGATAAAGGCATTGGTGTGCAATTATAGGAGCTTGGTGGATGAGATGATAGCAGAGATGAACACTTCTGTCAATAAGAGCCGGGCTTATTCTTATGCAGCAAAGCAGTATCTGAAACAGGAAGATGAAACATGCGTTAAACTACAAGTGTTTTTCAATTTCCTGTCAAAGACCCAATGTCTTTATGACAGGATGCGACCTCTAGAGACCTTGGCGTCAAAGTTGCTTTATACAGAGAAAATAGTAGGTAATAAGCATTTGGAGGCAGTCAAGAATAATTTCTCTTACTACAAGGAAATTGAGAATCCAGCCAATAAGGCGGTATCCCTTATGTGTATTTATATTTGGGTGAAGAAAAACTTTACAGATGATGAATTTGCTGGCGAGATAAGGTCTTTGATGTTGGAAAGCTGGAACTCCATTGATATTTTGGCAAGCAAAATAGGTGCCGGGTTCTTTATGGCAAAGAATTTGTCAAAGGTGTCTATGGATGAAGCTTGTGAAATGATAGATCAGTGCGAAAGCCTGAAGGAGAGGTCGATGCTGGCTTCATCTTCTAGCATCGAAGCGTACAGGCAGAGTCTTGACTTATATGCCATCTCTCTTTCATATCTTATTCGTGCGAAACTATGTGATACAGTCTGCCTGAAGACATTTGCGTCAGATATAAAACCCATAGTTTCCCCTTGCGAGGAAATTGGATTGTGGGGAAATATCGCTCTGGAATACTATGTCCAAAACGATGAGCAGATGTTTCACATGATCTGCAATCAGCATTTTCCTGCAAGTTATGACTGTTTTTCCGTTCAAGTACAGAAAAGTGTTATATACCAAAATTCTCCTGCTCTTTTCCTTTGGTCGCAAGAGGCATTCTTCAAATTACTGGCTAATTACGACGATGAAATTTTTGTCAATGAATGTATTCGACGTGCAGCCCAGTTTGTGATATGCAAGAATATATTCTTGATGTCGTCCGATCTGGAGTACAAGGACTATAAATTGTCTTTTATTGAATACACAAGGCTGTTGGCTCTTTTGGAGCATTCTACAGACGAATACACTTTCTATCATGTAGTGAATATCATAGGCAAAAGTTTGAAGGTGACGAATGTGGATGATCCATTGAGCATTGATCAGAAAGAACTGGTTATCGGAGATGCACAACGAATTGTGGAGCAAAAGTTGCCTACCCAGTCTGGTATCCAACATGATGGATACAAATTGATATGCTTGGCTGCTTTAGACAATGCCAGGAAGACATATACCTCTAAAGACAAAGGATTATGGATAGATAAGATTTCCTCAATAAAAAATAAGGCAGACGAGGCTTTCTTGTATTTTTCAATAGCTCCTTTTTTCTCAAAACAGAGTGACATGAAAGAGTTTTTTGAGAAGGGAATTTCTTTATCCGAGTCGTTATCTTCCATTTATGACAAGGAAAAACGGTTGGATATGAGTATTAGCGAATGTATGGAAAACAAACTGGGTTCCTTAGTGCCTGAGATTGCTAACAGTGCCATGCAAAGTCTGCGGATCAATGGCAGTCTGCAAGACCACAAGGATTTGGTTGACATGGTTTACCAGCATAAGCCTGAGTTGGCAGAACAGTTGGTGAAAAGCTTAGACCAAGACCCAGCTCGTCTTTGCTATAAGAACAAGCTCTTGCAACATATTCATTCCATGAACAAGATTTCCAAGGCAACCAAAAAAATGGATACGATTTCTTCTCTAAACAAAGAGGAACAGATTCGCTTTTTCAATAAACAGTTGGAACAGTTGCTTTTAGGTAAAGGTCAAGTACTGTCTGTTCAGAAAGTGTTCTCCTTAGCTATTCAGCACATCTTCCAAACCAATGTCAGTGAAGCCAAGGCTGCTATCATCTATTTGATGGAAACGGTTTACAAGAAGCAGGTGCTGTCTTCCAACCAAAAGGAACTTATGCTTAATATACATCAAACCATTCGTTCTAATTTCAAGATAGCTTTGTCTCTTGGGGCAAGAACAAAGGAACGACTTATGCAGATTGATAAAATTATCTGTGAGAATCCTGTGAGGGCAGCTAAGGCTGCAAATTGCATAGAGTTGCTTATGCAATGGTATCAGCGCTTGTTCTACAATACTTTGTATATATTGGATGTGCAGTTACAACCTGAGGATTTGGAATACATAAAACTTCTCTCAAATATTAATAGCGACTTGAAAATCTGCATTCTGGTAAATAAGAGTGTTTCTCGTCCTGCCGACTATAAGGACAAATGGAAAGAGATAAGCTCTGGTATTATGGAACCAGTACAGATTTCATTGTTGTCTTATAAAAATGATGAAAATGAAATGCCTTCGAAGAAAGGTTGTTGGATTTGTAATGATGTCGATGAGGATTTGTATGAAGGTAGAGCGCTTGATTCTGTTAAGGATGTTCCTGAGGAAATGAAACCTTCTGAAATCCAGAAAAATATCATGTTTTATAATAAATATGTATATAATGGAGCAAGGAGGTTGGAAGGCAAAGAGGTTCAAGTAGAAACTTTCATGTTGGAATAAGCAAAACTTTTGACATAATTTTGTTAAAGTGCCTTTGAATTCTGCGTATTTTTCGAGAAAAAGATTTTCTTTGGAAATATTCGAATAATGCGGTGCGTTTACAACACATTGTAATTTAGAGAGTTATGATATTCTTGGCAATGAGACAATTTTACCGATTTCTATAGTCGTACGACTAAGTACCTTATAGTCGTACGACCGCAGCTCTGAAGTTGTACGACTATAGCTAGTATAGTCGTACAATAACAAGTTTATAGTCGTACGACCATGTAATTTGAAGCTTAGTTACAGCTTCATTTATTGCTGATAAAGGGCAGAATATTCATCAGACAACATTCTATTTGAAAGAAATCTCAGGTAGGATATTTAAGTAAATTTCTGAAACAAAATGAATATAATCAAAACAGAAATATCAGAATAATATAAACTTTAAAATTAACCAATACAATGAAAGTATATTATTTAAATAGAGAACGATTCTCGAAAGGTGATACTAAGATTGCTTTTGAATTCGCAAAAAAGTTAATTCTAAAGAATCCTAATTTGAAGATTCTAACATTCTTAGTTTATCAACAAAGACAATATGAGGCTTTTTTGTCAGAAATGGGTTTTACAAAACAGCATTATAAAAATCATGGGTTTGTTGCCAAAAACGGAGTTCGCATTCAAATACATACAATAAAAACGTATGATCCTGATTATCAATTTGTAGGTTCCCCTCAACACGAAGTATTAATAGCAGTGGGTGTTCCTCCAAAAGAGTTAGAAAAATATGAGGATAAATCTGATATTTATGCGTGTATTGTGATACCTTGGCTCTTGGATGAAAATGTAAGTTTTTTGAATCTCCATGAGGCAATAAATATAGAAACAAACGAGTCGGTAGCTACTAATTATAACATAGACCAGAGAGTGGTTAATGCGATTAATTGGTTGAAAGCAACTTCTTATCCAAATGAAGGATATCATCATCCGAATGACGAAAAGAGATTACAAGAAATGTCAAATGCATTGGCTCATTATAGTGTCCCTTTGGATTATGATTCGGTAATTTATTGTGGAATGCATAATGGATTGTTACCTTCAGCATCAAGGCAAACTGCTAATGCTTTTGTTAAAGCGCAACAACGCAAGTTCCCAGTAAAGGGTGAGCAAAATTATCCTTTTTATAAGAGGATGATGGAAACAAAAGAACATTAGTATTACAATTAAAGATATCAATATAAACATTACCACATGAGACTACGAAAGATAAAAATACAAAACTTCCGCAAACTGAATGATGTCGAGATAAATTTAGGTGATGCGACATTCCTTATTGGTGCTAACAATGCAGGAAAATCAAGCACACTGGATGTCATCGAATATTTGGTTACGGATAAGAAACTTGATAATAGTTGCCGTTCTAGATATTTGGAGGATGGTGAGGAGTTGACCAAAACGGAGGATGTTATTATCGAAGGCTGTTTTGATAATGTAGATGCCACAATTGTAAATCAGCGTGGTTTCAATTCTTCTCGACTTAATAGCTATCTGGATGAGAACGGTAATGAAAAATATTCTTTCAACTATCGTGTGCGTCTTACTGCTGATGGCAAGAACCATCGTGAAATCCAAATGCACCAGCAAAAGTTGAAGGATGAGTTCGTGGATTGTAAGAAGTGGCAAGATTTCATAGATAAAGGTGTAGATACTGATGTCTTTTCTGAAGTTGGAGATTTGAACCATACATTATTGGCAAAGGAAAGAAATAATTTGGAAGACAACTATCCAATGTTGTTTGAAGTAGAGGAAAGCAACGGGTGGTTTGAGAATCCTGGTGGTATTCCAGGAAATGTTCTTTCCAAACTTCCTCGTTTTTTGAAAATCAAGGCTGATGTCCTTGCCGAGGAGATGGAAGCTTCTAAGTCTGGAACCTTGCATGATTTGCTTTCGTATATGTTTGATGATGTTCGTAAGGGTTCCGATCATTATAAGAAGGCTGTAGAAGAGTTGCAAGAATTAAGTAGGGAGATGGATCCTACTGATGAACATGGTGCGTTCGGTCAGTTAATGAGAGATCTGAATAAGACAGTTGATGATGTATTTCCTAAGGCAACCATTAATATTGATACAGATCTTACTAAGGCAGAATCATTAAAACCTATTTTTGGAGTAACGATTAGTAGTAATGTTACAACTGATGTTTTACACCAAGGAACAGGACTTATTCGTTCAGCTGTTTTTGCTCTTCTCCGTTTTGATAAACAACGCAGAGAGCAATTTTCAGAAACTGACGAGCGAGGACTTATTATTGGTTTCGAAGAACCGGAATTGTTCTTGCATCCTAATGCTGCAGAAAATATGCGTAGGGTAATCTATGAATTGGCCGATTCTAATAGCCAAATTATAGCAACAACTCATTCTCCTTACATGATAGACTTGTCTCAAAAGCCCAAGCAAGTACTGAACAGTTATACATTGGGTACTAATGATTTTACGCATGTAGTAGCGTTTAACCTTTCTGATGCCTTTCAAGAAATCCAAGAAGATGACAAAGTACGAGTCAAGATGATTCAGAAGATAGATGATTATGTGGCACGGGTGTTCTTTGCTCAAAAGGTAATCATTGTTGAAGGTGATACTGAGGATATAGTTTTTAAGCGTACCATAGAAGTGATGCCTGAGGAAGTTAAAAAGGTAGTTAGTTCAGATTATCAAATTATCAAAGCCACAGGAAAAGCGACGATGATTTCATTCATCAGATATTTAAAGGCATTACATGTGAATTTATTTGTTGTTCATGATGAAGATAGCGAAACTCCTGGTGCAGAGATTATGAATGCTCCGATTTTAGAGGCGTTAGGTAACGATTCTGCCAAAAGATTAATGATGCATAATTGTGTGGAAGATGAGCTTGGTTATCCAGCACCAAATAAAGATAAACCTTTCAAGGCTTATAAATATGTAAAGGAATGGAATTCCTGGAGTGATGTACCAATAAACTGGAAAAACAAGATGAGGATTGTCTTTTCTGATTTTGCTGAAAAATTATGAGTGAGGAACAATACAACGAATTGCTGAAAGCCTACACAAAGGAGGCTTTGGCAAGCATGATAAAGGCTGATATACGCAGTAGGTTTCCCGAGCCTTATGCAAGTATGTATTGCCAGCAGTTTGATAATTTCAAGAACGTTGCTGATTTCTTTGAATTTGCAGCCAAGTTAATGAGGAGATAATATCATATTTATAACTAGTCTTTGCTTTCTGCTGATTCATGCAAATAAGGCTTAAGATTAGGTATAGAAAGCATTGCCTCAAGGCGGTCCCAGCCGTAAGCGTCCAAAAACGGATTTGGTGATTTGAGAAAGATGATGTAACTTTGTCGCCAGTAATTTTAAACGTAAGTATAATGTACAGCGACAAAGACTTTCAGACATTCTGGTTCCGCTACAAGACGGAAGGGGAGCCACATGGAATTTCAATTAATTCCTTTTGTATTAACCAAGGTGTTCCATACAAGCAATTCTATGCGTGGTTCAAGAAGCATGCCAAGGATACTGTTATCCCTGTTGAAATAGAGGGAGCACCTACAGATGAAGAGACAGATGATGTTGAAGTCCCACCTCAGCCAGCATCCAAGCCAAAAGCAAAGAAGTCGAAGGGTGGCATACTCATTACCATCCAAACGACGGATGGTTTGTTTGTCAAGAAGGGTGGGCTTGACTATGCCGGCATGAAGGACTTAGTGTCTAGATTGGAGGGATTATGCTAAGGCTCTCAGGTCTTGACAACTTCTACTACTTACCCATGCTTCATGATATGAGGTACAAGGGGCCTCGTCTCTCTGAGATCATACGTAATATATATCATCGTGACCCTCTCAATGGTGACATCTATATCTATATGTCTCGTGATCGACGAACGATAAGGTTGTTTCAATATAAGCATCATGTCTATGACCTTCACGAACGTACTTTCAGCAATGAATATCGATTTAAGAAAGTTGTACTTCGAGAAGGAGTTCCTACCTATAAGATGGATTGGAAAACCGTGATGATAGTATTGGAATCGCCTGTTATAAAGCAGATTAGAGTGTAATTCGTATTTAAGCATAATTAACTAATAGTCAGATGGTTATGTGTTTTATAAATTTGCATAATTCAAATATTTTTTGTATCTTTGTACTAAAATACAAAGGTTATGGAATTAGACGAATTAGGCATAGATATAGAGGCACAAAACTGTCTCAATCAAATTCAGCAGGAGTCTTGGACTTCTGCTGACTATGACCCGTCCCAAGGTATGACAGGAGAAGAACTACATAACTTTTGTAAATTCTTGTATTCGCAGATTCAGTCCAAGGATGAAGAGATAAGCCGCCTTACTGCCAATATTAAAGAGTTGACGGATGAGGTTCGATTGTCTCGTCTTCAACAGCAAACATACAATGATGAAAACAAGGCGGTAAGTGCCAGCCATTCTCAAAAGTTGGATGTTGTGCTTCAGCAATTACAAGAAACCAGGCAAGAGCTTACTGATACAAAGAGAAAGCTGAAAACTGCTGAGACCCTGTTGGCAGATGCCAAAGAGAAGAATCGTCAGTTGGAAGCTGAACGAGAGAAGGATGCCAAGGAGCGTAAGGACTTGGAGAATGATATCGCTCTCCTTCGTTCTGATCTTTACAGTGGAACAAAGAGCCAGCAGTCAGGTCGTTCTGCGGAAGAGGTAGGAGCTAATGATGGCAGGGATGATTTCGATGGTACGGATGCATCTTTACCAGAGGCGAATCGTAAGGATGAAGTGTCCTCAGAGGCAAACTCTGATGGCGAGAAATCAGAGAAATCTCAATCCGGAGAGCCTAATAACTCTTCGGAAGACAGAGACTCTAGTAAAGGAACTCCGGGAACACCAACTCCTAAGACAATATATCATGGTCCTTCTCGTAAGGGTCGTACTTATAATAAGCATACAGTTGGTACGCCGATTATCCATAAGTGCGATTTGAGTCACTTGCCTGAAGGCGTAACTTATCATATCAAGAAGAATCCGAAGAAGGTACTTCATACAATAACTAAAGTAGAGGAACATTGGTTCGAGGAAGTTGTCTTGACTTATCCTGATGGTCATAAGGAAACGTATTTTATGCCTCAGGAGAATGATAAGGATGGCTACCTCTATGACGAGATTGTGCCTGGTACTCATGTAACATCAGACTTCTTGACGGAAGAAACATCGAATATGTATGACATGGCCTGTCCTGCTTATCGTGAGGTGAAAAACAGACTGTCCGAGATGGGATTGAAGACTCATCGCCAGAATCTGGCCAACTATGCGGATAAGGGCTATGAGATATTGAAGCTAGTGCTTCCGGCATTGAAGGACCGAGCCTTGGCTCCTGGTTCCAACGTAAACGTAGATGAGACATGGGAGCGATTCCAGACCCACTTCGGTCATCGTAAGACCTATATGTGGTGTTTGGTAAATCGCAAGGCCAACATCGTGATATTCTTCTATGAGGATACGGTAGACAAGTATGGCAATCAGAAGAGTGGTGGCCGTAACCGTGCTGTTTTGAAGGACTTCTTGGGTGACGCCAAGTTGAAGTCTCTTCAGAGTGATGGTTATATCTGCTACATGTATCTCGACGATGACTTAATAGACATAGAGCATCTATGTTGTCTTGCCCACGTTCGTGCCAAGCTAGAACGTGCGGAACGTATGGGTTGCAAAGAAGCTTCTTCACCTATGAGTAAGATTCGCAAACTTTATAAGCGTGAGGACTTGTATGTAGAAAAAGGTTATGATGCCGAAAAAATCAAGGAGATGCGCAATGATGAGTATACTCGAGGTATCGTAGATGAACTTCAGAATGAGATGTTCGACTTGATGGCGAACAAGATGGATAAGTTGCCTAAACTGATGCAGCAAGCACTTAACTATCTCCATAAGTTTTGGAAGCAAGTCTTTGCCTATCGAAATGATGGTGAATATTCCATAGATAACCTGGCAGCAGAACGAGCGATACGTCCCCAGACCATACAGCGCAAGGGCTCGTTGTTCTTTGGTAGTGTTCAGGGTGCATTGAGATCGGCAATGTACAATACCTTTATCCAGACTTGCAAGCAAGTTGGAGTCTCGTTCAGGCAATATTTCAAGGCTTTGCTCAAGGCCGTGAAATCTGGTAGAACGGACTACGAGAACCTGCTTCCAATGACAATCTGCTTGGATTAATGAATTTTTTAGTGAAAGAAAATTAAAAATGAGATTTGCGGACTTTGCAAAAAGCCCGCAAATAGGGGCGTTGTGACATTTTTGGACGCTTAC
>DAWDAD010000027.1:0-2242 GCA_052356385.1 Prevotella sp.
ACGATGCCGCTCACCACAGTGGTGGTCTTCTGAGCATCCTCATTCAGCGTCTCCTTCTTCATCACCATACCCTTGTCGCTGCTGTTCTTCGCAGCCTCAGCATCGCGGATCTGCTCTACATTCTGCTGATATTCCTTGGCAGAAGCAGCATCGGTCTTGCTGGCTATATAGTTGCGGAGCTTGGCATTGTCGCAAACGAAACCGGAGCATGAAGGCTTATACTTGTTCACCGTCTCGGTATGAAGCTTGGCAATGTCCTTGAGCTGCTGAGGAGTAGCCTTCCACATTCCCTTGCGGGCACTCTCCATCATCACGGCAGTCATCTCCATCAGCGCTGCCGGATTCTGCTTATCGAAGAACTCCTTGGTGCCGAGATGGTACTTGTCCTTGACATATACATTATATATCTCGTCCCACATCTCCTTGTCGATAGCCTTTGGCTTCATCACATTCCAGCCGTAGGTATTGGTTACGATTTCGGCGAATGTGCTGGCACTGCTGGCTCCACCCTTCATCTTCTCCTTGATATAGGCTGGATTGAAGATAGTAGTTCTGCCCTCGATACCGATAGCCTCCTTCACCTCCTGCATTCTCATATTGCTATGGTTGCGATAGTCGGCGAGATAAGCATCCGGATCCTTACCGGTTACGTTGCGCACAGCGAGGTTCATACCTCCCATAAACTCATATACGTGGTCGAGACTCAAAGCACCCCAGGTGTTGCTCTGTCGTGGCTGAACCACCACATCGGTACGGGTCAGCGCTGCCTCGAAAGCAGCCTTGCGAACGGTCTCCCAGTTCTTCTCATCACCATAGTAGGCACCCATATTATTCATATAGACCTCGGCAATCTGACTCTCCTTATCCCAGCGGTCGCCTGCGGTTACCATCTCCTGGATACCGGTACCATAGTTGCCGTTTACGCCACCAAAGACACGATACATACTTACCTCGCGTGCCTCCTTTGGCGACATACCCTTCTCTACGAGTACCCGTTCCGATTCGGTAACACCGGCTTTCACCAGGTTGTCATACTTATCACCCTTGGCATTTGCAGCCATCTCTATCGCCTTGTTGATGAGGAAGAGACGGGATGCTGCCAGGTCGCGGAGCTGACCGGAAGTCTGAACCACGACATCGATGCGAGGACGGCCCAACTGCTTGGATGGGATGAGACGCAGATCGGTAACACGACCGAAGGCATCTCTTACCGGTTCTACACCGAGCATATAGAGAATCTGGGCGATGGTAGCGCCCTCTGTTTCGATAAACTCGCTACTCCAGAGCGTGTAGCTCACCTTACGAGGATATTCACCCTTATGTCGCTCACAATACATCTTGATGGTATTGTCGCAAAGTTCCTTCGCCTTCTCCCAGGCATCCTCCGAAGGTGTATTCTCCACATTGATGGAGAAGAGATTCCTACCGGTAGGCAAGGTGTTCGGATTCACAATCAGATCACCACCAGGAGATGGAGCGGTAAAGCCGCCATTCAGGGCATTCATCAGAGAAGACATCTCGTTGAGCGGACTCTGACGGAGCGCCTCCGAATACTTGCCTACATTCTGCAAGGCATGCTCTACGGTAGTAATCGCCTGAGCCAGATGAATCTGCTGACGGGTATATTTTGGCGCTTTCGACATCATCATACCCTTATCTTTAGAAGATTTCTGAGATGCTTTGCCCTTGCCGGCTTTCGCCATCTTCGCCTTCTTCAAATCCTCCTGATACCATTTCTGTCCCTTCTTGATGGCTTCCATCATCTTGTCAGGGAAGCGACCGGTCTGTTCCATCTTCTCAAAAGCCTCACGACTCATCTGCGGAATCTTCTTCTTATGAGAAACCTTGGCAGCACGGAGCTCGCTTACCGTACGGTGATCTACCTTCTTCGGCTTCGCCTCCTTCGCTCCACCCATCTGGTCTGCCATCTGCATCATCATCTGGATAGGATCCGGAGCTGCCTGCATCGCTTCAACCTTGCGAGCCATCTGGAGTTCGGCAGGAGTGATTCCTACATAACGGCAGATGTATTCATCAGAAACCGAGGCGGAACCCAGAAGCTGGGTCACGGTATTGCGTGCCTTGCTCAGATAGAGACGGTCGAAAAGCTGCTTATGCTTCTCCACACCCTCTTGAGCACGACCTTTCAGCTTATCTACTGCCAACATTCCGTAGGCAATAGGATCTGTAGCCATCGCATAGACACTGGTGCGGACATCATCATTATCGTATGGCACACCCA
>DAWDAD010000027.1:2342-35395 GCA_052356385.1 Prevotella sp.
GTAGCCATCGCATAGACACTGGTGCGGACATCATCATTATCGTATGGCACACCCAAAGTATAGAGTTTGCCGGTAATCTTCTCGTTAGCCAACTCTTCTGCATAGTTCTCTACTCTCGCTATTTCATCTGCAGAATAAGGCTTGTTCATCTGCTTGGCATCGAGACCCAGTTCTCGGGCGATTCCCATCTTCACGGTCAGCGCCTTCACTTTCAGCGACTGTTCCGTAGATGCCTTCTTTTCGTAAGACTGGATGGCATCGCTCAACTGCTTATAGGTCTGTCGCAGTTCACTTTCCTTGAAAGGAGGAGTGAGATAGCTCTGGGTCTGGGCATAGGTGCGGCGCTTGGCAATCATCGCCTCGCCCACATTGCCGATGGTATATATATAAAGATGTGGAACCACACCAATCAATCGGTCACTCCAGTCGTTGCTGTCGAGTGCCACCTGCTTTCTCGGAGTATATTCCAGCGAACCATGGGTTCCGAAATGGATAAGTGCATCGGCACTGAAACCATAACGTGCCCAAAGATAAGAGGCAACATAGGTGTAAGGAGGTGCCTGGTCGGTGCCATGCACAATCTTGAAGGAGTCGCCTCCCACGCCTGCCATCACCTGTGGAAGCAATGCCACATTACCAAACTGCAGTCTTGCCACCGCCAACTTTCCGTCATCGGTAGCCATATATTTGCCAGGGAAGGAACCATAGAGCTGGTTCATCTCCTTGATCATCTTCTTAGACAAAGCCTTCTGGGTCCATCCGGCAAACTGCTGGGCGGTAACCAGAGCTGGATGTCCAGACTTCAGGAACTGGGTATAAGCCCCCTCGGCATAGGTTCCGAAGACGGCACCCTGAGCCTGGATCATCTTTGCCAGTTCCTGAGGATTGGCAGGCAACTTGCCTACATTATATCCCTCATTCTTCAAGCGAACCAGGAGATTGTAGAGCGATGGAACCACTTCCATTCCCGAAGCGGTAAGTGCATTCTGACCCGGACCCTTGAAGTAGAAGATGGCGATGCGCTTGCTGCTGTTCTTCTTGTTCTTCAGATTCACATAGCCCTGCACGCTCTCCACGAAACTCTCCATTCTGTCAGGGATGCCGTAAACCTCCTGCAAGCCCTCCTTGTTGATGCGCTGACCGAAAACCACGTATGGACGGATGGCACCATCAATCTCCGGAGTCACGATGCTCTGCGACATGAAACCGCCGTTCATTCCCTGCTTGTCGTTCTCCCAATCGGTGGTCAAGCGGTTGATATTAAGAGGTGAGAACAGTGGAATATTCTTCTGCTTCAGGAACTCAACGAAGTAATCGCCCAGTCTGCCATGCGCCATATTCACTACGGCATTCGCCTGGATGCTGTCGGCATGATGACCGGCGATAAAGCTCTGAAGCTTATTGATGCGATACACCATGAATCCCTTCTTCTCGAAAGCCTTCTCCATATCAGGAGCCGCACCCATAAAACCGGTGAGCAAGATGGTAGGAGCACCTTTCTTATATAATCCGTTCTTCGCCAGGAAGGCATTGTACTCACGGACGCTGTTGAAACCCAGCTCATCGCCCTTTTCATCTTTCGGGTCAAAATGAGTCAGGAGATAGTTTGGTCGCTCATCCACACGTTCCGGTTCTGGAGCCATGAACTTCTTTCCGTCGATAAACTTACGGATATAAGCGAGCATACTGTGATAATTCTTCTTGCTGCCGTTCTCGATGTACTGCATCAGATAATCTGCATCGAAGTTATCTACCGATACGATATTGTTGGCTGGGTTGGTAGCTGCATGAGTCAGGGTTGGCACCTTGTAGGAAGCCTCTTCCAACTGCTTGCGCTGGTTCTCGTCGATACGGAGTCCCATACCATTCACGATAATCATATCGTAATCATCCAGATGATCGAAATCATCGGTTGTGATCTCACTCAGTTTGATCATCGCATTGTCGTTGGCATGCGAAATCTGTCCCAGCGCAATAGCCTGATAGTTGAGGAAAGCGATGCGGGTAGTACCCACCCAGGCAGAGTAAGCCTTCGCCAAACCTCCCAGAACGATCACGGCCAATAAGGCCAGGAAGATGTATTTCTTTTTAATCTTTCTGATTTTTCCTAATCCTTTTTTCATATCTATTCCTTTTTTCGGGCTGCAAAGGTAAGGCTTATTTAGAAATTGTACAATACCGAGAAATTGTGATTTTCACATTTTTTATACTTAGAAGTTGGTATCAGGTTAAACGCATTGATATAGTCTGTACTAATAAATAAGTAGTGTTTTCAGGACTTTTTCTTTCATTTCAGCCCTCAAAAAGAGGAATTATTCCGAAATATGCAGAAAGAGCGTAATCACCATTACGGCAATCACGCTCTTTCTACTTATAAACATAAAACATTACAATGATGAAAGAAAAGCTTAGCAAACCTTCTTCTTCCGCTCACAATAGCGTTCGCATTGGGCACAGATGTCATATCCCAGCATGGCACCCAAGATGAAATCCTCTTCCGGCGTAAGCTGGCACAACGGTTTGGTGATTATCATGCGGATAGCATCCAGGCATTCCTTCTTACCAAAGAAGAGATTCAGACGGTCGTTGCCAACCGGCTGGATGATGTAATCAATGTTCTGACGCTCTAATCTTGTTATGGCAAAAGACTCATATTTTTTGTTGAAGGTATAGAGCACCAGACGGCGCACGCCCTTCTTATATTCATATATATGATTCATCAGAACCTTCAAATCTACTGGTGTTGCGATTTCCTGCTGCATACTATCCGAATTTATCTGTTTTTAAACCAAGAATCAGAGAATTCCATCATTCTCCAATTCTTGAAAAATATTTTTGTAAAATTATAACGCTGGCTTGATGTCCTCGAGCCAGGCATCGATACGCTCCTCTGTCTTGTCGTCCTCGTTCACCTCGTCGAGTGCGAGTCCCAGGAACTTGTCGCCATCAATTGCCTCACTGTCATCATAGGTGTATCCGTCTGTAGAAACACCAGGCAATACGGTAGCGCCAGCCTCAACGGCAGCATCGTAGAGTTCCTTCATGCCGCCACAGAATGTATCAGGGTAAGACTCGCTGTCGCCACAACCAAACAGGGCTACGGTCTTGCCAGCCAAGCCGGCACTCTTCAATGTCTTCACGCCATCATACCAATCATCCTGCATCTCGCCGGCACCCCAGGTAGAAGTACCGAGAAGAAGATTCTCATGACTTGTGATAGTAGCATCATCGATGTTAGCTACATCTACAGCTTCCACGCCCAACTTAGAGGCGATGGTTTCGGCAATCGACTGGCATGAGCCAGTGGAAGAGCCATAAATTACGATTGTTGTTTTCATTTGTCTATCTTACTTTTAGTTACATTTATTTTCGGGTGCAAAGATACATCCTTTTTCCATCATCTGCAATACCTAAAAATGATGGTTTCGCAGAAATACCTAAATATGGGGATAGATAAAAAGTTTTAGGACGATTCATCCTAAAACTTTCTTAAATGCATAAGGGTGTGTCATAAATCCATGACACACCCTCTTCTGTTATTTGTCAATTTCAGCACGTATGAACACCCCTTTATAGCTGTAATAGAGGTCGTAAACAGAAATATCAATTTCATATCCGCCAACCTCTTTTTCAATTTTGTAAGGCTTCAAATCAGGATATTTCTTTGCAATATCCTCAGCTATGACAGTAGGAATAATGCCTACAGGGATCTCAGAGTATTTGCACTCAACACTCGTCCACTCTCCCTTCTCATTAAACTCCACTTTAGAGCCATCACTGAGCAATACTTCATATTCCCAAAAGCCATTATCTTTCTCCTTTTCCACACGGCTGTATGATGCACCAGCAAAATATTGCTTTACAAACTGCTGTGCCGACATCGGCAATGCTGCATAATCAAACTCTTTCTCTTCACTGCTGCATGAAACTGAAAAAACTACAAGTAACATCGCAAAGAATGCAGTAATAAATGTTCGTTTCATATTCATAATGTTATTGTTTAAAATTACTATAATATATTCTATAATCTCTTGAATCTAGGTTTGTTATGCAGATTCGTATCTATCGGTTACAAATATAATAGTTTTACTTTAAACTACAATGATTTCAAACTCAAATTAACTATAATTCAATATTTTTTTATTTTTCCATTTGTTCTACTGCCATAGTTCTTAGTTGTTAGGCTTATTCAGGTTACAATAGATATTGCATAGATAGAAATTACAAGGTAGACTTTTAGGTTCGGTTTTTGAAAGTGAATCCTGCTGGCAGTGATGCCGGCAGGATTCTGCGTTATTATGCACTAATGCAGACTGCGCTTACTTAAATTCTTCAATCTACGGGCAAACTCAGGTGCAACCTCTATCCTATAACTCATTAAGCAAATCCTCCGCAGGAATAAAATCCATTTTTCCTTCGCGATGAAGCTTCAATTCCGTAAAGGCCTGATTGATACTAGCAAGGGCTTCTTCCAAATAGCTCTCGTCATTAGAAAGTACGCCCAAGCTATTATAAATATCAGTATTCAATTGCATCACATTCATTATCGAATCCTTTCTTTTAGCGATACATTGCGTAGAAATTCTGCACCTTATCATGGAGCATAGAAGCATGGAGAAGACCACTTTTCCATTCTTCAGGAATTTGGTTTATTCCAAATTTAGCACCCAGGATAGCTCCTGCTACTGCTGCATTTGTATCCGCATCTCCTCCTGATAAAACAATCTTCAGGATACCCTCTTTATACGAGGTTGCATGCCAATAAGCCCATAGGGCAGCCCCTAAAGTTCTGAGCGTATATCCCATACTCTTTTCATCATCCAGACACAAAGAATCCAGACCTTCATGATATGCCAAGTCAACAAATGGAACAATTCGTTCATCATATTGTTTGGCAATGCCAATCACATCTTCATAATCCAATATTCTGTCTTCAAAGACAAGAGCATGTATGATAGAAGAAACGATAACGCAAGAGCCCACACAGCGTGGATCAAAATGAGTTAGCTTACAGATATTCTCAGCATTACTAGTCACATTGTCCTTCACAAGCCCTACCACAGAAGTTCTCATGACGGCTCCATTAGCTGCAGCTTTTTTCTTTCCCATCTTCCAGATAATCTCTGCAGCCTTCTGTGGATTCGAAGTATAGTCGCCAAGAGCCATTACATTATAAGTATGCCGGCCAATTCCCATGCCTCCATTCATCATCCATTCCTTAAACCTTCTGGCAATATCAAGAATATCTACCTTTTGACAAGCCACAAAGGAATCTAAGATGCATAGCATCATGTCGGTATCATCAGTCCAGTCGCCTCTTTGCCAACGACGACGATGATCATCCTGCACGATTTGTGAATAGTCCTCTATCCCATTAGGATAAAAACGATCCACCTCTTGCTTGGACATAAACTCCGTGCTCAGTCCCAAGGCATCTCCTACAGCTTGCCCAAAGATGGTACCAAGGAATCTTTCTTTTATAGTTTCATTTTCCATATTTTTCTATTCATACAACCAACAAATCGTAAAATCATCCATATCTGGCGATAACACAGTACCGCTTACCCAGATACACTTTTTATGACTAAAATGACGATTATCGTTTCAACAACTCTTTAAGTGTAATGGTTGCAATCTTCAGTCCTTTAGCCTTTACCTGTAAGCCGTTATCCGAAGTAACCAAGATTGGATTCTCATCTTTGAATTTTAAAGCAACAGTAAGGATATTATTGTCGGGAGATTTTCTGCTGAAATCTTCTGGCAACAAATTAGAATCTGATAATTCCATGGAAACATTATCTTTATCCATTGCCTTGTTTATTAATCTCAATGCAGTCTCAACGTTTCTTTTCTCGTCATTACTAAGTTTTATTTTTAACTTGTCAAGTTCGTCTATTACCTTTGCAGACAAAACAATGTCATATTTCGAATCAATTTTCGAGATGATGTCTGGGCAATTAACAAAAACATTAGTATCGATGATGTATAAATTCTTCTTCGTGGAAGATTTTACTGCTTTTTGCTTCTGGGTTTCAAATTGCGAAAGGTCAATTTTCCCTTTTATATGTAACTTGATATTGCTTTTTTCAATTACATTTTCCTCCTGTTCCACAGAAGTTTCTTTCTGTTGATTGGGGATTATGCCAGAGGTTATTTCTAATAAATATGAGTGTACATCTCTATGGCATGATGTATTTAGTATAGAATTATCCGCAATAATTATTGTCAACTGTTTAGCACGACTTGTTGCCACATTAAATAGAGATTTGTCAAGCGACATGCCCATCATAGTATTAGGAATATAATAGATACATACATCGCAAGTCATACCTTGAACTCGTTCTACCGTATCTATAAGCACATTCTCCTTGCTACCATATTTGCCAATAAAGCAATTCTGTAACATTCTCACAGATGCACGGAATTTTGTTAGTACAGCTATTTTTAGTTTGGGTTTAAAGGATAATATATCTTCTAATATTCCAATGGTGAATTCACAACTTTCTTTGTCTGCTTTTTCTCCAATAGGCATATTCTTAAATACCAGTATTGTACCACCATCTTTAGGAATATACGAAATGTTAGTATTTTTGAATACATAATCAAAATTAGCAACTGATTTTAAAGATGTATGATAGAAGATACTTGTTAATGCCGCACTTTTCTTTAAAAGACGATATGTTTCTGTTAGTATATATGACTTATAGTCAAAGTTTTCGCACAGCGTTGAAAAGCCATTCGCAAGCATACTGTAATCATTTCTTATAAGTGTTTCTTGACTAAGTAGTACAATAGGTTGCATCTGATTTTGGTCGCCAATCCATATGGTCTTATGCCCAAGATTTTTGCATGCAGCTATCATTCCAAATAAAGCTTGACTTGCTTCATCCATGATGACATAGTCAAACGGACGTTCGTTATAACATTGCCTTGCCCAACCACTTACATTATAAAATGTTGCTAATGTTAGATTGCCCGAAATACATGTAATTTCTTTGCAATTTATAGGATTAAGATTTTTACAAGTTGCTAATTCGTCAGAAGACACATTCGTTTTCATCACTCTATCTTTGACTAAATAGTCTTTAAGGCTGTCTTTTTCTGCAAGTTCAATCAGTGCTCTATTTGTCATAGCTGTAACAAGAACACTCTTGTTTAGGTGTAGCAAATGTGCAACGAGTTCTGCCATCAAATAAGTCTTTCCTGTTCCAGGAGGACCTTGAAATATAAGTTGAGGTGTTGTCTCTAATACTTTGACAATGCCATCAACTTGCTCCTTATCAGAATTTATATGCGTAGGATTCCACATGATAGAATTCTTATCAAAGTCCAAGATATCCTTTGCCGCCATGTTCGAATCGGTATTGCTAACTATATCTATAAGATTTTGATAGTAATCCATAGGTGGTTCTTGTGGTCCAAGAACAATTACACACCCTTCTTTATTTTGGAGAAATTGTGCCATCTCTATTGATAAGCCAGTAAAACCACACAAAAGAAAACCATTGTCGTCAGTTTTTCCTTGCCATACACAATGAACTTCAGAAAATTCCACCTGATGCCGACGCAAATTACCCCAACTTATTCCGCCCCAATTTTTCGGTAAGCACATTTTTCCCTCAAGAACTATTGCCGAAAAATATTCATTCTTTCGTGGAATACCTTTGTCTTTCTTAAAACGAAGCATTATCTGCCCAGCCCCAAACACATTGTGTTCTAAGACATTCGACTTATCGGTTTTAAAGTCTAATTTTACAAATTGTGTGACATAGACTTCATTATCTGCCAGTAAAGCCAACGCTTTAGAATTGAGCTTTTTCAAGTATTCTTCACTTATCACAGCAAGTTCTTTATCAAGAAATTTTTTGTGTTGTTCTCTTGTATAGTACATAGTTTTTTATCTCTATTATGAATTAAAAATATCATCATCAGAAAAATCAATATTGACTTCTCCGTCTCTCTTTTCATGTATACCAAAAGAATTTATTTCGTCAGATTGTGAATATTTTGGATTTTCAATAACGAAACATGTTCTCTTTGACCCCATAAATCTATTTGCCAGTTCTGCCATTATTTTTGAACTTACAACATCCATGTCAAATATTAGATTAACATTAGGATTATCTTTAAAAATATCCTCATATGACAGACTATGTATTAGGTTGTCACTCCCATAATTAAGCAAAATGTTTTCAGGATTCACCATCAACTCAGCAAATGCCCATGGATGCAAGTATAGTTTCCTGTTTTTTGAACTCGTTATAATCACAGTTACAGGTTGTCCATTCTTTTTGATTTTTCCCTTAATTATTCTGGAACTATCATCAGGATTCCACATGGAGCTATCTATTTCAGGTTTTGTCTCAAGATAATCTTTCGCAGCATATCGTGCCTCTCTGTTTTTATCTCTACGTTCATCCTCACCAAGATTATCCTTATCAACATCATTACCATGACTTATTACCTCTGGATTTACGTCCTCTATGTTATTTTCAAGTTCTTCATTATATTTACGCATTTGATTTTCTTGACATTGTACCTCATTTGTAGGAAGTACAGTATCTCTCAAATTACCATACCTCTCAATATATTTTTGAAGCTTTGATTTCAGTTCATCTATTTCTTTGTCTTTCTTTTCAATTTCTGTTTTAGATACAAGATTATCATAAAATAATTGTTGCCAATCTTGTGATTTGAAAGGTATGGAGCTTTCAGAAACTATGCTATATAGAATATCTTGAGGCTCACAACCTTCTGATATATACAGTTTTCTTGTTGATGCATCATAATAATAATCACCATCATTAAATGCACACAACAAAAGATTATTGTCATTAGTCTTGATGAGACGTTTGGGCATCTTCCCTTCGTAGATAAACACACTTATTGTATTATCGTTTTTCCAAAGACAATATTCATGTAAATCATATTCTATTGATTTCTCTTGTAGCATAGTCAAATCTACATTAACAGATAAATGCCTGTCATACGCCATAAATTGTCGTAAAACAGCAACTTGACATTCACCTTTAAGGGGTAATTTATTCTTGTTCTTCAAATAGTTGACAGTTGAAACTATTTGCTCCTTTTGTTTCTCTATATCAATCGCTTCTATTGGCTTATTCTCAATAAGTTTCTTTCTAAATTTAATAAGATTCGAAAGATCAGTTTTCACCCCTAAAGAAATGATGTAAGATTTCTTTTGTTCAGTATCAGCCCAAGATTCAATAGATGGCAGTATGATTTCGTCTTCATTCACATATTCATTTTTGAAATATCCACAGAAATACTTGCTCAATCTATACCCGAAAGAGGTATCATGCAACTCTATATTTTGTTCAAACATTATATCAAGTAAGGAATGTATCCATACTTCATTGACTTGTGACAAATTTATGTTTGGAACATAATTATTATAGTAGCTATGAACTTTTCTTGTTCTGTAGATACCGAGCAAATAAGAATAAGGTGTATAACCTTTACTCTTGTCACATCTGTTCCATGCATCGGCACTATTCATCGGCTTTACACATAATAATTTTTCTAATTCGCTATCTGAAAAATTAGCTAATGAATCCTTTATTTTACGAGTCATACCAGACTCTTCATACTCAGGTAAAAGTTTTGATAATGGAATAGACAATGACTTACCTTCATGATATTCAAACGTTATATTATCGCTTATAGTATATGAAGAAACAGTCCGTTCGCCAACGTATATTTTATCGGCAAACGAGCGTATCTCCTCGTCATTGTATATGCTAAAAGCAATTTCAATGATTTTATAATTATAATCATCTGAATTATACACTTTAGACAAATCAAGACTTATTTTATTAACTTTTTGTAGTAAATATCTTTTCGATTCTCCGTCTTGTTCACTTACCATTTCAAGTATGTCATCAGTTATGCCATATTTGTTAATTAATGTCTTTGTGAATCCAGGTGTCCATGTGTCCTTAAAGAAAAGGTATATCTCCTTTAAAGGAACGACTTTTCTCAATTCATCAATTTTATTTTTAATAATATCATCAAAAACTTTATCTCCTTTGACGAGATAAGGTTCAAGTTCAGGGAAAGACTCTTCTTCGCAGATAGTATATTCATACATCCATTGTGGCAAATTAGGAGTATAAGCGGTCATAATTGATAGCCAATAACGATGAGTATGTGCTTGATTTTGGAATAACAAATTTTGAGCCAATTTCACTTCTCCTACACCAGTGAGGTTTTTCATGGTGTTGAAGAGGGAAAGTTTCTCTAAAGGGTTTAATGTATTTTTATTCTCCTTTACTTTTTCGCAAATAATATTAAATACATCAATATCTTTAGGATGTCTGAAGTATTTTGAAAATGGTGATTCTTCAATGTTGTTTGAACAAGAGAATCCTATTTTTGATAAAAGAGCGACAACTCCTGACAATTTGTTTGTAATAATAATTTTTGTTTCATCAAGTCTTTCTTCATCAGAATATCTAACAACACGATTGTTTGATATAATTGGTTTCTTGTATGGGTGTATAATATCACTTCTTTTTAAAGTTTCATTGTTAAAGACCAATATTGGCAACAACTCAATGAAATTAACTATTATATCGTGACGTTGTGCTGATGTATCTTGTTCTTCTAGCCAATCTGTTAAGATTTTTATTTCTGTAACATTTGCAGAAATTAGCCACTTTGAGAAATTTTCATTATCTTTGAGGTGGTTGAATATATATTCAAAGGTTGAATAAACAATCTTATTTGACTTGTCTGAATAAAACTTTACGACAGGAAGTTCGTCTATATTTGTAGAACAATCAAGACCTATAGCTTTGTATAAAGGTACAAGTTTTGCATGACCTTTACGAACAACTATTTGTGTTGCTTTTATTTCATTCTCAAAGTAATACTTGTCTTTAAATTTATAAAGTGGCAAGTTGTCACAAACCCTTACAATACTTTCTCTTCTTTTTTCTGTGTCTTTGGTGATTAGCCAATCATAGAAAGATGCCTTAGAATCTTCAGAAGCATCTTTAAACCAGTTCAAGAAAGAAGCATTGTTGTATATTGCGTTTAATACAGTAAGAGTAGTTACACTATAAACAGAATCATAAAATTGGGATTCTTTAAGCGCATCTTCATCGGAATCGAAATAGGGGAGACATCTGCTAGAATCTATAATTGAACAGAACAAATCTTTTCCAATGATTTTTGACAGGTCAGATTTGTCTATCATAATTCTGTCTTGTGTGGCAAGATTTCCATTTTGACCCTTTATGAAGTCTAATTCAGATGCTGATTTTTGAAACGAATTATAAAAATCTAAAGCCAAAAGATTCTCTCCATCATATTTTTCTTTTGGCAGCAAACACAACGCGCCATCATATTCTGCTAGCGATTTAACCCAGTCAACTAATAGCGCACCAATTTTCCTAAACAAAAATCTATTCCATACGTTTTTAAAATGTATTGACTCACGGCTTGCTGTTGTTAAAAAATCGGCATTAACAAGGAACTTAAAACCAAAATCATTGACTTTAGTAGGAAGGTATGTAAACAACACCGCATCTTGTACAGGAACCACTTTCTCGCCTATAATTTTTGCAGCAAAAGTTATTTTAGTCTTTGTCGCTTCCTTAAGTTTCTTAGGTACTAATTTCTCGTTTTGTAGAGCCTCTTGCGTTTCTTCCGGAATTGGAATTATATAGTCTTTTATAATCCAATCCTCTGTGATTTCATTAGATGAGACTCGAACAATATTGCCGTTTATCGTTTTTTTAATTTCTATTACATGCCCCTTGGTGCTTTCGAATCGTATATTCCCAATATTCCTCAAAAAAATTGCGAAGCGTGGCTCTGACAAAAGAGTAGTTATGATTTTGTCATATCTAAGTATATTCTGACTCTCAACATTTAAAGCAATGCCAACTGGGGCTGAAAAAAAAAGAGATTCCTCTTGTACCTCTTTGGGAAGACGATATTTTTCTTCCCAAATGGGTTTGATTTGCCATGGAATTGCATCCATGTCTTCTTCATTAGAATAAACAGGTGATTTTTTGTCAAATGCAAATGAAAAATTGCCAGAATTAATATATACAGTTTCTGCTTCGGAAAAAACAGATTTGAAGCCGATACCTTTATAGCCAGTTTTTTCAGAATCATTTTTCTTTGTACTATCACCAATGCTTGAGATGCTTTCAACATCAGCTTCAGAGAAAGGTTTTCCAGAATGTAAGAACAATAAATCTTCGGTCAATGTTTTCAAGGTAACATTTACTAAAGAGTCTTCTTGAGGTTGATCGTCAGCATTCTGTAAAAGTTCAAATATAAATCTCTCTGTCTCCGTATACAAATCTCCCATTATGGCATGAAGAGCATTTGAAATGTTTTTTGCATCACGACTTGTTGAACCTGTTTCCTCAAATATTTTACGAATTAGTTTTTCTTTATTCAGTTTATCAACAAATGACAATTTTGGTTTGCCTAAAACAATATCACTTATTTCAAGCATAAATGGATTGTTGAACTTAGTTCGTTGTGTGCGCGACGCAAGTTTAACATTTACTTGCCAAAATTCATTTGTTAAGAAGCTGTCTCTATGAAGAGAAAACACCCTTACCTTGCCCAATTTGTTTGGATAATATAAAATATCACCATTTAAGTTACGGACATCTTCAAAATATCCATATTCACGACCATTAATATCCTTTTTCGAAGCTTTCTTATATGTAGCAATTACCTTAAAAGGTTTATTCAGATTTACTACAGCCCCCCAATAATGAGAAAGAATTCTAATCAACTCATCATCAGTTTTCAAAAAAAAGTTTGAATGAAATGTATTATTACCCATTTTACCCTTTATTTAAAATAATTTAATATTCATTATGTATTCTTGTCTCCCTAAACGTAATCACAGGCGTTACCTTCTTCAAAGTCTCAGGATTGACAACTTCGTCTATATGCAAGCCAGCCAACAGCTTAGGCTTCACCCACTCGTTGTTCCAGAGCTTCACGTTTTTATCCCCTGCAACGACACGGCACAATCTCATCTTATATGGTGATGCGCCATTTTCCTTGTCTTGCTGATATGTTATATTCTGAAGCCAAAGCTGGTTATAGTCGGAATTGGGTTGATTGCAGAGCTTGGAATAAACGAGATTGATGATAGTACTTTTCTCCTTTTCATCTTTTAAGGAATCTTTTACATTCTGAAGAAGCTCATCAAACACAAAATACTCTGGGAGTTCAAATCCATGATATTGTTCTGATTTCAAAAAGAAATCCATTGCCTCCTTATGATTAAGGCTAAGTATATTTTTCGTTTTTTCCTCCATTGATATTGTAATGATTTAATGTTCAACATACATTTTTATGGCATTCTTTGGTATGTAAGCTGTTGCCACAAAGCATTCTTCAAACATTTCTACAACCACCCTCTGTTGTCCAGCAATCCTAGCCACTCTGCCATGAATGTCTTTAAATTCCCCCTCTGTCACAACGACCTCATCACCCATTTTAAACTTGATAATGTCAGTTGTTACAGGAATTATATGCGGATTCTTAATGGATGTGAGTTTGATGAAGTTATTCATCGCTTTTTCTCGGATGGTGAGTGGAGGATTGTAATCTGGATTGTCTTGACGATGAATTGTGTGATCAAAGTAATAGCTGAGCAAGGCTCTGCTTTCATTTGCCACAACATTGTTGTCGTGAAGCAAGGTTTCTACTTGTTCTGCTGTAGCATAAACAAAGAGAAATGAGGAGAGTAGAGGTTCTGTAATGATTTGCTTCTTCCCCTGCTTCCTTACCTCTTTATATCGCATAGGAACATAACACTCCAATCCTTTAGCTTCAATAAATGCTTTTGCCTTGATGATTCGACCATACGAAACTCGCAGCACGAACCATTGCTTGTTTGCATCAAGCACATTCTCTACCGACACCCCATCCTTGTTGCTTTGGATGGAGGGCGTACAAGAGGTAAGTCTTACACTTGGACACGATGAACCTGTGTCAGTAGGTTGCCCATTATACAATGAAGCATCAGCCATAAGAGGCTGATTGGCAGAATCTTCCATTTTCGTTAAAGAATTAGATAAAACCAATTGGTCTTTACTTTATAGAATTGCCGTTATTTAACTACAAAAATAATAAAATTAAATTAGACCAAAGAAGAATATAAGGAGAAAAGTAGAGAAAACTAAATATTTTAACGTTTGTTTATGGTTCGAATAATAATATCTAATAAAGTCTGCTGGGGCAATGCTGAAACAGATACAGCAATTGCCCTAGTCGTTATTCTTTCGATTTTTACCGACTTGTTGTTGGGAACACAACTTATAAAACAACGAAACTGGTTTATTTCATTTAACAAGATAACACCAGCAACAACGGCATTTATATCTACGCCCCCTCTTTGCCGATGTCAGCAAGAACCTGGGAGTAACATTGCTTGGTTCTGAAAAAGTCATTAAGAATCGCAGCAAGATAGGCTTTTGTGTTTGGAATGTTGTGCATTAGCAAACATTGCAACTTAGACAGAATATAATAAGAATTTTCTTCCTCATACGACATATACAAGACTGTATTATGCACTAAATGATTAGTACGATTAACAGCCTTTTTCATCTTCTCTACATCTTGGAGATTCTCCGAATCCACCATATCCCAATGAAGATCCCAAATTGTAATAAAGGCAGAGTCGTTTGAAGCTTCTATCATAAACTTCTCATTTTGATACGTGAAGTAAATGTCATCATGCTCTATACGAACTTCACAATTAAGCTGGCGAAGCAACTCAAGGCACAAGTCTCTAGTACCAATAGGCTGACTATTATCACTAGGCTGAGGAAGGGAACTTACAATTTCATCCATCTCTTTCTCTGGCGAATGTAGTACACCAAGCTAATTCCTATCAATACTGAAATAATTGGTAACATCATAATTATAACCTTTTTAAATTAATATTTTATGAGATGACAAAGTTGCATCTTTTGCGTCTCAAGTTTGTATTCTTATAAATATGCAATACAAGGATCATCAGGATTGTTATCCTTATATTCCTTTATCTTTTGTTTAAAAGTGTTCATACCTCGTTTGTAAAAACATACCCCAAAATAAGTAAATATAATAGCAAACAGTAACGAACCTACCCATACCGAACCACCTAATACAGAAAATGCAGCAGCTAAAGCATAAAAGACTGCGGCCAAAACAACAAAGAACATACCTTTTTTTATTTTGGAGTCAAGATATTTCATTTCTATCTCGCGCCTTATTTTTTCAGCCTTTTCACGATCAACTTTTTGTTTTGCTTTTTCAGCAAACTCATTTTCTTTATTCTGTTGTTCTATCCTTTTCTGCTTTTCTTTATCTAGTTTGTCCACTAAATAGATATTTAACTCTTCCAATGTTTTGGGAGCAAACAACGCTTTGTTGTTTTCATCTATCATAAAAGCGTATCTATCCGTACCATCCAACTGGAAGGCTAGGATGTTTTCGTCAACAAATGCAGTACGAAGCATCACAAAACGATTTCCGTCACCATTGATAAGAATAGACTTGTTTGCAGGTATATATTTCCAAGTCTTAACAGAACCTATGCCGTTAGTTGTTATCAACACGGTTCCATCCTCTTGAAAGATATACACTTGCTTTTCGCCTTCATCATTAAAAACTATCCATGCTTTATTGGAAAGCACAGCTTTCGCATCAAGGCTCTCCGAGAACCTTTTATAGCGATTTAATGTCTCAAGCAAATATGTCTTCATAACCATTTACTATATTTTTTATTACAACGTTCTATTATTATATAAATGATATGCCAAAGCATTGACAACCATCAGTGTATGATTTCTGTAATTGCCTTGTTGTGAGTCAGAAAGAAGTTGCTCTGCATTTCTACGTTGAGCCACCCAGCTTGCCAGCAAAGTCTTGGTATCAACTGCATATTTCTCCAGTTGACAATACAGTTGTTTGTATTCTGACGTACTGCCATAAGACTTAATCAACTCTTTGTCTTGAGTTTCGTATTTCACAGTGGCTAAAGCCTCCTGTAGCTCTTTACTCCAAACTGAAGTGTCAATAACCTTCATCATTAAAGATGTAGGCTCTTGCTTATTGGCAAACAATTCATAATCATCCTTCAGGCAAGACATCCAAATAAAGGCGATGTTCATTGGTGCATCTGCTTGACAGCTAATCCCCATCGTACCACCAGTATAATAATACAATCTGAGATACATGGCATCAAACTTATTAAGCGAAGCCTGCAACTTGTTCCAGCAATCAGTCTCCTGCTTAAGGCAGTCTTTCAATGTTGGCTGCAATGGCAGACTACCCAGTTTAGCAGAATAAAGTGCCACATTGTTTTTGTATCGTTTTTCTTGTTGAGTACACCACATTGCCATCCCAGAAGTTGTCTCCTCTGGATTTTCAGATGAATCAAAATACAAGTCACCAAATTTTGCGATGATTTCCTTTTGATAATCATCTTCGTCTGATGGCATTATATTGATGCCACAAACTTCTGCACCATACCCAACATGGCGTACTGCTATTGCATTTCCGATAAAGAAAAACAATGCTATAACTATAATTGCTTTCTTATTCATAACATCGACTTTTTCTATTCTTACCAACTTTAGACTCAGTTATTGCCAAATCTACTCCAAAGGTACGAAAAATATCTTTTCTGTTACTTTTTCTTGTTGCCTTTTAACAAAAAATATACTATTCCTATCGGGACTAAGAGATAAAACGAACATATTGCACATATAATCATTGCCGAATTTATCAAGCCTACAACACAACCCATTCCTCCTTCAGGGGTTCCATCTTTTCCTTTAAAGCGATCTGTCAATATCCAAGACAAGCCAAGCAACACAATCGCTGCTATAGCAAAATAGAAAGAAGTTTCCCAACCCAAGAAAAGAGTTGGCGCATCATCATATCTTGTCCAGTCAACCCCTGCGTAAGCTACATTTGCCAATAGAAGCAACAGACTTGACATTGCAATTCTTACATGATGAGATATTGATAAAAATGGCATCACCATAGTTATAACCTTTTTAAATTAATACTTTATGAGATGGCAAAGTTAGTTCTTTTCTTGAAAACAGATGTATTACCTAGAGAAAAGCACACCTCCACAAGGCTTGTGGAGCTAAAAGATTTGCTGATTATCAGATTTTACACTATCTTTGCCCCCAAAAATTTCAAACGAACTAGAGTATGGACAGATTAGTATTATTTGTAATTGCGGTTGCGATAGCATTCGGCATCGGCTGCCTCGGCAGAAAGAGAAAGATAGGATTTGGTTGGGCATTCGGCTTATCACTCATCAATGCCATTATTGGACTGATAGCAGTATTATGCTCCAAGAAATTGGACGAAACAGAGATTGAGGTCAAAAAGGAACAGGAATTATGAAAGGATTCGGCTGGTTTTGCGTCATCCTAGGCAGTGCCTCCTTTCTAGGCGCTGCCATCAATGGCAACAGTGTGTTTGGACCCGCATTCTGGTTAGCCCTGGGCATCTATCTCGTACATCGGGCAAAAAATCGAAAAGAAAAATAAAAAACATCACAGAATATTTGGCAATTCTTGCTATTTGTCGTATATTTGCTGCGAATATATAATTCGATAAGATTATGAATGTAATAGAAATCAATTCTGAAAATTATAAGGATTACCTACATCTTGACATTATCGCATTCTCCTTTGCAGGAGAAGGGGCGCAAGGAGAAGGGGGTGGACTTTGGATGGTGACTTCCGATGGCAAGCTATATCACACCAATTTTGCTTATTCCATCAGTTGGGAACAAGCCATATTGCTTTGCCCTACCCTCCAGGCATGCGACTGCGATTTATTCCGTACCACGCCACCTGAAGGTTGGCAATCATACTATATGGGAGGGGGCAATTTTCTTATTGTTAAGGATACATATACAGAGATATTTTCTCAGTTAGACCCTTATGACCTATATGGGCAATGGAAAGATATCTTGATAGAGAAAATTAAGTAAGAAATATGGCTGGTAGAACAAGAAAAGTAAAGGCACTGAGGTTCAGGAACTTCCCCACCCAGTGGCGTGGTTATGCGTTCTTCGTGGAGCAAGGATACAATGAGCAGTTGAATCTTTCCATCATCAACCATTTGGAAGAGATACGAAAGCTGCTGTGGAAGGAATCCATCAACTTCATCTATTTCCCTTATCTGATGCATGAGATAAGGGACGCTGCCGTATACAATTTTCCACAGATGACGAAGGGAGATTTCTTACAGACTGCCACCTCCGACATTCTTCTGCAACTTCTTGATGAAAAGAAAGATGCCGAGAATTTGCCTCCTTGCATCATGCAATACGAAAGAAGCGAGGATGGCATAGACTATGTAAATGCCTTTCCAATATCCATTCAGGAGGATGCCGACTTGATGCCACAGATGGAGAAGCTACTAGACAAGCAACTCTCCAGTGCCAACGTATTCTGTAGCTCTGTCCCTGAATTCACCTTAGGTGATTACAAGCCACAGCTGCCAGCAGACGAAACCTTTGATGAAGATGTAAAGGAAAAAATGCGGGAGGTATATCACCAAGTGAGAGACCTACAACTTAGGGGTGTGAGCGAATGGGTGCTCAAGCAGTATCTCTTCCCTGAGAAGCAGTTGAGCCGACTGATTATCACGGAGAAATACGACATCATCCTACCCGATTATCATGATATGCAAATCAAGATGGAGCCATTGGTAAAAGCTGTATTCATCCTCTTCCTGCGCCATGAGGAGGGCATCGTATTCAAGAGCCTTTCCGACTATCGAGAAGAGCTACACACCATCTATCTCGACATTTGCGCCAAGCAGGAAAGCCCTGTGCATCTATCTGCAGAGAAGATTCGCCAGAGCATAGATGCCTTGACCAACCCCCTCTCCAATTCCATCAATGAGAAATGCGCCCGTGTAAGAGCCGCCTTCGTATCCCAGTTTGACGAGTCACTCGCCAAGTACTATTATATAGATGGTAAAAGAGGCGAAGCTAAGAAGATTATACTAGACAGGAAACTCTTGGAATGGAAATCTGTTGTCATAGAAGATTAAAATTGTTGTCGTACGACATAAAGGGTAATGGTCGTACTGTGCCATAGACTTATGCCCCCTCTCCCAGTGCAATCTAGACTTATTCAGGTTTCAAGAGAAATTGCATAGTTAGAAAATACAAGGTCGAACTTTAGGTTCGGTTTATGAAAAGTGAATCCTGCCGGCATCACAGCCAGCAGGATTCTTGCTTAATAGCCCCAGTAAAACTCGTCAAGTATCACTTCATCAATCGCTCTATCCATTCATTGAACAAAGGGCATTTCTCACGAATCTTCTCCAAACCAATGTCCATAGCAACACAAATGCCAACAACTACCTTATTATAATCAGGAATAGCAGCTATCAATCGTTTGGACGGAGCTGTCTCAGGACTATTGTTGATAAGCTCTGGCGATTGGAAAGCCTCTGCCGTAGCCTGCAACTCTGCATAATCAAACTCACTCTCCTCAAAACTGTTCAAGAATGCACTCACATCACTAAACAGCAATCCCTCAAACTCATGAAGTTGTATGTATGGAATGAAGCGAAAGCGATATTGCTCAGGAATATCCTTCGCCATTCTGTCTATCAAGAAATGAATACGCTCCGTCTTATCCACTATCTCCTTAGAATCTTCCCAACCAGGAAACCCGAACTGGTCTTTGATGCCATAGTAATCCACTAACATGCTGACATAGACATCACCTTCTTGAAGATGATTCAATATTTGCTTTTTGATGGTAGCCCAAGGCACGATACCACCATGCGAGTGCTTGATGACAGGGGCTTCCACATAAATATTATGCTTAGCAAACTCAACCCCAAGCACTTCTGTACAAAACTCTTGTTCCGTAGGCCCCTCACATACTATGATTAGTCGTTTCATCGTGGCTGACCTCCTTTCATTATATTTTGTTTCCACAAATCACCAAGTGTATAATCCTCAAGCCAATGTGCCAATTCTTCGCTATTCAGCCGATTGATGGTTGTGCCATCTTCGTTCTGATTAACAGTCAAGACATCCTCAGGTTCAAAGTTACTAATCAGTTCAGCACTCTGAGTTGCAACGATAACTTGCGTGCCCTTTTGTGCCGCCATCTTAATCAAACCCGAAAGTTTTTCGATAGCCACAGGATGCAAACCAAGCTCCGGCTCATCAATGATGATAACCCGTGGTAACCATGGCTGCATAAAGAGCACGGTCAAGGCAATAAAGCGAATGGTTCCATCCGACAAGTCGGTCGGTCCGTAAATCATAGAACTATACTTATCCTGCCATTGCAAGCGCACCATATCGGCTTCGGTTGGTTGGAAATAGAAATCCGAGAAATAGGGAGCCACACTCTGAATGACGCGGATGATGCGACGATAAGCCATCGGCTTCTCTCGCTGAATACGATAGAGGATAGCCGCCAGATTTTCACCATGCTCATACATACGATAAGCATCGTTCACAATATGGCTATCAGCCGTAAATGGAGAACGGCGACCTGTATCGTGGAAGTGAAACTTGCGGATTTGGGAGATATAATTAGATAAATCTTCCTCTTTATGGTCTTTTAAACTCGATTCGCTCTGAAACTCCGTTATAACATTTTTCTTCACTAAATCTAAAGGACAAACATCATCATAACAACCAACAACTTCTCTTTCTACAATGAGTTTACCATCAGATTCCAATAAAGCCAAGTCATATTCACTCTTAGCTATTAGCAAGTTTACAGCTATACGATCGGTAACTTTTCTGCCTTGATAGAGTAATTTATCTACTCCACCAACTTGAGCGACATACGCCCCTAATCTCTTCTCATAGATGTTGCCTAACATCTCGAAAAGAGACAAGAAGTTACTCTTACCAGCCCCATTGGCACCTATCAAGAGATTGATAGGATGCAGTTGAACTGATAACTTTTTAAAAGACTTATATCCAAATATTCTTATCGAGTCCATATTATAGTTTCATTCAAATAAAAGCAAAGGTACACTTTTTAAGTGTATTTACCAAATTATTTATTCAAAACTTTTGTTTTACTCGCAAAATTAAGCTATATTTATCTATTACTAATTGAAAAACAAGGAAAATCTTCCAAAGCGACAATACTCGTTACCCTCTTCTCCATGATTCCCCAAAAGTCTAATGGAAAGGACACAGTATCGAACACACCGATACAATACTATCGTCATCTTATCGGGGCATAGGTAGACTCAATATTATATTCTATATTTTGAGTTCGACTAAACGTTTAAAAGCGCAACTAAGTTTAATCACGCAACAAACAACTGACTATCAAAGCATTACCACAAAGCAACTAGCTTAAGTTCGACTAAGTTTAACAAAAAATTCGACTAAGTTTGACTAAACTACGACTAAGATTCACCTCTTTCCATCTATTATTTTTATGATACCTTTTTTCTTAAGCGTAGAGAAGAACACCCCATAAACAGAACAGATGCCACCACACCAATTAAAGGAACAAAGAGGTTATCACAAGCTTTAACCTTGGTCAACATTATAAGAATACCAGTTTTTTTATTACTCCAGATTAAATGATCATTGCATATTTCTGAATGTGATGGAAAAAGTTAACATAACAAGATATAATTATCCTTACTTCTATATGCGAAGTAAGGATAATCATTACCATGTAAAAAAGAGTCTAACTAAATGAAATACACCAAGAATTATCATCAAAATGCCAACTAAAGACAAACCGACAATAATATAATGATCTATCGTTTTAGAATCTCTCAGCCTAATCCAAGAAGGAAAATACTTCCAAAGCAGATACCCCAGTATTATTTGAAAAATTGAATGTATCATAACTACTTAAGATAAGGTTTAATAGCGTCAATACTCCAAGCATAATTTAAATTTGCTTGCGAACCATCATAAAAAGTTCCAGATGTAACCCCTACAACTTCACCATACTCATTGATTAAAGCACCACCACTACTTCCATGATCTATCAATGCATTAATTTGCATCAAATTGGTATCACGCCATTGCGATACTTCTCCTGAAGAGAATGTATTCTCTAATCCCCTAGGGCTACCTATAGCATAAACTTTATCGCCAACACTTGGCTTTTCTTTAGCTAACGGTATATAAGGAACATCATCAACATCGACGAAGAACAAGATAAAATCTTCCTCTTCATCAGACTTAACAACTTTCGAAACCTTATATGCAGTATCACTCCCAACCAGTTTTATCTGCTCAGCACCAATAGCTGTACCCTTAAAAACATGGTAATTACTAACGGCCAATCCATGAGAGTTTATGAAAAAGCCAGAACCTTGATAGGTATTTGTACCATCTGTAGTAAAGACCATGAACACGGCATTTCCATATCTATTAAATATAGTTTTGCCATTCAGGATTTCATTATTATCTCCATATTCTGCTGTAGCAGAAGTTACGTTATCTTCAGAATCAGGAGTTCTTACAGATTCCCTTTCTGTTGCAGACTCTGCACTTCTATTAAGTCTCTTATGCCCAGATTTGTGAGCACAAGAGACAAATAAACACATTATAAGTACTATAAGTAACTTACTTTTTTTCATCTTCAATAATATTTTTAGGAATAATGTGAATCAAAAAACGCTGATTGTTGACTTCATACATTTTATCACGCATTGTTTCAATATTATATCTTCCATCTCCACTACCAGCAATTTGAACCTCACAGTTTTTTCCAAAATTAATACCACATACATCCTTCCAATACTTCATTAAGGAATAAGCTCTCTCAAAACTCAAATCATAATTACGATCAGTCCATGCCTCTGAGTTTTTCGATGCTTGTCCTTCAATGATTAACAGATACTTATTATCATTATGTTTAGATAAGAACTTTTGAATCTCAACACCAGCAGCCCCTAATTGCTGTTTTGTATCATCCGGCAACTCTTCTATATCATAATGCAATTCTTCGAAAAAGCAATGCACCTTAAGCACATACTTTTTATAAAAAGGATTATATTCAAAGTACTGCTTACTCAAATCCTCTGTCGATTTCTGAACAAGTTTGATTTCTGCCAATTCTCGCTCAGTTGCTTCCATTCGTTTATGCAACAATACAATCACCAGAACAAAAAGGACCAACATAATGAAGAACAAACTAGTCATCAAATCAGAGTAACTTGTCCAAAAGAAAGACTCTTTTTGTTTCATTCTACATTACCCTTTCTATTATTTACTATATTTTGCTTCAGCTGAGCCACAGTATCAACAGGTTCTTGCTTTACCACATGCGATAAAGAATCAGAAACAGAATCAACCATTTCTTCATCAAGAGAATTAGCATTTCTAATGACACTTGTATCACTCATGATTCTATAAGAACAATACCCCATGAATAAAGAAGAGATAAAGAACATAATAGCACACATTACCAATAACAACTTTCCCCATGCAGGGAATCTTGCTTCTTTACGACTTTCTTCAGGTGTTGTCGTAGCCAAGAATTCGATTCTCTCTACCTTTTTATTTATCTTCTCTATTGCAATCGAGTTATTTTTCTCAATTTTGTTAGCTAAAGCAGTCAAAGCAGAAGGTATCAGCGAAATAGCTTCCAAATTCTTATTCATCTTTGGGAACGCCTCCAACTGACTAGTGAACTGATCAAGCAACTGCTTATTAATCGTTTTAAAAGTATCAACCTCATCAGTCAAGACCTTTTCCAATTCAGCCATATTGGTTACAGAAGTATTCTGCAAAGTTTTAAGAGCCGTCTTTAAAGCATCTGTCTCGTCTGTCAGATTCTTTGCTATCTCAGCCTTATTTCGAATGAAGAAATCTCTTATTTCCTCAAGGACATGCAAACGATCACTTTCTGCAAAGAATTGCTCATTAAACTTTTCTATAGCAGTAGTATATCCTTTTACACTATTCAGATAATACTGGAAATCCTCCAATTTTTCAGTACATCCCTTCAATTCTTTCAATACATTGACATTCGCTGTAGCCATTTTCATGACATCCATATCATGAACTTTCTGGATGATGTCTGCCTGAAACTTATAAGACTCATTTACTTTAGAAAGAGTCCCTCCCAATTCTTGAGTATTTGAAGAGAAAGTATTATTAAATCGGTTCAGATTCTTCACCAACTTATTCAATGCATCAGAAGTATCGGATGGTAACTCTGGCAACAACACAGATTGCATCCATGCCAAAAATTCATTTTTACCACTTTCCTCTTGCAATTTACACTTTTTAAAGAGCAAGGAATTTAATGTTGTAAGACCAATACCAAAGATACTAGCAACCATTGCCCAAGCTACACCCGTAAGCAAATCGCTCACACCATCAGCTGCAGAATAAAAAGCAGACTGTTGAGCTGACGAATTGGTCATCAGAGATGTTATACTATCAGTAAACAACAAAGAACCAAGACCTATGATAACACCTAACATTGTACCAGCGAGTCCACAATACAATGGTACAGGTGTTTGAGTAGATATATCCTCTTCTACCGTTTCACAATGCCTATCAACAGCATCCTTTAACAAATTATAGTCTATGACTGAGCCAACACTATTGTTCAAATACTTGTTGATGGAATCCTTGATCGATGAGAATATTATATTTCCTTGACCATATATTCCTTTGACAAAACCAGAGTCTCTGTCATGTGATATGTCCCAAGTACCTTTTTTCATAAAGATGTCTCGGAATTGATGCATACGCTTTAAGTTCTTTACAAAGAAATAGAACTGAAGCGCAATTATACCTAAAACTATTATAGGAACTACAAATTTCATATATATATATAAACTATTTTAATTTTACTTCTGCTGGTTGTATTACTTGCCAGTATTTCTGCCCATGTTGTTCTCTTTGAACAGCCTGTCCACGCTTTACTACACTAAGTTCTGTAGCTTCTTGCAAAGAACCCTCTAAGATGGTTATTGCTTTACGAATCGAAGAAATAGACTTTATTCGCTTAACAGAAAGAGGTTCAAACTCAGCCAAACTATCTGATTTGGCATAATATTTGAAAAACGCCTCTTCTGTTGCCGATGTATAGACCTTACCTATGATTCCCCTATCATCGTTAAAACCGAAATAGCCACTCTTTACATCATTGACTGACGCAGGAGCTTTTTTACTTTCTGATCCTGGTCCATAAGTACGATTTCCCTTACTTACGTTTTCCTTATTAACATTCTCTTTCAGTGCAACAATCTGTCTTTTCAGATAATCGATATCATCTTGATAATCATATACTATACGACTACTTGCTCTATTATTAGTAGCGCCTTCATCTTTCAGTCTATTAATTGCATTTTCAAGGAATATCAATTTATCTTTGATTTTCTCCTTACTTTTCTGCAATTTAAGAATTTCCCATAAGGAAACCATAACCAACACCAAAAGCAACAAACTTATTGCCAACAACACATAAACCAACTGTTTGTCTACCTTACTTTCCAATTCTTTATTGGATTCATTCAAGGATTGCTCTACTGATTCAAGACGATAACTATTGTCTCGTATTGAATTTTTCATATCTCTGCATATTTGCTGTAAAGCTGCCAAATCTTTCGAATCAACAGAGTCACTGTCCGTTTTCTCGACAGATGGCTTTGGCAGACTATTTGGCTGAAATCTACCATTATCGCAAGCACACAAAGTTATACTTGCAACTATTATCAATAGTATTTTCTTCATTATTAATTATCTTCATTAGTTAAACTTTTGTTTATTACTCCGGAAAGAACATTCATCACACCCTTTATTGGATAGAAGAACAGAGTCTCGCTTATTCGTTCTTGACCATTAGAGTCCTCTTTTGCTAAAGTCATACCACGATTGATGAATGTGTCAATATCATCTTTGCAAACATCTTTTGCTAAAGACAAAGATTCGGGAGTTACACCAAAATTTTCATCAAAGTTAAACTCTTTATTCAATTTATCTAAAGCAAACTCAAAGAATTTCTCCACAGCCTCTTTTGTCTTGCTGATATAGTTGGCATTTATCGAATCATAAGTGTCATCATTACCAACAAAAGAAGTACCATCGCCCTTCAAAATCACCACCTTATCCCTGTCTTCATCCAAAGGTTGATTAGTTACCAAAGCACCCTTGCAAGTGGCCTGCTTTGGAGAAGACGCAGCATCTCCTAAGCCGAGTATTTCCAACTTGCCCTCAGTACCATCAACACCTAGCAATTGGAATATCTTACAAGTAAACTTTGCCAACAATCGATTTTCAGGTGTGATAACACGCAAGATTTTACTTCCGTTTCCACTAAACGAGATATGACGTGGCATAGGCATACTCTTCAACTTCAATATCTGGGCAATGTGGTATATTATAGCTGTATAGAATATGATAAAGACTATCTTGAAGTTCTCATCATCACGCAACAGCACGTCAAAATCAATTACGCTTCTATCCAAATTTGCAGCAGCAGGATTTTCTGGCAAAGAGAAGAAGAAAGAGGCTATATTCGAAGGTTTAGTATTGGTATCCAAAATCTTCTTCAGTTCATCAATATCCTTTATTTTATCTTCCACCACTTTCTTGAAATAGTCAATAATTCCATTATGAAGGCTTTCATCCAATGAGCTTTCAAATAGGTCATTAGAAGCAAACTTGAAAGATGTAACATTCTGCAATTCTCCATTCTTGGCAAAAGCAATATCCGTAGTACCTCCACCAATATCAATACTAACCAAATTGGTTGCAGTGGCATTTTGACGGAAGAAATATTGGATAGGAGCCGATGACTCTGTCATAGACTTAGTTGTCCCATTTCCAAAATATTTATGATATGCATTGTTCCATGTTGTTCGAATCAAATTTACTCGCTTTGGGGACATACTGATTGGATAAAACCATGTGATATCCGTTTGCTGCAAATTACCACCATTCATGACAACTTTATTGCGCAACATCAGCATCAAACAATCAATAAAGACAGAAATATAACGTTGTTCCTGCCCCTTTCCCCATTTTATATTATCTTTTGGAGTATCATTGTAAGCATTAGACATACGCTTATTATAAGCAAATGGAATGTTCACCAACTCATAAGGCAATATTACGTTGTTCCAATCCACACCCTTGGCATGAGAGAGTACAGTTCTTGTTGGAAACTTAAACATAGATTCTTCACCAAGAATAAATGGCAGAAAATCATATTCCTCAAGCTCTTCATGAACCTGCAAAAAGTTTTGAATTGCATTAGGAGAAGTTTCAAACATTTTCACCATAGGACTGTCTTTTACGTCATAGGCAAATGTATGTGGTTCTAAATCTCCATTTTTCATAACTTCCACATGAGTGTTGGAAGTTCCTAAATCAACCGCAAACTTAAATTGTTCCGTACCTCTTTGCTGGGCAAATATTGGCACAAGAACACCTTGGTTATTATTTGCATCCGTAAGAACAATATAATCAAAGTTCTCCTTATACAATGTATAAGTTACAGCCTTATAAAAATCCTCTCCATTCTTATTTCTACAAGCATGAGTCACACTCAATTTATTCACACCTTTATAAAATGAGAATTGAAATTTACGACTATATGTACTTACACAGCCTATCTTATACAATGCTTCATTTGGGTTTGCAAACATGACATTAGGCATTAAGAAGCCTGTAAAATCAGCCTCAACTATTGCCCCCTCGTTACGACATGGATTAGCCGCATTGCCTTCTCCATAATACAACTTCGTATATTCCACATATTTTACATTGCTATTACCCTTTATAGGAATACGCAAATATACCTTTACGCTCATATCATTGATGTTCTCCATCTTAATCATAGGAGAACCATCTACTAAAGGATTCTGCAAATCTACAGATGAGAAAAACTCAAAGAAGCGTCTCTTTAATGGCAACAAGTAGCTTTTTTCTACATTAGGAGTTCCATCGTAATTTCCATCAAAGAAACTTTTTTTGTTCAAACTATGAGGTACTTGAATAATTGTATCTTCCAAGAAATCACCAATCGTCAAATAAGGATATATGGTTCCATCATTTGGCAAACGTCTCAGATTTAAATCATCCTGCTTATCAAAATAACCAGCACGATTATCCTTACCCCACAAAGCTGTAGTGTAATGAAGATTTGCATACATATTACCCGATTCCACAGGGAGCACCAAAGGCATCTGCTCCAACTGAATCTTAGAAACAATCTCAAAGTCGCTGCCTTTTATTGGCTCATTCAACTTCTTTAGTATCGGATAACCTAACACCTCTACAATATTTGTCTGATGATTTACAGAGACTTGAATATTACTCTTAGCCAAAGGATCAGAGTTTGTCAAGCCCTTTAGCTCATTTCTAAAATCAATATCCAACATTTTTAATGTTGCCTGCAAATATTCATACACCTCAGGGAACAAGCCAGCAAAGCCAGGTATAGATTTGCTCAAAACGAACCAAGCCTTGACATATTCCTTGTCTCGTTTATATAAAGGTTGAAAGTCTGAATCGAAAGGTCTATCCTGTCCAAAATTAATCTCTTTGGACACATCCTCAAGCTTATTTGCCGTACTGAAGAATATGGTTCTTGGCGATGTTGCGCCTATAATATCCAACTCATTCAAGCCATTCTTATAATTCAAAATATAAATGTCCTGTAATTGATTAAAATTATAAGCCTTAGCATCAGACACCATGTACTTTCGCAGCGCATCTGCTAAATAGCGATGACCTTCCTTATCGGAATTCTCCAACAAAGAAATCATTGCCACAGAATCCCATTTTACAATTTCAATTTTATCAGAATATTTATCTATATTAAAAAATATCTCACCAACATCAAGAGTATCAGATACCATCTTATGGAAAATAGTATTTCCATCAAGATTAATTTTCTTGGTGTTCACATCAGGTTGACAAACACGCACAAAAGCAGTCTTTACCAGATCTATTCGGGCAAATGGAGAAGGGATTGATGTAATTTCATTCTTTGAAGAAGCCCCATCTGGATCATCTATACCATTCTTTCCATCTCGATTCTCTGAACTGTATGGAAAAGAAGCACTCTCATGCCAATCGGTGAAAGTATTATCACCATTTTTATATAATCTAAAAACCTTTGACATAACTAAAAATCAAATTTTTCTTTTGCTAATTGTTTTGTTGCTAAATAATAAACCTCAAGAAGTTTATCCTTTACATCCTTACTTCCTAATTTACCAACCTGTCCATTGATTCGGTCAATAAACAAACTGTAGTTGGATTTCAAGCTTTTAACTTTACGAGGAGTGACGTTTGTCACAACATCAAAAGGTTTGTCCCCACAATTCAAGTTAAATAAGTCTAACGACCTCTTATTATTTTTCATTTCAGTGAGCCAAGCCAAAAATCTAGCTTGAAAATCCTTTAAGCCACCAACAAACTGAGAACGATACAAATCCTCATTAAAACCAGAAACTTTTCCATTTGCAGCCAATTCACTTGTACTAATTGTATTCCAACTATGCTTAAAGCAATTTGACATTAGCACAAATTGAGTCAATGGGCATCTTACCATTTCAGTAATTCCTTCATAGAAAGAAGTAAAAGATACGGCATCACCTTCTTCTTTTATGCCCAATTCCTTGTTTACCGTTGTAGGATATGAATTCTTACTAAAATCAACAATAGCAGTTGCTGCCAAAAACTCTATTAGATGAGCATCATTCTTCTGTTCAACTCCGCCCTCATAATTTTCATAAACATTTTGAACATCATCACCCAAATAATAAAGAGCATTAATCTGATTATTCTTGCTTATGTTGTCCTCATAATAAGCCAGAGCTGATTTTGTTTTAGATATGAAAGTTGAAGAGTCTATTTCGCTCTCATCACTTGGCTTAAGTTTGAAGTAAGGCAATATTGTCACCGCACCAATCTCCGCATCATTGATTGTCTGAAAATTCGGAAAAGAATTGCCTGTTCTCAGAGTTTTCAACAGGAGAGGAAATCCGCTTGCTCCTGTACCTCCAAAAATAGAACTAATGATAAATATTTTATCTCCAGCCGAGAAACCATTTGCAAAAGTATCAAAATCGTCAGAGTTGACTATCTGATTTAGGACAACACTTCCAATATTTGGGTTTCCCTTAAAACCAACATCCATCTTCGATTTGAGATTCTTTTCCGAAAAGAGCAACTTCACCATAGCTTGGTTCTCTCTACTCATCGTAGAAACATCCATAAACTTCTGGAAGCTCTTATCATCTGTATCTTTAATCTGCAATCTAAAGCCAGGAAGTTCCTGATTGATAGAAATTCTAAAGAATTTATTATTGTTGGAAGAGGCAAATGTTAGATCTTGTCTAATTCGTGAATATAGATTCATTAAATCCACAGTTCTTGACAAATCTGCATTAGACTCATCTGGATCAATAAAAATTGGCACAATCTCGTCTTGCCCAAGTTGTACACCTGAAGCCAACATCATTGTCAAGGAACGGAGCACTCGTGCTCCCGTTCCACCAATACCAAATATATATAATTTTGCCATACCAAAATCGATTAGAATGGAGAATTAGAAGAATTCTTACTCCACCATTTCATTAATAAAGATAATATACCAAATACCAATATTGCCAACAACATATTGGCAAAACCAAAACACAGCATATCCCCATAAGAGATATTCAAATCGTAGTCTTTTTTTGTAGAAGAATCTATACCTACCATATAACCAAGATAGTAATGGCGAAGTACCCATTGCCATCCTATCAAGAAATTAGCTATAGCATTACTACCTAAAAATATCAGCCAGCCCCACCATTTTGCCAATTTAGGATGGTCAATAATATAATAATACAACAAACAAACCAACAACGAAACAACCAACATAGTAAAGCCTATAGGCACATACATGTTTGTCTGTTGGTCTGGTGACACATTACCCCAAAGGTAATTAGCCAATTCAAGTCCGAACACATCTTCGAACCAGCAATAAATACTGCCAAAGAATTCTCCCATAATATAAAAGTTTTAATTGTTTTTAATTCTAAAATCGATTGTAGCCAAGTTTGTATTATCCTTGTATGCATCACTTACTCCCTTTATCAAGTATTTGATGCCAGTTGTTTTATTCATATTTTTACGAATATCTCTACCACTATCATCATTTACCTCATCTACCCAAGTTGGCATAGCTGGAGGTGCAAAGGAAATGGTTTCAGAACAAGGCTTAGTATTTTTTGAAATTGCCAATGTCAAAATGTGAGTGTATCCAGAACCTTGTTTAACTTTCTCTACACTACTTACACTAACATTTTTACCTGTTCTGGATACATAATTTTTTGAAGACATCAATGTAGTTTCTTCTTGAAGAGTTTCTGACATATCAACCATAAATTCAAAGACATACTGACCTTTGACATTAAGATTACCCTTTACCAGGTGTTTCTTTAATGAAGTTGCAATATCGAAAGGCACATTAGTTGTTGAAGAAAATGCGACATAATTATCATAACCATGCTGTATAGTAGTCAAAGCAACCTTCTTATTAAGTTTACCCAACAAATCTTTATTACCTATCATCCAAATATAATAAGGTCGTTTTGAATCAACAGGTTCACATCCCTTAGCATAATAATACATACCTTGATAAGAAGAAGACAACTTAATGATTTCTACTCCTAACCTTGGATGTTTACGTAAAGCTTTAGTAAATGATCGAGTTACGTTAGTCTGTTTTACCCCAAAGAAATTAACAGCATCACCTTGAGGCACATCTAATATACAATCAGAAATAAACATAGATACACTATTATCCCCCGTTTGCATTACAATATTGCTTAACATATCTGCAATATCAGAATTACTTCTACTACCTGCACATTTTGCAAAACTCGCAGGATTTAAAGCCTCCTCTAAATTAGCAATATCTGCTTTAAATGAAGAAATCTGCGTATTGATATAATATAGTTCTGTAGTATCCACTTGCAAGTCAAGCGCATTTACATAACTTTTCACTGCATCTTTGAACTCTGATTTTTGTCTCATATATCCATCCATACTACCAGAATTCTCTATGTAAACTTTCAATTTTACAGAATTATTGCTATTTTGAATAGCAACAGGTTCCCATTGCACGAAAATACTACTATTTATTATCGTACCAATAGCAACAATAATTATCACTAATACAACTAAAGGTATTATAATTTTAGCCTTATTTTGCATAAATATCATTTTTATCCAAAAGGCTCCATTTTGGAAAGTTTATATTAGTAGGTTACATATACAAAAAACGTGGAGCCAGTCTGCCGCTCGTTCCACGTATCTAGGCTCTCGCATTGCCCTATCTGTCGAAACGAGCAACGCTGAAAGCCCCACGCCGATGTAAGTATATAGTACACCCTCTCAGCTAATTGCAAAAATGCCACGAGCTAATAAGGGTTGTATATATGATACACCCCATGAGGCGTTCCCGTTGCTTTGTTTTTGACAGATAGATTGAATTTGCGAGATTCAGATACGTCAAAACCAAAGCGTACAGTTACGCCTTTATGTATATATGTCCACCCCGCCTTTGCCCATATGGAGCTTTCAGCAAGGTATGACACCGCAAAAGTAACAAATATTATCGAATCTACAAAACTTTTAGCTAAAAAGTTTCGAAAAAAGTTGTGTGATGGGGAATTATAATAAAAAGGAGGGGTATCAGCAGCACATGATTCTTTCAACAAAAGGGAGGAAGTTTAGAAGGAAGTACGCAAGCGATAAAGAACCAACAATTATACGCACGCACAAATCTTTTTTCTCGAAAAAAGTATCAAAGTCTCATTTTTAGACATAAAATAAGAGTTATATCTTTAATACACAGAACTTTATCACAAATGAGACTTCTCTAAAAATGAAGAGAAAAGTATCATCGAAGTATCATAAATTAGCGAGAAGTATCATGATTTCTTGCTTGCATCGAAAAAAAATGCTTTATGAAGTGATAACAATAGCATTTTTAAGGCAATAAACAGGATGTTTTTGCGTTTAGTAAAACAGAATGTTTTATTCTTAA
>DAWDAD010000028.1:0-33201 GCA_052356385.1 Prevotella sp.
CGCCTACATAAATCTCGCTGCCCTTGCGGTCGTAGTTATCATACTTGTTGAAGTTCTCTGCAAACCAGGCAGGATTTCTGTAGTAGTGCTCGTCGAGGAGTTCTACGCTTTCGTTGCTTTCCCACTTAGGATTGTCATCGCCCCAAGCCACCACGTTACCGATGAGGTGCATCTTAGGATATTTCGCCAATACGGCATCCTTGAACTTCTTGAAGCGCTCGTAGTAATGGTCGCTCTGAGCCGCAGGATCCGGCTGGTTGTTCTCATTACCAATCTCCAGATATTCGATGTTGTATGGTTCCGGATGACCGTTCTTAGCTCGGAGCGCACCATATTTAGAGGTAACAGGACCGTTGGCATACTCCAGGGCATTCATGCACTCATCAATCCAAGGCTGGATGCTGTCTACAGGAGTCATGCCGCCGTGCCACAAACCTACGTTTACAACATAGAGAGGCTTGGCGTTCAGATCCTCGGCAAGCTGCAGATACTCGTCGAATCCCATACCATCGCTGGTACGGTAGCGCCAGTTTACGTTCTTATGGCCCGGACGTTCCTCGATAGGACCGATAGTCTTCTCCCAGTGGAAAGCATTCTCTGGAGATTCCTGTCCCTCAACGTAGCAACCGCCAGGGAAGCGGACGAACTTAGGGTGGATGTTATAGAGAAGCTGAGCCAGGTCAGGGCGCAAGCCATTCTCGCGATTCTTGAAAGTAGGAGGGAAGAGGCTTACCACATCGAGAACGATGGTACCCTTGCCATCGGCTACGAGTTCAAACTGAGCCTTGGCGTCGTTTCCGTTGGCTGTCAACTCAGCCGTATATTTAGTCCACTTCTTGCCTACCTTGGTATTGAGTGCTGTTTCTGCATACACCTTATCGCCCTTAGCGTTGGTGAGGCGAGCCTTCAATCCGCCCTTGTAGCTACCTTTCGCCCAGAAAGAGAGCTTGTAGGTTCTGCCCTGCACGGCGTTGATTCCCCAGAAACCCTCATTGATGAGAGAGGCTGTAGCTGCAGGCTTAGCTGCGATAGTCAATTGGAGTGCCTTGCCCTGTGCATTGTTGAGCAAACCCTTATTGATGAGTTGTGCATTGATCTTTGCACCTTCCTGAGCGGCAGTTTTCCAGGTAGGAATATTCTTGTCATCGTCTTCGAAAGAACGGTTGCTGATGAGTTCGGCATAGAGACCGCCATCTGCAGCATGGTTGATATCCTCGAAGAAGATACCATAGAGGTTAGGAGATACCTTGATACCTGGGTTAGAGGCATCTACATTGATGGTAACCTGTGCGTTGGCTGCCAAAGCAGAGGCCAACACTGCTGAAAGTAAAATCTGTCTTTTCTTATTCATTTCTTATTCTTAGGTTTGTTTGTTTACTTGTTGGTTGGCATGAAACCAAGCTAAGCCTGAATTCATGCCGCTATTAATACACAGTTGCAAAAGTACACAAAAAACACAAAGAAGAGGTGGACAAAAAGCGAATTATAGTGTAAAAGGTGGATTTTCTGATGAAAATCCACCTTTTGTTTATTATTGGTAAATAAAATCGGTTTTAATATAGTAATACCAGTCCGGCAAAAGCCGAGTAGAGTATCATGCGGATAGGATTGATCTTCATCACCTTCACGCCGATAAAGGTGGCGAAGAAGAGGGCGATGGAGATATAGAAATGCCAGGGATTGGCTGGCGTAGAGAAGTTCTCGCCATTCATCAGAAGCAGGGCTGCGGCTCCTACCAAGCCGACAATGGCTGGGCGAAGACCGATGAAGATGCTCTGGACGGCTGTGGTGTTCATATACTTGTACAGCATCTTGCTGATAAGAATCATCAAAACCAAGGATGGGAGAACCAGGGCAAAGGTCGCCATGGCACTTCCGAGTACAGCCATCATGCCACTCATGCCGGCATTATGGACAGCTGTATAGCCACAATAGGTGGCGGTGTTGATACCGATAGGTCCCGGTGTCATCTGAGAGATGGCAACCACATCGGTAAACTCTTGCATCGTCATCCAATGATACTGCGTAACAACCTGTCCCTGAATCAGGGATATCATGGAATAGCCACCTCCGAATCCGAAGATGCCTATCTGAATGAATACGATGAAAAGCTGAAAAAATATCATCATTATGTTTTAAGCGATTTACTTTTTTACCTTTTTACTTTTTTACCCTTTTACCTTTACTCTGTTGGCTGGATAAACTGTCCATAGATGTAGCCACCTACGGCAGCTGCGATAATCACCCAGATTGGGTTGACGCCCAAAAGCCAGATCAGAAGGGCGGATAGAATAGGAATCCAGCAGTTGACAAGCGAAATACCGGCACTCTTGGCAAGCGAGAATGTAGGTACGGCTATCAATGCCACGACGGCAGGACGGATGCCTGCAAACATGGCAGCCACCACCTTGTTATCCTCAAACTGATGGAAAAATATGGCTATTGCCAAGATAATAAGAAACGATGGCAACGAAGCGCCGAAGGTGCAGACGATGGCTCCCGGTGTCTTTGCCAACTTATATCCGAGCAGGGAACTCATGTTGATTGCCAAGGCTCCCGGACAAACTTGGGTGGTAGCGATGGCATCCAGAAATTCCTCCTTCGTCATCCAATGATGCTTGTCAACGACTTCGGATTCTATAATAGGAATCATGGCATAGCCACCCCCAAAGGTGACTATGCCAATCTTCATAAATGTTTTGAATAATGTAAGATAACTTACGCTATTATTCATTTTTTACCTTTTTACTTTTTACCTTTTTACTTTTTCAAAGCTCTTTCTTCAATCCACTGACGTGCATTGACAAATGCCTCAATCCAAGGAGTTACCTCATCGTTGCGGCGATCAGCTGGATACCAGGCATTCTGCCATGGGAAGATGGCACGCTCCAAGTGTGGCATCATAGCCAAGTGGCGACCATCTGCAGAGCAGATACCTGCTACGTTGTAGTCACTGCCGTTAGGATTGCCTGGATACTCAGCGTAGTTGTACTTCGCAATGATGTTGTAGTGATCCTCAGGCTCTGGCAAGTAGAAACGGCCCTCGCCGTGAGCTACCCAGATACCGAGCTTATCACCGCTCAGGCTACCGAACATCACACTGTCGTTCTGAGGAATAGTCAAACCGAGGAATGTACTCTCGAACTTCTTGGATGTGTTGTGGCAGAGGTGTGAACGATGCTTGTGCTCAGGATTGATGAGGTTCAACTCAACCATCAGCTGGCAACCGTTGCAGATACCGAGTGAAAGGGTATCCTCGCGGGCATAGAACTTATCAAGTGCCTCCTTAGCCTTAGGATTGTAGAGGAATGCACCAGCCCAACCCTTGGCAGAACCGAGAACGTCGGAGTTAGAGAAACCACCGCAGAATACGATGAAGTTCACATCTTCCAGAGTCTCACGACCAGAAATCAAGTCGGTCATCATCACATCCTTTACATCGAAGCCGGCGAGATACATAGAGTATGCCATCTCACGCTCACCATTGGTACCCTTCTCACGGATGATAGCTGCCTTGATGCCAGATGGCTTGCGACGGTTTGCGTCGAGGCTGTAGCTAGCAAGAGTTCCCTTGAAGCCGTAACCGAAGTTCATCTCGATAGGCTGCTTCTTATAGTTGGTGTAACGCTTCTTGGCCATACCGTTCATGCTCTGCTTGCGGTCGAGGAGGTAAGATGTCTTATACCAGTCGTCGCGCAAAGCATCGATATCGAACTCGTGCTCGAAGCCTTCCTTCTTGATGATAATCTTGCGGAGCTCTGGAGCTGGATAACCAATCTTGGCATAACCGATACCGTTCTCATCGAAGAATGCCTTCAATTCGTCCTTGTGAGCATCGCTTACCTGAATGACAACACCTGGGTTCTCTGCGAAGAGAGTCTTGATGATGTCGGCATCTGCGATGTCGTGGAGGTTGATCTTCATACCGCCCTCTACGTTGGCGAATGTCATTTCGAGGAGAGTTGTAATCAAACCACCGGCACTGATATCGTGACCAGCCATTACCCAACCACGGTTGATGAGTTCCTGTACGGCGTTGAAGCAGTCAACGAAGTACTCTGGATTCTTGACGGTAGGAACATCGCTGCCCACCTTGCCCAGGCTCTGTGCGAAGGCAGAACCACCGAGGCGCTGCTCGTCGAAGCTGAAGTCGATATGATAGAGGCTAGAGTTCTTGTCGTTGACGAGAACAGGACTAACCACCTTCTTGACATCTGAAACCTCACCACCGGCACTTACGATAACGGTACCCGGAGCGATGATCTTCTCGCCGTTAGGATACTGCTGGGTCAATGAGAGAGAGTCCTTACCTGTTGGTACGTTTACGTGGATGGCGCAGCAGAAGTCTGACAAAGCCTTCACACCCTCGTACAAACGGGCATCCTCACCCTTCTGGCTGCGGCAAGGCCACATCCAGTTAGCAGAGAGGCTGATGCTGTCCATGCCATCTGCCAATGGAGCCCATACGATATTGGTCAATGACTCTGCTACAGAGAGTACAGAACCTGCCTTAGGATCGGCAAGACCTGCCTGAGGAGCATGACCCATTGCTGTTACGATACCCTTCTCGCCACGGTAGTCGAGTGCTACGACACCACAGTCAGAAAGTGGCAACTGAATCTGACCCTGACCCTGCTGACGGGCAATCTTACCTGTTACGGAACGGTCAACCTTGTTGGTCAACCAGTCCTTACAAGCCACAGCCTCCATCTGGAGAACACGCTGCAAGTACTCGTCGAGATTGTCTGCTGAATAAGTTACATCTTCATATTTGCGCTCTACGGTCTCATCCACCATCACAGTCTTAGGAGTATGACCGAACATCTGAGCTACATCGAGGTCGAATGGCTTCACACCGTCAGCCTGCTTGAAGCTGAAGTGAGCATCGCCAGTAGTCTCACCAACCACGTACATTGGAGCACGCTCACGGTCGGCAATCTTCTGAACCTCGCTGATATACTTCTCGTCGATGAGCAAGCCCATGCGCTCCTGACTCTCGTTGGCGATGATTTCCTTGGCGCTCAAAGTCTTGTCGCCGATAGGCAACTTAGACATATCGATTTCGCCACCGCACTCTTCTACCAACTCAGAGAGACAGTTCAAGTGACCGGCTGAACCGTGGTCGTGGATGCTGACTACTGGGTTCTCATCGTTCTCGACGAGAGCACGAACCAAGTTGTAGGCACGCTTCTGCATCTCAGGGTTGGCACGCTGAACAGCGTTCAACTCGATACCGTTGCTGTAACGGCCTGTATCTACAGAAGAAACAGAACCACCACCAAGACCGATGCGATAGTTGTCACCACCTACTACGACAACCTTGTTGCCCTTCTGTGGCTCACCTTTCTTGTAGTCACGCTTCTTGCCGTAGCCTACACCACCAGCAAGCATGATTACCTTATCGTATGCATACTTCTCGCCGTTCTCCTCGTGCTCGAAAGTAAGCACAGAACCGGTGATGAGAGGCTGACCAAACTTGTTTCCGAAGTCTGATGCACCGTTGGAAGCCTTGATCAGAATCTGCTCTGGAGTCTGATAGAGCCACTTACGCACTGGCATGATGTCTTCCCAGTCGCGCTCAGCATCGCTCTTGCCGTTGTCATCCTTCAGGCGAGGATAAGCAGTCATGTAGCAGGCGGTACCTGCGATAGGCCATGAACCTACACCACCACCCATACGGTCGCGAATCTCACCACCCGTACCGGTAGCTGCACCGTTGAAAGGTTCTACGGTAGTAGGGAAGTTGTGGGTCTCAGCCTTCAGAGAGATAACACTCTCGATATCCTTCACCTGGAAGAAATCGCTGGTAGTCTGATCGGCTGGAGCAAACTGCTCGATAACAGGACCCTGAGAGAAAGCCACGTTGTCCTTGTAAGCAGAGAGAATCTTGTTAGGATTCTCGTTGGTGGTCTTCTTGATCATGTTGAAGAGAGAAGACTCCATCTCCTTGCCGTCGATGATAAACTGGCCGCCGAAAATCTTGTGGCGGCAGTGCTCTGAGTTAATCTGTGCGAAACCGAAGATTTCGCTGTCGGTGAGAGGACGTCCGTTCTCTTTCTCCAGCTTGTGGAGATAAGCCATTTCGTCCTCGCTGAGGGCAAGACCCTCTTCCTCGTTATACTTCTCGAGGTCATCGACGTACTTGATAGGTTCTGGCTGGTGGTTCACGGTGAACACATCCTGTCCGATACCATTGTACATACGCTGGAGCATAGGGTCGTGCTCAGCGTCTTCGCTATCTACAGGGAAGTACTCCTCGATACGCGAAATGCCGTTAAGACTCATGTTCTGAGTTATCTCAACGGCATTCGTACTCCAAGGAGTAATCATTTCACGGCGTGGGCCAACATAGAAGCCCTGCAACTGCTGGGCGTCCTCTAAAGTTGCGTCACCATAAAGCCAACAAAGTTCATTGATTTCGTCCTGAGATGGTTTGTGGTCAATCTCGGTCGCAATCACACTCTTAGATGGAGTTCTAAAAAAAAGAATCATACTTGCTTTCTTTTATATTATTAATGTATTTATTTCTTTTCGAGTGCAAAGATAGTGCAATTTCAAGACACTACAAAATAAAACACTGTTTTTTATGTTTTTTTTGTTGAGATTTGGGCTATTCTTACCTTGAGAGGCTACATTTGACGGTTTAGCTATAAGAAAAGTGCTTTCTGTTGCCTTTTTTGGTTAAAAAGGTGATAAATAAAGATTTAGAGGTTAAAAATGTCTAAATGCATTTGACAAATGTTGTTTATTCGAGTCTTATCTGTAACTTTGCAAGTGAAAGAAGTGAATCAGCTTCTATAATGCCCTAAAATGTAGAAGCTTCCGGATAACGGATAAAAGCCGGGAGAACTCTAATATAAAAAGGAAATAAACGACGCAAAATATACTATAATCAATTAATAATAACAAGAAAATTTAAATTAGTAAGAATATGAAACAGACAAAGTTAATGGTAATGGCAATGATGGCTGTAGCTCTGATGGCTACAAGCTGTGCAAGTAAGAAGGATCTTCAGAATTGCCAGAATGAGAATAAGGAATTGTCAAGCAACTATCAGGCTACCAAGGAAAAGCTGGCAGCTACAGAGGCTAGTCTGGCAGCAGCCCAGGAGCAGCTCGCTACTGCAAAGAGCGATTACGCTAAGTTGCAGAACTCGCTTGACAAGAGTTTGAACAATGCAAGCCAGAACAACGTGAGCATTGAAAAACTCGTTGACCAGATCAACGAGAGTAACCAGTATATCCGTCACCTGGTTGAGGTAAAGAGCAAGAGCGATTCGCTCAACATGGTTCTTACCAACAACCTGACCCGCTCTTTGAGCAAGGAAGAGATGAAGGAGGTTGATGTTCAGGTTCTGAAGGGTGTAGTTTACATTTCTCTGGCTGACAATATGCTCTATCAGAGTGGTAGCTATGAGGTGAACAGCCGTGCTCAGGAAACATTGAGCAAGATTGCTAAGATCATCACAGACTACAAGGATTATGATGTGCTCGTAGAGGGTAATACCGATAACGTACCAGTAAGCACTACAAGTGCCAAGATGAAGAATATCCGCAACAACTGGGACCTCTCTGCTCTCCGTGCAGCTTCTGTTGTTCAGTACTTGCAGGATCACTTCGGTGTAAATCCTAAGCGTCTTACAGCTGGTGGCCGTGGTGAGTACAACCCTGTAACAACTAACGATACAGAGGTAGGCAAGCAGCGCAACCGCCGCACTCAGATTATCATCACTCCTAAGCTCGACCAGTTCATGGACTTGATCGACAAGGCTCCAGAGGAGAAGTAAAAAGGCTATTTAAAGGTAAAAAGGTAAAAGGGTAAAAAAGTAAAAAGGTAAATAAGTAGAGGCATCAATGAGTTTTCGGGCTCATTGATGCCTTTTTAGGTATAAATATACAGATTTTATGTTTTAAGTACGTAAAAAAGTGCTTTTTGTTATCATTTTGCTAGAATTATTCTTAATTTCCTTTCTTTTCTTGATTATTTTTATTAATTTTGCAGGCAAAATATCAAGGGTACACTTGGCTGCCCTGATCATTATACATTGTAAATTATTAATTATACATTATATTGTGTTATGGAAAAGATTAAGATGACAACTCCATTGGTAGAGATGGACGGTGATGAGATGACAAGAATTCTCTGGAAGATGATTAAGGACGAACTGATTCTTCCTTTCGTTGATTTGAAGTCTGAGTATTATGATCTCGGTCTGCCTTATCGCGACCAGACCAATGACCAGGTAACCATCGACTCTGCTGAGGCGGCTAAGAAATATGGCGTGGCTGTGAAGTGTGCTACTATCACTCCTAATGCACAGCGTATGGACGAGTATAAACTCCACAAAATGTGGAAGAGCCCTAATGGAACTATCCGTAGCATCATGGACGGTACCGTATTCCGTGCTCCTATCACCATCCCAAGTATCCACCCTTGTGTAAAGAACTGGGAGAAGCCTATTACCATCGCCCGTCATGCTTACGGCGATGTATACAAGAGCGTGGAACTTCGTGCTGATGAGCCAGGTACAGCCAAACTCGTGTTTGAGGGTAAGAGCGGCAAGAAGCAGGAGATAGAGATTCATTCTTTCGATGGTGCTGGCGTTATCCAGGGCATGCACAATACTGATAAGAGTATCCGCAGCTTTGCTCACAGCTGCTTCAAGTTTGCCATTGATACCAAGCAGGATCTCTGGTTTGCTACCAAGGATACCATCTCTAAGACTTATGATGCCCAGTTCCGTAAAATCTTTGAGGAAGTATATGAGAGCGACTATAAAGAGAAGTTTGCAGAACTCGGTATCGAGTATTTCTATACATTGATTGATGATGCTGTGGCTCGTGTTATCCGCAGCAAGGGCGGTTTCATCTGGGCTTGCAAGAACTATGACGGTGATGTGATGAGTGATATGCTCAGTACAGCCTTCGGTTCTCTGGCGATGATGACTTCCGTATTGGTTTCTCCTGACGGCAAGTATGAGTATGAGGCAGCCCACGGTACCGTGACCCGTCACTACTATCGCTACCTGAAGGGTGAAGATACATCTACCAACCCAATGGCTACCATCTTTGCATGGAGCGGTGCGTTGAGAAAGCGTGGCGAACTGGATGGCATCAAGGAACTTCAGAACTTTGGCGACCAGTTGGAGGCTGCATGTTTCGATACATTGAACGACGGTATCGCTACCAAGGATCTCGTAAACCTGATGGAAGGTGTTGAGGCTAAGGCTGTAAACTCTGCCGGCTTTATCGCTGCCATCCGCGAGCGTCTGGAAAAACGATTGGCATAAAAACAATAAGACCTGGGGTGATTAACCTCAGGTCTTATTGTTTTAGTTATTTTTAGTTTAAATCTTGATTCTTTTTCTTGCGTTTACGCAAAGCGTCTGAATAAACCTTAAACAAATCAATGTTCAGCAACTGACAGATATGGTAAAGCATACCCGTATCTATAGTGGCTCTGCCGTATACCTTATATATATTAGTACGATGGCAGCCTAATTGCTCAGCAAGCCATACTGTGGTCTTGCCTTGCTTGTTTAATTCCTCTTTGATGATTTCACCGATTAAGGGAATTGCATTTACTTTATCTTTCATACTCTTTCAGTTGTGTTATATGCTCACTTATAGTTATATCGGGTACAAAAGTAGTATTTCTGTTTCTAACTAGCAAAGAAACATGTAGCGAATTTGGAACACTAAGTTAAAATGTGTAACAAAACGGCCTTTTTTTTATGTTTTTTTTCTCTAAAGTACTAAATGTCACGAAATTGTAACCGAATGTAACGCTTATTACGAAAGAAAAGTCGTAATTTTGCAGCGATATTTTAAATAACATGAAATATGGAAGAGAATATGAAAAGAATACTTGTTGTTGATGATGAGCAAGACTTGTGTGAGATTCTGAAATTCAATCTCGAAACAGAAGGATATGAGGTAGAGACTGCCAATTCTGCAGAAGAGGCTTTGGAGATGGACATCGCTTCGTTCGACCTGCTGCTACTGGATGTCATGATGGGAGGAATGAGCGGTTTCCAGCTGGCTAAGCAGTTGAAGGGCAATCCGATGACAGCCAATGTTCCGATTATCTTCCTTACAGCCCGAGATACGGAAAACGATACGGTTACTGGATTCAATATCGGTGCCGATGATTATATCTCTAAACCTTTCTCTATCCGAGAGGTGATGGTCAGAGTGCGTGCCGTCTTGCGCCGTACCGCAGAACAGGCTGGCGATGCTGATGAATCGAAGATCATCAACTATCAGGGACTGCAGCTGAATCTGGACAAGAAGACGGTGAGCATCGATGGTGAGGCTATCCCTTTCACCAAGACCGAGTTCGAACTCCTGCGTCTTTTCCTCGAAGAGCGCGGCAAGGTGTTCTCCCGTCAGGAACTTATCGACCGGGTATGGCCTAAGGATGTGATGGTACTCGACCGCACGGTGGATGTCAACATCACCCGTATGAGAAAGAAGATTGGTAAGTTTGCCAAGTGCATCGTTACCCGTCTGGGATTCGGTTATTATTTTGATGCGTAATTAAAATGTTTAAGTTAAATAGTGTAGGTAGGAAGTTGTACTTCAGTGTACTGGCGGTGTTCCTTGTGTTCGCCGTCAGTTTTATCGTGTTCCAGCAGGCACGAGAGAAACAGTATAAAATAGGTACGCTTACTATCAAACTGGAAAATTATAATGAACTGTTGGCAGAAGATCTGGCGCTCTCTCCTGGTGAAGGAATTATTCTGCAGGATAGCCTTCACAATAAGAAAGTGACTGTGGCTCATGAGAAGTTGCAGGCTTTTGTCCGAGAACATGAAAGCAAGGATCTTCGTGTTACGCTGGTGCGCCCTAACGGTAAGGTGATTTATGACAACATGAGTTCCGACTATGAACATTTTGCCAACCATGCCAAGCGTGAGGAAATAGCAGAGGCCTTGAAAAACAGGGTAGGCTCAAGCGTGGAGCGACAGTCTAAAACCCTGAAGCACGATTATTTCTATGTGGCTTCTTATTTTCCGGAAAGCAAGCTCATCATCCGTACGGCACTACCTTACAATAATGATTTGGCAAAATCGCTGCAGGCCGACCAGCATTTCATCTGGTTTGCCATTGTTGCCGTCATTCTGCTTACCATCGTGCTCTACCGTTTTACGGACCGTCTGGCAAAGAATGTTTCCAAACTGAGCATCTTTGCTTATAAGGCAGACCACAACGAGAGTCTGGAGGTGGAAGATCTCGCCAAGTTCCCTAACGATGAGTTGGGCGAGATTGCAGAGCGCATCATCAAGATGTATAAGCGCATACAGACTACCCGACGTGAACAGGATGTACTGAAGCGGCAGCTTACCCAGAATATCGCTCACGAGCTGAAGACTCCTGTAGCAAGTATTCAGGGTTATCTGGAAACGATACTCGACAATCCGCATATCAACGAAGAGATAAAGTCGCAGTTTCTGCAGCGCTGTTATGCCCAGAGCGAACGCCTCACCTCTCTGCTCCGCGACATCTCTACCCTGAACCGGTTGGATGACGGTTCGGATATGATAGATTTCGAGGCGGTAGACATTACGCAGATGGTGAGTGAAATAGCCCATGAGACGGCGCTGGAAAGAGAGTCGCACAAGATGACTTTCGAGAATCTTCTTCCCGACCAGCATATTATCGTGAAGGGTAACCGCAGTCTGCTCTACAGTGTGTTCCGCAATCTTACCGACAATGCCATAGCTTATGCCGGCGAAGGACGTAAGATAACGTTGAGTGCCAAGGAGCAGGGCAATAAGTGGCATTTCATCTTCTGTGATAATGGTCAGGGAGTTCCTGCCGAGCATCTCTCCCGTCTTTTCGAGCGTTTCTATCGGGTAGATAAGGGACGCAGCCGCAAGATGGGTGGCACCGGTTTGGGTCTTGCCATCGTCAAGAATGCCGTTCTCCTGCATGGCGGAACCATCCGTGTGAGCAATCAGCAGGAAGGCGGCTTGAAGTTTGAATTTACGCTTAAAAAATAAAAATGTTTTTTTGAATAAAATATCTAAGCGGAGAATATAAATAATCAAGTGGCTGATAAAGGTACTTAAGTAGTAAATATAGGTAAAGAAAGGCAAGACTTCTGAGAAACTTCTGAATGGGGTTTTACAGAAACCTTGCCTTTTTTTTGTATTTTAGAACATTTTTATTTCCTTTTCGTAAACTTTGCTTAAATCTATTGTTTCTGACTTTTTTCTGTTAAAAGTGTAGACAATATTTCTAAATGTTGACGAAAATCAAGAAAAACTAACTTTTTTCTATAAAAATATCGATAAGGTTTGCATTAATTCAATACTTTTTCTTATCTTTGCACCCGTAAAGTAATAAGAGAGATTTAAAAAGTATAAGAAGAGAAAAAAATAATAATTTAAAGTTATAAGAGTTGTTTAATTTTTAAGAGAGAATTTTATGGAAAAAAGATTGCTTTTCTTGTTAGTCAATCTCTTCCTTTTATGTGGGGGGGCATTGGCTCAAACGAAAGTAACAGGTACCGTAGTTTCTCAGGAAGATGGTGAACCTGTCATTGGTGCATCTGTCGTAGTCGCTGGAGCGGCACGTACAGGTACCGTCACCGATATTGACGGTCACTTCTCTTTGGAGGTACCTGCTGGTAAAAAACTTGTAGTTAGCTACATCGGTATGCAGAGCCAGACCTTGACTCCAGCCGCCAAGATGACTATCCGCCTGAAGGCAGATAGCAAGAGCTTGGGCGAGGTGGTTGTAACGGGTATGCAGAAGATGGATAAGCGTTTGTTTACTGGTGCTACTACAAAAATTTCTGGCGACAAGACAAAACTGGATGGTGTCGCAGACATCAGTCGTGCCTTGGAAGGTAAAGCGGCCGGTGTGTCTGTGCAGAACGTCTCAGGTACTTTCGGTACAGCTCCAAAGATTCGTGTGCGTGGCGCTACTTCTATTTATGGTAGCTCAAAACCTCTTTGGGTGGTAGATGGTGTTATCATGGAGGACGTAACTGAGGTTGATGCTGATGATTTGTCTTCTGGTAACGCTGAGACCCTTATTTCTTCAGCCATAGCAGGTCTGAATGCTGATGATATTGAAAGTTTCCAGATTTTGAAGGATGGTTCTGCTACCTCTATTTATGGTGCACGTGCCATGGCTGGTGTCATCGTTGTTACAACCAAGAAAGGTAAAGCTGGTACAAACCGTATCAACTATACTGGTGAATTCACCATGCGTTTGAAGCCAAGCTACCGCAATTTCAATATCATGAATTCTCAGGATCAGATGGGTGTATATCGTGAGATGTACAACGATGGTTATTTCTCTTTTGAAAAGAGTTTTCGTGCTTCTAACAGTGGTGTCTTTGGCAAGATGTATCACCTGATGAATACATATGATTCGAAGACGGGAACTTTTGGATTGCCTAATACTGAGGAGGCGATGAATAGCTATCTCCAGAAGGCTGAGTACCAAAATACCGACTGGTTTGACTTACTCTTCAATAATAGTATCTCCCAGAATCATTCCGTCAGCATGTCTACTGGTACCGATAAGGCTCAGTATTATACATCTTTCAGTGTGATGAACGATCCAGGATGGTCTAAGCAGAGCAAGGTACAGCGTTATACAGCCAATGTAAATGCTCTTTACAATATTTCGAAGAAATTGTCTTTCAATGCCATAGCTAATGCTTCCTATCGTAAGCAGCGCGCTCCTGGTACTACTTCACAGTCTGTAAATAATGTGACAGGTGAGGTGTCTCGTGATTTTGATATCAACCCATATTCTTATGCGTTGAACACTTCTCGTACCATGGATCCTAATGAACTCTATGTGCGTAACTACGCTCCGTTCAATATTTTCCGTGAATTGGAAAACAACTATTTGAGTTTGGATGTGGTTGACATGAAATTCCAGGGCGAATTGAAATATAAGCCAATCTCTAAAGTAGAACTCGCAGTATTGGGCGCTTACAAGTATTCTACAACGACCAATGCCGCTACCATTACTGACCAGAGTAATCAGGCTTGGGCCTATCGTGCGATGGATGATGCTACGATGCGTGATGCAAACCCATGGCTGTATACCGATCCAGACAAGGCAAACTCTTTGCCATTCTCTGTATTGGAAAAGGGTGGTTTTTATCGTGAGACCAAATATAAGATGAATAGCTGGGACTTCCGTGCCACAGCTAGCTATAATGATGTATACAACAAAGACCATATCGTGAACTTATTCGGTGGTTTGGAAATCAATTCACTCGACCGTAGCCGTTCTTATTTTAATGGCGTTGGCATGCAGTATGATATGGGTTATCTCCCTGCTTTCAACTATAACTTCTTCAAGCAGTTGGCGGAGGAGAATGGTCAATATTATAGTTTGGATAATTCATATCAGCGTGAGGCTTCTTTCTTTGGTACTGCCACCTATTCTTATAAGGGTCGCTACACAATTAATGGTACCATTCGTTATGAGGGTTCCAATAAGTTGGGTAAGAGTCGCTCAGCTCGTTGGTTGCCTACTTGGAACGTGTCTGGAGCATGGAATGCTCATGAGGAGAGTTGGTTTGCTAAGTTAAATCCTGTTCTTTCCCATCTTACATTAAAAGCATCATATTCATTGACAGCTGATCGAGGTCCTGCTTCCGTTTCTAACTCGTTGGTAGTGATACAGAGTTACAACCCTTGGCGTCCATTTGCCGGTGACAAGGAGACTGGACTTGAGATTTATCGCTTGGGTAATGATGATTTGACCTATGAAAAGAAGCATGAGTTGAACCTCGGTTTGGATATGGGCTTTTTGAATAACCGCATTAATGTGACTTTCGATTGGTATCGCCGCAACAATTATGATTTGATTGGTCCTAAGCGTACCATGGGTGTTGGTGGTGAGATCTATAAATATGCCAATGTGGCAAGTATGCGTTCACATGGTGAGGAGTTGACTATTTCCACTCGCAACATTGAGACCAAGGATTTTAAATGGAGTACCGACTTCATTTTCTCTCACTCAAAGAATACTGTAACCGACTTGGATTCACGTGCTAACATCATGCAGATGATTACAGGTACCGGTTTCACAATGAATGGCTATCCTGTTCGCTCTTTGTTCTCTATTGATTTCAAGGGATTGAACAAAAAAGGTCTGCCTATCGTTGTGAATCAGAATGGCGAGGAGACAAGCTATGGTGGCGATCTCTACTTCCAGTCAACTACAACAGATTACTTGAAGTATGAAGGTCCAACAGACCCAACCATTAACGGCAGTTTCGGAAACACCTTCTCTTATAAGGGTTTAAAACTGAATGTGTTCATTACATACGCTGCAGGAAATAAAGTACGTCTTGATCCAGCTTTCAGTTCTTCATACTCAGACATGACTGCCATGCCAAAGGAATTTATAAATCGTTGGACTCAAGCCGGTGATGAAGCTTATACGGATGTGCCAGTCATAGCAGACCAGCGCATGAAGCAGAATGACAATTATATTGGTTATCTTTATAATGCATATAACTATTCTACGGCTCGCGAAGCTAAGGGTGATTTCATTCGCATGAAGGAGATTTCTTTGGCTTATGATTTCCCAGGCAAGTGGATTCAGGCCCTTCGCTTGAACAGCGTTAATTTGAAACTTCAGGCTACTAACTTGTTCTTGATTTATTCAGACAAGAAGTTGCACGGACAGGATCCTGAGTTTTTCAACACTGGTGGTGTGGCAACCCCAATGCCACGTCAGTTTACATTGACATTAAGAGTAGGACTTTAAAGAAAGAGAGATAATTATGAAAAAGAATAAATTATATATAGCATCGGTGGCTTTTGCGGCATTGTCATTGGTCACATCATGCGACAGCTTCCTGGACAAGTTGCCAGATGATCGTGCCGAGGTAAATACCGAGGAAAAGGTGACCTCTCTGCTTGTGTCTGCTTACCCAACTGCAAGCAGCAATCTGATATTGGAATGGAGCTCAGATAATTATGCAGACAATGGAAAGCAGTATAGTACCAATCAGGAAATAGAGCAGGTTTATCGTTTTCAGCCAATTACAGCTCAAACCAATGATTGCCCAAAGAGTTTGTGGAATGGTTATTATTCTGCAATTGCAGCAGCCAACCAGGCTTTGGCTTCCATCGATGAGATGGGTAATCCAGCATCGCTAAAGGCGCAGAGAGCTGAGGCTTTGCTCTGTCGTGCCTATAGTATGTATCGTCTTGCTACAACTTTCTGTATGACTTATAATCCAGATAATGCAGAGAAGTGCATGGGACTTCCTTATCCAACAAAGCCTGAGACAACTGTAAACCCTGATTATAAGCGTGGTACACTGAAGCAACTTTATGAGCAGATTGATGCAGATATTGAGGCTGCCTTGCCTGATGTGAGCGATGATATCTATACCCAGCCTAAGTATCATTTCAACCAGAAGGCTGCGTATGCTTTTGCTGCTCGTTTCAACCTGTACTATATGAACTATGACAAAGTGATAAAATATGCTGACAAGGTGCTTGGAGTAAATCCAGCCTCTTTGTTGCGCAACTATGTGCCTTTTATGTCTTTGTCTAATTCAGAGGATATGGAGAATCGCTATATTTCTTCATCAGAGAATGCAAACCTCTTGTTGATGACGGCATATAGTCGAATTGGTAGAAATGTCAGTGGTAGTGAAGGGCGTTTTTGTCACAATCGAAATGTAGGTCTGTATGAAACGATTTGGGCTAAGATGCCATGGGGAAGGGGATCCGAAGACAATACTCTCTACCAGTCAAACTTGTTGTTTGGCAATGCCCGTATTCTTATCTTCCCAAAGATGTTTGAACATTTTGAATTTGCTGATAAGGTGGCTCAAACTGGATATCTTCATGTTGTAGATGCTGTGTTCACTACTGATGAAACCCTTCTTTGTCGTGCTGAGGCTTATGCCATGAAGAAGGAGTATGATAATGCAGTGAAAGATATCAATACTTGGATTGTGTCGCATACTGGGACTGCGAAAGGTACGGCAAAACGCCCAACAATGACAGTTGAAAGTATCAAGACTTTTATCGAAAGCTTGCCGTATGCACCTGTTACACCAAAATCCAATTTGGAACATAGCATTCGTAAGACATTCCATCCACAGGGATTCACGGTTGAGGCTGGTACCCAAGAGGATATTTTGCAATTCATCTTACAGATGCGTCGACTGGAGACCCTGTATCAAGGTCTTCGTTTCCTTGACATCAAGCGCTATGGCATTGAGTTCAGCCATGATGTTGACGAAGAGTCTCCTATTGTATTCAAGGCTGGTGACTTGCGAGGTGCGATTCAATTGCCAGATGATGTAATTGAGGCAGGATTACCTGCAAATCCAAGAGAAGAGTCTAACAAATAAAAAATGAGTAAACTATGAAATATATAAAATTATTCATACTGATAGCGTCAGTCTCTCTGTTTGCTGCCTGCTCAGACGATAGTCTTGATTCTAAGAGTATTTTCGATACGCAGAATAAGGAAGAGCAGAATGACTTTGACAAGTGGCTCAAGACCAACTATGTGGATACCTATAATATCCGCTTTAACTATCGATATAGTGACAAGGAGACGGACAACAATTATAATCTTGCACCTGCCGATTTTAATAAGTCTAAGGCATTGGCTATTATGGTCAAGCATATTTGGCTGGATGCTTATAAGGAAGTGATGGGCGATCAGTTTATGAAGACCTATTCTCCTCGTGTGATGCAGTTGGTTGGCTCAGCAGCTTATGATTCACAGTCTTCTATTGTGATGGGTACTGCTGAGGGTGGCTTGAAAGTAACTTTGTATAATGTAAATATTATCGATGTTGATAATCCAATCATAGATCCAGAAAATCCTTTCGTTGACAAGAAAAAAGGTACATACGATCTGAATTACTGGTTCTTCCATACAATGAATCATGAGTTCTGTCATATTCTGACTCAGAAAAAGAATTATTCTACTGAGTTCCAGACAGTTTCTGCGGGCAAGTATCAGACTTCAGGTTGGGTGAATGTAGAGGATAAAAAAGCTCCATCCATGGGATTTGTATCCGGTTATGCCAGCGGTGAGTATAATGAGGACTTTGCTGAGATTTTTGCCCAATATGTAACCCATTCTGAAGCAGCATGGCAAAAAATACTGAGTGCAGGTATTGTATACGAAACAGATGAAAATGGCGATTATGTGCTTGATGCAGACGGCAATCCTATTGTGAAGGATGCAAGTGGCTATAAAGCTATTATTCAGAAATTTAACATTCTCAAGGAATATTTTGCCAACACTTGGGGCATGGATATTACCAAGCTTCGTGAAGTTATCTTGCGTCGTACGGCAGAAGTAAAGGCAATGGATTTAGAAACATTAAAGTAAGACGGATATGAAAAGAATATATAACATATTATTTACGCTGATTGCGATCTTGTCTTTCACATCTTGTTCCAACGACATAGATGAAGTGTTCGACAAACCTTCTGCAGAGCGAGTGAATGATGCAATAGCAGAGTATAAGACGGTTCTTACTTCTGCAGAGAATGGATGGCTGATGAAATATTATCCTAAGGCTAATACCAAGTATGGTGGATATAATCTGTTGTTGAAATTTGGAACAGATGGAAATGTTACTGCCATGAGCGATGCTTTGGGTGCAGACACGAAAGCCACATCACATTATAAATTGGAGCAGAGTGCTAGTATCGTTCTGTCTTTTGATGAGTATAATAAGGTGATTCATTTCTTCTCCGATCCAGCTAACCCTGCTGGTATTGGTGATAATGGTAAGGGTATGGAAGGTGACTTGGAGTTCCGGGTGCTTACCGCCACTGCTGATTCTGTAGTCATGCTTGGCAAGAAGCGTGGTACAAAAATAGTGATGACTCCTATGGCGAAGGATGCCGATTGGACTGAGACCATTAGTCATATAGATGATTTGGAGCAGGAGATGCAGTTCCCTAGATATACTTGCGAGGTGAATGATGTCAAGTATGTAGCTACATCAAGCTATCGTACCATTACTTTCACTAGTTCTAATGCCGAGGATGGCTCTACCACGATTCCTTATATCGTAACAGACAAGGGGATTGAGTTTTATAAGCCAATAACTCTTAATGGCGTTACTATCAAGGGATTCAACTATAAAGGGGGCGATAACTATGAGTTTGAATCCACAGATGCCGCTGTAAAGATGTTGGGCGTTGTTCCTCCTATCAGTGAGCAGGTTATCAGTGGAGACTGGTTCTTCTCTGTAGCTAATATGGGTAGCTATACTCAGGCGTATTGGAATGCTGGTAACGAGGAGGTTTCTAAGTATTATTCTCCTTGCAAATATGCTGCTTTTACCACTTCTGCGTTTGATGGCTATGCAGGACATTGGGGAATCTTGTTCAATGTGGCAGGCTATGCTTCGTTCATTGACATTACTCCTACTATCGTTGACGATGATCATATCTCATTTGCTTGTCCTGGCAAGTTTGGTGCGAATGGTCAGTATTTCTATGGCTGGGGTCAGATGTATATGATTTATGCACTGACTGGTGATCAGGGAAGTCATGCAGCCGGCGTGGCCAAGACTTATAAAATCGAGTTGCTGGAAGGTACAACGAAACAGCCTTCTTCTATAAAGTTGACTGATGAGAGTAATCCAAATAACTGGTTTGTCTTGACAACTAGTATGCCAGAATCTCTTTTTTAGAGTTCATCCATCATGAAATAAAATTATATACATAATGTTTAATAGGATTCTTTGTGAAAAGAATACATAAAATCTCTCGTCTGGGGGCGTGCTCATTTAAGCACGCCCCTTATTTATCGTTGATTATAAGTCATTCAGCATGAAATCATAGATGCTCATGAAGAGTATACCATTTGCATCACGGTTGCTGATGAGGCTTTCGCCCACAATGACGATTCGCTCGAAACCATCATCTATGCGGCGCAATGAGTTGATTTCTTGCTCTATCTTGTCTTGCGATGGCAGGCTGAGGGCCGACTGGATATAGCATCGGCGACTGCCCTTGTTGCACACGAAGTCTACCTCTAGTTGTTTGCGATAACTAGTGCCGTTTTCGTCTTTCCCATTCACTGTTACCACGCCTACATCCACATTGAATCCCTGTCTTCTCAGCTCGCAATATATCGCATTCTCCATGAGATGGGTCTTCTCTATTTGGCGAAAATTGATGAGTGCATTGCGCAGTCCTAAGTCGGTGAAGTAATACTTCATAGGAGTACCGATATATTTTCTTCCCTTCACGTCGTATCTCTTGGCTTCCTCTATAAGAAAGGCATCTGAGCAATAATCGATGTATGTTTTCAGAGTGGTAGAGCCAATGGATATATTTTTGTTGGTCTTGAATGTATTCGATAGTTTTTGAGGATTTACCAGTCCTCCTATGCCAGATGATAATATACAGAGAAGTTCTTCTAGCTCAGCATTGTTCTTGATGCGATTTCTGTTAAGAATGTCAATTGATTTAATTTTACGTTAGATTTTTGCGTAAATACGCATTTTTCTGCTGCATAGATACGCTTTTTGATGAATTTACAAAAGATTTTTGCGTAAATACGCATTTTTCTGCTGTAAAAAGCGTTTTTATAATCTGTTCTTGTTCCTTTACCCTTATTTCTAATAATTGCCAGAGATTTTTATCAGTATGTAGCGATTATAGCCTAGTTATGGAAGAATATTCTGCCGAGGAATAAGTTGGCTGTTAACCGAAAATAGGGTACAGGCGAATGTAGAACAGCTGACTAGCCGTACACTCGCCAGTTGGCTGTTCTATAGGAACAGTCAGCGTAAATGCCTGTAAAAATGTTGTAAGTAAAGGATAAGAAAATACTCTTCACTCTTCACCTTTCCTTCGGAATCCCCAGTGTTTATGGGCGTTTCGAGGGGTGAAGAGTTCTTGGGCACTCTTCACCCACTCTTCACCACTCTTCACCCTGGCTGGTTCGGCGGAGGATGTGTCATAAGTTTATGATTCACCCTCTTCTTGTTGTTGGATGAGTAAGGATATGTTGTTTGAAGAGCTAGGATATGTTGTTGGAAGAGTAAGAATATGTTGTTGGAAGAGTAAGAATATGTTGTTGGAAGAGTAAGAATATGTTGTTGGAAGAGATAGGATATGTTGTTGAGGCAGTCTGTATCTTCGGTCGCACAACAGCTGTTGTGCGCTTGCATAACAGCTGATATGCACATGCACAACAGGTGATGTGTATGCGATGGTCAACTGTTATGCGCCAACATCCAGACTTATGACACACCCTCCTCAGGGACGCCTAGCGGTCTTGCGCTGCAATTTACGCCTGTTGGTCTTTGGAATCGGTGAAGAGTGGTGAAGAGTGGGTGAAGAGTTGCTGCAAACTCTTCACCCCTCAGAATGCCGATAAACACAGGGGTTTCCGAAGAAAAGGTGAAGAGTGAAGAGTAAAAGCGTGTTCGCTTGCAGATAAAAAATGGGGCGCAAGCTGTTTCCAGAAAAGGAATCGCTTGCGCCCCTGATATTATTGCTTATGAGTAAATGAGCACCCTAAGATTAGAACTTGTAGATAGCACCAAATGAAATGTTGCTTGCATCTACGTTAAGTCCGAATGTTGATGAGTTTTTACCTTGGTCAGGAGAATAACCTTTGTAACCGAGGAAACCTACCTTTGTGATGAAGTTTACGTGGTCTGAAAGCTTAACAGCCAAACCTGGCTTGATGCCTACCTCGTAATAATCGCCACCGCCCTTGCTGTAACTGCTGTAACCGATTGTACCCTCAACGAAGAGGTTAACCAACTTGGTTTCTACGGCTGTGTAACGTACGTAAGGAGCTACAGTGAATGTTGTAGATTCACCTACAGGAGAAAGCTTGCAAACTTCGCCCTTCTTGATACCAATCTCGAGACCAGCCTCCCACTTGTTGTTGAATTCGTAACCGATTTCAGGCATCAGGGTGTAAGCTGTCTTGCTGTCACCATCACCGATCTTGTTGCTGGAAATACCAGCTGTACCACCGATGTAAACCTGTGCGCTAGCGCAAACTGAAACGAGAGCCATAGCAAGGCTCAACATAATCTTCTTCATAATCAATCTTTTCTTTTAATTATTACTTTATTTTATCACTCTAATCAGGTAGCTTTTCAGCCCCTTTATTTATGATAGCAAAGCACATCCCAGACATGCCCTGCACTCTCTAATTCGGCGGCAAAGATATAGGAAATAACTTGAAACTCAAAACTATTTCTCAGTTTTTCTTGCAAAACAAGCTGTATTGTTGATGTAAATCAAGAAAATCAGGCGTGCAGAATGTATCTAAAGCTATTTCTGCTGCAAAGCTACGATTTTTTAGTGAAACCGCCAAATAATATGAGGGAATATTTGGGCAAACCAACTTTTTTCTCTATCTTTGCATGAACAAACAGTTTGAATCTTTTTTTATTAATATCATAAATGAATCAATTTACAAAGCTGATAGCAGCCCAGCTCAATCTGAAGGAGCAGGCTGTAGAAAATACTCTGGCGCTGCTCGAAGAGGGCTGCACCATTCCGTTTATCTCGCGATACCGCAAGGAGAAAACCGGTAATATGGACGAGGTAAACATTGAAGCCATCGCACAGGCTAACGAGAAACTCTCTGAGATGGCGAAGAGAAAGGAGACTATCCTCAAAACCATCGAGGAACAGGGAAAACTCTCGGATGAACTGAAAAATCGCATCGAACAGTGCTGGGATGCTACCGAACTGGAAGATATCTATCTTCCTTATAAGCCTAAGCGCCGCACCCGTGCACAGATAGCACGTGAGGCAGGCTTGGAGCCTCTGGCACAGCTGCTCCTCTTCCAGCGTGAGCGCAATCCGGAACAGGCTGCCAGGAAGTTTGTGGGCGATAAGGTGAAGGATGTGGAGGCTGCACTTCAGGGAGCCAAGGACATCATCGCCGAAACCGTAAGCGAGAATGAGCAGAGCCGCAATCAGATTCGCGGTGAGTTCAGACGTGGTGCCATCATCACTTCTAAGGTGGTAGCCAAGAAGAAGGATGAGGAAGAGGCGCAGCGCTTCTCCGACTATTTCGATTTCTCAGAACCATTGAAGAAATGTTCTTCGCACCGACTGCTGGCTATGCGTAGAGGCGAGGCGGCAGGATTCTTGCGTGTCAGCATTTCGGCTGATGATGAGCAGTGTCAGGATAAACTGAAGCGCCACTATGTACATGGTTTCGGTGAGTGCCAGACGCTGGTGGGTGAAGCGGTGGATGATGCCTTTAAGCGACTGCTGAAGCCTAGCATTGAAACCGAATTTGCTGCGCTCAGCAAGCAGAAGGCGGATGAGGAGGCTATTGTGGTCTTCGCCGAAAACCTGCGCCAGCTCCTGTTGGCGGCTCCTCTCGGACAGAAACGCGTGATGGCGGTTGACCCGGGTTTTGCCAATGGTTGCAAGACTTGCTGTCTCGATGCGCAGGGCAATCTGATTCATCATGAAATTGTTTATCCTCATCCTCCCCGCAACAAGAAGAGCGAGGCTACGGCTGCCATCCAGCGCATGGTAAAGATGTATCAGGTGGAGGCAATGGCTGTAGGTAACGGTACGGCAAGCCGCGAAACCAGCGACTGGCTGCATAGCATCGATTTCGTTCATCCGGTAGATATCTATGTGGTGAGCGAGGATGGCGCTTCTATCTATTCGGCTTCGAAGATTGCAAGAGATGAGTTCCCGGATGAGGATGTTACCGTGCGTGGTGCTGTGAGCATCGGACGAAGACTGATGGATCCGCTTGCAGAATTGGTGAAGATTGATCCGAAGAGCATCGGTGTGGGACAGTATCAGCATGATGTGGATCAGACTCAGTTGAAGAAAAGTCTGGATACGGTGGTAATGAGTTGCGTGAACTCGGTGGGTGTCAATCTGAATACCGCATCGCAGCATCTCCTGACCTATGTGAGCGGTTTGGGACCTACGCTTGCCAAGAATATCGTGGAATATCGCCGCGAGAATGGAGCCTTTGCTTCCCGTGCCCAGTTGAAGAAGGTGCCACGTTTGGGTCCTTCGGCCTTCGAGCAGTGTGCCGGCTTCCTCCGCATTCCAGGCGCTAAGAATCCTTTGGATAACAGTGCCGTTCATCCGGAGCGCTATGCGCTGGTAGAGCAGATGGCGAAAGATCAGGGCGTAACGGTGAAGCAGCTGGTAGAAGACAAGGCGCTGCAGAAGAAAATTGATATCAGAAAATATGTGAGTGCTGAGGTGGGTATGCCTACTTTGACCGATATCATGGCTGAGCTTGACAAGCCGGGCTTGGACCCTCGTGGTGAGGTAGAGAAGTTTGAGTTTGATGCCAGCATCAAGGAGATAGAGGATTTGCAGGTGGGCATGGTTGTGCCGGGCATTGTTACCAACATAACCAAGTTTGGTGCCTTTGTAGATATAGGTGTCCACAACGATGGTCTGGTTCATGTATCCCAGATGTCAAACCGTTACATTCAGGATCCTTCTGAGGTGGTAAAACTTCATGAACATGTGATGGTGAGAGTGGCAGAAGTAGATTTGAAGCGCAAGCGCATCGCCTTGTCGATGAAGGGCGTGAAATAAAAAGGATATTCAGAATGAATCAGAATAATAATGGTGATGCTCTCTTGGCAGGGGGCATCACCAGAGATTGTATAGAGTCGGCATATTGCTTTATTCATCAGAAGCTCAGGGTTTTTGAATTTTCCACCAATCCTACGCAGCGTGATGATATAGAGTATGCCATCGCCCAGTATGTAGAGGGTATGAATCCGCAGCTCTATCTTCTTCTTTCTCAAGGCAGAACGGAATTCCTTCTAGACCATGTGAATTTTGAAAAAGATATGCGCGAGGCACAGGAAAAACTGGAAGGGATGATGTAGGTATCTCTCTGTTTAGGAGAAGGATAGACTGAGTCACGTTAATTTAAGTTGATGAGGGTGCGTCATGGACTTATGACACACTCTCTTTTTTTTTATCCAGTTACATGCCAGTTACATGCGTCAGGCACCGTTTTAAAGGGCTTTCGCATTGATTAAGGGCTATTTCGAGTTGCCCAGTTACATGCTGGTTACATGAGTTATGCCCAAGTAACGATCTCAAATAGCCGAGAACGACCTCAAATAGCCAAATAACGACTTAAAACGACTTAAAACGACTTAAAACGACTTAAAACGACCGAATATGCCCATATTATGACTTGACAATCGCAATTATGTAACAAATTAATAATTCAATTCTTGTTCACCTTTTTCTGTAATAATCCATTGTTTTCCACTAATAGTTTTTGTAATAAATCCTTCTTTCGCTATTTTTCGAAGAAGATTTCCTATTTTTCTCAGTTTCTCGTCCTGAGTTAAACTTGATGGAAAAACATGTTGTAGTCCCTCATAAACGTCTTGACGTTTGAATCCCATACTTCCTGCATTATGAGCCAATTGCAACAATAACTTTTGGATACTATTTTCTGCAAGACCATTTTCTTTTGTATAGTGTCCTATCTGCTTAGTCATTTTGGCAACTTTTAGCGATATAGTATAGTGTGGTGCACGGCCTTCTATCAAACCCTTTTCATGAAGATGTTTAGCAGCTTCCTTGGTAATAGGATGATGCTTCTGTACTGCGTCTAACCAAAGGCACTCTTTCAGTGACAAAGAGTTATTTGCTTTTAAGAGATTGGTATATTTCTCATCGATCATTTTGCCATAGATGGTTACCCCAACAGTACGATGCTCATTGTCTATTTCATAATCTGGCATAGGGAAGAAACGATTACGTTGTTCTGTATAAATCTTCTTGATACCACGTCCTACTGTATCAATCATGTTAAAGTTAACCATGCCACGACATAAACAATCGTTACGATAATGAAATTGAGGTCCTTTATGCTCCAGGGCATTTTCTATTGTTCCTGGAATGAAACTGCCACCATTGCCATAATATAAGGTACTAGGACCTTCTACAAAAACAATTCGCTGCTGTAAGGTGTAATCCTGATGTGCGATGGCGTTATGTAATGCCTCTCGTATGGTGTATTCATCATACTGTTTCATGGTGTCAGGGAACAGGGTTCCACCTGGCAACTCACGCATAGTCTTGTTACGTATTTTGCTCAACACCTTATCTACGGTCAAGATGAAAGGTATTGTAAAATGCTCATAATCTTGTACGATGCCTTCTTCATCTTCCCATGTCCAAGTGATTTGTGCTACGGCAGGATGAATCTTTTGAATAGAAAGGGGTTTGCCCAATAGTAGAATGGCTGCACGAGTGAGCTTCCCTTCTCGCATCATCATACTATTAGCCAAGAACTCTTCTGTACTCCACGCATCTATTTCTTTGCCAGGAATACTTGACGAACGAACTTTTTTGAACATGACTTTAGCTGTAGCTACGGCTAGTTCATCCAAGTCATTGGTCGTGGCATTTGGTACGAGCTGAGCAGTCCAATCTGGTATTGGTGGCTGTTGGCGGATAGTATCTTGTTTTGCTTGGTTTAGTGGTTTCAGACTTTCGCCATCACGACCATAAGCTACACCTTTCCAGTGCATTACGATATTTCGTGGTGATGCAGGAACCTGGAAAAGCAAAACACGCTTACCTTCAACCTCAATAGGAACAATATCCCTAAAGATGAGGTTGTCTGTGGTATGTTGAGACATATCTTGCTTCAAACGGTTGAGTGCAACTTCACCATCCTTGAATGTTGTACCGATAATCTGATGTTTTTTGTCCCAAACGCCAAATACAATCCAAGCAAACTCATGGTCACGTAAGTTTGCTTCATTGCTAAGAGCGGAGAAGTATTTGCCCAACTCATCGATATCAAAGTTGGTCTCTGCTTTCTTAAACTCGACAACCTCATTCTCTGAGTGTTCCCAAAGCTTGTTGAATATCTCTATATATTTTTCCATTGTTTCCTTCTTTATTGTTCCTAAATGAGCCTACTTAAAAAGTAAGGCATTGTCTTAGGACACATTTATATTAAAACAGCTACAAAGATAGCATTTTTCTTTGGAAATAGGGTATATATTCAAGAGGAAAATGTATTTTCTTTGTGATTTTTTCTGTTTTGGGTGAAAAACTCTATGTATGGGGATAAACTAAATATTAGTTGTACAGGCTTGATGGATGGTTCGCCTAACTATGGCATGAAACCAATGAAGAGGGTAGAGCGTAAATGATAAGTTACTGATAATGCTAATATGCCTAATAGCTAGTTCTTCCTTTTACTCAAATGTATGGTGTGTGTAATCGCAAGAAATAGTGTGAAAGTATGTAAAAGGAGCCTTGTTTTTGCCAACCGATTCAATTTAGTTTGAAATTATGTTGGCAAAATGTTGGCAATTTCTAGAAACGAAAAATCCTAACCGCTTATTATCAAGCAGTTAGGATTTTCTTCGGTGCGCCTGATAGGACTCGAACCTACACGGCCTAAACCACTAGATCCTAAGTCTAGCGCGTCTACCAATTTCGCCACAAGCGCATTCTTGGGTGCAAAGATACAATAATAATTTGAATAAAAAGAATAAAAATGAAAAAAATGATGGTTTTACTTGCTTTTTACGAGAAATAATGGTAATTTTGCAAACAGATACTGTTCTATTTTTATTTTGCAAAAAAAACGAAGGCAGGACAGTAAGGACAGATAAAAACTATAATAACAGGAATATGAAAAAAATATGGGTTATGATGCTGGCTACATTGATGGTTTCTTCCACGATGATGGCTGGAAATGTGAAGAAATCAACTACTCTTCCTATTGAGGGAGAGATCGTAAAGGCTTCTCATCCGATGATTCAGTATGTTGGGCGTGTGAGCTTTGCTAAGAATCCTGATGTAGCCAGTTTCAATTATCCGGGAACTACGATTGAGGCTAGTTTTCAAGGGTCTTCTCTGAAAATGCTGTGTCGCCCGAAGACAGGATATTTCATGGCGCAGATTGATGGTTGCGAACCTTTCAAAGTGGGCTTTAATGCCGAACGCGATTCGGTTGTAACTCTGGCTGCGGCTTTGCCAAAGGGGGTGCATCATGCTAAGGTGATGTATGTGATAGAAGGCTTGTTCCGCAAACCGGAATTCAGGGGATTCGTTCTTGATAAGGGATGTCATCTCGTTGAGGCTCCGGCTCTTCCGGAACGGAAGATTGAATTTATCGGAAACTCCATCACCTGCGGTTATGGCGTAGAAAGTATCAACAAGTCTGATCCTTTTGAGGATGAAACGGAGAACCATTGGCTTACTTATGCCAATATCGTAAGTGACAGTCTGAAGGCTCAGCATACTTCTATCTCCCGTAGTGGTATCGGTGTATATCGTAATTATAATGGTCCGAAGACAGGTGATGCCGATAACATGCCTTGGCAATATGAATATACCTTATTTGACCAGCATGATGAAAAATGGGATTTTGCCAAGTATCAGCCTCAGTTAGTCTGTATCAATCTGGGTACGAACGATCTTTCTACCAAGAATTATGATATTCAACTCTACGAGAAGAATTATCGCATGTTTCTTAAAACGGTACGTAGCAAGTATCCTCAGGCAAAGATTGTGATGTTGACAGGTCCGATGCTCGGCGAGAAGGAGAGTAGCAAGCAGCGAACTGTGCTTGATAGAATCTGTGCTGATGCCAATAAAACCGATAAGAATATTTACCGTTTCGATTTCAGTTTCCAGAAAGGAGATTTAGGTTATGGCGCCAGCTGGCATCCTAGTATGTTGCAGCATCGGAAGATGGCAGCAGAATTGCTTCCGTTCCTGAGAAAACTGATGAATTGGAATTAAATGAAATTGCATGTTTCCAAAACAAAATTATATGATAACAATGAACACAAAAAATCTATTATTGTTGGCATCTCTTACATTGGCGATGCCTCTGACAGCACAGACTCCGCAAGAGGATTTCAAGCGGGATATTACGCTTTCGGGTAGTAACTATGTAGCTTATCGTGGTCCTCAGAAGCAGTTGACTGCGGCTCCTAAGGGTTATAAGCCATTCTATCTGAGCCATTATGGCCGGCATGGTTCCCGTTATATGATTGGCAAGAAGGCTTATGATGTGCCTTATTTCTCTCTGCTCAAAGCGAAGCAGGAGGGCAAACTGACAGCTAAGGGCGAGGAAACGCTGGCTAAGGTGAAGATGATTCGTGAGGAGGCGAAGGGGCGCGATGGCGAACTGACTCCGCTCGGAGCTCTCCAGCATCAGGGTATTACCAGAAGAATGATGGAGCGGTTTCCTGAGATTTTTGCCGGTAATACGAATATCGAAGCCCGAAGTACTTTGGTAATCCGATGCATTCTCTCTATGGAGAACGGTTTGCAGCAGATGCTGCGTATCAATCCGAAACTTCATATCTTCCATGATGCCAGCGAGCATGATATGTATTACATGAACCAGGGCGACAGATACCTGGATAGCTTGAAGCATAGCGTGGGTATCAAGGTGGCACAGCAGGAATTTGCACAGAAGCACGTTAGCTATAGCCGTGTGATGCAGGAACTGTTCAACGACCCTGCCTGGGTGAAGCAGAATATCAACCAGAGTGACCTGAACAGAAAACTTTATGAGATGGCAAGCTCAATCCAAGGCACGGAACTGAGGGGCAAGGTTTCGCTCTATGACCTCTTTACGGAGGAGGAACTGTATCAGAACTGGCTGAATGCCAACATCTGGTGGCAGATGGCTTACGGCAACTCGCCTTATACGGGCAATGTGCAGCCGTTCTCCCAGCGTAATCTCTTGAGAAACATCATCCAGAAGGCAGATAGTTGCATCGCCTTGCCGCATCCGGGAGCTACATTGAGATATGGACACGATACGATGGTTACTCCGCTTACCTGTTTGCTGGATTTGAATGGATATGGCGAAGAGATTAAGGATCCGGAGAAGATTGCTTCTCAATGGTGGGATTATAAGATTACCCCGATGGCTACGAATTTGCAGTTTGTTTTTTATAGAAACAAGGCGAATGATGTGCTGGTGAAGGTGCTTTTGAATGAAGACGAGGCTACTTTGCCTATCAAGAGCGATGTGGCACCTTATTACCACTGGAATGACTTTAAGGAATACTGCCTGAAAAAGCTGGCGGGGTATAAAAGGTAAAAATGAAGGCTACTGACTGCTGGGGGGACAGGCGATGGAATCGCCTGGAACGGGGGCAGGAGGGGGACTGGCTTCTTTTTTGCTGAACGCGAAATGCTGAAGCACGAAATGCAAATGGCTAGATAATAAAAAAGGGGCTTAAGCTTTTTGGGCTTAAGCTCCTTTTTTTATGATGGGCGCTTTTCTTGCGCTTTTCTTGCTGCTTTTCTTAGCGCTTTCTTTTTCGCTTTCTTAGCGCTTTTTATTGCTTCGATAACCAGTCTTTATCCTTCTGGTCTTCTTCGAAATCTTTTTCTGAGAAGAGGTTGGTCTGACCGGTCAGTTCGTCAATCACCTGTTGCTCGCTTTTGCCAGCATCTGGATCAAGGTTTTCACCTTCATTCTCTGAGTCAGAACCATCCGGTTCCTCATCATTATCCTCAGAAGGAGGTTCTGGGAATCGGGTTGGCTCCAGTTCTTCTATGCTGTCAATCTTGAATGTCGTGAGACGCTTACCCTTTGCCTTGAAACTCTTCTGCGAAATGAACTGCTCGGCATCGATTTCTTCGGCAGGACGGATGGCATCCACACCGCCATAAGTAACCTTGATGCGTGGATAAATCGTATCGGTAAGCAAGATGAGCTTGCAGTTAGGGTTCTCTCCCATGAAATTCTGATGGCGCTTGGTGGCATCCATCGTGAATCGCTTGATGTATGGATATCCCTGATTGTCGGCATCGTAGAGGATAGCCGTCCATATCTTGTGCTCATCCCATTTCTCTAAGCGGATGATGTTGTCCTCGTAGTGGTTGTTGACATCGAAATTGGTGATGTAGAATTCACCGTTGTCGAGTACTACCAAGATAGAATCATCATCATTGAATTCGCCCAGGAAGCGGCCGTTCTCATCGTAGTTGATGCGGTTTACGTCTGGGTCGAACCAAACCTTTCTGCCTCCTAACGTGCTGTGGCCGTGACTCTTCAGACCGATGCGGCGAATGGTGCGCTTGGTCAGGAGATTTCCTTTGGCAGCACGTCCCTTGATCAGAATGTCAGAGAAATCCTTCTCCAGAAAGATGCTCTGGCGCTTCTTCGTCAGGTCGGGCTCCATTGTACACTTGATGATTTCTGCCTCTCCATTCGGATTGGCGGTGAAGTAGATGACGCGGCTGCCAGGTGTACCTTGGGTGATGTCATACAACTTGTCGCGGGTCATGGCGGTTACGTTGAATCGCTTGATGAAGTAATCGCCTTGCTTGCCGTCGCGGTAAACACAGTTGTAGATGGTGCGCTTGTCGTTCTTCTTGAATACCTGTACATGGAGGATATTCTTGCCGACGAATATTTTGTCGGCTACCTTGGTGACTTTAAACTTGCCATCCTTATAGAAGATGATGATGTCATCAAGGTCGGAGCAGTTGCATACGAATTCATCCTTCTTCAACCCTGTACCAACGAAGCCTTCCTGACGGTTGATGTAGAGTTTCTGGTTAGCCTCTACCACCTTAGTCACCTCAATGGTATCGAAGTTTCTGATTTCTGTTTTGCGAGGATGGTTCTTTCCATACTTGCCCTTGAGATATTCAAACCAGTTGATGGTTACATCGGTCATGTGAGCCAGGTCGTTCTCTATCTCAGCAAGTTCAGCCTTAATCTTCATCAGCAGTTCGTCTGCCTTATCCTTATTATATTTAAGGATTCGCTGCATCTTGATTTCCAGGAGTTTGAGAATGTCCTCGCGGGTAATTTCCCGATGGAAGGCATATTCTACCATTCCCTTACCGTCTACTTCGGCGGTAAAGAGTTTATCCTTGAATGGTTCGAGTTTAGAATCGATGAAGGCAACAACCTCATCCTGACTTTTACTCTGCTCAAACTTTCGCTCCTTGTAGATGCGTTCCTCGATGAAAATCCGTTCGAGAGAAGAGAAGAAGAGCTGCTCCTCCAATTCACCCTTTCTGATCATCAGCTCCTTGCGCAGCAATCCCATTGTGCGGTCTACGCTGTGGCGCAACACATCGCTGATGGTGAGGAAAACAGGCTTGTTGTCTTCGATGACACAGCAGTTGGGCGAGATGTTGATTTCGCAATCGCTGAATGCGTAGAGTGCATCCATCGTTTTATCTGATGAGGTTCCTGGTGCCAGATGCACAAGAATCTCAACATTTGCTGAAGTAACATCGTCTACCTTGCGTGCCTTAATCTTACCCTTTTCTACCGCTTTTGTGATAGAATCGATGAGGCTGCCTGTAGTCTTACTGAATGGTATCTCGCTGATAACGAGTGTCTTGTTGTCGAGTTTGTCTATCTTGGCTCTTACCTTCAATGCACCACCTCGCTGTCCATCATTGTATTTACTTACATCGATGGCACCGCCTGTAGGGAAGTCGGGATAGAGTTGGAATGGCTCGCCCTTGAGATAGTGGACGGCAGCATCGCAAATCTCATTGAAATTATGTGGCAAAACCTTACTGCTCAATCCCACGGCAATACCCTCGGCACCTTGTGCCAGGAGCAACGGGAATTTGGCAGGGAGCGTGATAGGCTCCTTGTTCCTGCCATCATAAGAGAGTTGCCAGTCGGTGGTTTTAGGATTGAAAACCACGTCGAGAGCAAACTTAGAGAGGCGTGCCTCGATATATCGGGGAGCAGCAGCACGGTCGCCCGTAAGAATGTTTCCCCAGTTACCCTGCGTATCGATGAGCAGGTCTTTCTGTCCCATCTGTACCAAAGCATCTCCGATAGACGCATCACCGTGAGGGTGAAACTGCATGGTATGTCCCACGATATTGGCAACCTTGTTGTATCTTCCGTCGTCCATGCGCTTCATAGAGTGGAGGATGCGTCGCTGTACCGGTTTCAAACCATCCTCAATATGAGGAACGGCACGTTCGAGGATCACATACGATGCATAGTCGAGGAACCAGTTCTGATACATTCCGCTGAGATGATGTACAGCAGAAGCATCGAATCGGTTCACCGGCTTATAATCGGAATGTTCTTCGGTCGAAATCTCCTCGTTGGCATCTTCTGCAGCATCCTGTTCAGATTCTGTAGAAGAATTTTCCAAATTTGGCGATTTTTCCTCTTCAAGACCGTTTTTATCTTTAATTTCGTCGCTCATATATAGCTTTTAATACTTATTTTATTA
>DAWDAD010000029.1:0-32357 GCA_052356385.1 Prevotella sp.
GAATGCCTGCCTGTCACGCAGGAGGTCACGAGTTCGAGTCTCGTACGCACCGCTGAAACCTTCGGGAAGTGATTCTCGAAGGTTTTTGTTTTTTTATACCCTCTGGTCTTCTCCATTCTTCACTCCTCACTTTCTTTCAGTATGTTATTTCTTTGTTAAGTTATGAAAATAATTTTGTTATTTCCTTAAATTACTGTACCTTTGCAACGTAAATAAAGATATAAGAGAAAAAATGATTATCATCATCACAATTTTAGCATACTTCTGCGTGCTGTTGCTCTTCAGCCACATCACTGCACGACGTACCAGTAGCAATGAAACTTTCTATAGGGCGAACAGACGGTCGCCATGGTATATGGTGGCTTTCGGAATGGTGGGCGCCTCTATTTCGGGCATCACCTTCGTGAGTGTGCCGGGTATGGTGATGAAGACTGATATGACCTATCTGCAGATGTGCATCGGCTTTATCCTGGGCTACTTCCTGGTAGGTTTCCTCCTGCTCCCTATCTACTACCGGTATAATCTCACCACCATCTACAGCTATCTGCAGCAGCGATTGGGCGAACGTTCCTACAAGACGGGTGCTTCGTTCTTTCTGTTGTCGAAGATGACGGGAGCGGCAGTCCGCTTTTTCGTGGTCTGCATTCTGTTGCAGCGGTTCGTGCTCGATGGAGTGGGAGTTCCGTTCTGGGTGACGGTACCTATGATGGTGATGCTCATCTGGCTCTATACCCGCAAGGGTGGCATCAAGACGCTGGTGTGGACGGATTCCTTCCAGACTACCTGCATGTTTGCTGCGCTCATCCTGATTATCTATTATGTGGTGGCAGCCTTGGGAATGACGCCATCTGAGGCTATCACGGCAATCGCCCACGACAGTCATTCGCGCATCTTCGTCTTTGACGACTGGATGTCGAAGCAGAATTTCTGGAAACAGTTCCTGAGCGGCGTGTTCGTGGTAATCGTGATGACGGGATTAGATCAGGATATGATGCAGAAGAATCTTACCTGCAAGTCGCTTCGCGAGGCTCAGAAGGATGTCTGTACCTATGGTTTCGCCTTTGTGCCTGCCAATCTGCTTTTCCTGAGTCTGGGTGTGTTGCTGATGATGCTGGCACAGAAGCAGGGCGTAGCGCTGCCGCAGGCTCCGGATGATCTGTTGCCGATGTTCGCAGCTTCGGGAGTGATGGGAACCCTGGTAGTGGTACTGTTCACCATCGGTATCGTGGCGGCGAGCTTTTCGAGTGCCGATTCAGCATTGACCGCGATTACTACGAGTCTTTGCGTGGATATTCTGGGCAAGAAGGATGATGTGAAGCTTCGCAAGCGTATGCATCTGCTGGTGGCTTTCGTCTTCATGCTCTTCATCATCGCTTTCAAGGCGATTAATTCTACGAGCGTGATAGATGCCATCTACATTCTCTGCTCTTATACTTACGGTCCGCTGTTGGGCTTGTTTGCCTTCAGTCTGCTCACCAAGCGGCAGGTAAACGACCGCTGGTCGCCATGGGTCTGCATCGCCAGTCCGCTCATCTGCTTCGCCATCGATACCCTTACCTCGCAGTATGTGGGCTATAAGTTCGGCTATGAGCTTCTGATGCTGAATGGCGCCCTGACATTTGCAGGTCTCGCCCTGTCCACCGCCAGGCGTTCCGTACAGTAAGTCCACCGTCAGGCGTTCCGTACAGTAAGTCCACCGCCAGGCGTTCCGTACAGTAAGTCCACCGCCAGGCGTTCCGACGGATTTGCAATCCGTCGTTAAAAAATGTTCGACCTATTAAACCGGGGGATTTGAAATCCCCCATACAAAAAAGATTTATTTAATAAAACAATAATGAGAACAAAAGTATTATTCGCAGCATTGTTGCTCAGTGCAACAACAGCTTTTGCCCAGCAGGAGAAGTTGGGCTCCGGTATTGACAAGACCAACATGGACTTGACCATCAAGCCGGGTAATGATTTCTATCGCTATGCCGCAGGCAACTGGATGAAGAATCATCCACTCGATGCCGAGCATACCGACAATGGTGCTTTCACCGACCTCTTTGAGCAGAACCAGAAGCGCATTCAGGACATCATCCTTGAATATGCTTCCAAGCCACAGCAGAAGGGGTCACTCGGACAGAAGATCGGTTCGCTCTACAACCTCCGTATGGACAGCGTTCGCCTGAACAAGGAGGGATGGGCACCTATCAAGCCAACTCTCGACCGCATTGCAGCCATCAAGGACCGCAGAGAGTATCAGCTCGTTACCGCTCAGCTCGATTTCCGTGGCGAGGGTACCATGATGTATGGCATCGGTGTGGGTGCCGACCTTCGTGATGCCGCCAACAACCTCGTTGAGGTAGACCAGAGTGGTCTTGGTCTTGGTGTACGCGATTACTATGTAAACGATGACGAGCAGACCAAGAAGATTCGTGATGCATACAAGGCTTATATGAAGAAGCTCTTCCAGATGGTAGGCAACGACGAGGCTACAGCCCAGAAGAAGATGGAGGCTGTGATGGCTATCGAGACCCGCATCGCTAAGGCAAGCTATAGCCAGGTACAGCTCCGCGACATCGACAAGAACTATCACAAGATGACCTACAATCAGCTCGTGCTTGATTATCCTGGCATCGACTGGGGCAACGTGTTCCTGGCATCCGGTTTCCCTGCTTTCAAGGAAATTTGCGTGGGTCAGCCTGAACCAATCCACGAGGTTGAGAAGATTCTCGCAGAGACCTCTCTGGATGATTTGAAGACATACGCAGAGATCAAGGTGATTTCTGGTGCAACCAGCGTATTGAGCGATGATTTCCGTGCCGTTTCCTTTGAGTTGAGCAAGGTAATGAGCGGTGTTCAGCAGGACCGTCCTCGCTGGAAGCGTGCCGTAAGTACCGTGAGCGGCGTATTGGGCGAGGCTATCGGAAAGATTTACGTAGAGAAGTACTTCCCAGAGAGCAGCAAGAAGCGTATGCTCGACTTGGTTCACAATCTCCAGACTGCGCTTTCACAGCGTATCGACGAGGCTACATGGATGAGTGCTGCTACCAAGGCACAGGCTAAGGACAAGCTGGAAAACTTCATCATCAAGATAGGTTATCCTGACAAGTGGAAGGACTATAGCGGATTGCAGGTAGATGACAGCCTCTCTCTCTACGAGAATATGGCAAATATCTCTGAGTTCTTTACAAAGGATGAAATCGCCCGCAAGGTGAACAAGCCGGTAGATAAGACTGAGTGGGGAATGACTCCTCAGACTATCAATGCTTATTATAACCCAACTACCAACGAGATCTGCTTCCCTGCAGCTATTCTCCAGCCTCCATTCTTCGACCCAACAGCCGATGATGCGATGAACTATGGTGGTATAGGTGGTGTAATCGGTCATGAGATGAGTCACGGCTTTGACGATCAGGGTAGCCAGTTTGACAAGACCGGTAACCAGCACAACTGGTGGACTGCTGCTGACAAGAAGAACTTCGAGTCTCGCACCAAGATTCTGGTTGACCATTTCAGCAAGATTGAGTTGGCTGGCAAGAAGGTAAACGGCCAGATGACCCTGGGTGAGAACATCGGTGACAATGGTGGTTTGAACATCGCTTTCCGTGCACTTCAGAATGTGATGAAGACAGAGAAGTTGGGTGTGAAGGATGGATTTACTCCAGAACAGCGCTTCTTCCTGGCATGGGCACGTGTATGGGCAGGCAATGCCCGTCCTGAGTACCTGCAGTATCTGATGACCGTGGATGTTCACTCTCCAAACGAGGCTCGTGTGAACGGTGCCCTCCCAATGGTGGATTCATGGTATAAGGCATTCAACATCAAGAAGGGCGACAAGCTCTTTGTTCCTAAGAACAAGCGTGCACATATCTGGTAAAAACATGTGGGGTAAGGTATCCCCACACGCCCTGAAAGGGCAGAAGCTCCTAGCCCAGGGCAGCGCCCTGGGTTAGATCCAGCAACAACAAAGTCGCCCTGAAAGGGCAAAAGCTTTCAATTTCAACGCTTTTGCCCTTTCAGGGCGACTTTCTATATATACCTTATACCCAGGGTGCTGCCCTGGGCTAGGAGCTTCTGCCCTTTCAGGGCGTGCTGGCATAGAATTTTTACTTGGTTCCGAAGTAGAGGAAGAGCATACCGAGCAAGACTAGGAGGAGATCTACGAACTTCGCCTTGAGGTTCTTCTCGTGGAAGATGGCTGCACCGAAGAGGAAGCTGACAATGACCGAACCGCGGCGGATCATGCTCACGATACTGATCATGGCACCCGGCAGGCTGAGCGCATAGAAATATACGAAGTCGGCAGCCGAGAGGAAGATGCTGATGAAGATGATGCTCCAGTGCCAATGGAATGGGGTGGAGTTCTTCTTCGTTGGCCACCAGATCATCAGGAGCATGGCTCCCATAAGGAAGCACTGGTAGATATTGTACCAGCTCTGTACGATCATTCTGTCCAATCCCACACCGCCATTCTCAGGTGGTGCCATCAGATACTTGTCGTAGAGACCACTCACGGCACCGAGTACGGCAGCCAGTACGATGAAGTAGATCCACTTGTTGTGCTTGAAGTCGATGCCCTCCTTCTTTCCGCTGCGTGAAAGCATGGCAAAGGAGATGATGGCAAGGATGACACCAATCCACTGGTAGAAATTGAGTACCTCGCCGTAAACCAGCAGGGCACCCACGAGTGTCATTACCGGACGGGTGGCATTGATAGGTCCCACGATAGTGAGCGGCAGATGTTTCATGCCGAAATAACCGAAAATCCAACTGCTCAATACGATGAAACTCTTGAGCACGATATACTTGTGAACTTCCCATCCGCCTTCAGCTACATGGAACATGGTTCCATCCAGCGAATTTCCTGTATAGCTCAAGATGATGAACGGCAGGAAGATGAGCGATGAGAAAAGCGTGTTCAGAAAGAGCACGGGAATCACTGCGTTACCTGAAAGTGCCTTCTTCTTGAAGGCATCATAGAATCCCAGCAGCGCTGCTGAGAGAAATGCTAATACTAACCACATTTTTATGAATGTTAAATGTTGAATGAGGCTCGCGCCTTTGTGTTTCTAATCTTTTATGATCTAATCTTTTAATCATTGAAATCATACCCCACGTCTTCCAGGAACAATGCGTTGCCTGGCATGCTTTCGCCCGCATCACTGCGGCTTCCGTTGTGCAGGATGTCGAGAAACTGCTCCATCGTGATCTTGCCCCTGCCTACATCTATGAGGGTGCCCACTACGGCACGTACCATGTTTCGGAGGAAACGGTTGGCGGTAATCTCAAAATACCAGGTGGTAGGGGAGGTCTGGACCCATCGGGCAGCCGACACGTGGCAGATGGTGGTCTTGTTGTCACCGCCTGCCTTGCAGAAAGCCGCATAGTCTTCGTGATGCAGGAAATACTGCGCCGCCTGGTTCATCTTTTCGAAATCCAGCGGGTAGTTCATCTGCAGCGAATAGTGGCGCTCGAAGGGATCCTTGCGCGTATGGATATAATAATGATAGGTACGCGAGGTGGCTGAGAAGCGGGCATGCATCTTGGCATCTACCTCCCGCACTTCATAGACGGCAATGTCGCGTGGCAGGATTCTGTTCAGACGATACACCAGCTGGTCGAGGGCCATCGGGATTCTTTCTTCCGAAACTTTCTCTTCCGAAACTTTCTCTTCCGAAACTTTCTCTTCCGGATTCCAGTCAAAATGCGCTGCCATGTTCCGGGCGTGCACCCCGGTATCGGTTCTTCCTGCACCTACCACTTCTATTTCCTTTCTGAGGAGGATGGAGAGGGCACGCTGCAACTCCTGCTGCACCGAATTGGCATTGGGCTGAATCTGCCAGCCGTGATAGTTGGTTCCGTCGTAACCAAAGAATATAAAATATCTCATTGCTTTTCACTTAAAACGACTGCAAAGTTACTAAAAAAACGTGAAATATGGTATAATAATACAGAATATTTTCAAAAATGATACAATCTTGAAAGAAAATTGCGATTTTATTTTGCAATATGCTAATAATTGTGTACTTTTGCCAACGATTTTGTTTATTTAGATTATGGCACAGAATATATTTAGGGGCCTTGGTGTTGCCCTCATTACTCCTTTTAAGGCCGATGGTTCGGTAGATTATCAGTCGCTCAAGCGATTGGTAGAGTTCCAAATTGACAATGGTGCAGACTTCCTTTGCATCCTTGCAACAACTGGTGAGGCTCCTTGCCTGACCCAGGAAGAGAAAGACAAGATTACAGAATTGGTGAAAGACGTGAACAAGGGTCGCGTCAAGATATTGAAATATTGTGGCGGCAACAATACTGCTGCTGTCGTAGAGGAAATCAAGAATAGCGACTGGAGTGGCATCGACGGAATCCTCAGCATCTGTCCTTATTATAACAAGCCATCCCAGGAAGGTTTGTATCAGCACTTCAAGGCCATCGCACAGGTTAGTCCGCTGCCTATCGTACTTTATAATGTACCTGGCAGAACCGGTATCAATATGAAGCCGGAAACCACCTGCCGCATAGCCCGCGACTTCCCTAATGTGGTAGCCGTGAAGGAGGCGAGTGGTAGTCTGGAGCAGGTAGATGAGATCATCAAGAACAAGCCGGATAATTTCGAAGTAATCAGCGGTGATGATGCCCTTACTTTCTCTATGATTGCGAGTGGCGCTGCCGGTGTGATTTCTGTCATCGGTAATGCTCTGCCAAAGGCATTCAGCAGAATGATCCGTCTGGAGTTCCGTGGTGAGTACGAGCCAGCCCGCAAGATTCATCATTCCTTCACTGAGCTTTACAGCCTTCTCTTCGTAGATGGTAATCCTGCCGGTGTGAAGGCATTGCTCAATGATATGGGCTTTATCGAGAACGAGCTGCGCCTGCCGCTGGTTCCTACCCGTATCGCTACCAAGCAGAAGATGAGTGAAATCCTCAGAACTTTGAATATTTAATATATTGATTAGTGGTTAGTTGTTATTGATTATTATGCGCACACAATAATTATTAATAACTAATCACTGATCATTAATCACTATACATTATGGCTGAAGACAGAAGAATCATACATGAGATTACCCCGCTGATGGGTAAGGATGTGCTTTACATTGCCGACAGGCATAAGAAGGAGTTTACCTATCCGATACACAATCATTCGGTGTTCGAACTCAATTTTGTGGAGAATGCGGCGGGGGTAAAGCGTATTGTGGGTGATTCTCAGGAGGTAATTGGCGACTTTGACCTCTGTCTCATCACATCGCCTGATCTGGAACACGTATGGGAACAGAATGTCTGTCGCAGTGAAGACATCCGTGAGATTACCATCCAGTTTGATTTCAGTATGGGTGAGGAGACTCTCTTCGGCAGAAATCCGTATGCCAGCATTACCCGCATGATGCAGGAGGCAAAGAAGGGACTTTGCTTTCCCCTGAAGGCGATAATGAAGGTATATCATTTGCTGGATACCCTGAGTACGGTGAAGGATGGCTTTTATGCCGTGCAGCAGTTTCTCACTATTCTTTATGAACTGTCGAAGTGTGAGAATGCACGAACCCTGGCTTCGAGCAGTTATGCCAAGGTAGCGGTGGAGGATGACAGCCGCCGTATTCTGAAGGTGAAGAACTATATCTCGAAGAACTATATGGATGAACTCCGTTTGCCGGATCTCGCCTCGCTGGCGGGTATGAGCTCGAGTGCCTTCAGCCGATTCTTCAAGCTCCATACGGGCAGAAACATCTCGGAGTATATTATCGACCTCCGTCTGGGCTATGCCGCCAGAATGCTGGTGGATACAGCCAAAAGCATCAGTGAGATTGGGTTCGACTGCGGTTTCAATAACCTCAGTAACTTCAATCGCATCTTCAAGAAGAAGAAGGGGTGCTCGCCAAGTGAGTTCAGAGAGAACTATCATAAGACCAGAATTATCGTATAAAATACGCACAACGTAATCGTTTAAGTGAAATAATCAAAAATATTTCCCTTAAACGATTTCTTTTTGGGATATTTGTTGTATCTTTGCGTCATCATTAGTATTATTAAATAAATAAACATTTAAAAACTACTATACAGTTATGAAGCAATTTATGGATGAAAACTTCCTGCTTGACACCAAGACAGCGCAGGATCTTTTCCACAATCATGCGGCTAAGATGCCAATCATCGATTATCACTGCCACCTCATCCCTGAGATGGTTGCGAATGATCACAAGTTCAAGAGCATTACAGAACTCTGGCTCGGTGGTGACCACTACAAGTGGCGTGCTATGCGTACCAATGGTGTAGATGAGCGTTTCTGCACAGGTACTGACACCAGCGACTGGGAGAAGTTCGAGAAATGGGCAGAGACTGTACCATATACTTTCCGTAACCCTCTTTATCACTGGACACACCTGGAGCTCAAGACAGCTTTCGGTATCAACAAGCAGTTGAGCCCTAAGACGGCACGTGAGATCTACGATGAGTGTAATGAGAAGTTGCAGCAGCCTGAGTTCAGCGCTCGCGGCTTGATGCGTCACTATAATGTAGAGTGCGTCTGTACAACAGATGATCCTATCGATGATCTCCGTTACCACAAGCAGACACGCGAGAGCGGTTTCGAGATCAAGATGATTCCAGCTTGGCGTCCAGACAAGGCTATGAACATCGAGAAGCCTGATTTCGCTGAGTATATGAACAAGTTGGGCGAGGTAGCTGGTGTTACCCTCACTACTTTCCAGGATATGGTTGATGCTCTCCAGAAGCGTCACGACTTCTTCACTGAGAATGGCTGTAAGTTGAGCGACCACGGTATCGAGGAGTTCTACGATGAGCCATACACAGATTCTCAGATTGAGACTATCTTTGCTAAGGCTATGCGTGGACAGCAGCTTTCTGCTCTCGAGATCCGTCAGTACAAGCATGCATTCCTGAAGGTCTGCGCTGAGATGGATCACGCTGCCGACTGGACACAGCAGTTCCACTATGGAGCTATCCGCGACAACAATACATTGATGTACAACAAGCTCGGTGCTGATACTGGTTTCGACTCTATCGGTGAGTTTACTACCGCTAAGGCTATGAGCAGCTTCCTCAATGAATTGAACATGGAAGGCAAGTTGACACGTACTATCCTTTATACTTTGAACCCATGCGCCAACGAGGTTATCGCTACTATGCTCGGTAACTTCCAGGATGGTTCTTGCCCAGGCAAGATTCAGTTCGGTTCTGGCTGGTGGTTCAATGATCAGCTCGATGGTATGACCCGTCAGATGAACGCACTTTCTGTATTGGGTCTTCTGAGCCGTTTCGTAGGTATGTTGACCGACTCACGTTCATTCCTCAGCTACCCACGTCACGAGTACTTCCGTCGTTTGCTCTGCAACCTCCTCGGCAATGATGTAGAGAAGGGCTTGCTTCCTAACGACATGGAGAGCCTCTCTCGCATGGTAGAGGACATCTCTTACAACAACGCTCGCAACTACTTCAAGTTCTACTAAAGAGTAGTAGAATCTGATTAGCAAAATACTAAGACAAATCCCTTCACGGCATCTTCTGGGTGTTGTGAGGGGATTTGTTGCTTGATAACAAAAAACCGGAGTTTATGGGATTAATAGATAAAATAGTAGGTTTCTACGAGGATATCAGGGAGTTGAATTCTTCGAATATCCAGGATTTTCGAGGCAAGATGAAATCTTGGCTCAAGATGGGTATGCTCGCCGGTCGTATCTTCTATATCAAGGATATGTGGGCCAGGGATGTGGCGGCATTGACCTTTGCCTCGTTTATGGCATTGATTCCATTCATGGCGATGATGTTTGTCATTGCCCGCGGTTTCGGTTATACGGCTATGCTGGAGTCGTGGCTATCTACCACTTTCGAGGCGCAACCCGTTGTGGCTCAGACTATCGTAAATTTCGTTCACAATTATATCGAGAACACGCAGAGCAATTATATCATCGGTACGGGTATTGTGATGTTTCTCTATACCATCATCTCACTGATGCAGAAGATAGAGCTCACCTTTGATGACATCTGGCATACGGGTGAGCGTTCGTGGAAGCAGATCGTGACAGAATATCCTACCATTCTTTTCGGACTGGGTATGATGATTCTCTTCGCCTCTTTCTTTAATGTATGGACAGTGAATGTGATAGATGATGTGGATAGGATTGCTGATATGGGAGAGACCATTCCGGCTTTCATCCTGCATGTAGCTGCATTTGTGCCGATGTTCCTGTTCTTCGTGTTCTGCTATTGCGTGATTCCGAATACCTATATACGGTTTCGCAGTACGCTGGTGCCTTCGCTTCTGGCGGGCATCAGTATGACGGCATTGCAGTATGGATATATTTATCTGCAGGTATTCCTTTCGAGCTATAACGTAATCTATGGTTCGCTCGCCGCCATTCCGCTGTTTCTTCTGTGGCTCCAGATTTCGTGGGCAATCGTAGTGTTCGGTGCCTTGCTCTGCTATACCAACCAGAACCTGCATCATTATGATCTGGACTTGAAGTACGACCATGTGAAGTTGGAACAGCGTATCAAGGTCTGTGCTGTGGTGATGCATCAGGTGTGTCATCGCTTCAATGATGGTGAGCAGGCATTTACACCGAAGGATATCCATGAGGTGACGAAGATTCCGCAGCAGATCATCAATCACGCCGTGAAGGAACTGCTTCAGGCAAAGCTGCTGGTGGAAATCCGAAGCGAGAAGAAGGGTAGTTTCGAGGAATCGATCATCCTGCATCCAATCGAGAAGATCGATCATCTTACCTATGGAGCGATGATAGAGCGACTCTTTACCTATGGGGCTGATATTGTGGGACTTGCTGAGCAGAACCTTGACGGGGAAAAATGGAAAGACATAGATGTCCTGAATGCAGAGTTCGTAGAAAGTGGCAAGAGTATAAATTTCGTTTAATATTAATTAGAATAATAGTATATAAACCTTTAAAAACCATTAGTGTATGAGAAAAATGATTTCTTTTGCAGTTTTTGCTTTGTTGGCAACCTCGTTGTCGGCGCAGACCGTCGCCAATATGAAGGACCTCAATGCTGAGAAAAAATCGGCTACTATTAACCTGAAATTGACAGGAACATTAACAACCACGAGAAATTCGGATTTCCGACAGCTTCGTGACTTGTGCTGGCAATTGAGAATTCTTGACTTGAGCGAGGCTACCTGTCCTGTTCTTCCAAAGAATGCCTTTCATTCCCGTCATCATCTGCAGAGCATCATCTTACCAAACCAGTTGCAGGAGATTGGTAGTCAGGCTTTCTTTGCCTGCGACAATCTGCAGGATGTAGTGATTCCTAAGAGCGTGACGAAAGTGGGAGCTGCAGCCTTTTCTGGTTGCAAGGCATTGAAAAACATCACGATAGACGGAATGCCGGAGTTGGGAGAGTTTGCCTTTGCCAATCTGGAAGGCGTAAAGGTCATCAAGGTGAATTCCAAGATTCCGCCAAAGGCAGCTTCTACCGCTTTTTCGGGTGTAAATATGCGTGGCGTTAAACTGGTGATGCCAAGAGGTAGCGAGAAACTCTATCGCAAGGCGCTGGGATGGAACCATTTCTTCGGCGAGGTGAAACAGGCGAGATCTGTTTGCAATCCTGAGGCTTGTCTGATTCCTACCCCGATGGACCTGAAAGTAAATGCCAAGGCGGCACCTTTGCAGGTGGCAGGAAACTGGAAAATCGTTGCTGCCGATGGGCTTGCCAATGAGCAGGAACATGCCGAGAGAATCCTGAAGGAGCGGGTAGAGCAGCATAAGGATTTGAAAAAGGGCGGACAGCTCACTATGACGCTTGCCCTGGATGAGACGCTGGCAGACAACGAGGCTTATACCCTGGATGTGCAGCAGAAGGGAGTAGTAATCAAGGGTAAGACTGCTGCTGGTGTCTTCTACGGTTTGATGACTTTCGACCAGTTGCTCCGTGGCGATGCCTCTAAGGTAGGTTGCGATGCCATCCCACAGCTGACATTGAAAGACCAGCCTCGCACCCATGTGAGAGAGTTGATGGTGGATCCTTGCCGCATCTTCGTTCCATATGAGGATCTGAAGGCTTTTGTTCCGGAGATGGCCCGCTATAAACTGAATATGCTTCATCTCCATCTCGTAGATGACCAGGCTTGGACCATTGAAATCAAGAAATATCCTAGACTCACCGCTGAGGCGAGCAGTCGATGGGGAATGGATGATATGCTGATGCCTATCAAGGGCTATTATACCCAGGAGCAGATGCGCGACTTCGTGGCATATTGTGCCAAGTATCATATCCAGGTGGTTCCTGAGATTGAGATGCCGGGTCACGAGGTAGCTGCCATCAGTGTTTATCCAGAGTTGACCTGTCAGGGTGTTCAGAAACCTATCCGTACCACCTGCGGTGTATCGGATGAGTTGCTTTGTCCGGGTAATGACTTCACTTACGAGTTTCTGGGCAATGTATTCAAGGAGTTGGCAGATATCTTCCCTTCTGAATATATCCATCTGGGTGGTGATGAGGCAGGAAATCCTGCGCTCGATTGCTGGACCTACTGTCCTAAGTGCCAGGCATTGAAGAAGAAGCTGGGTATTACCACAACCGACCGCTCTGAGAACTGGAAGTTGCAGGGCTATCTCTTTGATAAGGTGATAGACTTGCTTCGTACCCAGTATCACAAGACTCCAATGTTCTGGTATGAGACCGATTTCAAGAAGATTCAGCCTGGTTGTGTTACCTTTGCCTGGCGTGCCGGTTTGACAAAGGAAGCATTGGTCGCGGCTGTTGAGAACAATGCCCGTATCCTGCTTTGTCCTGGAGAGCATTGCTATTTTGATTATCCGATGGCAAAGGGCGATATGCCTGAGGTAAACTGGGGTATGCCTGTAACATCTCTGAAGGCAGCCTATAGTCTGGATCCTGCCTGGGGGATGGGCGAGGAGTTTGAGAAGAACAATCTCTTCGGTGTAGCCGGAACCCTTTGGAGCGAGTGTATCAATTCGCCAGAGCGTATCTACTATCAGGCTTATCCTCGTTCGCTGGCTTTGGCTGAGGCAGGCTGGAGTTTCCAGAAGAACCGTTCATGGGAGGGATTCCTGACCCGGTTGCAGCCAACCGTGAAGGATATGATGAGAAGAGGCATCACCTTCTCTATGGAATATTAATGATGAACTAGAAAGCAAGAAGGGCAAGCTCCAAAAATGGAGCTTGCCCTTTCTCATATTTAAATCTCTCTCACTGTAAAAATATAATAGAGATTTCTATTTTTACTTGCTCAAACTAACAGAGTGGCTCATATTAGTCATTTCCGGGATTGAGTTGATTACGTCTCTCAAGAACATACCCATGCAAAGTACCATACCTGAAAACATAACTGCGGCTACTGCCATTGTAAAAATAGTCATCATAATCTTTAAATCTTTTTAATTTTTTGTTACTGTTATTCCTTAATACGAGTGCAAAGTTAACACTTTTTTATCAAATAACGGCATTTTATGCTAAGAAATATAAATGCAACAAGTATTTTTTGACCTGTATCAACTACTTCAGATATGTGATGAAAATGACATTTTTATAGTATATTCCCGGTATTGCTGTCATGCTTATATACCGAATCTGCAATCTGGCTTTTTATGTACAGAGATGCTCTGTTTTACCTATCAAATAGAAAGAAAAAGTCCAGTAAGTATGAATGGACTTACTGGACTCTTTTTTGTGTGACATTTATCGTTATGAGTTCATGGAAATGAGGAACTCTTCGTTGTTGCGGGTTTGCTGCATACTCTTGTGGATGGTGTTCATCGCCTCAATCGGGTTCATGTCGGAAATGAACTTGCGGAGAATCCACATACGGTCGAGGGTTGTCTTATCCTGCAAGAGGTCGTCGCGACGGGTAGAAGAAGCCACGAGGTTGACTGCAGGGAAGATACGCTTGTTGCTGAGTGAACGGTCGAGCTGCAACTCCATGTTACCTGTACCCTTGAACTCCTCGAAGATGACCTCATCCATTTTACTACCTGTATCAATAAGGGCTGTAGCGATAATGGTGAGTGAACCGCCGTTCTCGATATTACGGGCTGCACCGAAGAAACGCTTAGGCTTCTGCAATGCATTGGCATCCACACCACCCGTCAACACCTTACCTGATGCTGGGGCTACAGTATTATAGGCACGTGCCAGACGTGTGATAGAGTCGAGGAAGATGACTACATCATGACCGCATTCTACCATACGCTTTGCCTTCTCCAGAACGATACCGGCAATCTTCACGTGGCGCTCGGCTGGCTCATCAAAGGTAGAAGCGATTACCTCGGCATTCACGGTGCGAGCCATATCGGTAACCTCCTCAGGACGTTCGTCGATGAGCAGCATCATCAGGTATGCCTCTGGATGGTTGGCTGCAATGGCATTGGCAATATCCTTCATCAGGATGGTCTTACCGGTCTTAGGCTGAGCCACGATGAGTGCACGCTGTCCCTTACCGATAGGTGAGAAGAGATCTACTATGCGGGTACTCAGGTTGGTGGTACGGCGGTCGCCGCAGAGCTCAAACTTTTCGTTAGGGAAGAGTGGGGTGAGGTGCTCGAATGGAACACGGTCTCTTACATCCGATGGGTCACGACCATTGATCTTGTCGATGCTGGTGAGTGGGAAGTACTTTTCACCCTCATGTGGTGGACGAACGTGGCACTGGATGACATCACCAGTCTTCAATCCGTAACGCTTCACAAAATTGGTAGCTACGTAGATATCATCTGGAGATGAGAGATAGTTGAAATCGCTGCTGCGAAGGAAGCCATATCCATCAGAGAGTACTTCGAGTACACCATTGGCAGAGATGATATCAGTAAAATCATATTCCGGTTCCTGACTTACCTCCTTAGGGGCCTGTGCAGAAGCTGGTGCTGCAGTTGCTGCCGGAGTCATCGGACGGTCGAAGATATCGTATGTAGGCATGGCTGCCTGATCCTCGATTGGTAAATCTACCACTGTAATGAAATCGGTGCCATCGCCCGGGTCGCCTGACCAGATACCATCTGGTGTAGTCTCGGCTACAGCTGACTCTGGAGTATTGTTTTCTTTTGGTTCTGTAGGAGTACTATTCTCGTTGTGAGCATTCATCTTAGCCTGGAGCATGGCAATCAACTCACTGTTGTCATTGCCCGAACCGTCGGCAGTAAACTGCGCCTCAGGAATCTCTGTGTCCTGGTTATCAGATACAGGAGCTTCTTCGGTTGGCTGCTCATTGCTTGCTAGAGCTGTAGCCATAGCTTCTTCCTCAGAAACAGTAGCCTGCTCTGTTGGGCTTTCAGTATTGTCTGTATGATCTGCATTTTCGGTTGGTAGCTCAGCAGTATTTTCTGCTGCCTTCATTCCTTCCTGCTGCATTTTGATGGCAGCCGCTTTGGCAGCCGCAATGGCTTCCAGTTCTGCCTTGCTCTTGCGCCCTCTGTGCTTAGGGAAAGCTGCCAGTGGGTCAACGGTAGCAGGGATAGCTTGTGGAGTGTCTCCTTCAGTGGTTGTATCAGTAGCGGCAGGGCCGTTAACCTGGTTTTTCATAACATCGAAGTTTTCGCCCTCGATTCCATGAACAGAATATACTCGATCTTCTTTCTTGCTGGCGATGCGTGTGCGTTTACGCTTCTGCGCAGCACCATCTGCTGATGCCTCTGCCAAAGCATCAAGAATCGTATAGATAATCGTTTCCTTATTGTCGCCAGATTTGATCTTGACGCCAATTTCTTTTGCAAGGTCCTTCAGTTGAAGGACACTTTTTGCTGATAATTCGTCTTTGCTATACATTATTATATATTGTATATTATATGATTTTTCTATGAAATGTAGCGTTTCTACAATGGAAACACTAGATGTATTTGAACTTTTCGAGTGCAAAGATAAGCAAAAAAAATGTTTCTGCCAAATAAGATAGCTAAAAAATTTGTTTCTGCCAAATTTTTTCTGTAACTTTGCACAAAAATAACGAAAATGGCAAGTCAAATACCGTATTTAGACGTTCAAAACCTCACCAAACGATTTGGAGCTGAGGTTCTTTTTGATAAAATATCCTTCTCTATAGCTGAAGGACAGAAAGTGGGACTCGTGGCACGCAATGGCACGGGTAAATCTACATTGATGTCGGTGCTCATGGATAAGGAGGGACATGAGAGTGGTGATATCATCTATCGACGCGACTTAAAGGTGGGCTATCTGGAACAATCTCCTAAGTTTGATCCAGAGGAAAGCGTACTGGAAGCTTGTTTCAATCATGAGGATGATCCGGAAAAGGTGCTCAAGGCAAAGCAGATCCTCACTCAGTTGCATATCACCAATATGGACCAGCCGATGGGACAGTTGAGTGGAGGACAGCAGAAGCGTGTGGCACTGGCCAATGTGCTGATAGATGAGCCTGACTTCCTGATGCTCGATGAGCCTACCAACCACCTCGACCTGGAGATGATAGAGTGGCTGGAGGGTTATCTGAATCGTGGCAACAAGACCATCTTCATGGTTACGCACGATCGTTTCTTCCTTGATAAGGTATGTAATACCATTCTGGAGCTCGACGATAAGACCATCTACACCTATCGTGGAAACTATGCTTACTATCTGGAAAAGCGCCAGGAACGCATGGATAATCTGCGTGCAGAAATCCAGCATTCCAAGAATCTCTATCGCAGAGAGCTGGACTGGATGCGTCGTCAGCCTCAGGCTCGAGGTCATAAGGCGAAATATCGTGAGGATGCTTTCTATGAGTTGGAGAAGGTAGCCAAGCAGCGCATCGAAGACCGTCAGGTAAGATTGAAGGCTTCTACCGTATATATTGGTTCGAAAATCTTCGAATGCCAGTATGTGAGCAAGGCTTTCGATGACAGAGGAAAGAAGAAGGTGATTCTCGATAACTTCTACTACAACTTTGCCCGATTTGAGAAGATGGGTATCGTAGGTAATAATGGTACGGGAAAATCTACTTTCATCAAGATGCTCCTGGGCGAGGTGCAGCCGGATAGCGGTAAGTTTGACATTGGTGAGACTGTGCGCTTTGGCTATTTCTCGCAGGAGGGACTCAAGTTCAGGGAAGACCAGAAGGTGATAGATGTCATCACGGAGATAGCCGACTATATCGACCTGGGCAACGGCAAGCACATGACGGCTTCGCAGTTCCTGCAGTTCTTCCTCTTTACTCCCGAGGAGCAGCACAACTATGTATATAAGTTGAGCGGTGGCGAGAAGCGCAAGCTCTATCTCTGTACGGTGCTGATGAGGAATCCTAACTTCCTGGTGCTCGATGAGCCTACCAACGACCTCGATATCCAGACCCTCCAGGTATTGGAAGAATACTTGCAGGATTTCGCCGGATGCGTAATCGTGGTGAGTCACGACCGTTACTTCATGGACAAGGTGGTAGATCATCTCCTGGTATTCAAGGGGGAAGGCGAAATTCAGGATTTCCCTGGCAACTATACCCAGTATAGAGACTGGAGCAGGTTGCAGGAGAAGGATGAAGCAGAAAAAGCTGCAGCTACGGCTAAAAATGCAGGCAACAATAATACGGCTGCCAATGATGGTGCCGGCACAGCCAAGCGTGATGCCAACTTTGAGAACAAGCGTAAGATGAGCTATAAGGAGAAGCGTGAATATGAACAGCTGACCCAGGAAATAGAGAAGCTTACCGATGAGCAGAAAAAGTTGGAAGAAGCCCTTTGCAGTGGTACCCTGTCGGTAGAGGAATTGACCGAAAAGAGCAAGCGCCTGCCGGAAATCAAGGATGAGCTTGACGAGAAGGAAATGAGGTGGCTGGAACTGTCAGAGATGCTATAGACATTGAACTTTGAGCGGTTGAATATTGAACTTTATGATTAGTTCGTGTGCTGCCTATAATAATAATTATAAAAGAAAATAGAAAGAATGGAAATCAAGAAATCAGAATTTACGATATCTGCTCCACGCGTGAGCATGTGTCCAAAAGATAATAAGGCTGAGTATGCTTTTATCGGCCGTAGTAATGTAGGCAAATCGAGCCTCATCAATATGCTTTGCAATCATAAGGGTTTGGCTAAAACTTCTGCTACACCGGGTAAGACATTGCTTATCAATCATTTTATCATCAATAATGAATGGTATCTGGTTGACCTTCCTGGCTATGGTTTCGCCAAACGTTCGAAGACAGTACAGAAACAGTTGGAGCAGATGATCAGCAGTTATATCCTGCAGCGCCCACAGTTGGCGAATGTCTTCGTTCTGATCGATGTGCGTCATGAGCAGCAAAAGATTGACCGTGAGTTTGTGGATTGGCTGGGCGAAAGCAATGTGCCTTTCTGTATCGTCTTTACCAAGGCGGATAAGTTGGGACCGGTAAAGGCTCGTATGAATGCCGAGAAATGGATGCACGCTCTGGAGGACCGTTGGGAGGCACTTCCTCCTTACTTCATCACCAGTAGTGAGAAGAAGACGGGTCGTGATGAAGTACTCGACTATATTGACGAAATCAATAAATCACTGGCAGGAGAGTAAAAGCCTGCCATCTGGATCTATTGGTCAAGATATACTCTGCCGGATTCTGGTATATAATCGTGTCCGGATCAACAATATTCAGGTAAAATCAGAATATAAAAGTAAAAGGATGAAACAGATAAACTGGGGATTTATCGGCTGCGGAGAAGTAACCGAGAAGAAGAGCGGACCTGCCTTCAATGAGGTAGAGGGGTCGCAGGTCGTTGCGGTGATGAGCCGTAGCGAGAAAAAGGCTCGTGGTTATGCCGAGCGTCATCATATACGAAAATGGTACACCGATGCACAGGAACTCATCGATGATCCAGATGTGAATGCTATATATATCGCTACGCCACCATCATCGCATGCCACCTTCGCCATTATGGCAATGCGTGCCGGCAAACCGGTATATATCGAGAAACCATTGGCGGCAAGCTATAGCGATTGTATTCGTATCAACCGTATCAGCGAGCAGACGGGGGTGCCATGTTTTGTTGCCTATTACCGTCGTTATCTTCCTTATTTTCAAAAAGTAAAGGAGATTATCAAAAGTGGTGCTATAGGTGATGTCATCAATGTACAGGTCCGCTTTTCTGTGCCTCCACGTGATTTGGACACCAAGAGTGGCAAGGAGATGCCTTGGAGATTGCAGCCGGATATTGCCGGTGGAGGATATTTCTACGACCTGGCTCCTCATCAGATAGACCTGTTGCAGGATCTCTTTGGAGTCATCACCCGTGCCCATGGTTATCCTGCCAACCGTGCGCATCTTTATGATGCAGAAGATACGGTATCTGCCTGTTTCTTCTTCGAAAGTGGTATTCCGGCGAGCGGCAGTTGGTGCTTTGTGGGACATGAGAGTGCCAAGGAAGACTGTATTGAGGTGATTGGCGACAAGGGTTCGCTCTCTTTCTCTGTCTTTACCTATCAGCCTATCGAGTTGATAACTAGCGAGGGCAGATCGAGCATCACCGTTGCCAATCCACCGTATGTTCAGTTGCCTATCATCAGAAATGTGATAGAGCATCTGCAGGGCATCAATACCTGTACCTGCACCAGCGTTTCTGCTACCCCGGTAAACTGGGTGCTTGATCGTGTGCTTTGGAAGAATTAGAAAGAATACCCTAAATGGGATGAGAAAAATTGGTATTATAGTAGGACTGCTGTATCTCGTTCTGCTGCCACTGATGGCGGCGGAGCGAGATACGTTGGAATGCCCTGTAAGACCGGATTCATCTCTCATCAAGACCCTTTTCAATTCTTCGATGTTCAAGGGTAATACTCAGGACAGTTTGATTCGTGCCCGTCATGAGCGCACATTCTTTCATCGTCTGGGTAAGACCTTCACTACCTTCTTTAGAGAGTTCTCCAATATAGATGAAAGGTATATAGAACCGCAGCACTTCAATTATACGGTGATGCTGCAGAATACCAATACCTACGAGGAATATACCCTCTATGGCAAGGAGGGGCAGCGAATCTCCTTTGCGCCTGATCCTTCCTGGCGCCTGGGACCTTATCTGGGATGGCGATGGGTATTCCTGGGTTATACCCTCGACCTGAAGCATATCAATACCAAGGATAATCATAGCAGCAAGAAGGAGTTCAACCTGAGTCTGTACAGCAGTTTGCTGGGTGTGGATCTGTTCTGGCGCCAGACAGGTAATGATTATCATATTCAGCGAATGAATCTGGGTGATCATATCAATACGGATGCTCTGAGAAAAGTATCTTTCGATGGTTTTAAGAGTAGTATTAAAGGCTTGAATCTTTACTACATATTTAATCATCGTAAGTTCTCATATCCAGCAGCTTACTCTCAAAGTACAAGACAGAAGAAAAGTGCTGGCTCATGGATGGTAGGACTGGGATATACCCAGCATCAGCTGGAAGTGGATTGGGATAAGCTTTCTGCCATAGTGGATGAGCGGCTCAATCAGAAAACCAAGCAACAGTTGGAGGCTAAAATTGATAGCAGTCTGATGTTCTCGAAGGTAAAGTATAGCGATTATTCCGCTACGGTGGGATATGGCTACAACTGGGTGTTTGCCAAAAACTGGCTGTTCAATGCCTCCCTCTCCGTAGGTCTTGCCTACAATCACTCTAAATCAGGAGATCCGGAAAAGGATAAGTTTGATCTGAAGAACTTCAACTTCAAAAATTTCAACTTTGATGGTGTCGGCCGTTTTGGAGTGGTATGGAACAACGACCGCTGGTATGCAGGTGCCAGTACTGTCATCCATTCGTATAATTATCACAAGGATCATTTCTCAACCAACAGTTCCTTCGGTTCGCTCAATATTTATGTGGGTATGAACTTTGGAAAGAAACGAGAATATAAAAATGTAAAATGATGAAAGTAAAGCATAGTTTTTTAGTTTTTGCAGCGGCATTCCTGATGGTAATGCCTGCTTTTGCCAAGACGGGCGTGGTTTATCAGCGCCAGGATAGTCTGCGAATCGTATCCTTGCTGCAGCAGGCGAAGGCGATGAAGAAAAAGCCTGCCAACTGGATGATGTGGTTTGGAAAGCAGTTTGTGGGTATTCCTTATGTGGGTGGCACCTTGGACAGAACCCAGGAAGAGCTGCTCGTGGTGAATACCAGGGAACTAGATTGTACTACCTACGTGGAAATCGTGACCGCACTGACAATGTGTGCCAAGCATCAGGAAAACAGTTTCGCAGCTTTCTGCAATCATCTGAAGCACGTGCGCTATATCGGCGGAGAGGTAGCGTATGTAAAACGCCAGCACTATTTCACCCTCTGGGTGGATGATAATGTAAAGGAAGGTATCGTGAAGGATATTCAGAATAATCCTCCCTTCACTGCAGTCCAGACCATCAACGTAAACTGGATGTCCACCCATCCTTCCAGTTACAAGATGCTTTCGGCTCATCCGCAGTGGAAGTCGGGTATCCGTGCTTTGGAGCAGAGCATCAACGGCAAGCGCTATCGCTATATCCCGAAAGGGGAGATTCGTAACAATCAGCTTTTCAGAAATACCATCAAGGATGGTGATATCCTTCTGATGATAACCCGAAAGAAGGGATTGGACACCACGCATATCGGTATTGCTTCCTGGCATAAGGATGGGTTGCATCTGCTCAATGCCAGCAGCATCCACAAAAAAGTGATTGATGAACCGATGACACTCTATACCTATATGCAGAAGCATTCATCTCAGATTGGAGTCCGGGCTTGTAGGGTGTTATAAAATTTCGGAATATGAATGCTTATGTCGGAAAAGCCGGTAAATAGGGCATTTTTCACATTTAATATTTTCCCTTAAGGATAGTTGATTTTTTCCTTAAGGGAAAATATTTTTTTCCTTAAGGCTTTTTATTTTTTCCCTTAAGACTTATTGTTTGTTCTGATGATATTGTCAGATTTATTCTGCCATTTTGTTCTTTTCTCCCTTTTTGGCACGTTATTTGTAAAACCTATAGCAAAAACAAATAAAGTAAAACATATAAATAAACATTATAATTATGGCACAGAAAGGTAATATCGGTGTAACGACAGAGAACATTTTCCCTGTCATCAAGAAATTCTTATATTCAGATCATGACATCTTCCTCCGTGAGATGGTTTCAAACGCTGTGGATGCTACACAGAAGTTGAAGACTCTTGCTGCCCAGGGCGACTTCAAGGGTGAGATTGGTGACACAACAGTGCGTATCTCTCTAGATGAAAAGGCTGGTACCCTGACCATCAGCGACCGTGGTATCGGTATGACTGAGGAGGAAATCGATAAATATATCAACCAGATTGCATTCTCAGGTGTAACCGACTTCCTTGATAAGTATAAGGAGAATGCCAATGCCATCATCGGTCACTTCGGACTCGGTTTCTATTCTTCTTTCATGGTAGCCAGCAAGGTGGAAATCATCACCAAGAGCTATAAAGAGGGTAGCAAGGCTGTAAAGTGGAGCTGCGATGGTTCACCAGCTTTCGAAATAGAGGACGCTGACAAGGCTGACCGCGGTTCAGATATCGTTCTCCATATTGCAGACGACTGCAAGGAATTCCTCCAGAAGAATAAGATAGAGGAACTTCTGAACAAGTACTGCAAGTTTATGGCAGTGCCTGTAGCCTTCGGTAAGAAGACTGAGTGGAAGGACGGCAAGAACGTGGAGACTGACGAGGATAACATTATTAATAATGTGGAGCCTCTCTGGACCAAGACTCCTAGCACTCTGAAGGATGAGGACTATAAGAAGTTCTATCACACCCTCTATCCAATGCAGGACGACCCATTGTTCTGGATCCATCTGAACGTAGATTTCCCATTCAATCTGACGGGTATTCTCTACTTCCCACGCATCAAGAACAGCATTGACATGCAGCGTAACAAGATTCAGCTGTATTGCAACCAGGTATTCGTAACAGACCAGGTAGAGGGCATCGTTCCTGAATTCCTGACCCTGTTGCATGGTGTCATTGACTCGCCAGACATCCCATTGAACGTGAGCCGCAGCTACTTGCAGAGCGATAGCAACGTGAAGAAGATTTCTACCTATATCACCAAGAAGGTGGCAGATCGTCTGAGCTCAATCTTCAAGGAGAACCGCAAGGAATTCGAGGAGAAGTGGGATGATCTCAAGCTCTTCATCAACTATGGTATGCTTTCACAGGAAGACTTCTACGAGCGTGCCAAGGACTTCGCACTCCTGAAGGATGTTGAGGGCAAGTACTTCACTTACGAGGAGTACAAGACGCTGATCAAGGACAACCAGACGGATAAGGATGGCAATCTGGTATATCTCTATGCTAACAATAAGGAGGAGCAGTACTCTTACATCGAGGCTGCCAAGCAGAAGGGTTACTCTGTGCTCCTGATGGAAGGTCAGCTCGATACACCTATGGTAAATATGTTGGAGCAAAAGTTGGAGAAAAGCCGCTTTACCCGTGTGGATGCGGATATCATCGACCGACTCATCGTGAAGGAAGATGCCAAGAAGACAGATTTGACAAAGGATCAGTCTGACAATTTGACAGAGGTGTTCCGTTCTCAGATGCCTAAGCTCGACAAGGCAGAGTTCTTCGTGGAGATTCAGGCTTTGGGTGAGCAGAACCAACCTGTGCTCATTACTCAGAACGAGTATATGCGCCGTATGAAGGCAATGAGTCAGTTCCAGGCAGGTATGAACTTCTATGGTCAGATGCCAGACAGCTACAACATCGTATTGAACTCAGACCATGCATTGGTGAAGAAGGTATTGGAGGATGCTGAGGCTAATACCGCCGAAAGCCTGAAGCCAATCCTTGCAGAAATCAAGGGTCAGGAAGCTCGTCTCGCTGTGCTTCATCAGGAGCAGAGTAAGAAGAAGCCAGAAGAGATTACCCAGGAGGAGAAGGATGATGTTCACAACACAGAGAAGGCTATCAGCGATGAGAAGGCTAAGCGCAACGATATCATCTCTGGTTATGCCAAGAACAACAACATCGTTCATCAGCTCATCGACCTCGCTTTGTTGCAGAATGGTATGCTGAAGGGTGCTTCTCTCGATGCTTTCCTGAAGAGAAGTGTGGATATGATCAAGTAATTGCTGCTTTATAAAAAGTATATTACTTTACGTAGTGTAACATCAAATGTTACAAATCGTATCTAGATATGTGCTAAATGTTTCAATGTAGGCATTTAGCACATTTTTTTTGTTTCTTTTCTTTGGTGATATTATCTGTTTTTTGTACCTTTGCACTACTTGATAGAAGAAACAAATAAACTATAAACAGATAAAAACCACCTGATATGAAACAAAAAATTGAATCGGAACAGGATGTTGCATCAAAAAAATGCATCATTGCTGATTATTATGCAAATCATTATGACGAACTTAAGGAATTCGTGATTTCTCGTCTGCAAGTTGTGGATGAGGCTGAGGATATTGTGCAGGATATCTTTGTTCGACTTCTGCAGTCGGATCAGATGATATCACCGGTAACTCTGCCTTGTCTGGTCTATACGATGGCAAGGAACAAGGTCATTGATTATTGGCGTTGCAGACAGCAACATGAGAAGTATGAGCATTTTATTAGGAAAGGCTGTTGGATAAACAGTTCTTCTGAAGGGGTGGAGTCTATCTTTTCGGCTCGTGAAGTGAATGAGATTCTGGAGCGAGGGATTGCTCAGCTTACAGAGAGTCAGCGTTCGGTATATCGTCTGAATCTCTACGAAGATATGCCGGTTCGTCAGATTGCGGTAGTACTCAATCTGAAATATAAACAAGCAGAAAAGAAACTGGGCGTTGCCCGCAAGAAGGTTCGTGGTTTTGTTGAGAAGGCTTTGGCAGGATGAGGTCTTGTTTAGATGAGGCTTGATATAAGAATCAGATCTTCTGTATGAGCGTTTCTGATAAGTGGTGGTTTTATCACGAAAATAAGGCTGCATTCCCTTTGACAGGAGTGCAGCCTTGTTTTTATGTTTGTCTAATTTTACAATCTAAACTTAAATTCTTGATTTTAGTTTTTTTGAAATAGAATCAGTTCTCTTTGAAAGCGATGATTCGTGTCAAAGCTTTGTCAAGATAGAAAGTCTGGGTGAGTTCTTCTTTCTTGCCATCATGAGTAGTCAACTGGTAGGTGGCTCTCAGATACATTAAGGTGTCTGGGAAGGTGCCATCGTTATAGTCGATATTCTTTTTCATATATGGCAACTGGTTCATCTCCTGACGCATAGATTTTACTCTGTTAAAGTCGATCATGGCTGTAGGAGTGAGTTGGCTGAAGCGTTTAAAGCTACAATCTTCGTTTTCCAGGTTTTCATTGAGGAAATCCTTGACGAGTGATTGAGCCTTGTGCTGGTCGCCACAGGAAGTGAGAACCAGCGCCAAGCCTAATGTCAATACGAATAGTATCTTCTTCATGATTTCATATCCTTTGTTAGGAATTCACTCAGTTCTTCTTACTTCACGCTGCGGAGGATATCCAGCAGGTGATCCCATACCATCTGAACGGTAGGAATCAGAAGTGCTTCCTCTGGTGTGTGAACGTTGCGAAGAGTAGGGCCGAAGCTTACCATATCAAGGTCTGGATAACGCTCTGAGAAGAGACCGCACTCCAGACCGGCGTGGATACCCTTTACCCATGGCTCCTTGCCGAAGAGTTTCTCGTAACTCTTCACGGTAATGTCGGTCAGCTTGCTGTTGGCACGCATCTTCCATGCAGGATACTTGCCTCCCACGTTTACTTCAGCACCTGCCAGAAGGAAGGCTGCCTTCACGGTGTTGGTCATGTTGTCCAGGTTGCTCATCACATTGCTGCGCTGAGAAGCCACGATGTTGATGCTATTCTCGTCGGTCATCACGCTGGCAACATTGCTGGATGTCTCTACCATCTCGGCAAGTGCCTCGTCCTGACAGGTGGTGAGTGGACCATTATCTACAGCCTGTAAAGCCATGATGAACTTATCGGCTACGGCCTTCTCGATAACAGAAGCTGCATCGGCAGAACCCATGTTGAAAAGCATAGACTGCTCAGTAACGTGGAACTCATCTTCTACCTCAGATGCGAAGATATTCCAGTCTGCACGTACCTGCTCCTTTGCCTCATTCTTGACAGCAAAGACAATCTTGCCGTCGCGAGGGATGGCGTTATGCATCTTGCCGCTGTTGAAGCTTACCAGACGAAGGGCACCATTGAGTTTCTCGTTCTCCAGGAAGAGGAAGCGGGCAAGTACCTTGATGGCATTGGCTCGCTTCTTGTTGATGTCATCACCAGAGTGACCGCCGTTGAGACCTTTCAGGGATGCCTCCATGAAGAAGTAGCCTGCTGGAGCCTCTTCGCGGGTGAAGTGGAAGGTAGCCTTGGTAGTCTGGCCGCCTGCGCAGGATACGAAAATCTGACCCTCATCCTCTGAGTCAAGGTTGATGAGCATCTTGCCGGTCATGAAACCAGCCTTCATACCTACAGCACCTGTCAAGCCGGTCTCCTCGTCACGGGTGAAGACGCACTCGATAGGACCATGCTCGATGTCATTGGCTGCGAGGATGGCAAGCTCGATGGCACATCCGATACCATCGTCAGCACCTAGGGTAGTACCTTTTGCCTTCAACCATTCTCCATCTACGTAGGTCTGGATGGCATCCTTGTGGAAGTCGAACTCTACGTCCACCAGTTTGTCGCATACCATATCCATGTGACTCTGAAGGATGATGGTATCAGCATTCTCATATCCAGGGGTAGCAGCCTTGCGAATCAAGACATTGCCAGTCTCATCAACTACAGTCTCAAGGTTATGGCTCTTGCCAAATTCCTTCAAAAACTCAATCATGTTCTCCTCGTGCTTGGAAGGACGAGGTATCTCGTTGATTTTAGCGAACTGCTCGAACACAAGAGCAGGTTTTAATTCATTTTTTTCCATTGATAATGTTATTTTGTATGTATTATTCTCTTATTTTGTTATTTTTGCATCAAGAAAGTCATTTATTTATGAGATTTCTTTTGCTTTTTGCCCGAAAAATCGTACCTTTGCAACGTGAAGTGCACTAAGGCACTGCAAAGGTAATAAAAATGATAAAATTAATGTTATTAAGTCTGTTAATAATTGCTATCGCAATGGCATTATTTAGTGTGAAGCTGATTTTTAAGAAGAATGGTAAGTTCTCTTCTCAGCATGTTCACGACAATCCTGGTTTGCGCAAGATGGGTATCCACTGTGTGGTTGACCAAGACCGCGAAGCGCGCGAAGCAAACAAGGCGTATTAAATCATTTTAGTTTTAGGAATAAATAATAATAAAAATACAGAAGAAATGAAAAAGAACATTTTGAGTTCAGTGGCTATTGCTGCTGTAGCTGCCTTGTCGTTGGCATCATGCAATAAGTCACAGCCTCAGGTTGAGGCTAAGTCTGAGAGCAAGGCTCCAGCAGAGTTGAAGATCGCATACGTAGAGGTTGACTCTATCATGACTCAATACACATTCGCTAAGGAGTATGCTGCCTTGCTGGAGAAAAAGGGTCAGAATATTCAGGCTACTATCGCTCAGAAGGGTCAGCAGTTGCAGGCAGCTGCTGCTAACTTCCAGCAGAAGATTCAGCAGAATGCTTACACCCGTGAGCAGGCTGAGGCTATCCAGGCTGGTTTGCAGAAGCAGAACAATGATCTTCAGGGATTGCAGCAGCGTTTGAGCAATGAGTTTGCTGCTGAGCAGAACAAGTACAACAAGGCTCTCCACGACAGCATTGCTAACTATCTGGCTCAATATAACAAGGACAAGAAGTATAGCATCATCTTCTCTAAGAGTGGTGACAATCTGCTTTATGCTGATAAGGCATACGATATTACCCGTGAGGTTATCACTGGCTTGAACAAGGCTTACAAGGGCAAGTTGAAGGGTGCAGAGGAAACTCCTGCCAAGAAGAAGTAATATTCCGGAAAATATAAACGTATTGAAATATGCTTCGTAACGAAAGATACGATTTCATATTGAATCACTTCAGAAATGCGCTGCCGAATGTGACTACCGAGTTGCAATTCGGTAGCGCATTTCAGCTTCTTGTTGCGACCTTGCTTTCGGCTCAGTGTACCGACAAGCGTATCAATATGGTTACGCCGGCTCTCTTTGCCCGCTATCCAGATGCACGGCACATGGCGAAGGCGAGCGAGGAGGATATCTATGAGCTGATCAGTTCGGTAAGCTATCCCAATGCCAAGGCGAAACATCTGGCACAGATGTCACGGCAACTGGTTGAACTCTTTGGAGGTGAGGTGCCGGAGACTGCTGATGATCTGGTGAAACTGGCTGGAGTGGGGCGAAAGACAGCGAATGTGATCCGTGCCGTTTGGTTTGGGCATGCCACGATGGCGGTGGATACGCATGTTTATCGTGTGAGCCATCGCATGGGCTTGGTGCCTCGTACGGCTGATACGCCTCGCAAGGTGGAGGATTATCTGATGAAGCACATTCCGGCAGAAGATATTCCGAATGCGCATCACTGGATTCTGTTGCACGGCAGGTATATCTGCAAAAGTGCCAAGCCGCTTTGTGATAAATGCTTCTTCAATGAATATTGTCCAAAACTCTTGAAGGACAGTAAACTTTGACCTGTGAGGAGATATTTGTTAAAAAGATAGGAGTTAAGAATTGAAAGTTGTTGTGGTTGGTAGTCAACTCCTCAATCTTAACTCCTAACTATTTTTATAATCTCACCGTTTTATTCAAAAGATAATTATCCAGGATAACCATGGCTGCCATTGCCTCTACTACAGGTACGGCTCTTGGCAATACGCATGGATCGTGGCGTCCGCGAGCTGTGAGTTTGGTAGGATTTCCTTCCAAATCTACAGTATCCTGTTCCATCAGGAGGGTAGCTACTGGTTTAAAGGCTACCCGGAAGTAGATATCCTGACCATTGCTCAATCCTCCCTGGATGCCGCCGCTATGGTTGCTCTTGGTTGTGATACGAGATGCAACATCCTGATTGATTGTAGTTTCCTGATGGTTTGCCGCATCATCATTAGCATCCATATTCTTAGCTTTAGGAACGAAGACATCATTCTGTTCGCTTCCGCGAGCAGTAACTCCGGCGAATCCTTCTCCATATTCAAATCCTTTGACGGCATTGATGCCGAGCATGGCTGCACCAAGTTGGGAATGGAGTTTATCGAATTCCGGTTCACCCAATCCTACAGGACATCCCTGGATGACGCAGGTGATGATGCCTCCGATGGTATCACCATCAGCCTTGACCTGGGCGATGAGTTCTTCCATCTCCTTTGCCTTTGTCTGGTCTGGGCAACGAACAGGATTGTCCTCTATGGTGTTGAGATCATATAGATGGTAATCCTTCTCCAGGGCGATACTGCCAACCTGCGATGTATATGCCGTAATGCTGACGCCGAGCTGGCGGAGTGCCAACTTGGCCAGGGCACCACCTACACAGCGGGCGATGGTGATGCGTGCAGATGAACGGCCGCCACCGCGATGATCACGGATGCCATACTTCTCATTGTAAGTGAAGTCGGCATGGGATGGACGGAACAGACAGCGCATATTCTCATAATCCTGAGAATGCTGGTTCTGGTTGCGCACCTCAAAGCCGATAGGGGTTCCCGTAGATTTTCCCTCGAAAACACCACTTAGAAATTCTACCTGGTCTGCTTCCTTTCGTGCTGTGGTGATGTGACTTTGTCCAGGGCGACGACGGTTGAGCTCGCTCTGGATAAAGTCCATATCGATGTCTATGCCTGCTGGGAAACCGTCGATGACGCCTCCTACAGCTATGCCATGACTCTCGCCAAATGTTGTGAGAGTGAAAAGATTGCCAAATGTATTCCTCATTGCCAAATTCTTTAGTTGATATGAAAAACGGCTATCCCAATGGTATTGAGATAGCCGCTATCGTTTATTCTCAAATTTTACTTGTTGCAATCGCAGCCGCCCTCGCAGTTGCCATCCTTGCAGTCACCGCCGCAGTTGTCGCAACCGCCGCCGCAACCACCAGCCTCACCGCTGATGATCTGAGCCATCTTGGCGATTTCCTCTGCTGTTGCCTCACGGCTCTCAAGAACCTGACCGCAGAAGTTAAGCTTCAAACCTGCCAATGGGTGGTTGAGGTCGCAAGTTACCTTCTCGTCTGTGATATTCTTGACTACAGCATTGAAGCGGTTACCATCCTCGTTCTGCAATGGGATGATAGCACCTACCTGTACGTGCTGAGCGTCAAACTGTCCATTGATAGTGAAGATCTGTTTGTCGAGGTCGATTACGCGCTCGTCATAGTGCAAACCATAAGCCTGCTCAGGATCCAACTTGAAGTCGAACTCTTCGCCCTCAGCCAAATCAACAACCTTCTCCTCGAAAGCAGGCAAGGTTACACCCATACCGCTGATGAAGAAGAAAGGACGCTCATCTGTTGTGCGCTCAATCAGCATCTCTTCGCCGTTATCACCCTTTGTTACGTCATACAATGCGTATGATACTCTAATAAACTTGTTTTTGTTGTTTGATTCCATTTTATTTTGTTTTTTTATTGTTTTCTATTTATGGTGCTATCTGTAGGTTGTTTGATATATATATATAATGTACGCGCGTACATTATATATATTGCTTCTTTATACCTTGCTTGCAGGTTCTTTGTCCCAGCCTATAGACACTGTTGTAGTTACTTCTTTCCAGTGCGCTTGCGCTTCTTCATCTGTACGCTTTTCACCATTTCCATTCGCTCCAAATAGATAGGACGCCATTTGTCGATGATGTCCTGCAATCCTTTGCTCTTGCGTGAAAGGTCTGCGTATTCCTCACTGTCAGTTTCGCCAGATTTCTTGAGTTCAAGCATTCTGGCGAGAAACTGTTTCTGATTCTCTTCTGCTACTTTGAGCTGGTTTCCCAACTTTTCGAGGCTTTCGAGGAAGGCGAGTGCCTTGTCTATATGATTTTGTTCTTCCATTGTTTCTATTGTAAATCTTCTGCAAAGATACAATAAATAATTGGGATATGGAAAAGAAATAGTAGAAATATTGGGGTTTTCGGAAAAAAAGATTCAGAGTGCTCATTTTCTATGGCTGGAAAATGGCAACTTGCTAGGCTTTTTCTCATAGTAGTTCTCATTTGAAACGCAAATGTTACTGATATTGCAAAACAGCTTACCTTTTGAATGCAAAAACATGCGTTAGATAACGAAAAGTAGAAGAAAGAAGCCTTTTGATGTTGATATATATCAAAAAAGAGGCCCTTTATAGCATTTTTCTTGTAAATTGTTTGCGTACACAACGGAAAGTTTGTATCTTTGCAGTGTCTTAAAGAAAAGACATCAGGATAATGTTTAACAAGAGTCCTTCTAGAGCCTCCTAGGTTATAAGAGAGATAGTGTAGGTTCAGAAGATGGCTCGTAAAGTAAAGAAAGGTAAAAAGATTATGAAAAAGATTATGATTTTGGCAGTAGCAATGTTCGCAATGGCAACAACTACTTTTGCAGCAGACGAGGCAACAAACGCAACAGCAGCTTACAACATGAATGTAAAGATGGGTAGCTTGGCTAATGCATTGTCACTCAATATTGATCAGGCAGAGGCTGTAGCTGATGTTCACAAGAACTTCACTGCTGATATGATGAATGCTGCAACTGCAGCAAAGGATGAGCGTGCAGCTATGATTGACAAGGCTGTCATTAAGGATCTCAAGTACATGCACAGCATCCTCAATGATTCTCAGTATCGCAAGTATGTGATGCTTCTGAATGCAACACTTATGAATCGTGGTTTGAAGTAATTCAATTCGATTGAATTCTGAAAAGAAATTATAAGAGAGAGATATGAATGGACTGCAGGTTGGACGATAAGTCTGACTTGCAGTTTTTTTGTGTCTATAGGAGAGGGGAAAATGGCAATAGCCTAAAGTGTCTGGCTCATCAGTTTTAGGTATTGTCTAAAACCCCCATTATTAGGTATTGCAAGAATAAGAAAAAAGCCGTATCTTTGCACCCGTAAACGAGAATAGATCAATCGTAGGAGTACGGTAATTGTTTGAAACTATTAGTTTGTTTGAAATATAACTTTTAGATAGAATATATTAATAAAACGAATCTTGTTCGCTAATAGAAATAATTCATAATGTTTTTGTATTAAATGCTAAAGCCCATCCGGGAGGATGGGCTTTGCTCTTGTTAGTATAATTGTTTTCGTAGGTTATCTGGCAGGTATCGTTTGCTACTGGTTCATCCGTACCTTCCTTTATGAAGTGAAAAGTGCTTCTTTTTGCAGAGGATAATCAAAAAAGTTGTATCAGTCTAATAATCAGCATAGTTGTTTCGACTGTTTTATTTATGGTAACGATTTAGCGAAAGTCAGACGTTCTTGAAGGCGATAACATTAAGATACAAAGACATATAATGGCTACTGATCTGTGATGTAACAATGAAAAATCACAAATATTTTACGTTCTCAAAAACTCCGTAAACCGTTACATTCATTGGCAGGTGCAACTGTTATGGAGTA
>DAWDAD010000030.1:0-32334 GCA_052356385.1 Prevotella sp.
AGATAGGTGAGCAGCTCTCGCCTTATCAGCTCTCGGCTGGTGAGAAGCAGATTCTTGCCATCCTCCTCACCGTGCTGGTGGAGGACAACCAGTCATACGTCCTCTTTATGGATGAACCGGAAATCAGCCTTCATTTCGAATGGCAGAAGCAGCTCATCGGTCTGGTGCTGCAGCTTAATCCGAATATCCAGATTATCATGACCACCCACAGTCCTGCTGTGGTCATGGATGGATGGACCGATAGGGTGACGGATGTGAATGATATTACGATTTCGTAATGTTGAATGTTAAGTGTTGAATGTTGATTTTTTCAGCTTATGGCTAAACGTTTAACCGATAATATCAATTCCCAGTTCTTCGAGGCAGCCAACAGGATGACCTCGAAGAAGGCTCGGCGCAAGATTGTGGCTTACGTCGAGAGCTATGATGATGTCTTCTTCTGGCGTTCTGTATTGGGAAAGTTTGAGAATGAAAAACGCTATTTTGATATCATGCTGCCTACCCGTAACCAGCATTTAGACCGAGGCAAGAAGGCTGCTATCTCCAGTATGCTGAAGGGAGTAGGTAGGGATATGATAGCCTGTGTAGATGCCGATTACGATTATCTGCGTCAGGGCTCAACCGAGTCTTCCCAGCAGATGTTGGAGAATCCTTACATCTTCCATACCTATGCCTATGCCATTGAAAACTTCCAATGTTATGCCAGAGGATTGCACGAAACCTGTGTGATGGTGACGCTCAACGACCGTCGCATCTTCGATTTCGAGCGTTTCCTTGAGTCCTATTCCCGTACCATCTGGCCCCTCTTCTTATGGCACATGCTGTTCTATGTGCGTCATCGCAAGATGTCGATGCATTTTGATATGGCGGAGTTTGATAAGGTCATCATGTTGCCTTCTGTCCGAATCCAGGATCCTAAATGGGCGATAGATTATTTGGGAAAGAAGGTGCGGGCAAAGCTGTTCCAGCTGGAGCGCCGCTTCAAGAAGTTTAAGGATGAGTTGGATGAAATGGCTCTTTACCTCAACAATCTGGGTGTAAACGAGAGCAATACCTATTTATATATTCAGGGTCATCATCTCTTCGACCTGGTAGTAAGTCCCATCGTCCAGAGTGTTTGCGATGCTTTGCGCAATGATAGGGAGAACGAAATCCGCGACCGTGCCCTCCATTCCGAGCAGGCCCGCACCGAAATGGCATGTTATGAGAATAGTCTGGGCAAGGTGAAGATGATGATGAAGAAGAACACCTTCTACCAGTTCTCTCCCGAATTCCAGAAGATACAGGCGGATGTGGAAAAGTATTTGGAAAGGTAAAAAAGTAAAAAGGTAAAAAGAGCCTGGCGGGATGTCATCTGCCTGCTTTCTTTTTACCCTTTTACCTTTTTACTTTTTTACCTTTAAAATTATACGTATGTCTCCAGGAACTTCAAGGTTCCTTCTACTTTCAATGTCTTGGTGCTGGCAGGAACTACGATGCTCTCGCCGCCCTGGAGCGTAATCTCGTTACCCTCGTTGTCGGTAATCTTAGCCTCACCCTTCAAGCCAATCAGAATCACGAAGCTGTCCAACTCTGAATAATCCAGCGTCATTGGTTCATCGAGATCATAAACGGCTGTGGTGAAGTAAGGGCACTGTACCATGCTTACACCCTGATTCTTGGCAGGAGTGTAGTGCTGGCGATAGTCTGGCAATACGGTGTAGTCGATGCACTCGGCAGCCTCCTTGGTGTGGAGCTGGCGATAGTTGCCATCCTTGTCCTTGCGTTTGAAGTCGTAGATGCGATAGGTAACATCGCTGGTCTGCTGAATCTCGGCAACGAAACAGCCTGTTCCGATGGCATGGATTCTGCCGGCTGGGATAAAGAAGCTGTCACCTTCCTTCACGTTATACTGAGCCAGGGCATCGGTGATGGTATCATTCTCTACCATCTCCTTGTACTGCTCAGGAGTAATCTGCATCTTCAAGCCGTTGTAGAGTTTGGCATCCGGCTCGCATGGCAGCGCATACCACATCTCGGTCTTGCCGCGTTCCTTACCTTGCTTCTTGGCAATTTCATCATTAGGATGCACCTGGATAGAGAGGTCGCGGTTGGCATCGATAAACTTGATGAGCAGTGGAAACTCATTGCCGAAACGCTTGTAGTTCTCTTCTCCGAGGAAGCTTCCCTTCCGTTCTGCAACAACCTCGTTGAGGCTCTTGCCCTGCATCTCGCCATCGGCTACGATGCTTTCATTTCCTGGTACTCCAGAGATTTCCCAGCTTTCTCCCACATTCTCTTGCTTTACGTCGAGATGCTTGAAAGTGATAATCTTACTGCCACCCCAGATGGTGGATTTTAATAGCGGTTGAAATTTTAATGGTTTCATTATTACCTATATTTAGTTTATAAATGTACTCTTCAGTACGGTTTCTTACTCTCCGGTAAGGCTCTTGCTGAACCTATACCTTATTATATATAACGCTTTTTGTGCGAAATATACTTAGTCTAGTAAGCGTATTTCTTACTTCAAATATCAACTTCTCTTTTATTTTCTAACTCCCCCTCTGGGTATGTTAGTTCTCTCTCCAGAATGCTGGTGTAAAGATAACCAGCACACTGAATATTTCCAGACGACCGATGAGCATCATCAGCGAGCAGAACCATTTTGCCACATCCGGCAGTTCGCTCCATGACATCGTCGGTCCGATTTCCGTACCCAGCGTAGGACCTACGTTGCCCACACAGCTCAGGGTGATGGTGATGGCATTGGTATTGTCGATGCCCATGGCTATCATCGTGAAGGAGATGACCAGGCAGATGATGAGATACGTGGTGAGGAAGGCGAGCAGCGTAACCCGCTTCTGCATCGGCACGTTCACACCGTCAATCTTCAGAGGCAGTACCGCATTAGGATGCAGAATCTGGCGAAACTCATTCTTCACCATTCTTACCAGCATCACGGCGCGGATACATTTCAAACCTCCACTCGTACTGCCCGAGCAGGCTCCGAAGAACATGCAGGCTGCCAATACCACCCAGGTAACATGAGGCCACACAGCAGCATCGTCGTTAAACAGACCGGTGGTGGTGATGAAAGAAACCACCTGGAAGATAGCACTTCTGAAGGCATGCTCCACATCGTAGTTGCGCATCACCATCAGCTCTACCATGATGAAGGCGCTGAATGCAGCAACCATGAATGCATAGAACTTAAACTCTGAGTTCTTGAACAGATCCTTGATTTTAAACTTGATGACGGCTGCATAGAGCAGGGTGAAGTTCACACCCGACAGGAAACAGAAGAACGTACAGATGTATTCCAGCGCTGGTGAATGGAAGAACTCGGTACTGCTGTTGTGGGTAGCGAAACCACCCGTTGCCGTCGTGCTCATCGCATAGTTGAAACTGTCGAAGAGATTCATTCCTGCCACATAGTAGGAGGCGATGCAGGCGATGGTGAGCATCAGATAGATACTCCATATCCATTTGGCCGAAGTGGAAAGCCGGGGATGCAGTTTCGTTTTGATAGGTCCTGTTGCCTCGGCAGCAAACACCTTGGTCTGTCCTCCTACAAGCGATGGCAGCAGGGCGATGGTGAAGAACACGATTCCCAGACCGCCTATCCATTGGGTGAGCGAACGCCAGAAAAGCAGTCCGTGGGGGAAACATTCTACATCGTCTAATATCGTGGCTCCCGTTGTCGTAAATCCCGACATGGTTTCAAAGTAGGCATCGGTAAAGTTGTTGATGTATCCACTCACCATGAAGGGGAGGGTTCCGAAGAAACTGAATACAATCCATGAGAGCGTTACCACGAGATAGGCATCACGGCGCGACATTGAGTTATCGGCTCCGTGTCCTCGCCATTTCAGCACCAGCCCGCCTCCGATGGTGGTAAGTGTTGCCACAATGAAGGCAAAGATGTCGTCCTGCTGGTAATAGAAAGCTACCAGCAGACTGACGAAGAGCAGGAATGCTTCTATGAAAAGCAGTTGCCCTAAAATCTTATATATTAATTTGCTGTTTATCATATATGAAGTATGTCTCTATCTCCTTCACGCTTAGATGAAGTATTTCTCAATTTTCTTCATGTTGATGTTGTGGCAGAAAACCATCACCGAGTCACCCGGTTCTATCTGTGTATTACCCGAAACGAGCATTCCTTCTTCACCGCGAACCAGTCCACCGATGGTTACACCGATAGGCATGCCGAGTTCCTTCACCGGTTTTTGGGTTACCTTTGAACCTTCTTTGGCTATGAATTCAGCCACATCGGCATTGGCGCTCATCAGGAATCTCACGTTCATCACGTCGGCATCGAGCATCATCTGGTAGATGTAGCTGGCGGCAATCATCTTCTTGTTGATGATGGTACCGATATCCAGACTCTCTGCCATGCTCACGTAGTCTACGTTTTCTACGGCAGCCACTGTCTTGCGCACACCCATTCTCTTGGCGGTAAGACAGGCCAGAATATTGGTTTCGGCGTTACCGGTCAGTGCCACGAAGGCTTGCGTACTGCGGATACCTTCTTCTACGAGTAGCGGAATGTCGCGTCCGTCACCATGAATGATGAGCGTCTTGTTCTCATCGAGAATATCGTTGAGATATTCGCAGCGCTCCTCGCTCATCTCGATAATCTTGCATTCCATATATTCCGGCATCTTCTTTACGGCTCTTACGGCTGTGCGTCCGCCACCCATAATCATCACGTTCTTCACATCCACATAGTGCTCCTTGCCTACAATCTTGCGGATATATGGGATATAGTTGCGGGTGGTCATGAAGTAGGCGAGGTCGTAGAGTTTCAGCTCGTCGTTACCGCCAGGGATGATGGTATCGCTGCCTCGCTTGATGGCTACCACGTGGTATGGGTCGTTAGGACCGCTGATGTTCTTGAGCGGTTCGTTCAGTATCTCGCATCCTTCGCGCAGTTTGATGCCGAGCATGACGAGTGCGCCGTCGTGCACATCCCAGCGCTGACGTACCCAACTCATTTTCAGTCCGTTATTGATATCTACGGCTGCGAGCATCTCCGGATAAATCAGTTTGCTGATACCTAATCCTTTGAAGAATTCCTGAGCCTGTTGATCCATATATTCCGGATTATCCACACGGGCCACCGTTCTTTTGGCACCCAGGTTCTTGGCAAGGATGCTAGCTGTGATGTTGGTACTTTCTACCGGAGTAACGGCGATGAAGAGGTCGGCATCTGCTACCCCCGCATCGCGTAAGATGTGAAGACTGGTAGGCTTGCCCAGCATGGTGAGCAGGTCGCAGTCGGAGCCAATGCTTGCCAGGCGCTCTTCGCTTTCATCGATGAGCGTAATCTCTTCATTGCTGCGTGACAGGAGTCTCGCCAGATGAGTACCTATGGCATATGCGCCAGCTATGATTATTTTCATTTCTTAATTGCTTCTTTGATTGATTCTTTATCGAGATGCACGATTTCCCTGAGCTGTGCCACGGTTCCGTGTTCCACAAACTCATCTGGCAATCCCATTCGGGTCATCTTTGGCTGATAGTCATGGTCGTTCATCCATTCCAGTACGGCAGAGCCCATACCGCCCATACGAACGCCGTCTTCGATGGTGATGATGCGGCTGAACTTTTCGCCCACCTCTTTCAGAATGTCTTCATCGAGTGGCTTGAGGAATCGCATATCGTAGTGGGCGATGCTCATTCCGGTTTCGGCTTCTACCTCAGCGATAGCCTGAGCGGCATCGTTTCCGATAGGACCGATGGTAAGAACGGCTACATCGGTGCCGTCTTTCAGCTTTCTGCCGGTACCGGTCTTGATTTCCTCCATCGGGTTGCGCCAGTCTACGAGCACACCCTTGCCTCTCGGATAACGGATTACATAGCTGCCATGACCTGGCAACTGGGCTGAATACATCAGGTTGCGCAACTCATGTTCGTTCATCGGAGATGCGATGGTGAGATGCGGAATCGGACGGAGAGCCGCCATATCGAAGGCACCATGATGGGTAGGTCCGTCTTCACCTACCAGTCCGGCACGGTCCAGACACATAATAACCGGCAGGTTGAGCAGTGCCATGTCGTGGATGATGTTATCGTAGGCACGCTGTGCAAACGAACTGTAGATATTGCAGAATGGGATGAGTCCGTCTTTCGCCATACCTCCTGAGAAGGTGACGGCATGCCCCTCGGCAATACCTACATCGAAGGTACGGTTTGGCATCGCCTTCATCATGATGTTCATGGAGCATCCTGTAGGCATGGCTGGCGTCACACCTACAATCTTCGGGTTCTTCTGAGCCAGTTCCAGCAGCGTCTCACCGAAAACATCCTGATATTTAGGAGGCTGGTTGCTGGTATCGGCAATGATTCTCTCACCCGTTTCCGGATCGAATTTGCCTGGCGCGTGCCAGATGGTAGCACTCTTCTCGGCTGGTTCGTAACCCTTTCCCTTGGTGGTATGCAGATGCAGCAGCTTAGGACCCTTCATGTTCTTAAGCTGTTTGAGTACTCTCGCCACTTCCTTCACGTCATGACCGTCGAAAGGTCCGAAGTAGCGGATATTCATACCCTCGAAGATGTTCTGCTGATGACTCAGTGCCGACTTCAGTGCATTGTTCAGGCGCAGAATGCCCTTCTTGCGGTCTTCGTTGAGATAACCTTTGGAGTGCAGCCACTGCGATGCCTTGAAACGGAGGCGGTTGTAGGTCTCGTTGGTATCGAGGTTCAGGAGATATTTCTCCATACCTCCCACTGCCCGGTCGATGCTCATATCGTTGTCGTTCAGGATGATGAGCATGTCGTTAGGTGTACTTGATACGTTGTTCAGTCCCTCGAAAGCCAGTCCGCCGCTCATGGCTCCATCGCCAATGACGGCTACCACGTGCCTGTTGGTATCTCCGTTTTCGCGTGCGGCAACGGCCATACCGAGTGCTGCGGAGATGGAATTGCTCGCATGTCCGCAGGCGAAGGTATCATATTCGCTTTCTAAAGGTGTAGGGAATGGACGGATGCCGTGCAACTTGCGGTTGGTGCAGAAGTTTTCGCGGCGTCCTGTTAATATCTTATGTCCGTAGGCCTGGTGTCCCACATCCCATACAATACGGTCGTATGGGGTGTTGTAGATATAATGTAGGGCTACGGTTATTTCCACCACGCCAAGAGAGGAGGCAAAATGACCGGGGTTGACGGCAACCTCGTCGATAATGTCTTCTCTTAACTCTTTGCAGACTTGTGGCAGCTGGTCAATGCTCAGCCGTCTCAAATCTTCCGGGTATTTTATACTATTTAATAGACTAAACTTGTTCTTGTCCATGTTTTCTTCGTGAAAATCTTGTGCAAAGATAATGCTTTTTTCCTATATAAAGCACTTTTGAGGCAATATTTTCGCTTTTTCCGATTATTCTTTGTATTTTTGCAAAGGAAATTTCTGAAAAAGGAATGAAATCCGGAATTAGTTATATAACAATAAGCAAATAAATACCTTTATCGTGATGAGAAAAAATGTATTACTTTTGGGAGCCATGATGATGGCTTCCATGTCTCTGATGGCGCAGACCAAGGGTGGCGGCATCAGTCAGTCTGCTCTCCAGCAGATGGAGAAAAGCCAGCAGGCAGGTGTAGCCAACAAGGCACTCTTCAATGCGATTGCCAACAACAACATTGATGACCTTGTGAAGAATCATGCCAACGAGGCCCCGGTTGATACTCATTTCAGCATCGAGACTCCTTCGCAGAGCATTCACAACCAGAAGAGTTCGGGCCGTTGCTGGATGTTCAGCGGTTTTAACGTGCTCCGTTCTAACTTTGCTGTCAACGACAAGCAGGGTAGAGTGGTGGAGTATTCTCAGGATTACCTCTTCTTCTATGATCAGCTAGAGAAGGCTAACCTGATGCTTCAGGGGGTTATCGACCTTGGCAAGAAGAGCATCGAGGATCCTCAGGTGCAGTTCTTCTTCAAGAATCCGCTCAATGATGGCGGTACTTTCTGTGGTGTTGCCGATTTGGCGAGCAAGTATGGTCTTGTACCTATGAGTGCCCAGCCTGAGACCTTCTCAAGCAACAATACTTCCAAGATGAGCCGTCTCGTAAGCAGCAAGCTCCGCGAGTATGGTCTGGAACTCCGCAAGATGGTGGCTCAGGGCAAGAAGTCGGCAGCTATCCAGGCTCGCAAGAACGAGATGCTCGGTCAGGTTTATCACATGCTGAGTCTTACTCTCGGCGAACCGGTAAAGGAATTTACCTATGCTTTCCGCGACAAGGACGGCAAGCAGATTGGCGAGGCAAAGAAGTATACTCCTAAGAGTTTCTATGAGGAGACGGTGGGCAAGGACCTGAACGGTACCTTCCTGATGGTGATGAACGATCCACGCCGTCCTTACCACAAGACATACGAGGTAGAGTACGACCGCCACACTTATGATGGTCATAACTGGAAGTATCTGAACCTGCCTATGGAGGAGATTGCCCAGCTCGCCATCGCCTCTCTGAAGGATGGTCATAAGATGTATTCAAGCTATGATGTGGGCAAGCAACTTGATAGAAAGCGCGGCTATCTGGCACTCGACAACTTCGACTATGGAAGCCTCTTCAATACCTCATTCCCAATGAACAAGGCTGACCGCATCGCTACTTTCGATAGCGGTTCTACTCATGCCATGACGCTGACTGCTGTAGATCTCGACGCCAATGGCAAGCCTGTAAAGTGGAAGGTGGAGAACAGTTGGGGTGCAGACAATGGTTTTGCCGGTTGCTTCATCATGACCAACGATTGGTTCAACGAGTACATGTTCCGCCTGGTAGTAAACAAGAAGTATGCTTCTGAGCAGCTCTTGAAGGAATTCGACCAGAAGCCAACCATGCTGACTCCAGATGATCCTCTGTTCCAGTTGGAAGACTAATTCATCAAGAAATATAGATTTTAACCGTATTTTTCTCGAGAAAAGAGAAGAATACGGTTTATTTTTTGTATTTTTGTACCCGAAATAATGGTAAGAACGTTATTTATATAAAAGCTATATAGATTATGTTAGAGAAAAGTAAGCGTGAGCGCATCATTGCGCTCGTTAATAAAGAGGTGGTTCCTGCCATCGGCTGTACCGAACCGATGGCTGTGGCACTATGTACAGCCAAGGCTGCTACTACATTTGGCAAGCGCCCTGAACGTATTGAAGTTCTTCTGAGTCCTAATATGCTCAAGAATGCGATGGGTGTCGGCATTCCTGGCACGGGTATGATTGGTTTGCCTATCGCCGTATCGCTGGGGGCGCTCATCGGAAAGCCTGAATATCAGCTGGAAGTGTTGAAAGACCTCACTCCCGACAGTCTGGAGCAGGGCAAACAATATATCAAGGATGCGGATATCAACATCAAACTGAAGCAGGGTGATGTGGATAAACTCTATATCGAAATCATCTGTCATGCCGGTGAAGACCAGGCTACGGCAATTATCTCCGGTTCACATACCCATTTTGTGTATGTTGAGCGTAATGGCGAGGTGGTGCTCGATAAGCGTGGCGGTGCTGTGGGCGATGAGGCTGCTGATGATATCCAACTCAATTTCCCGATGGTTTACGAGTTTGCTACAACAGCTCCGCTCGATGAGATTTCTTTCATTCTCAAGACCAGAGACTATAATATGAAGGCTGCTGAGTTGAGTATCAAAGGCAACTATGGCCACTGTCTGGGCAAGACGATGGACCGTCCGTTGAGTCATGGTATCTTCGGCGATAATATTTTCTCGCATATCATCTCCCGCACCGCTTCAGCCTGCGATGCCCGTATGGGTGGTGCCATGATTCCGGTAATGAGTAACAGCGGCAGCGGCAATCAGGGCATCTGTGCAACGAACCCTGTGGTGGTTTATGCGTTGGAGAACGAGAATACCGAGGAGGAAATGATCCGTGCCCTGATGCTCAGTCACTTGACGGCTATCTATATCAAGCAGAGCTTAGGCAAGCTTTCAGCTCTTTGCGGTTGTGTGGTAGCCAGTACGGGCAGCAGTTGCGGCATCACCTATCTGATGGGTGGCGATTATACCCGCATCTGCAATTCTGTCAAGAATATGATAGCCAATCTCACCGGTATGATTTGTGACGGAGCGAAACCAAGTTGTGCCCTGAAGATTTCATCAGGTGTCAGCACCGCTCTTCTTTCTGCCCTCCTTTCTATGGAAGGCAAGTGTGTCACCTCTGCCGAGGGTATCGTAGATGATGATGTGGATAAGTGCATCCACAACCTCACGAGCATCGGTGCCGATGCGATGCGAGCTACCGATGATATGGTGCTCGATATCATGACGCATAAATAAATTGGAATATAGTATATTCAAAAGGCTCGCAAGAAATCGAAACTTCTTGCGAGCCTTTATTATTTGCTAAACTTTGAATCAGAACCTGTTAAACTCATCATAAAGTTCAATGTTCAAACCTCAAAGTTCAATGTCTTTATACGAGTGTTGCAACGATTTCCTCACGGGTTCCTGGCAACATATCGATGACTGGAATCTCTGGCATGGTGTAGCAACCTGGCTGCAGACGGAATGAAGCACGAGCTACGTTAACCAATACCTGAGCGGTGAGGGCTGGGTTGTTGATGCTCATGTTGAACTCGAAACGCTGGTTCTGGGTCTTGCCAGATACACCCTTGCGAACGAGGTTCACACCATGACCCATATCCTTTACATCATCTACTGATGCTACGGCGAATACGTGGGTCTCATCATGAGCGAAGTATGGATCGGCCTTGATTTCGGCTGTTACATCCTCAAGCTTGGCACCTTCTTCCAACTCTACGTATACCATACGGCGGTGGATACCCTCACCCAATGGGATGGTTACAGAGAGCGCTTCCTTTACGCCCTTCTTGCTACGAACACAAACTGAGTGACCCATACTCATACCAGGACCGAAGTTGGTATATGTCAAACCCTTAGGAGCAAGGCTCTCCATCAGAACACGTACGATAGAATCAGAACCTGGGTCCCAACCAGCAGAGATAACGCTTACCTTGCCAGCCTTCTTGCAGTTCTCCATCTGCTTGGTACGATAGTCGAGGATGCTGGTGTGGATATCGAAGCTGTCTACGGTGTTGATACCGAGGGCAACGATCTTCTCTGCATACTCAGGGCAAGAGCGGGTAGGGGTTGCGAGGATAGCAACATCTACATCCTTCAACTTGGTGATGTCATCTACTACTTCATAGTTTGCCAACTCAGCTGGTTTGTCCTTGGCACCCTGGCGACGTACAATACCTGCAATCTCAAAGTCAGGAGCTGCTTCGAGTGCCTCAACAGTAAACTTACCGATGTTGCCGTATCCTACTACGGCTGCTCTAAATTTCTTCATTGTCTTATTTCTTTTATTTTGTTGTTTTAATTTCTTTTATTTCTTGCGGTTTAGTCATCCAACGGATATGTTTTCCGCTTTTCATTCTATTTCCGGTTGCAAAAGTATAGCTTTTTCTTGAAATACGTGACGTTTTAATAGAATTTTAACTCATAAAAGTTGCAAAAAGTAGTAAAATCATAGTTTTTAGGTATGAATAAGCGGAGATTTGTAAGGTATCTGCTGCAAGAGCCTTACAGTTTCGTTATTTTGTTGCGAAACATCATACATCCTCTTTCCGATACCTCCCGATGTGCTTTGAATTACGTCGGGACGTAGCTTTTGCTGCGTCCCGACGTCTCTGGCTCTGCGTCGGGACGTATGACATGCTACGTCGGGACGTAATTTTATGGAACTCTATAACAATAATCCCGCCCTTCGCACGTTATTAATATATTAATTTAATTAGGAGAAAAAGAAAATGATAGAATATATTCATGGCGATCTGACAGAACTGACACCTGCGCTGGCTATTGTTGAGACTGCGGGGGTGGGCTATGGACTCAATATATCGCTCAATACATATACTGCCATTCAGGGCAAACAGGAAGTGAAACTCTATGTTCACGAAGTGCTGGTGGCTGGTGGAAGAGATGACTCTTTCACCCTTTTCGGCTTTGCTACCAAACAGGAACGTGAACTCTACCGCCTCCTCATCACCGTTTCAGGAGTAGGCGGAAATACAGCCCGCATGATTCTCTCTTCACTCTCACCACGCGAACTCTGCGAAATCATCTCTACGGGTAACGACAAGGTGCTGAAAACCGTGAAGGGTATCGGACTGAAGACAGCACAGCGAATCATCATCGACCTGAAAGATAAAATCGTGAGCCTCGGCATTGCTGACGAACTGCCAGCCAGCGGAGGCAATGTGGTGATGGTAAACAATGACGTTAAGGATGAGGCGGTAAGCGCCCTCACCATGCTCGGCTTCTCGCCGGCACCATCTGCCAAGGTAGTAGTAGATATCCTCAAGGCACAGCCTGATCTCCCGGTAGAACAGGTTGTGAAACTGGCATTGAAGCAAATCAAATAAGTTAGGAGTTTTTTATCGATGAAACAGAAGCAAAGATTCATATCTTTTCTATTGGCTTGGCTGATGGTGGCAACCTTCGGCTATGCGATAGCTTTGCCTCAACTTCAGGACGATAAAAAGAAAACCCATACCAGCACATCCCAGCCCGTGCAGCTTGATGAAGATACCATTCCCGATTCGCTGCTGCATACCCGCTGGCAGATTCAGCGCACCCAACCTTACTCCCTGAGCGACCTCTATCAGAGTCCGCTCGACCTGAAACGTCCTGATAATCTGCAATATCAGGTAGTCTATAACGATACCATCGACCGCTATATCATCGGCAACCGCATGGGCTCAACCTGGCTTTCGGCTCCTATCATGCTCACTCCGAAAGAGTATCTTGCATGGACCGAACAGCAGCAGCGCAACAGCTACTTCCGCAAGCAGAACGATGAAATCTTCCAGGCAAAAGGCAAGGAGAAGTTCGATTTCTCGGATATGCACTTCGACTTGGGACCTGCAGAGAAAATCTTCGGTCCTGGTGGCATCAGAGTGAAGACACAGGGCTCTGCTGAACTCAAGTTCGGTATCAACAAGAAAAACATCGACAATCCTTCGTTGCCTATCCGCAACCGAAAGACGACGATGATGGATTTTGATGAGAAAATCAACCTCAACGTCAACGGAAAGGTGGGCGATAAGGTGAACATGAACCTGAATTACAACACCGATGCCACCTTCGATTTCGATGCACAGAACATGAAACTGAAGTACGACGGCAAGGAAGATGAAATCATCAAACTCGTTGAGGCGGGCAACGTCTCCTTCCCTTCCAACTCTTCGCTCATCAAAGGCGCCAGCAGTCTGTTTGGTGTTAGAACCGATATGCAGTTTGGCAAACTCAAGCTGCAGATGGTAGCTTCGCAGAAGAAGAGTGCATCGAAGAGCGTATCTACCAGGGGCGGTGTGCAGCTCACTCCTTTTGAGTTGAATGTAGCCGATTATGAGGAGAACCGCCACTTCTTCCTCTCCCAGTATTTTAGAAATCATTATGATGCCTGGATGCAGAAACTTCCTAATCTCACCACGGGCATCACCATCAACCGCGTGGAGGTGTGGGTTACCAACAAAACCGGCAATACCACCAATACCCGAAACATCGTAGCCCTGACCGACCTGGGCGAGAACCAGAAACTGAGCAACCCGATGTGGGCGGCGAGCGGACTGGTGCCTTCTAACCAGGCGAATACAGAGTATGCGGCGATGACAGGGCAGTATGCTGCTGCCCGTGACATCGACCAGGCTGCAACCACTCTCGATGGAGGCGGACTGGTTGGCGGAGCCGATTATGAGAAACTGGAGAGTGCCCGTCTGCTCAATTCTTCTGAGTATACAGTCAATACCGCCTTGGGTTATATCTCATTGAAAACCAGTCTGCAGACCGACCAGGTGCTTGCCGTAGCCTATGAGTATACATCGGGAGGCGTTACCTATCAGGTGGGCGAGTTTGCATCCGATCTCAGCGATACCAAGCAGGCACTCTTCGTGAAATCGCTCAAGAATACCAGCAACAATCCGCGACAGGGCAACTGGGGGCTGATGATGAAGAACGTTTATTATCTGGCTTCTACCGTAGAGAAGGAGAAGTTCCGCCTGGATGTGAAATACCAGAGCGATACCACCGGCGTATATCTCAGTTATATTCCTGAGCAGCAGGTGAAGGAGCAGCCTATCATCCGTGTGCTGGGCGCCGACCGTCTGGATAACAACAACAAGGCACACAGCAATGGATATTTCGATTATGTAGAAGGCTATACCATCTCTAATGGACGCGTGTTCATTCCGAAGGTAGAGCCTTTCGGCAGTTATATGCGTGATTATCTGGTCAAGCGGGGCGTAGCTACCGACAAGGCTGAAAAGTATGCCTTTACCGAACTTTATGACAGTACGAAGACCGTAGCCAAGCAGATAGCCGAAAAGAACAAGTATCAGATTGTGGGACAGTTCAAGGGCTCTGCAGCCAATGTCATCTCGCTCGATGCCTACAATGTGCCACAGGGCTCGGTGGTCGTTACGGCAGGCGGTATCACACTGAAAGAGGGCACCGACTATTCGGTAGATTACAGTGCCGGTGAGGTGACCATCCTGAACCAGAGCATCATCGATGCCGGTACGGCTGTCAACGTTTCTCTGGAGAGTAATACCGATTTCGGACAAACCCGAAAAACGATGTTCGGACTAAACTGGGAGTATGATTTTACCAAGAACTTCCAGTTGAGCGGTACTATCCAGCACCTCTCCGAACAGGCGCTTACCACCAAGGTATCCATGGGCTCCGAACCGCTGAAGAACACCCTTTGGGGCATCAATCTCAACTGGCGCAAGGAGAGTCAGTGGCTCACCAATGTGCTTGACAAGATACCATTCCTGCATCTTACCCAGCCATCGCAGATATCCTTTACAGGAGAATTTGCCCAGCTCATTGCCGGTGAGGCAGGCGGCACACAGGACAATGCATCTTATATCGATGACTTCGAGGGTACGAAGACTACCATCGATGTAACGACTCCTACCTCCTGGTTTATATCCAGTGTGCCTTCGCTTAATTTCAAGGACGATTACAGCGATAAGACCGGTCTGAGCAGCGGCTTCCACCGTTCGCGTCTAGCCTGGTATACCATCGATCCGCTGTTCACCCGCCGTGGAAGTTCGCTCACTCCGGGACATATCAAGGGCGACCTCAAGCAGTTGAGTAACCATTATGTTCGCGAGGTCTATACCAAGGAGCTCTTCCCATTGCGCGACCAGAGCAGTTATCAGGGCGCTACCAATACCCTGAATGTACTCAATCTGGCTTACTATCCAAGCGAGCCGGGACCATACAACTTCAATGTAACAGATTTGCAGGCTGACGGAACCCTGCAGAATCCGCAGCGCAACTGGGGCGGAATGATGCGTAAGCTGGATACCAACGATTTCGAGCAGGCAAACATCGAATACATCGAGTTCTGGATGCTCGATCCGTTCATCTATTCCCGAGAAGAGGCTGATGCTGCCGATTACGGTGGCGATTTCTACATCAATCTGGGCGAGGTGAGCGAGGATATCCTGCGTGATGGCAAGAAATTCTATGAGAGTGGCATGCCGGTAGATGGCAGCAAGAGCTACACCTATACCCAGTGGGGTAAGATTCCTACCCAGAGCACCGTGACCTATGCCTTTGCTACCACCAGTGGCAGCAGAGCCTTGCAGGATGTGGGTTTCAACGGACTGACTGATGCCGAGGAGCAGGAATTCTACAAGAGTGCTTATCTCGACCAGATTCAGGGCAAGGTGAACCAGGCGGTATTCGACAGCATCTTTGCCGATCCGGCACGTGATGACTACCACTATTTCCGCGGTTCCGACTGGGATGAGATGCGCGCTCCTATCTTGCAGCGATATAAGTATATCAACAATCCTCAGGGCAACTCGCCTGACAGCGACAGCCGTTCTGAGAGCTATGATACTTCTTATAAGTCAACGCCGGATGTCGAGGATATCAACCAGGATTATACACTCAACGAATATGAGAAATACTTCCAGTATCGTGTCAGCATCCGTCCGGAAGATCTCGTGGTGGGTAACAATCATATTGTAGATAAGCGTGAATACAGCCAGACCTGGCGTGATAATACCAAGTCTACCGTTACCTGGTATCAGTTCCGCATACCTATCGATGAGTTTGAGAGCCGTCAGGGCAATATCAACGATTTCTCCAGCATCCGCTTCATGCGTATGTTCCTCACCGGTTTCAAGAAACCTATCGTGCTGCGTTTCGGTACCTTCGACCTCGTGATGGGCAAGTGGCGTACCTATGATCAGCCGCTCGGCGCAGCCAGTGGCGGAACCCTCGACGCAAGCAGCGTGAGTCTGGAGGAGAACGGCGAGAAGACACCGGTCAACTATGTCTTGCCTCCGGGTATCAGGCGCGAACAGGATCCTAGTCAGCCTCAGTTGGTTGAGGCTAACGAGCAGGCGTTGAGTCTGGTGGTCAAGAATATGAGCACAGGCGAGGCGAAGGCGGTTTACAAGAATTCTACCCTTGATCTGCGCCAGTACAAGCGCATCCAGATGTTTGCCCATGCCAATGCCCTGGAGCAGAATACCACCCGTCTGCAGGATGGTGATCTCTCAGTCTTCATCCGTCTGGGTAGTGATTACAAGAACAATTACTACGAGTATGAAATTCCACTGAAGCTCACCGAGCCACGCTCCAACTACAACCGCTATGTGCTTGCCGACTGTAAGGCGGTATGGCCTGAGGAGAATATGCTCGATGTGCCACTGAGCGTCTTTACGGCATTGAAGAAAAACCGCAACAAGGCGAAGGCACAGGGTGTGGCTTCTTATCTCGCTCCTTATTCCATGATGGATGCAGAACATCCGCAGAACAAGATTACCATCGTGGGTAATCCGAGTCTCGGCGAGGTGAAGACCATGATGCTGGGTGTGAGAAACAATTCTGCCGACATCAAGAGCGGTGAGGTATGGATAAACGAACTCCGACTCAAGGAACACAATAATTCGGGCGGTTGGGCAGCCAATGCCAACCTGAACGTACAACTCTCCGATTGGGGTAGCGTGAATGCCACCGGCAGATACATCAGTGAAGGATTCGGCGGTCTGGAAGATGGCGTGGCAAGTCGCACTACCGATAATTACGGTACCTACAGTGTGACCACATCGCTCGAAATGGGTAAGTTCTTCCCTGACAAGGCGAAGGTGAGCATACCTTTATATTATAGTGTTACCAAGGAGAAGACCACTCCTAAGTACAATCCGCTGGATACCGATATGGAGTTGAAGGATGCCCTCGATGCTGCCGGATCCAAGCATGAACGCGATTCTATCGAGAATATCGCTGCCACCAAGATTACGCAGACCAACTTCTCCATCTCGAATGCCCGGGTGGGTATCGCTACCAAGCGCCATCCGATGCCATACGATCCTGCCAACTTCTCATTCACCTACAGTCATCAGCATCAGTATACAACGGGTGAAACGACGATGTATGAGCGCAAGGACAACTGGCGCGGAGCCCTGGATTATTCGTGGAGCCCGGTTTATAAGGCTTGGGAACCATTCAAGGGACTGAAGAACAAGAGTAAGTGGCTCGACATACTGAAACGTTTCGGACTGAACTGGCTGCCGCAGAACATAGCCTTCAATACCGAGATGACGCGCGACTACTACGAGTTGCAGGAGCGCGATATGGAAACCCTGATGAGTGGAGCTGCCGGAGTAGACTCCAAGTTGCCGCTCACCTTCAGTGAACAGTTCCTCTGGAACCGTGAGTTCTCCATCAACTGGGATCTGACCAAGAACCTGCACATGAACTTCCAGAGTGCTACCCATGCACAGATAGAGGAACCATATACACCGGTCAACAAGGATCTTTATGCCGACCAGTATCATGCCTGGAAGGATTCCGTATGGACCAGCATCCGCCACTGGGGTGCACCGCTCGACTACAGTCAGAATTTCCAGGCATCCTACAAGGTGCCTCTCAATCTGCTGCCTGTCTTCGACTGGGTGAACAGCGATGCCTCTTACAATGCCAACTATTCTTGGGAGCGCGGTACAGAGGATGAGGAGGGTAACTCGTATGGAAATACCATCAATACCCAGCGCGAGCTGACATTGAACGGTAACTTTAACCTGGTGAAACTCTACAACCATGTGCCTTTCCTGAAGAAGGTAAACGATAAGTTTGACCGTACCCAGAGTAGGGCACAGATGCAGCGCAAGAAGCTGGAAAAAAAGAAAAAGAAGCTGGAAGCAAAGGAACAGGCGGCAGATCCGAAGAAGGCGCTGCCTAAGAACAAGCGTGCCTTCGAACGGGAAATCACCCTCCTGCCTGATACCACATTCAAGATACGCCACGGCAAGAATACCAAGCGACTGATTGTGAATGCCAAGACGGAAGACGGCAAAGTGTTCCAGCTTAAATATAAAAAGGTGGATAATAACCAGATCAGAATCATCTCAAAGGTAGATACCGCCATGAAGGTGAAACTCTCCGTACTGGCTAAGGAACCGCTTGATGATAAGAAATGGTATAAGGGATTGCAGTTGGCTAGTCGCCTGGCAATGATGGTGCGCAATGTGAGCATCAACTATCGCAGCAGCTATCAGCTCACCCTGCCAGGCTTCTTGCCTAGTGTGGGTGATGCCTTCGGACAGAAGAAGGTGGGACAGATGGCACCGGGTCTTGACTTCGCCTTCGGTATGGTTGGCGACGATTATATCGAGAAGGCTAGAAACAACGACTGGCTGCTCTGCAACGACAGTATCGCAACACCTGCTACTACCAGCAGAACGGATAATCTTACGTTGCGTGCCACCCTGGAGCCTGTCAAGGATTTCAAGATTGATCTCTCTGCCACACGTACCAAGACCACGCAGAAGAGCATACAGTATATGTATGAAGGAACGCCAACTACCCAGAGTGGAGCCTTCCAGATGACTACCATCTCGCTGGGTTCGGCTTTCGAGGGAATGGGCAATGCCAATTCGGGGTATCGCAGTAAGACCTTCGAGAAGTTTGTCAACTCGCTGGCTGGTTTCAGAGATAGGGTAGAGGCGCAGTATGCCGGAACTGTTTATCCGGCTGGTTCGGCTCTGGCTGGCGGCAAGTTTGATGCTTCCCGCACACCGGTCAACCAGTATAGCAGCGATGTCATGATTCCTGCCTTCCTCAAGGCTTATACCTCGATGGGTGGCAATTCGCTTTCGGTATTCCCGGCTTTGAGCCGGATGTTGCCAAACTGGACCATCCGTTACAGCGGTCTGGGACGTCTGCCTTGGTTCAACGAGCACTTCAAGAGTGTCAACATCAACCACTCTTACAAAAGTGTCTTTGCGGTTGGCAGCTACAACAGTTACAGCACCTTCCAGGAGTATATGAACGGTCTCGGCTTCGTGAATGATGCCACTACGGGCAATCCGTCGCCAAGCAGCATGTTCAACATCTCGCAGGTAAGTATCAACGAGTCGTTCTCGCCATTATTGGGTATGGATGTCACATTCAACAATAATATGACGGTGAAGGCTGAATATCGCCAGACCCGTGTATTGAACCTCAGTATGACGAGTGTGCAGCTGAACGAGGCATTGAGTAAGGACTGGGTAATCGGTATGGGTTACCGCATCAACAACTTCGATGTTTTCGGTTGGGGCGCCAAGGCCTCCCGTTCCAAGTCGAAGGGCGGCAACAAGAATGCAGCCAACAAGAATGCGTCGACCACCAAGACGGTTCAGAATGGTACCAACCATGACCTGAATCTACGTCTTGACTTCAGTTTCCGCAAGCAGGCAGCCATCGTTCGTGATATAGCCTCAATGGTAAGCAGTGCCAGCAGCGGCAACAATGCTCTGAAACTGAGTTTCTCTGCCGATTATACCTTCAGCAAACTCCTTACCATGAGTTTCTATTATGACCGTCAGACCAACACACCGCTCCTGTCGAGCAGCAGTTATCCTACCACCACACAGGATTTCGGTCTGAGCATCAAGTTCTCGCTGACGAGATAAAAAGAAAATTCACCAGAACCAATAGGTAGAAAGAAAAATTCTCTAATTCTCAAATTCTTGAAAATAAAAAAAGCTCGGATGCATCACAAGCATCCGAGCTTTTTAATATTCTGATAATTCTTGATTACTCCTTGTCGTAAGCATGAACAGGGTAGTCGATGGTATAGTGGAGACCACGGCTCTCCTTGCGTTCTATCGCCATGCGGGTGATGAGATAACCCACGTTGATCATATTGCGGAGCTCGCAGAGTTCCTTGCTTACCTTTACACGCTTGAAGAGGTTTTCTGTCTCTTCGTAGAGAAGATCGAGACGGTCCCATGCTCGCTTCAGACGGAGATCGCTGCGCACGATGCCTACATAGTTGCTCATGCATTCGCCAACCTCTTTCACGCTCTGTGTAATCAGCACCTTCTCTTCGTTGGTCAAAGTACCTTCATCGTTCCATGCTGGTACCTTCTCATTGAAGTCGTACTCATCTACATGTTCAATACTGTGCTTGGCAGCAGTCTCGGCATAAACCACAGCCTCGATGAGCGAGTTGCTGGCAAGACGGTTACCGCCATGCAGACCGGTGCATGAACACTCGCCCAGGGCATAGAGACGGTTGATGCTTGAACAGCCGTTCAAATCTACCTTGATACCACCACACATATAGTGAGCGGCAGGACGAACAGGGATATACTCCTTGGTGATGTCGATGCCGATGCTCAGACACTTGGCGTAGATATTAGGGAAGTGACGCTTGGTCTCCTCTGGATTCTTATGGGTTACATCGAGACAGACATGATCCAATCCGTGAATCTTCATCTCCTTATCGATGGCACGAGCCACGATGTCACGAGGAGCCAGACTCAATCGCTTGTCATATTTCTCCATGAAACTTTCGCCGTTAGGCAGACGCAAGATGCCACCGTATCCACGCATAGCCTCGGTGATGAGGAAGGCAGGATGAGTCTCGCCCGGATGATAAAGAGCGGTTGGGTGGAACTGGACAAACTCCATGTCGGCTACAGTTCCTTTGGCACGGTAAACCATCGCCTCGCCATCACCCGTAGCGATGACAGGGTTGGTGGTAGTCTGATAAACGGCACCGCATCCACCGGTACACATCACGGTAACCTTACTCAGATAGGTATCCACCTTCTGGGTATCAGGATTCAATACGTATGCACCGTAACAGTTGATATAAGGAGTGCGGCGAGTAACACGGGCACCGAGATGATGCTGTGTGATAATCTCTACTGCGAAATGATTTTCCTTGATATCGATATCCGGACAGTTGCGCACAGCCTCCATCAGACCGCGCTGGATTTCTGCACCCGTATCATCGGCATGATGAAGGATGCGGAACTCGCTGTGACCGCCCTCACGGTGGAGGTCGAACTTGCCGTCCTGCTGCTTATCGAAGTTGACGCCCCACTGCACGAGCTCCTTGATCTGCTCCGGTGCCATGGTGACAACCTGCTTCACAGCTTTATAATCGCTGATATAATCACCAGCAATCATTGTATCCTGTATGTGCTTGTCGAAGTTATCCACTTCCAAGTTGGTAACTGACGCCACACCACCTTGTGCGAATGACGTGTTAGCCTCGTCGAGCGAGGTTTTGCAAATCATACACACCTTACCTTTATGCGCTCTGGCTACTTTCAGGGCGTAACTCATACCGGCAACTCCTGAGCCGATAATCAGAAAATCATACTTATAAACCATTGAGTTTATTCTTATCTAATTTCAATATTAAGAACGGGTGTTTTTATCTATAAAACAGCCCCATTCTCTCAGAATTAATTCTTAATTCGTTGCAAAAGTAATAATTAATCTTTAAAATGAGTAATAAGAGAGGGATTTTTTGTAATTTTGCAGCGAAATTTAAGGTTATATAGTCTTTTAGACTATCAAAAGGTCGTAAAAACGACAATAATATAAGGTAATAAATCAAAGTTATGGCAGATAGAACTTTTCATAAGCGCTTTACGCTGACGGCACGTATCGGTGTGGCGGTGTTTGCAATCCTGGCACTCTACTTCTTCTGGGTCAAACTGGCTATCATCGGCATCTTTGTGGCTATCATCATCGTGGGCATGATAGAGCGCATACTGAATACAACCTATACCTTCAAGATGGTAAAACCGATAGACCTGGATGAGAAAATGGAATATCTCATCATCAATGAGGGCAGGTTCTCTTCCAACAGAAATGTGCCGCTATGTGATGTCATTGATGTACACATCGCCAAGACTTTCTTCGGATTAGACCATTGTGTGGTCATCGAATACGGGCATAAGAACATTGTGACCGTTCAGCCGGATAATGAAGAGGCATTTATGGAGAGAATCAAAAATAAATAATTTCTTTTAAGTTCAGGTGAACTGATTGTGATGAAAAAGATAATATATATGATGTTGGGTCTGATGATGGTATGGATATCCGTACCGGTGCAGGCCCAGAATGTGATTGAAGATGAGGGAATAGAAACGGTTGATGAGGAGGATGTTTCCGACTCTACACTCGTTGACTCCCTGGCAGCGGATACGCTGACTCAGAAATTGCCTTGGCCAGAATCGGTGAAGGTGGGTATTGATAAACTCCTTGAAAGCAAGATGTTCGAAACATCACAGGTAGGACTGATGGTCTGGGACCTGTCTGCTGACTCTTGTATCTATCAGAGAAATGAACGACAGCTGATGCGTCCGGCAAGTACGATGAAGCTCCTGACTGCCATTACGGCGCTCGATAAGTTGGGCGGTTCTTACCAGTTTAAAACCACTCTGAAATATACCGGTACCATTGAGAATGGAGTATTGACGGGTGATGTCTATTGTATAGGCGGTATGGATCCCCGTTTCAACAGCGATGATATGTCGGCATTTGTCAATAGTCTGAAGGATATGGGTGTTGACACCATCCGTGGCAGCATCTATGCCGACCGCTCTTTGAAGGATGCCGACCTGTTGGGTGAAGGCTGGTGCTGGGATGATGACAATCCGGTGCTTTCGTCACTGGTGTTCCAGCGCAAGGACATCTTTATGGATAAGTTTCTTGCCAAGCTCCGTGAGGAAGGCATCGAATATTCCTGCTTTGGGGCTTCAGAGAAGACTTGCCCTGCGAGTGCCTTTACGGTCTGTACCCGATTCCATACGATGGATCAGATTCTGCACAAGATGATGAAGGAGAGTGATAATCTCTATGCCGAGAGCATGTATTATCAGATTGCGGCTTCTACGGGCAATAAATGGGCGAGTGCCAAGAGTGCCCGAAATGTGGAAAGACAGCTTATCCGCAAGATAGGACTCGATCCGGCAAGATATAAACTGGCTGACGGCTCGGGACTTTCGCTCTATAATTATCTCAGTGCCGAACTGGAGGTGAAGTTGTTGCGTTATGCTTATCTCAACGGCAACATCATGGACCATCTGAAGCATTCGCTGCCTATCGGTGGAGTTGACGGTACGTTGAAGAAGCGTATGAAGAACAGTTTTGTGCATGGCAATGTGAAAGCAAAGACGGGTACTCTGACGGGCATCATCTCATTGGCGGGTTACTGTACTGCAGCCAATGGTCATGAACTCTGTTTCGCCATCATCAACAATGGTATCATGCATGGCAATAATGCCAGACACTTTGCAGATAAAGTATGTACTTTGCTCTGCCAACCGTGAGCGTTAGTTGATAGTTTATAGTTGAAAGTTAATAGTTTTATGGAGGAAATTCGTAAGTTTGTAGATGAAATGATAACATGGGCAGGAGTCACCGGTGATTTTGTGCCCATGCTGCGCCATATTTTGCTCACCATTACTGCCATCCTCTTGGCGATGCTGAGCGATTTTCTTTGTCGCAAGATACTGGTTCCGCTCATCAGTAAGATTACTGATAAGACGGACATCACTTGGGATGATGTGCTGCTGAACAAGAAGGTGCTCACCTCGGCTTGCCATATTGTGCCGGCTGTGGTGATATGGTCGTTCATGCCGCTGATTTATCTGGAGTATCCGATATTCAAGGAGATATTGGAGCGGGCTACGGGCATTTATATCGTGGTGATGTCGGTGCGTACGGCTCTGGTCTTCATCGGGTCTTTCAAAGGACTGGAGGATTCTCAGGAGCGACGCTCGTCGGCTCAGCAGTATTTCCATACTTTCTGTGGTGTTCTCAGGGTATTGATGCTCTTCGTGGCTGCTGTGGTGGTGATTGCCATCCTGCTAGGCAAAAACCCGATGACCCTCTTTGCCGGTTTGGGTGCTACTTCGGCTGTCCTGATGCTGGTCTTCAAGGATACCATCACGGGATTGGCGGCTGGTGTGCGTCTTACCAGCAATGATATGTTGCATAAGGGCGACTGGATTACGGTGAAGTCGGTGGATGCCAATGGTATCGTTGAGGATATGTCACTCACGACCGTGAAGGTGCGCAACTTTGATAACACCATTGTTACCATTTCGCCTACTACCCTGGTGAATGGTTCGTTCCAGAACTGGATTGGTATGCAGAAGAGTGGTGGACGAAGAGTGAAGCGCGTGGTTTACTTCGATTTCCGTAGTGTCCGTCTGGTGGATGAGACATTAAAACGTAATCTGCTTGCCAAGCATTTCGCCACCGAAGATTCGTTTAAGTTGAAGGAGTCGTTGCAGAAGGCGATAGATAAAGATATACAAGAAGGGAAAGATATCGAGGATTTAAAGAATCCTGCAGCCCTTGCCCCTACCAATCTTCAGCTTTACCGTAAATTCATGGAGAAGTATCTGCGCCAGCGTCCGGAGGTCAATACCGATCTCACATTGATGGTGCGCCACATGGAAGCCACGCAATGCGGTCTCCCTATCGAGTTCTATTTCTTCATTAAGGATAAGGTATGGGTGAATTATGAGCACATTCTCGCCGATATCATGGAGCATGCCTATGCCTTGGCGAATGAGTTCGGTCTGAAGATTTACGAGCAATATCCGGAACAGTAATTACTTTGAACATTGAGATTTGAACATTAAATTTTATGAATAGTTTTTCGGCTGTCATTATCCGTTGGTTTCGTGAGTATGGTAGGGATTTGCCTTGGCGCGAAACCAAGGATCCTTATGCCATCTGGCTGAGCGAAATCATCCTTCAGCAAACCCGCATCGCACAGGGATGGGAATATTGGGAGCGGTTCATGAAGACCTATCCCAAGGTTGAAGACTTGGCTGCTGCCAGCGAGGATGATGTCTTGAAACTCTGGCAGGGATTGGGGTATTACTCGCGAGCCCGCAACCTTCATGCTGCTGCCAAACAGATAGTGGAGCTCGGTCATTTCCCTGATACGCTTGAAGGTATCAAAGCCCTGAAAGGGGTGGGCGATTATACTGCAGCAGCCATCGGTTCTTTTGCCTTTGATATTCCGGCGGCAGTAGTAGATGGCAATGTGTACCGGGTTCTTTCACGCTACTTCGGAATAGACACTCCAATCAACTCAACGCAGGGGAAAAAAGAGTTTGCTGCGTTGGCTCAATCACTCTTGCCTGCTTCGTCTGCTCAGCAACTTTCTGATACAGCATTATCGCCTGTTGCTGCCTATAACCAGGGTATGATGGATTTCGGAGCTATCCAGTGCATTCCCCAATCTCCGAAGTGTCTTGTCTGTCCGCTTGCCGAAACCTGTGAGGCTTTGAGAACAGGAAGGGTAGAGATGTTGCCGGTGAAGAACAAGACACTGAAGGTGAAAACGCGCCATCTCTCCTATATATATATAAGGTGTAAAGGCGAAGTGGCTATCCACCGTCGCGGTGAGGGTGATATCTGGCAAGGATTGTGGGAACCATATAACGCATCAGATGCTCCGCAACTGCCTGCCTTTGTCCATAATCCTCTTCTCCTGGCTAAGGATGTGAAGCATGTACTTACCCATCGCATCCTCCTTGCCGACTTCTATCTGCAGGAAACAGAAACCCGCCCCCTGCTCCCTGATGATTATATCTGGGTGAAAGAGGACGAGATAGAACAGTATGGTGTTCCAAGGTTGATAGAAATCATGTTGGAAATGGTTCAAGCTAAATCATAAAAAAGAGGGTGTGTCATAAGACTATGACACACCCTCTCTTATTTATATATGTTCTGTTAGATATTTCGTCTCAAGCAAGAATTAGTAATTCTGTGCTTCAATCTGGAAGTAGCTCTGTGGGTGGTTGCAGACTGGGCAAACCTCAGGAGCCTTCTTGCCTACTACGATATGTCCGCAGTTAGAGCACTGCCAGATGCAGTCGCCGTCACGAGAGAAGACGAGCTTGTCCTGTACGTTCTTCAAGAGCTTGCGATAACGCTCCTCATGATGCTTCTCGATTTCAGCAACCATCTCAAACTTAGCTGCAATCTCTTCGAAACCTTCTTCGTGAGCCTCCTTTGCCATGCGTGGATACATATCGGTCCACTCATCGTGCTCACCATTGGCAGCAGCTTCCAGGTTCTTCTCTGTATCCTGGATAGCACCGCCCTCCAGATACTTGAACCACAACTTAGCGTGCTCCTTCTCGTTAGCTGCTGTCTCCTCAAAGATATTAGCTATCTGTACAAAACCGTCCTTCTTTGCCTTGCTTGCAAAATAGGTATATTTGTTACGAGCCTGTGACTCACCAGCGAAAGCCTCCTGAAGGTTCTTCTCTGTCTTTGTTCCTTTTAATTCCTTCATAATGTATTCTGTGTTAAGTTATTAATATGTTCTTTATTAAATTCTTAGACAAAGGTATTGAAAATATTTCAAATATACAAACAAATTAAGAACTATTTAACTTTTTGGCGCTTATTTAAATAAAATAAAGCAAAACCAAGCATGGCAACACCGAATATCCACGAGATGATGGCACTCGTTACCATACCCAGCGTATGAGTGAATCCCGCCACAATGAAGGTGAAGAAACTCACACAGGCTACAGTCAGGGCGTATGGCAACTGTGATGATACATGATGCACATGCTTGCATTCTGCTCCCGCACTCGCCATGATGGTGGTATCGCTGATAGGAGAGATATGGTCGCCACATACCGCACCAGCCATACATGCCGAGATAGAGATGATGCGCAAAGGATCAGCACCAGGGAATACGGCGATGCAGATAGGAATCAGAATACCGAAGGTTCCCCAGGAGGTACCCGTTGCAAATGCCAGGAAGCCTGCTACCAGGAAGATGATGCCCGGAAGAAGCATCTGAAGTTCTGAGGCACTGCTCGCTACAACCGATGATACATATTCTGCCGCACCCAGCGAGTCGGTCATACTCTTCAGCGTCCATGCCAAAGTAAGAATCAGAATGGCTGGTACCATCGCCTCAAAACCCTTGATGAGACTACTCATCGCCTCATCGAAAGGCAAGGTCTTGCGAATGGTAAACATCATGATGGTAAGAATCAGGGCTGCCAATGAACCGATTACCAGACCCACAGAAGCATTGCTCGCAGCAAAGGAATCCACAAAGTTGAGATAGTTGGCATTATCGGCATCGAAGAATCCGCCCGAATATACCATGCCCGCCATGCAGAAGATAATCAGCATGATGATTGGTATCACCAGGTCGCTCACGGTTCCCTTGTTCTTGGAATCCTCTTCCTGTTTGGCTCCCACACCATGCTCAACAATCTGCAGTTTGGTATCGCTCACCTCATCGAGCTTCCCGCCATTGGTTCGCTCGTACCATTCCTTCAGTCTTGCATCATACTTGCTCATCGCCTTGAAGTCGAAGCCCAGTATCACAATACCAAACATAAAGAGGATGGTAAAGAATGCGTAGAAATTAAAAGGTATCGCCTTGCAGAAAAGTGCCAGTCCGTTCTCACCTCCCGATACGAAGCCCGATACCGCAGCTGCCCAACTCGAGATAGGGGAGATGATGCAGACTGGAGCGGCTGTAGAATCGATGAGATAAGCCAGCTTCTCCTTGGTAACACCATTGCGCACTGCGATAGGACGCATCACTGAACCCACCGTAAGGCAGTTGAAGTAATCGTCGATGAATATCAGAATGCCGAGCAGGATGGTAGCAATCTGCACCCCAATCTTCGAGTGTACGTGTTTGGAAGCCCAACGGCCGAAAGCAGCCGAACCACCCGCCTTGTTCATCAGTGAAACGATGCTGCCTAATACCACCAGGAATACCAGAATGCCCACGTTCCATGGGTCGGAAAGGCAATGTATCAAACCGTATGCCTTGGCATCATCGCCTTCACCTACAGTGTGATTTGTCAGGTGAACGAGGAATCCGTCGAAACCTGTTCCCATCGAAATGCAATATTGAACGGCACCCAGTATGATACCGATAAAAAGAGAAGAATAGACCTCCTTCGTCTTCAGCGCCAGAGCAATGGCGACGATAGGAGGCAGTAACGACCATGCGGTCCCAATCATGTTGTAATCCATTTTATTGTTTTTGGGTTAGAAATATTTTGCTGAGGTGCAGCCTATCTTATGCAAAGGTAGTTTTTTTCGGTAATATATGCAAGCTTTTGGGCAGAAAAAATGGTGCTTATGGGTTGATATGGGCTATTTTAGCATATTTTATCATTATAAAGTGTCGTTTTTCTATATTTTTATTGTATCTTTGAAAACTCAAATTGCAACTCAATCTGAGATAGAATGGAAACTCAATTTTAACAACTTAATAATGGAGGACTAATTATGAACATCAATTCTGGTATTAAGCAAGCCGTGATTTTAACCATCGGTATCATCATGCTTGGATTTTGTATCAAGTCGGGACTTGAAAGTGTGATTAGTAAAGACCGAAAGGTTGTAGTGAAAGGTCTTGCCGAAAAGGAGGTGGAGGCTGATAAGGTGACGTGGCCTATCGTTTCCAAGGAAATAGGCAACGACCTGCCTGAACTCTATCAAAAAATCAATGCCACTACGAGAACCATCAGAAACTTCCTGGTGGAGAATGGTGTTAAGGCTAATGAAATCAATGTGAATGCGCCTGTGGTCATCGACCTCAATGCTGAACGGTATGGCGAGAACCGACAGGGCTATCGTTATAACATTACTTCCATCATCACGGTTACATCCAAGAATGTGAAACTGGTTCGCAGTATCATTGCCCGTCAGGGTAATCTGCTTCAGAAGGGGGTTGCCATTGTGGATGGTGGTTACGAGAATCCGGTGAAGTATGAGTATGTTGCTTTCCGTCAGATGAAACCTAAGATGATGCAGGAGGCGATAGAGAATGCTGAGCAGACTGCTGCCCAGTTTGCTGAGAACAGCAAGAGTAAGATAGACAAGATTATGAATGCCGACCAGGGCCAGTTCTCTATCGAAGACCGCGATTCCAATACCCCATATATTAAAAAGGTAAGGGTTGTTACTACCGTTACTTATTCTTTGAAGGATTAGGAGTAGTGATTAGTGAATAGTGATTAATTGTAATAAGAGGGTGGGTTATAGCCTAATGGCATACCCTCTCAAATTAAAACAACGAAAAACTATGAAGAAAATTATATTAGCAGCTGTTTTATTTCTACCATTTCTTGTTTCTTGTACACAGAACAGGAAAGCACCTGCTGTTTCTCCTCAAACGACTGTTGGGAAAACTGAGAAGAATGAAACTGCCAAGGTGCAATATCTCACCACATCTGATTTCAGAAAAAAGATTATGGATTACGAGGCTCATCCGGATGAATGGGTATTCGCCGGTTCCCGTCCTGCCGTCATCGATTTCTACACCACCTGGTGTGGTCCTTGTAAGATGATGGCTCCCGTAGTGGAATCTCTCGCCGGGAAATATGCCGGCAAGATAGATTTCTATAAGGTGGATATCGACCAGGAGTCTGAACTTGCTTCTGTTTTCGGTATCAGCAGCATCCCTACCTTCCTCTTCATCCCCGTGAAAGGCAAACCATCTGTGCAGATGGGTGCTATGCAAAAGGAGGATTTCGAAGAACGGATTGATAAAATTAAAATAAAATGACAATTTGGTAGCATCTCAAATTTCCATGCCTCTCCTTACCTATATGTAGGTATTTTCGGGCGAATACCTACTTTTGATGATGTCCGAAATTTGGAGATTTGTCAGATAATACCTAAATTTGCACTCGGAAAAAATTTTTTATGTAATTAAAAGTATTATAGAATTATGATTATTGAAAATGTTCATGCAAGAGAAATCTTGGATTCTCGTGGCAATCCTACAGTAGAGGTTGAAGTTTCTTTGAAGTCAGGTGTCGTAGGTCGTGCATCGGTTCCTTCTGGTGCATCCACTGGCGAGAACGAGGCTTTGGAACTTCGTGATGGCGACAAGAACCGCTATGGCGGCAAGGGCGTCTTGAAGGCCGTGGAGAATGTGAATCAGGTAATTGCGCCTGCTTTGGTTGGCTTCTCTGCCTTGGAGCAGCGTGCCATCGATTATAAGATGTTGGAACTCGACGGTACCAAGACCAAGTCAAACCTGGGTGCCAATGCCATCCTCGGTGTTTCTCTGGCTGTGGCTCATGCTGCTGCTGAGTATCTCCATATCCCATTGTATCGTTACATCGGCGGTTGCAATACTTACACCCTTCCTGTTCCTATGATGAACATCATCAATGGTGGTGCTCACTCTGATGCGCCTATCGCTTTCCAGGAGTTCATGATTCGTCCTGTGGGCGCTCCTTCCGAGAAGGAGGCTATCCGTATGGGTGCTGAGGTGTTCCATGCCTTGGCTAAGCTCCTGAAGAGCCGCGGTCTTTCTACTGCCGTAGGTGATGAGGGCGGTTTTGCTCCTGCACTCGATGGTATTGAGGATGCGCTCGACAGCATCTGCCAGGCTATTAAGGATGCCGGTTATGAGCCAGGAAAGGATGTGAAGATTGCCATGGACTGTGCTGCCAGCGAGTTTGCCGTTCAGGAGAATGGTGAGTGGTTCTACGATTACCGCCAGTTGAAGGATGGCAAGAAGAAGGATCCTAATGGTAAAAAACTGACTGCTGCTGAGCAGATCAAGTTCCTGGAAGAACTGATTACCAAATATCCTATTGATTCTATCGAGGATGGTCTTGATGAGAACGATTGGGACAACTGGGTGAAGTTGACAGCTGCCATCGGCGACCGTTGCCAGTTGGTAGGTGACGACCTCTTTGTTACCAACGTGAAGTTCCTGGAAAAGGGTATCAAGATGGGTGCTGCTAACTCTATCCTCATCAAGGTAAACCAGATTGGTTCTCTCACCGAGACACTGGATGCTATCGAGATGGCTCATCGTCATGGTTACACCACCGTTACTTCCCATCGTTCTGGTGAAACTGAGGACACTACGATTGCCGATATTGCCGTAGCAACAAACTCTGGTCAGATTAAGACGGGTTCTATGAGCCGTACCGACCGTATGGCTAAGTACAACCAGCTTATCCGCATCGAAGAGCAGTTGGGCAATAGCGCTGCTTATGGTTATAAGAAGTTGAAATAGGAATGATGATATGAAATTGGAAAACACCAATTTCACCATAACAAAACATAATTAGTAATAACTGAATAGATCAGATACGAAATAGATGGGCATGGATGACTGTGAGGGTTGTCCATGCTTTTTTTCTTCTATGATGTATCTGCATCTTCATGTGTTTAACTGGATAACTTCGATATATTATATTGATTATGACAAACGTATTGATTAGTGCAGCCGGACTTTGCTGTGCCACCATTATCGGTGCCATTCTGGGTTTCTTCGTCAAGGAGTTGCCTCATAAATGGAACGATGCCGTATTGGGATATTGTGCCGGAATCATGCTGGCAGCTTCCACGTTGGGACTGATAGTGCCAGCCTTCGAGCAGACCGGACTTTGGTGGCTGGTAGTGATTGGCGTAATGGCAGGTGCCCTTTTTTTGAACGTGCTCGATCTGGTGACTCCCCATCTTCATCATATCACGGGACTCGACCCCGAGGAGCATCGCAACAATGCCAGGCTCAGTCATGTGATGCTTTTCGTGATGGCGATAGCCCTACATAAACTGCCCGAAGGCATGGCTGCTGGAGTGAGTGTCTGTTCGGCAGAGGGAGCAACGGAGTGGGGGGTATCCTTCGGCATCGCCCTGCAGAACATCCCTGAGGGTATGGTGATTATTGCTCCTTTGATGATGGCTGGTGTTACAGCAGTCCGCACCTTTTTTATTTCCATTTTCATCGCTTTGCTCGAAGTGGTAGGTATTCTGTTGGGTTTCGGTTTGGGTTCAGCCTCTTCCACCTTCCTCCCCGTGATGTTGGGCTTTGCCGGTGGCGCCATGCTTTATGTAACGAGCGATGAGATGATTCCCGAAACCCATGCCCATGGCTTTCAGAAGCAAGCCACCTACGCTCTTCTCCTGGGCTTCATCACCTTTGTGTTGATGGAGAAATGTGTGTAGTCAGATTCTGATGAGCAGCATATAGCAGAGGGTGCCTGCCATATAAAAAGGTTTAAATATCTTAATAAATG